>CAYHDT010000024.1:0-3675 GCA_964355655.1 uncultured Candidatus Saccharibacteria bacterium | reverse complement strand
CGGGGAGATGACGTTGCCCTTACTCTTGCTCATTTTTTGCCCTTTGGCGTCGCGCACCATGCCGTGCATGTACACGTACGTAAACGGCACTGCTCCGGTGCGGTAGAGCCCGAGCATAAGCATGCGCGCCACCCAGAAGAAGATAAGGTCGGCGCCCGTCTCCATTACATCGGTGGGGTAGAAGGTCTTAAAGTCTTTTGAGTCGGGGAAGCCGAGCGTAATAAACGGCCACTGGCCCGAAGAAAACCAGGTGTCAAAAGTATCCGGGTCCTTACTCCAGCCCTCTCCCGGAGACTCTACAACCACCTTCCATTCCTCGCCCTTGTTCCACGCGGGTATCGGGATGCCCCACACCACTTGGCGCGACACGTTCCAGTCTTGGATGTTCTCCAGCCAGTGCAGGAGGATACGCCCGTAGTTTTCGGGTATGACCTTGGTGTCGCCGTTTTTGATTGCCGCTGCGGCGCGCTCGGCAAGCGGCTGCATTTTTACAAACCATTGCGGCCGCACCTGCGGCTCTATCTCGCGCTCGCATTTGTAGCAGACCGGTACCTCGTGTACATACTTATCGTCAATTTTGTCTACCAACCCTTTTGACTCCAGTTTTTCAACAATCTTGGCGCGGGCGTCTTTTATACTCATGCCGGCAAACTCTCCGGCAATCGGCAAAAGCTTGCCGCGCCAGTCGATGACCTGTTCGTAGGGCAGGTTGTGGCGCTGCGCTATTTCAAAGTCGGCTTGGTCGTGCCACGGGGTAATGGTCATCACGCCCGAGCCCAGCTCCATGTCTATAGCCTCGTCTTTGACTACTGTCGCGGTAATGGGTCCGTTGATCCACTCCAGCTCAAACTGCTGGCCGTCTTTGTACTGCGCGTAACGCGCGTCGTCGGGGTGCATCACCACGTACTTGTCGCCGAACTTTGTTTCGGGGCGGGCGGTAGCTATAACAAACGGCCCGTATTTGAGATAATAAAATTTGTCGGTCCGGCTGATGCGCTCGGTTTCAAGATTAGAAAGAGAGGTTTGATGCTTGGGGCACCAGTTGACGATTCGTGCTCCACGATATAGAAGACCGTCTTCGTTGAGTTTCGTAAAAGTTTCGTAGACGGTCGCAACCACCTTTTGGTCGAGCGTAAACATCTCGCGCGACCAGTCACAGCTTGCTCCCAGTTGGCGCAGCTGACCCTCCATAAACGACTTGTTGGCAAGGGTAAAGTCCAGAATTTCTTTGTACAACTGCTCGGGTGGCATCTGAAAGCGCGAGCGGCCTTCCTTTTCGAGCACCTTTTCATACACGACCTGTGTCTCGAAGCCTGCGTGGTCGGCCCCGGGGAGCCACAGGGCTTTCTTGCCGCGCATGCGGGCAAAGCGCGTCATGATATCCTGCAGCGTCACAAACAGCGCGTGTCCGGCGTGCAAGCTGCCGTTGGCATTTGGCGGCGGCATGATGATGGTAAATGGCTCGGTGCGCGGGCTGCCATCGGGGAGATTAGGCAAATTGTCGGGGTTAAAGTAGCCCGACTCCTCCCATTTTTTGTATATGGAAGCCTCAACAGCTTTTGGGTCGTAGGGCTTGAGGAATTTCTCAGGAATCTCAGACATGCTCTAAATACTAGCAAAAATAAGGGTTTTGGGGAGGGTAGGGAGGGGCTATTGACTTTTTAGTAATATGTATGATATAATGGGCAGGTAGATGCAACGTCTACCGTGTGGTCAATACTGGCCAACGAACTCCTGCAAGGGGAGTAATGCATGTTCGGACGTTCGAGGAAAATTCAAGAAGGTGTTCTTTCACAAGTTCACACCGCCGTCGCAGATGTCGCTCAAGACGCTATCGAACAGATTATTAAAGAGCGCGTGCGCTGGCTTGGTGTCACTGTGCGGTTTGCTCATCAGGGGCCATGCCAGAATGGTGAGAAGTATAAGGCAACCGTCCGCGGCTATTGTAAGAGATCTGCAACAAGGGCTTACCACGGTGTCCATGCCATCTTTGATGTTCGGGTGTATGGCAACAATACGGTCGAGTTCGACGAAGGTGGGGGCCATGAGTTCAGCTATGAATACACCCACGAATATTGGAGTCACTTCCACCTGCGGGTTGAAAACGATGGTTCGGTTCTGATCAAGCCAAAGCATGACTCCCATCAGGACCCTTGGACCAGAGCTGACGGTTCCCAGGTTGTCTTGACGGAGTCGTATGACTTCTAGTACGCCAAAAGTGTTCGAGCCCCACGCAATCCGGCGTGGGGCTATTTGTTTGCTATAGAAAGATTTCCAACGGCGCGGAGGTCGCTGTCGGCCGCATCGTTTTTGCCTGACAGGGCGCGGGCGAGCGCAGCTTGAGCAATCATGATTGCGTTGTCGCCAGTGATATCAAACTGGGGGAGACGCAACTCTACATCTGGGAACTCGTCGAGCACTAATGCCTCGACCTTTTCTCGTATAAATCTGTTGGCAGCCACGCCGCCGCCTATGACAAATGTTTTGGCCCCCGTGTCCCACAGCGCCTTGCGGGTTTTAGACACCAGTACTTCCGCAATAGCATCCTCCAGCTCGGCGGCAAAGCCCCCGATTTCATCGGCCGACAATTTTTGTATGCCGCCTTTGTCGCGCAGGGCGTAGAGCGCCGCAGTTTTAAGGCCGGAGAAGGAAAAGTCGCAAGTGCCAGAGTTAATCATCGGCCGCGGCAAACTCCAAGGCGAAACCTTGTTTAACAAGGTTTCGCCTTGTTTCCGATGTGTCTCCGCGAGCTTCGAAATCTCCGGGCCACCGGGGTAGGGGAGTCCGAGCATGCGCGCCACTTTATCGAAGGCCTCACCCACCGCGTCGTCGAGCGTCTTGCCGATGACTTCATACTGCAGCCACTCTTTCATAAGCACAAACTCGGTGTGCCCGCCGGATATCAAAAGTGCAAGCACCGGCAGCTGCACATTCTCTATTCTAGTATTTTGCAAAATACTAGAATGTTTTTTGCTTGTTTGTGCGGGTTGGGCGAGCGAGGAAATCAAATGCCCTTCCATATGGTTGGTGGCGAGCAGGGGCACAGAGCGCTGCGCCGCCAACTTTTTAGCAAACTCCACTCCCGTCCAGAGCGCGGGCTCGAGCCCCGGCCCATGCGTCACCGCCACCGCGTCAAACATCTCGTCTTTAAACTGCTCAAAAAGCAGAGGCAAGTTCTTTTCGTGCTCGCGCTTGGCCAGGTTTGGGTACACGCCGCCGTAAGGCGAGTGGAGCATGGCCTGCGAGAGCAGAGCCGCCTTTTTTGTTTCAAATATAAAACCCTGCCTGCCGGCAGGCAGGCCTCGGTCAAGCTTAGTAGCCTCGACTAGGGCAATACCCGTCTCGTCGCAGGACGTTTCTATTGCTAAAACTTTCATCAGTGCACCCTGAGAGATTCGAACTCCCGGCCTACCCCACGTCAAGGGGTCGCTCTACCAACTGAGCTAAGGGTGCGCACAAACACAATAGCAAAAAAGCCAAAAAAGTGCTATTTTATGGCCACTGGAGGAGTGGCTGAGTGGTCGAAGGCACCACACTCGAAATGTGGCGTGGGGGAAACCTCACCGTGAGTTCGAATCTCACCTCCTCCGCCAGGTCCGCTTTGCGGACCAAGGGGCCCCATCGTCTAACGGTTAGGACACAAGCTTTTCAAGCTTGGAACCAGGGTTCGATTCC
>CAYHDT010000023.1:0-4472 GCA_964355655.1 uncultured Candidatus Saccharibacteria bacterium | reverse complement strand
TGAGTGGAACGGGGAAAGTGTCGTGTGCGGGGACGCCTGCGGGCGGTGGGGCGGCGCTTATATTCAATATATGGGGATAGTGCATATCTGGGACTACAGGGTGCGTAGCGGTGGTACAATATATGTGCTCATTATGAAGAATTTTGCGCCGCATTTTTACTCTCTCTCTCTCTCTCTCTCGTTTCGCGCGTGGCGTTTTCGGGTATGAGGAGCCCCGCCTTAGAGCGGGCAATTTGCATGTAATTTATGGGAGACTTTTTGCATACGATTGGAGGGAAAATCGCAGCCGTAGTATTAGGCATCCTTTTGCTATTTTCGGGTGGGGCGCATACCGCTACCAATACTCAATCTAGCGTTCAGGCGGCGGCAGCCGTCGTAGCGACGACACAAGACCCGTTTCATTTACCGGCTGACGCAACAAGCGCCGCGTCATCGACTGGCGCGTCGAGCGGCGGAGCCGCGACTACTACGATTGTAAACAACTACATCACGCAGCCGGTCATCGAACGCACAGTGCAAACTACTCTCCCGCCGACAGGCGGATTTGTCACGCAAGCGGATCTTGCGAATCAACTTAACGCACTCTCAAACACATTCGGCAAAACAATTTATGGTACGACTTATCCCGCTCCCGCAACTAATTACGGTAGCGGCGGCGTGTTCAACACCATCTCGCTCATGAGCAAAATTGATAATTTGAGCGGTACGAATTTGTCGAGCATAACAGTCAACGGAGTTTCCGGTCTTACCGACGCCGACATTCCCAACGGCATCACCGCATCAAATTATCTCGCCCTTTCCGGCGGTACGCTCTCGGGCGATCTCGTGCTGACCGGCTCGCTCACAGTATCAGGGGCACAGACACTTTCGGGCGCAATTACTATTCCGTACCTCACCGCAACGTCCACGACTGCAAGCAGTTTCGTCCAAGCTTCATCAACCCGTTTCTCTATTTTCGATACTGCATATTTCGGCGGAACATCCACAACGACGATAAATAGCATCGGCTCTATTACGCTTCCGTCTGCCGCGCTCCTCATCGCGCCGTATGCGTCATCAACCGCGATTACAGTCTCCGGCACGGCGAGCACGTCGGCACTCGTCGCTTCTAATTCGTTTACATTCTCAAACGTCACCGGCTTTCTCAAAGCCGTCGCCGGTGCGGTATCCACTGCACTCGTTAATCTTGCGTCCGATGTCACCGGCATTTTGCCCGTCGCAAACGGCGGTACAGGTTGGGCGAATATAGCGGCAAGTGCGATTCCATACGGCAACGGCTCCTCGGCAATCGCGACAAGCTCCGCATTAACTTTTGACGGTACAAAATTAGTCGCGACATATGCAAGTTCGACCTCGCTTACAATTTCCGGTACGGAATTTAATACAAACGTGCAAGGTGCCGATACGGCTTTCCTTTCTCGACACGACCCGACGATAGTCGGCACAGTCGGTACTGCTGCGGGCAACGTTGCAAATACCAAGTATGGACTCAGCTTCCAGCCTGTGCGGTTTACCAACGGACCCGTCGGTGAGACTGCATACATAGACAACACGTGGCACTGGGGAATTAATGGCGGTAATAATCGTATTGATAGCACCAAAGGCTCTCTCGGGTTTTCTTTTGAAGATCGATTTTACGATGGAACTCGTTTCGGCTTTGAAGCACACTTGCAGGGCGTAGCGGACGATGGAGTCACAACATTTCGTCCGTGGAGTTACTTTGTCGCGCGTGACGCTAGTTTAATCGGTGCCGACATCACTGCTGATTATTTGAACCTGAAATCCAGAGCTGGAACGCAGATGGTCAAGTTTGATTTTCAGTCGGGCGCAAAAAACATCAATGTAAATGAATCCACGAAATTTGTCTTTGGAAATAATAATGCAGTTATTGCTACTCAAAAAAATGCGGCTGGTAGTGCGTTCTTAAATCTTCCGTACATTGACGCTGGCGATGTGCTCGTGACTTCGCAGCCAGTATATGTCGTGGGTTCCCGAGCGGGCGCGGCAGCTACATTCCCCGGAACTTTTGCGGTGTTCCAACCCACGACCGCAAATTCCGGAGACACAATGTTAAATCTTGTGGGGCTCAGCGTGAGTGGGAGTCATAATGGAGTTGTTGCGCGTACAAGCGCCACAGGATTATTCAAGCAGGAGTTCAACAACCAAGGTGCCGGCAGTTCGGAGATATTTGTGGGTGTAGAGGGCGCGGGCGACCCCTATATACAATTTAACGATCTAGCCGGTCGGTTTCTTGTCGGTATCGATAACTCTGATTCACATAAATTGAAAATCTCGACGGGTTCCGCGCTCGGGACTGGTGATGTGCTTGCGATAGATTCATCTGGTAACGTTGGTATTGCTACGTCTTCTCCGTGGCGCAAATTCTCCGTCACCGGCACCGTTGGTTTCGACGGGCTTACCGGGGCGACTGGCGCTGGATCTCTCTGTTTGGACTCAAATAAACAGGTCGTTTACAACTCTGGCTCCGACGCTTGCCTTTCTTCTACCCGTGCTACCAAACACGACATTCAATATCTCAATCTTGACGCGCTCGCTATTGTTTCCGCGCTTCAGCCTGTCTCTTTCGTCTACAACAACGACGCTTCAAGCACTATCCGATACGGCTTCATTGCGGAGGACACTGCCACCATTGATAATCACCTCGCAACGCACGACGCGAGCGGAGCGATAAGCGGTATAGACGACCGTTCAATTATTGCGGTTCTTGTGGACGCAGTGCAAAATCTGATTCAAAAATTTGCCGATCTCGCGGAGCGATTGGTCACAAAGGAAATTGTCGCAGTAAATATTAACGCTGATACTGTTACCGCAAAGAAAATAAAAGGAGATGAATTGTGCGCCGGAAATACCTGCGTTACCGAAACCCAACTGCAAGCGCTTCTCAATCAAGCAGGACAGCAACCCGCGCCGCAGACGCAATCAAACACGCAAGAATCTACATCAACCATTGAAACCGAAACAGCGTCTACAACTCCCGCGACGAGCGACAGCGAGGAGCAGGCATCGGAATCGCAACCCGACGCGGCAGCGTCGAGCACCGAAGGTGCGTCCGAATCTCCACCGCAAGAAACGAGCGATACACCGGCTACGGATGCCAATCAACCACAGCAATAATTATTATTAACGTATCAACTAAAAATATGGATGAGTTCTACACAGGAATTTTGATAGCCGGTTTCGCAGGCGGAGCCGTGCGAGGATTATCGGGCTGGGTTCGCTCATGGCCGGGAAAGGGTGCGGGGTTTGACTGGATATATTTTACCGTTACTGTCGGCGTCTCCGGTCTGGTCGGTTTGGCCGCCGCGTATGCGGCGAATGGGACAGGAGTCCCTTTTTTCGTAACCACCGTGAATCCGCCTATTGCACTAATCATCGGCTACGCAGGAGGAGATTTTATCGAAAACGTTTTTCGTATCATCTTCAAAAAACCGTAATATTACTTTAATTATACACCCGTTTGGCTTTCTTGTCAAGCGCGAAGCGTATGACTATATGAGCCGTTGAAAAAAACATGGCAGACGAACCACAAAACCCCGACCAAACGCCTCAACCGGCACCAACGCCGCCAAGTGAGCCGTTGCCGCAGTCAGAGGCGAACGCGCCGAGCGAACTGGCGCAGCCGGTGAGCGAGGCTGAACCCGCTCCAAAACCGGCGGAGCCGGTGCCAAATGAGCCGATCGAGGCGAAGCCGCCTGAAACTCCAACGGCTCAAATACCAGCCAATGAGCCGTTGCCACAAAACAATGAGCCGTTAGATATTCCGCCTTTTGACAACTCGCCCACGCCCTTGCCGCAAACTCCCGCGCAAGCGCCGCAGGCGCGTCGCGGGCGCGATCTGCTGACGAAAGCGAGAGAAACAATCCAGAACAAAAAGCAAAAGAAACTCGAAAAGATTTTGAGCTTGTTTGCCACGAAAGACAAAATCACAAACGACGAAGTCGAGAAACTTTTGCACGTCTCCGACGCGACAGCGACGAGATATTTGTCTGCATTGGAGAAGCAAGGGAAAATCCGGCAAGTCGGACGAACTGGAAAAGCAGTTGTGTACACGAAGTAATTTTAGGGAGCCGCCGTGATTCAATCTTTCACGGCGGGGATTTCGCGCGCGCATGGGTGGGAGAACCCGCGCGTACTCGCGCGGGTTCTGGGGCAAGCGCATTTGCATTTGCGCCTCGGGCATTTTCGCTAGGGCGGCCAGGCCGACGGATGAGCGCCGCCGTTCTCTTGCAATTCAGAAATCCAAAAGCGGAAGCGACACCACGAACACAATCTTGGAAACGAGGAAGGGGGCTGTGCGATGGGCGGACGCTGAAGGCCCGTCAATGCGAGGCACAAAGTTTACATCACCACTACTATCCGATATAGCCGTGGCTCTAGCTGACAGCTGCGAAGCGGAGACCGAGCTGGGGGAAGGATGCCTTCCTTCCCCCAATCAGAGGCGCTGCCCGCGC
>CAYHDT010000022.1:0-4750 GCA_964355655.1 uncultured Candidatus Saccharibacteria bacterium | reverse complement strand
GTTCGCACCTCTTACGCCCGCAAAAAGCGTACGACAGGGGTTACCTGCTACCTTGTTATCCGCCTTGCGGCGGATGAGTGTTCGGACTTTCCTCCCCGGCCTTGCGGCCGGGGCTACTGTTCAACGCGCTAAAAGCATTGTATCACTAATCCACATCGGATGCATCTGGCCGGAGTTTAAGGGGATATACTAAACGCAGGCAGTTGTTCAAAATTATTTGTAGCGCGGAGGTATCGTTCCTCCGTTTAATTGTTATTGCTATATGCACTCACGACTCAGTCGTTGGTCGCGGTACGCATTCCTCGCGGGTATTGTTCTCGCGCTGGTGCTCGTTATCCCGACACAATGGTTTCCGTTCCAGCTCTCTAAGGTGGCGGCGTTTTCAGTCGCTCTACTCCTGTCGACCGTTCTATTTATAGTAGCCGGCGGCGCGCGCGATATGCTGCGCTCTCACGGCTTGTTAGCCGCACTCATGGTGGGGCTTTTGCCGCTGTCCTACCTGGTGTCTGCTCTGTTCGTGCGCGGCAACGGCGTCTCGATGACCGGCTTTGGCATCGAAACGGACACGGTTGTCTTCGTCACTTTGTCCGCGCTCTGCTACCTGCTCTCCTTCGCGCTCTTCAAAACTTTGCGCACGGCGCGCATGCTCTCGATGGTGGTATTTTGGTCGCTGGCGGCGGCGGTAATCTTTCAGCTTGTTTCTATCGTGTTCGGGGACATGGCGATACCGCTTTCGGCCTTTGCCGATCGCTCGGTAAACCTCATAGGCAAGTGGAACGACCTCGGTCTTCTGGCGGCACTGTTGTCGGTCCTGCTCTTTGCCGGCGTAGAGTTGGGCACGGCTTCTAACCTAAAGCGCATCGGCGCGGGAGTCGGGGGCGTGGCGCTGGTCGGATTGCTCGGACTTATCAATTTTTCTCTCGCGTGGGTGCTCTTTTTGGCCGGCTGCGTGCTGCTTGGGCTCTTAACGCTCCTGCGCCAGAGGGCCGACCACCGGGCCGAGCCGGGGAGCACCGTGTCGGCAGCGGCAATGGTGCCGTGGTATCCGATGGTAGGCGTGATAGTTGCGATTATTTTCCTTTTGTACGGCTCGGCTATCAACACCGGACTTATCAGCGTATTTCCTGTTTCTTCGCTTGAGGTGCGTCCCGGTCTGCAGTCGACACTGGATATCGCCGGTCAGGCACGCGCCGATTCTCTACGGGTATTACTGTTCGGTACCGGACCGAACACCTTCGGAGCGTCATGGCTCGCGTACAAGCCTCTCGAGGTCAACCGGACTCCGTTTTGGAATCTCGACTTCAATGTAGGTTACTCTACTTTAGCGACGGCTTTTAGCAGCGCGGGATTCCTCGGGGCGCTCGCTTGGTTCATACCACTCATGTTGCTAGTTGCGGCGGTTGTGCGCGCGGTCCGGCTCAACGTGCTTTCGCGCGAGGAACGGTTCGTCGCTTCGGTGCTGGGACTCAGCAGCTTCTTCCTGCTGGCAACCATAGCGCTGTACGTCCCCAGCCAAAACATCATTCTCCTGGCGTTTGCGCTATCGGGCGCGGCGTTCGGGTTCCTCTGGCGGCAAGGGCGCGCCGCGGATGACGAGTCCCGCGCGCCGTCGGTAGTCGAGGGTCTCGCCACCCTCGCCTTAGTCGGCGTACTGCTTGTTACTGTTTTGCTTTCGAGCTTTGTCACTGCGCGCCGCTTTGTGGCCGAGGCTTATACCGCAGACGGAGTATACGCGCTCGCCGCCGGCGACACGGACACCGCTCTCTCCCGCGCCGCGCGCGCACAAACAATAGAGCGCACAACCAACGCGCTTAGGCTGCAGCTGGACGCCGGCACGCAAAAACTCGCCGCAATCGCGCAGGATAAAACGTTGAAGCCCGAGGACGCGCAGGCCAAGTTCACCGCCCAGCTGCAAGTTGTCATTCCTGCGGGGCAGGCGGCTGTGCTCCAAGCGCCCGGCGACTACCGCGCCTACTTCTCGCTGGCGCGGCTCTACGGCTTGCTTGCTTCGCTCAAGGTTGACGGAGCGTACAAGGGCGCGCAGGATGCCTATGCCGCGGCCGGGGAGCGCAACCCGACAAGCCCCGCTATCCCGCTTGCGATAGCGCGGCTCGAGGCTTCTGCGGGCAACGCAAAAGGCGCGCAGGATAACGTGACCCGGGCCCTGACGCTGAAGCCCGACTATACCGACGCGATACTCTTTGTGGTGCAGCTTAACATCGCCAACAACGACCTTGATTCAGCAATTAAAAACACGCAGATAGCCGTGCAGACGGCACCCGGCGTCGCCTCTATCCGCTTCCAGCTCGGGTTGTTGTACTACTCGGGAGGCAACTCCAAAGACGCCATAGCACCGCTCGAGCAAGCGCTCCAGCTGGCGCCGAATTATGCCAATGCCAAGTATTTCCTCGGACTCGCGTATTACGCAGAGGGCCGCCAGAATGACTCGCTGCGCCTCTTCCAGGAGCTGGTGGTCAGTAATCCGGACAACGCCGAAGTAAAAACCATTGTCTCAAATCTGCAGGCAGGCAAAAAACCGCTTGACGGCCTGCAGCCCGCCACCGCTCCGCAAGACCGCAAGACCGCTCCGGTTGCGCAATAAAAGAGGTTTGTTAGTCTCTCCGGCCTGCGTTACTCTTGGAGTACATGGTATATAAATTCCTATGACTCCGCGAGAGATAGCTTCCAACGGATTTCGGGCCTTTCTCGGCGCCATGAATATTGAGGTGCGCGGGATGCACCAAGCCGCGTACCTGTTGGCACTCTTCGCCCTGCTCTCGCAGCTGCTCGCGCTGGTCCGCGACCGGCTCCTTGCGAGTTCATTTGGCGCTACAGAAACGCTCGACGTGTATTATGCGGCCTTCCGCGTGCCGGACCTGTTGTTTGCCACGGTCGCTTCACTCCTCTCGCTCTACGCGCTCCTCCCGGTTCTTTCGAGATTAGAAGCGGAGGGAAAGGGAAGCGCGGGATTCTTAAGTAAAATCCTTCTTTTCTTTTTTCTGGCTATGGGCGCGCTTGCGGTGCTACTGTTTGTGCTCGCTCCGTATCTGGCACCGCTCGTGGCGCCGGGCATAGCCGGAGATAACTTGGTAGTGCTTATGCGGATACTGTTGCTCCAGCCAATATTGCTCGGTGCTTCCAATATTCTTGCTTCCCTAACTCAGTTGCGGCACCGGTTTGTGCTCTACTCTATCTCGCCGTTGCTGTATAACCTTGGCATTATTTTCGGCATCGCGGTGCTTTATCCGCGTATGGGTCTGTCGGGCCTTGCGTGGGGTGTCGTCTTGGGCGCCGCTTTGCACGCGCTGATACAGGTGCCGTTTTTCTCTTCCGAACGCACAATTGCTACGCCCGCGCGGGAAGTGTGGGCAGGGTTGCGGGAAGTATTAAAACTGTCGGTGCCGCGCACACTGGCGCTGTCTATGGGGCAGATATCGCTCCTCATTCTTACCGCCATGGCTTCTTTTTTTGCGCCAGGCTCTATCGCCGTGTTTATGTTCGCGTTCAACTTGCAGGCGGTGCCGCTCGCCATTATCGGCGTGTCCTACTCGGTAGCGGCATTTCCGACACTCAGCCGCCTGCATGCCGCGGGAGAGCGGGGGGAATTTTTGCGCCATGTCGAGGCGGCACTGCGGCACATGTTGTTTTGGGCTATCCCCGCCACCGTGTTTGTAATTGTCCTGCGCGCCCAGCTGGTGCGCACCATACTCGGCGCGGGCGCGTTTGATTGGGACGCCACTCGCCTTACCGCCGCGGCGTTGGCGCTGTTTGTGGTGTCGCTTTGCGCGCAGAGTGTCACGCTGCTTATCGCGCGGGGCTACTATGCCGCGGGGCAAACTATACGCCCGCTCTTGTTCGCCCTGTTGTCGACTGCAACCGCGGTGGCGAGCGCAATATTTTTAATCGGACTCTTTCATGCCAGCCCGATATGGCGCGACTTTCTGGAGTCGCTCCTGCGCGTCGCCGATATCCCCGGCACGACCGTGTTGATGTTGGCGCTCGGATACTGCCTTGGAGCCCTTTTGCAGGTAGTCGTCGGCCTTTATTACTTTTCGCGGGACTTCTCCTTCCCGCTCCGGGGCCTGCGCAGATTAATGTTTGAGTGTTTCGGCGCAGCGGTCATCGGGGGTGAAGTCGCTTACGTAATCCTGAGTTTCGCCGGTAGTTATATAGATATCAACACCACCGTCGGTATCGTGTCGCAGGGGCTTTTGGGCGGCCTCGGAGGTTTATTGGTTACCGCCGCGACTCTTATTCTTTTGCAAAACCGCGAAATTATTGAAGCGTACGGCGCGCTCCGCAGACGCCTCATCAAAGAGCCGCCCGCAGTCGAAGCCACCGACGTTGCATAACTATAAAAACTTTGCGCTATCTGGTTATTTCAGCTAAAAACTGTTAAATTCTCTCTGTGCAGCATATACGCAACTTCTCCATCATTGCCCACACCTGCCCCGTTAGAACGCAGGGCGTTTCTAACGGGGTCGACCATCCCATTAGAAAGCAAAGCTTCTAACGGGACACGCGGTATATCTATATGAACCACATCAGAAATTTTTCAATTATTGCGCACATAGATCATGGTAAGAGTACCCTTGCTGACCGTTTTTTGGAGGTTACCCATACGATAGAAAAGCGCAAAATGCGCGAGCAGGTGCTCGATTCTATGGATCTCGAGCGCGAGCGCGGCATCACTATTAAGATGCAACCCGTCAGAATGTTGTACGCAACTTCTAACGGGTCAGGGCCCGCG
>CAYHDT010000021.1:0-5296 GCA_964355655.1 uncultured Candidatus Saccharibacteria bacterium | reverse complement strand
CGTACTCGATAACCTCATCGCGCCGGTTGTCGGCAAAGTCCATGTCGATGTCGGGAGCAGAGGGGCGTTCGGGGTTTAGAAAGCGCTCGAACGGCAGCTTATACTCGAGCGGGTTTACGTTCGTAATGCCGGTAACGTACGTTATCAGGCTGCCGGCGACCGAGCCGCGGATAGTGGTCAATATGCCGTTTTGCCGCGCAAAGGCCAAGAGGTCGGCCACTACCAGGAAGTACGGCGCGTATCCTTTATCAGTGATAATTTTGTACTCATACTCGACGCGCTCGCGCACTTCGGGAGTGGCGGCGAGAAATCTTTTTTTTATACCTTCTTCTATAAGTACGCGGAGCTCTGCGTTATAGGACGAGCCCGCAGGTATCGGATAATTGGGGAAGACCCATCTTCCTAACTCAAGCTCCAAATTACAACGCGCGCCAATTTCAAAAGTCGCCGCGATTTGTTCGGGAGTATACCGTTCAGCAATTGCCGCGGCAGTAGGGAAGAAAAACGCCTCGTCCGCCTGGGTAATGTCTTCCTGGCCTGACGGTCCGCCGTCTTGGGGGCCGCGGTTTTCTATCGCGCGCATGGTCTCCCATGCGCGCCGGTCCTCCGGCTCGAGATAATAAATTTCAGGCAAAGCTACCGCGGGGTCCTTTGGGTCCAGTATGATAAGTCCAAGAGAATGTTCATCCAGCGTCGCTTGCGTGGTAGGCGTGCCCTGCGCGTCTGTCATATGCGACTTAGTCACGAGCGCTATCAAATTTTTATATCCGGCGACATCCGCGGCATACAGGAGCAGGCGTTTGCCGCCCTCCATTTTTATATCGAGTCCGATAATCGGCTTGATATTCTGCGCTTTGCACTCTTTATAAAATTCAATCGCTCCGTATAGGTTGTCCTGGTCGGTCAGCGCCAGCGCGGCGTAGCCCGCTTGCTTGGCCTTTGCCACAAGGTCGGGAATTTTAGGCAGAGCCTTAAGCAGGGAGTAGTGCGAATGTACGTGCAGGGGTACGAATTTCGCAGGCATAAAGTGAGTATACTCCCGCCTTGCCTGCTTGAGCCAATTCTATTATTGTGGGGTTAGAGACACTGGTATTGATTAGAGGAGGAAGGACATGCAACCTGTTGTCGCTAACCACGGCTGTTATTTCGGTATTTGCGCCCAAAGTGAAGCGCAGGCGTGGGAGATGGTTGTTCTGATTTGCGCTTCGGGTTTGGCCGCGTTCGCGGCCATTGTCGTGACCCTACTCGTGGTTTGGTTCGTGCAGTGGCGCAGGCGCAATGCCGCTATGGACTTTATTGACGCGGTTCTCGATGACAAACCCGTAAAATCCGGATCTTACGAAAGTGTTCGCAGCCCGTTCTGGTGAACTTCTACCCCTTCGGGGGTATTTTTCTTTGCTACACTTTAAACAATGCCGGAGAAATTTTTAATCGGAGTTGACGAGGCGGGACGGGGACCTTTGGCGGGGCCGGTGGCGGTGGGTATCGTGGCTGTCCCGGCCGGCCTGAATCTCCCCAACATGTTCCCCGGACTCAACGACTCCAAACAGCTGTCCGTTAAAAAACGCGAAGAGATTTACGCCGAGGCGGTTTTGCGCGCGCGGGCGGGGGAAATACGTTTTTGCGTACGCTTTACCGGAGCGTCATATATAGACACTTTCGGCATCACGCGCGCCACTCGCAAGGCGGTGTGGAACGGCGTGCGCGCGCTCTGTCCCGACCCGGGGAACGCAAAGATTTTTTTAGACGGTCTGCTCCATGCTCCGCCGGCATATACACAAGAAACTATTATCAGAGGCGACGCTTTAGTGCCGGCGATATCACTCGCGTCTGTCATGGCTAAGGTATCCCGCGACCGATTGATGGAGCGGATGTCGATACGGTATCCGGAGTATTTTTTCGGGCAGCATAAAGGTTACGGCACGCTCTTGCACCGTCGCGCAATAAAACGCCACGGGCTGTCCGAAATCCACCGCCGCACCTATTGCACAGGCGGGGACTTTTCTTTTTAAACCCCTAGCCAGTGCCCCGCACTGGCGTAAAATTAAGGTAGATGATAAGGTAGGAGCATGGTAGTAAGGATGCGACATACGCGTGCGCACACGGCTAACCGCCGTTCGCACCACGCGATAAAAGCCCAGAAACTCGCGGTATGCGAGTGCGGGGCTCCTCGCGTGTCTCATCGCGCATGCTCCTCATGCGGCCGCTACCGCGGCAGGGTAGTAGTGGACTTCGCCGCTCAGGCGTCGGCCAAAGCAGCCCGCCGCAACAAGAAAGGAGACAAAGCTCAGGCGTCGAAGTAGCCCCGACGATTAGTCGGGGAGCCGACCAAAGCGTCGGCTTTCAACAGCTGAGTTTTGCATCGTTAGCGCCGGTTCACCCGTTCGTTCTCTTACATAACCATGGCCAACAGGCACCTTTCACGCTCAGTCGTCCTCCAAACACTTTTCGAGTGGGACTTCCGTTCATTGCCTATTGAAAGCGCCAAACAAGTGCTTATCCGCAACGCGAGCGAATTTGCTCCGGCGGCGGGGGACTTGCCGTTTATGGAGGCGTTGCTTGGCGGTGCTATCGAGCGCAAAAGCGACCTCGACTTAGTTATCGCCAAGGCCGCTCCCGAGTGGCCTTTGGAGCGCATCGCCCCGGTTGACCGCAACGTCCTGCGGCTCGGATTATACGAGCTGCTGTTTGCCGACCGCGCGGCAGTACCGGCCAAGGTCGCCATCAACGAGGCCATCGAGCTTGCCAAAAGCTTCGGCGGCGAGCAAAGCGGCCGCTTTATCAACGGCGTGTTGGGCGCAGTGTACAAAGAGCTCGGCGAGCCGGGCAAAGACGAAGTTTCAAAAAAGAAAAAAGACGTTCCTTACGCGGAAATGCCGGTCCAGCGGCTCGGAGGAGCGGTCGTGTATGCCAAGCAAGGCAACGATATCTATCTGGCGCTGGTGCACGATATTTTCGGCCATTGGACGCTCAGCAAAGGCAAAATAGGCGATGCGCCCGAGATAGCCGACGAAACGACCGAAGAAGGCACGGTCCGCGAGATAAAAGAAGAGCTCGGACTCGATATCGTAATAAAAGAGAAGATAGGGGAAAATGAGTATGTGGCAAGCGACCCGGCGACCGGCAAGAAGCGCAAGCATGTGACGTACTTTTTGGCCGAGTCGCCGTTCGCCGAGGTAAAGCTCGAGCAGAAGGGCGGGCTCGACGACGCGCGCTGGTTCCGCCTGCGGGACGCGCTGGAGCTTAATTTTTATGAAGACATGCTGCCTCTTATAGAAAAGGCCGTGCAAAAGCTGACAGCAGGGAGCCCGGTACAAACAAAAATAATTAAGTAGCAACTATTTGTGCAAAAAGATCTCACTACATTTCAAACTGAGCTCGGACTCCAGTTTAACGACCCTCTGCTTTTGCGGCAGGCTTTTACGCATCGCTCATACTTAAACGAGCATCGGGGAGAGGCGGCGGGCCACAACGAGCGGCTCGAGTTTTTAGGCGATGCCGTGCTGGAGCTTATCAGCACGCATTTTTTGTACGAAAAGTATCCCGAGAGCGCCGAAGGCGACCTGACCGCGTACCGCGCGGCGCTCGTCAACGCGGTTACCTGCGCCGAAGTGGCGACTGCTATCGGCATGAACGACTTCCTGCTTCTCTCCCGCGGGGAAGCAAAGGACACCGGCCGC
This sequence comes from uncultured Candidatus Saccharibacteria bacterium, assembly GCA_964355655.1. GTDB lineage: Bacteria > Patescibacteriota > Minisyncoccia > Phycocordibacterales > SBAW01 > GWA1-54-10. The sequence continues at coordinate 1,616 of CAYHDT010000021.1, read as the reverse complement.
GCGCGCAATATTCTGCTGGCGAACGCGTTTGAGGCGCTGGTCGGCGCCATTTATCTGGATCTCGGCTACGAGGCGGCCCGGGAATTTATCGGCAAGCACCTTTTTCCTAAAATCGAGCAAATAATCCGTGAGAAGCTTTGGCAAGACGCCAAGTCGGCTTTGCAGGAGAAAGCTCAAGAGACCGAGGGCGCCACGCCCCGCTACACCGTGCTTAAAGAGACCGGTCCCGACCACGACAAATATTTTGTAGTCGGCGTGTATGTCAAAGATACTTTGCTGGCCGAAGGCTCGGGCAAGTCAAAACAAGAGGCCGAGCAGGCCGCCGCGCGCGAGGCGCTGGACAAGAAGGGGTGGTAAAGTAAAAATAGAAGTAGAGATTCCGCTCCCTAAATCATAAAAAGGAGAGAGTCATGGTTACTCTTGAACAGTCTGAGCCGCAGACGCCGCTTGACTCGATGGTCCAGCTTGCCGTCGGACGCAAATGGCCTGTCCAACGTTCCGGTGACGATGGCGCCCTAATCTGTGTGCAAGGCCTTCTCGGCAAATATGAGATCGCCTTCACATGGTTTGAGGATATCAAGGCGTTGCACATGGCCTGCGGATTTTACCTGCGGGTGCCCGTTAACCGGTGCAAAGAATTGGATAATCTCATCAAAACTATCAATGCCAGTCTTCCTGTCGGACAATTTACCCATTGGTCCGAGAGCGAGATGATTCTCTACAGACACTCGGTGCTCTGTCCGAAGGAGAGGCCTCTCTCACCGGAGCAAGGCTTCGCTTTGCTTAAGATAGCGCTCAATACGTCCGACAACTATGGCATGGCATTCCGCTTGGTGGTGGAAGGCCAGACAACGGCAAGAGCGTTGAAAATGAACATCGGTAAAACAGACGGCAGCGCATAGCGGCTCAATTGAGCCGTTTTTCTTTACTTGCCAATACTTGCTTTTTTAATAATAGTGTGATATAATGGCAAGCAGAGGTTCCGGTCGGAGCTTCATATGTCAACACCAACACACGGAGGTGTGTCGTGCCTTTTCATCCTCAACATGTCCGCGGCGGTGCGGTCATCGTGGCTGCCGTCATCGGCGAGACGAAAATCTTGCTCATCAAAGAGACGACGAAGCCGCAACCGCACTACTACAAGCTTGTCTCCGAGACCCTTCTGGAAGGCGAACCAATCCTCAACGCGCTTGTCCGCGGTGTGGCCGAGGAAGCCGGACTGAAAGATCTTGAGGTGCGCGAGGTCAACGGCCAGGTGGTCGAAATCATTGACCCTCGGCTGAAAGCCGTGAAGCAGCTCGTTCCCTCGCATATGTTGATGAAGCCGTCCCCCCATCGCCGCCATTTCTGGGGATTGATGACCAGCGACGACATCATCATGTCGCTCTCCGGCAAGCATCTGGCCGGCGACGTCAACGAGGAAATCGAGACTATGGCATTCGACCTCTCCGAGCTCGAAAAAATGGTCGACTTGCTCCCCAGGCACCGCGAACTGATCAACCAGATCACACAAGGTGTTGCGGCGTAAGTTATCACGTAAGGGCCCCGCTACGGCGGGGCCTTTTTCATAACCAGGAAACCCCGCCCGAGAGCGTGCGTCCCCAACTCTAGCTAGC
>CAYHDT010000020.1:0-5862 GCA_964355655.1 uncultured Candidatus Saccharibacteria bacterium | reverse complement strand
GTTTTGTTCAGCAGTTTTTGCTAAAGTAGGTTCGTGCCTCGTTGAAGAGGTACTCCCGATGCAAATCGGAGGCAAGCCAGCGTCGGGACTCAGTTTAATTGCCGCCTTAGCTCAGTTGGTAGAGCGTCACATTCGTAACGTGAAGGTCCCCAGTTCAATCCTGGGAGGCGGCTCCATATTCGACAAGCTCAGTGTAAACAAGTGGAAAAAGAACAGATACAAGAGCGTATTAAAGAAATCGAGGCTGCGATGCAGCAGCCGGATTTTTGGTCGGATAAAAATGACGCGCAAGCGCTTATTAAAGAGCTGCAGGATTTAAAAGCAGAAGCCGAGGGCGGCAACACATACGACCGCGGCGGCGCCATACTCTCGCTGGTGGCCGGCGCCGGGGGCGACGATGCGGAGGATTTTGCCCGCATGCTGTTTGAAATGTACCGGAAATATTTTGAAAAGAGCGGATGGAGCGCACGGATATTGCATGAAAATAAAAATGACCGCGGCGGCTTCCGCAATATGTCGTTAGAAATCGACGCTAAAGGAGCTTATGGGGCACTAAAGAATGAGTACGGCGTGCATCGGCTGGTGCGGATTTCTCCCTTTAACGCTTCCCAGAAGCGCCACACCTCGTTTGTACTGGTCGAAGTCCTGCCGGTGATAGACAAGATAGGCGCCGTCGAGCTGGACGATAAGGATTTGGAAATCACGATGGCGCGCTCCAGCGGGCCCGGCGGCCAAAATGTAAACAAGCGCGAGACCGCCGTGCGAATTGTGCACACTCCGACCGGCATCAGCGCCCATGTCGACGGCGAGCGCACCCAGGGCGCCAACAAAGAAAAGGCCATGGCAATAGTCAAAGCCAAGCTTGTGCGCCTGCTGCAGCAGGAACGCAAGGAAAAGATATCCGACCTCTCGGTGGCAGCGGGCAAAATCGAGTGGGGAAGCCAAATACGCTCATATGTTTTGCATCCCTATCAACTTGTTAAAGACCACCGCACCGGTGTCGAGGTCCGCGACGCCGAAGGTGTGCTTAACGGCGGCTTGGAGCCCTTTTTGCAAAAAGCCGAATAAGGTACAATAAGGAGCGTTACATGATTTACTACGACCGCGTATCCAAAATATACGCTGATAATTCCGTTGCACTGGAGGATGTCAGCTTTAGCGTAGAGCCGGGCGAGTTTATTTCTATCGTCGGACACTCCGGCGCCGGCAAGACCACGCTGGTAAAAATGCTTCTTGCCGAGGAAAAGCCTACGTCCGGCTCGGTCTTTTTTGAATCCATAAATGTCCACGAAGTGCCGCTGAGCCGCGTAGGCGACTTGCGCCGCAAGATAGGAACCGTCTTTCAGGATTTCCGACTCCTGCCCAACAAAACCGCGTACGAAAACATCGCCTTTGCCATGGAGGCGGCGGGCCGCGCCGAAGAGGAGATACGCTCCGACGTTCCGCACGTGCTCGAGCTGGTCGACTTGATGGATAAAATGAACAACTTTCCCAGTGAATTGTCCGGCGGCGAGCAGCAGCGCGTCGCTATTGCCCGGGCAATTGTAAACCAGCCCGATGTCATCGTGGCGGACGAGCCGACAGGCAACCTCGATCCGGTAAACACCTTTGAGGTGGTACAGATTTTAAAGAAGATAAACGACCTCGGCACAACTATTATCCTTACGACGCACAATAAAGGAGTAATCGACAGCCTCAAAAAGCGCGTCGTCACCATGGACCGCGGCAAAGTGATTAGGGACGACAGGGAAGGAAAGTATATACTGTAAGGATATGAATCCCGTTAGAGATAAAAAATTATTCCTAATTTTTGCCGACTTGCGAAGCAAGTCGGATCTCTAACGGGATGAAACGCATTACGATAAAACGCATTATCCGCGCGGGACTACTAAGTTTTTCGCGCAACGCGTTCGTTTCCTTTGCCTCTATATTGGTCATGACGGTCACGCTTTTTACCGTCGGGACCACTATTTTTGCCGGGGTCATACTAAATTCCGCGCTGATAGACCTCCGCGACAAGGCCGATGTCAACGTTTACTTTGCCACCACCGCGCCGGAGGACCGTATCTTAGAGCTTAAAGCGTCGCTGGAAGCATTGCCCGAGGTGTCGAAGGTGGAATATCTTTCCCGCGACGAGGCGCTCTCCGCGTTCCGCGAGCGCCACAAGAACGACCAGCTTACGCTCTCCGCGCTCGACGAGCTCCCCGATAACCCGCTCGGAGCCGTACTCAATATCAAAGCCAAAGACCTTTCGCAGTACGAGTCCATATCCGCGTTTCTTAAAGACCAGCAGTCAACGCAGGAGGGGGGCGCGTCTGTTATCGACAAAATAAACTTCTACGACGAGCAGCATCGCGCGGCGCTCAGCCGGCTCCAATACATTACCGACTCCGCCAAAGTCCTTGGCGCGTGGATAATCGCTATTTTGATATTTACCACGCTTGCCATTTCTTTTAACACCCTGCGGCTCGCCATTTACAGCAGCCGCGACGAGATACAGGTTATGAGGCTTGTCGGCGCGGGCTCTTTTTACATCCGCGCGCCGTTTATGGTTGAGGGAATTCTATACGGGCTTATTGCCGGCATAGTAACCCTCCTTATCTTTTATCCGCTCACCTGGTGGCTCGGGGGTGCAACGGGGAACTTTTTTGGCGGGGTTAATATCTTTACCTACTACCTCAGCCATTTCCTATACTTCTTCCTCATTATTATCGGCACGGGGGTAGTACTCGGAGCGCTGGCAAGCTTTCTTGCGGTCAGGCGGTATCTTAAGATATAAAGTACAGGTAAATGGAGAATCCTAAATACATCTTTGTCGTAGGCGGGGTTATGTCGGGCATCGGCAAAGGGGTCGCTTCCTCCTCAATCGGGAGGATTTTAAAATCTAAGGGCTTCAAAGTGACGGCGATAAAAATCGACCCGTACATAAACGTAGACGCCGGCACGATGAACCCGACCGAGCACGGCGAAGTGTTTGTGTTGTCCGATGGCTACGAAACCGACCAGGACATGGGCAACTACGAGCGCTTTTTGGGCGAAACGCTGCCGAGCATCAATTACATGACGACCGGGCGGGTGTACCAAGAGGTCATACGCAAAGAGCGCAACCTCGAGTACAAAGGCAAGAACGTCGAGGTGGTGCCGGACATACCGCTCGAGGTTATCCGCCGCATTACCGAGGCGCAAAAGGCCGCAAGCGCCGATATCACTATCGTCGAGGTCGGCGGGACCATCGGCGAGTATCAGAACATCATTTTTCTTGAGGCGGCACGCATGCTCAAGAATAAATTTCCGCGCGACGTAGCGGTTGTCATGCTTTCCTACGTGCCTATCCCGGGCAACGTAGGGGAGATGAAGACAAAGCCGACCCAGTACGCAGCCCGCTCGCTCAACAGCGTCGGTTTGCAGGCTGATATTATTTTGGCGCGCGCCGCAGTGCCGGTAGATGCCAAGCGCAAAGAAAAGATAGCTATTTTTTGCAACATAGACCCCGACCACGTTATTTCCGCCCCCGACGTGGAATCTATTTATGACGTGCCGCTTAACTACGAGAAAGACGGCATGGGCGACATTCTCACCGACGTGCTGGGGTTACAGCGGCGCGCCACCGACATGGGAGATTGGGAGGCCTTTGTTAAAAAGTCCAAGAACGGCTCGCGTGAGCTACAGATAGCGGTGGTGGGGAAATATTTTATGTCCGGAGAGTACGTACTTTCCGATGTCTACATTTCCGTCATCGAGGCGCTTAAGCATGCCTCGGCGCATCAGAATTTTAAAATTAAGCTCGCGTACTTAGACTCGGAGGAGTACGAAAAAGACCCGTCCAAGCTCGAGGAGCTCCGGCAGTATCACGGCGTCGTCGTCCCCGGCGGCTTCGGCACCCGGGGGGTAGAGGGGATAGTCATGGCGATACAATTTGCCCGGGAAAATAAACTACCGTACTTTGGACTCTGTTACGGCATGCAATGGATGACGGTCGAGTACGCGCGCAACGCGGCGGGGCTCGCGGGCGCCAACACGGCCGAGGTCAATAAAGACGCGCCGCACGTGGTTATCGACATCATGCCCGACCAGAAAGAAAAGCTTATTAAGCAGGACTACGGCGGAACCATGCGTTTGGGTACGTACCCGGCGGTGCTGACCGTGGGCACAGTGGCGCATACGGCATACGGTGCAGAACAAGTCGAGGAGCGCCACCGCCACCGCTACGAAGTCAATCCGGAATATATAAAAAAGATAGAAGACGCGGGGCTCGTCTTCAGTGGCAAATCGCCATCGGGAGTGCTGATGGAAATAGCGGAGTTGCCGAAGGACAAACACCCGTTCTTCCTCGGGACTCAGTTCCACCCGGAGCTTACCTCGCGCCCGCTCGACCCGCACCCGCTCTTTATGGCGTTTATAAAAGCCGCAGGCGAGCGCCCTATATAATTTTTTCTTTGCTGCCTGTGTGGAACAACTGTTGAGAAAAAAGAAAATGGTACCTGACCCCATTTTTCATTTTTCCGCAAGGCGGATTAGCTGCATTTTACACGAGCCAAACGACGCGTCTCGAGCACCTACCGGAGAATGAATTTTAGCTCCGGGTTTTCTTTTGCTGCAGAATTTATAACTGAAACTAATTTATCAAAAGTTTCTCCCAAAGATGTCTTCGCTTGTTTGGAATTAATCCAAACGATATACGCAGTTTTAACATCTTGAGCCAAGCACTCATCAAGTGCGTCAAGATTGTTACCAAAGTAGGAAGGAAATTTTAAATCTTCTGACAAACGCTTATAAATATTCCCCAATCCTCCTTCGTCACCATTTAAAACAGAAACCGCAATACCCTTTTGAGACCAAGTTTCTTTTACTTGATTTAAACTTTCTTTATTAGCGCCGCCCATATATGTAGGATCTTTCAACTGAACAGGATCATCCTCCCACCCGCAGACAGGACAAATTTCCCAAACTTCCTGCTCACTTAAAGTTTTAAAGCTACAACACGGACAGGAGTACATGTACTTATTATATCGCTCTTTCAAGAAGAGCTACGGAGGCCTCCCGTGGCGTTAAAGTGACGTTTTTCGTCTAATTGGTATACAAAAAGAGATGGTAAAATCTTTGTATGGGAAAGTCTTGGAATAAGGGACTAACTAAAGCTACCAGCTCGTCGTTACGGAAGACGTCTGAAACAATGCGCCGCAAGAAGCTCGACAACTTTGCCTGGTGGCGCGCCAAGGCAAAAGCGAGTGGTTTGATTAAAAGGGATTTTCCAGCCTTTAAAAAAGATGGCGACTTAGCCGAATTATTGGGGGTAATGTTAGGGGATGGACATATACAAAAGTTTCCGCGCACCGAACGACTTCTTATATTTTCCAATAGCAACAACCCCAGATTTATAGAGCGATACTCAAAACTCGTAGAAAAACTTTTCAACAAAAAACCGTACGTTTACAAACAATCGGGGGCCAACTGCGTCCGTATCAGTTTGTACGAAAGACAAATCAGCAAGCGTATCGGCATGCCGACAGGACCGCGGAAATATCTGGTTTTAACAGTTCCGGGTTGGATTATGAAAGACCATGTTTATATTAAGCGTTACTTGCGCGGTCTGTATGAAGCAGAAGGCTCGTATAGTGTCCATCTGCCCACCTCGACCCACAAGTTTAATTTTGCCAATACAAATCAATCTATATTGAAAAATGTCATAAAATTGCTTACAGTATTAGGGTTCTCACCCCATTGGGACTCGCGCAGAGTGCAGCTCTCTAGAAAGAGCGAAGTCGAACGGGCGATAAAGGAGTTAGAGTTTAGGAAATATTAATTGCCGGATCATCTAGTGGTAGGATGCGACTCTCTGAAAGTCGTCACCTTGGTTCGAAT
>CAYHDT010000019.1:0-7253 GCA_964355655.1 uncultured Candidatus Saccharibacteria bacterium | reverse complement strand
ACGTACGTGTACATGCACGGCATGGTGCGCGACGCCAAGGGGCAAAAAATGAGCAAGAGTAAGGGCAACGTCATCTCCCCGCTCACCGTGTCGCAGGAGTACGGAACCGACGCCCTGCGCATGGGGCTTGTGGTGGGCAACACCCCCGGCACCGACCTTAACCTCGACCCGCAAAAAATCGGCGCGTACAAAAAGTTTGCCAACAAGCTGTGGAATATCGCGCGCTTTGTGCTCTCGCAGGAGCGTACGGGCGAAATAATTCCCGAACTAAAAGCAGAGTTCGACGCGATGGCGGCGGATATAACCAAAGACATCAACGAGAACCGTATCTATATGGCTGCCGAAAAGTTGTATCACTACGTCTGGGACCGCTTTGCCGCCCAGATTTTGGAAGAGAGCAAGGGAAAGCCGGAGTACGGAGCAACGCTCTATTACCTCTTGGAAAACTCGCTCAAACTCTTGCACCCCTTTATGCCGTTTGTGACCGAAGAAATTTGGACAAGCCTCCCCGGCAAAAAAGGCCTTATAATGGTTGAGGTATGGCCAATTCGGTAATTTTTATTGCGATACTTGGCGGCATACTTCCCGCCCTCCTGTGGCTCACGTTTTGGCTGATGGAAGACCGTTGCGAGCCGGAACCAAAACGCTACCTGCTTCTGACTTTTATTGCCGGCGGGATTAGTGTTTTTATCGCTTTGTTGATAGAGCAGAGAGTAATGCTGTATTTTACGGGTACTGCCCTCTTGTTTATTTGGGCCGTGACTGAAGAATTGCTCAAATTTGGAGCGGCATACCTCGTGGCACTGCGCTTGCGGGTCTTTGACGAACCTTTGGACGCGGTCATCTACATGGTTACCGTGGCACTCGGGTTTTCAGCGTTTGAAAATATGCTCTTTTTGATGACGCCTCTGCAAAATGGAGATGTATTGCGTACCATTATCACGGGGGACCTGCGTTTTATCGGCGCAACGCTCCTGCACACGCTCTCCTCGGCAACAATAGGTATCGCGCTGGCGCTCGCTTTTTACAAGGGGGCGCAAGCGCGCCGCTTGGCGGCGCTGGCCGGAGTTATCCTTGCCGTTTTCTTGCATACTATGTTTAATTTTTTTATACTGGGAAGTGGCGGAGGAACAACATTTTGGATATTCCTGGCCATATGGTTCGGTATTGTAGTGACGCTCTTTATGACCGAACAGATAAAAGAGCCCGCGCGGGATTTCTGTTAGTATAGATATATGGCAAAAGAAAAACGATCTTTATTTGAATGGCTGACCGGCAGTCAAAACGATGACTATACCTTTGACGAACTCGACCAGGGTGGCGCTTCCTATGCGCCCCGCGATAGGGAAAAACCGCTGCCTATCTCGTCGAACTCCGATGAGACCACTGTCGTAGAGGAAGAAGAGGCGGGCGAGCTTGCGGTGGACGTCTACCAAACCCCGAGCCATATCATCATAAAAGCAATGATAGCGGGCGTACGGCCCGAGGACCTCGATGTTTCTATAACCCGCGACATGGTCACTATCCGCGGCAAGCGCGAGCGCCACACTGAAGGGACAGCCGGGGATTTCTTCTTCCAAGAGCTGTATTGGGGCTCCTTTGCTCGCACCATAGTCCTCCCCCAGGAAGTAGAGATAGAGGAAGCCGAGGCTACCGAAAAGCACGGGCTTTTGATAATCAAGCTCCCCAAGCTCGACAAAGGCCGCCAGGCAAAACTCAAAGTCAAATCAAACTAAAAATCCCCGCAAGGGGATTTTTAGTTACAAGTGCTTGGGGCCGGGATCGAACCGACGACATCTGCCTCTTCAGGGCAGCGCTCTACCAACTGAGCTACCCAAGCGATTTGCCTATCCTAGCATATTAGAATTGCTTTTTCACTCCTTCGATCAACCCCATAAGATGGTGGAATTTCTGAGTGTCGCAAACCTCTACTTGTAGAGTCCCGTATGGCAACCGGTTGTGCGGACGCTTGCGCTTGCTTGCAATACTTACAAGGTAGGTCGTCTTGTGGAAGTTTTCTTTCGGAAATCCAGTAACTTTAATCCACTGCTGTAAAGCTGTTTCTTCGTTAATGTGCTCATATAATCTCATACACAAGCGAATCTTTGAATCTGGTACGTGCAATATTTCCTTCAAGAATTTTAAAAATGTCCGAACCATTATTTCATCGGCGTTAACAAAAGAGATAGTATGTCCCATCCGTTCTTTACCCTCGCGGATCTTAAGCCGTTTATATCCTTCTGCCCAATAAAGTATTGCTCCAATTACTTTTAAATCTCTACCACTCAGTTTTGGTATCTCCTGTTGTGCCGCTTTACGAGCAGCGGAAGCTCTATTTTCTGCAGCGTGTGTTTGTAGTTTGTTGCGTTTTATAAAAGCATTAAGGGTCCCTTGATACACCCTTCCTTGTAACCGAGCTCTAGCGATATCCGACAACACCAAACCTCTAAACCAACCGCTCAAGGTTGATTTCGGAGTGCCTAACTTTGCGCTTATTTCGTTATAGCTATGCCCGGCTACTCGTAATTTGTAAGCGGCCGCTCGTTCTAGTTTCACTACTTAATTATACTCTCGCCAGTACGATAAAAATAGTTAAGGCTGTGGATATCCCAGCCCCAAGCACCTGTTTACTGTAACCAAGCGAAGGGGTCAGTGTTTTTGTTTAGGTTGTAGCAATAAAGGCCTGTTTCGCCTCCGCAACCCTGTTCGTCGCCGGCATATCTCAGATTTCCACCCGGCTCAACTGTGTCCGAATCGTATTGTAGCCGTACGGAGTTCGGATCCTCAAGACTGGCCCCAAGTTCATAATTATTTCCATTTTGTGTGACGTCGTAGTAATAGTCGCTCAAATGCCGGACTATCGAATCACATGATGGATCTGGAAAGGTGTCCTCAACAAGGTAATTTGGTACCAACTCGTCGAGACTCTGCGGGTATGTACCCATTGCCTCTTGATACGTTCGTATTGAGAGGTTAATAGTATCAATGTCCGCTAATTTACCAGTATCTCTATATTGCACTGACTTACATTGCGCAAAGTCCCCTTCTATCCCTCGGGGCGGCACTAGGCTTATGTAAGCAAAAATTCCTACTGCCACCACGACTACCAGTATGATAAATTTTTTCATAATTAATAACTATTGGTAAAATATACTATTGGCTTCGTTGACCGAACTGGGCGAAAAAGTCCTGTACTTGGACTTGGAAGTCCTTGGCGTTGTCGTATGCGCCTATGGCTTGCGTGACGTACGGCTGGACATAATAGTAGTACGCGGCGCCGGTGACTCCGGCAATGGTAAGCCACCACACAATGCTAAAAATGGTGCGCCAGCGCTGGCTGCGGCGCATACCGCGCACCGCGCGGTTGGTGTCCGCGGTCATCTCCTTAAGCTCCGCCACTTCCTGCTTCAGCTCTCTTATTTCCGGGTCCATCGGCTTTATTTTACCATTATTCTGTTGTGCCCTCGGCAGGAATTGCACCTACATCTATCCCTTAGGACGGGACTGTTCTATCTATTGAACTACGGGGGCTACGCCTAAAATCGGCCGCGCGGCCGATTTTAGAGTAGCGGTAATCGAGAAAAATTACTAGGCCTCTAGCCCGAGCTTGTCAGCGATTTTTTGCCGGTCAAAGCCGACCATAACGTCGCCGCCGATAACAATGACGGGTACGCCGAGCTGTCCGGTCATCTTAATCATTTCTTCGCGCTTTTGCGCGTCGCTGGCTACATCGTAGCCCGTGTACTGCACCCCTTTTTCTGCAAAGAAGTCTTTTGCCATCTTGCAGAAGTGACACGTCGGCGTGGAGTAGATTGTTACTATTTTGTCCATACGTTTTTATTATTGCTAGTTTTAAAATTATAACACTAAAACCCTTCTAGTATCCAAGCTGCTCTTTGACCAGAATCATCCGCAAGGTGCGACCAGTGTACGTGGGCTCGCCAAAGAAGTGCACAAGCTTGTTGAGCTTAGTGCCTCCCATGTTGACGCTTTTCATGCGGGCATCCTCCAGCGGCACAACGTAACTTCTGAGACGGTTTTCTGCCTCGGCAAGCGTCGGGGTTATTTTTTGTGTTCCGACCACAAAAATGACGTTCGGCGATGTATACACGATATGCGGCAACTGGCTCCCGCTGTTAGAGGCGATGACCAGCTCCCCCGCCTCAGAGAGCGCGTGCACGCTGCCGAGGTAGTAGTCAGACAATATCGCCTGGCGCCGCAACGCCTTTTGCTTTTCCGGTTCAGCTTCGGCTAAGACGGCCGCATGAAGGTTGTTCCACCCATGCGCGCCCGCTTTCAAATAGTCGACAAAACCTATCTGCTGCAGCGTCACGGAAGAGCCGTTCATCACCGAGGCACCGGGCGGGATAAGCTCTTTTATTTTTGCGAGCGCCTGCTCCTTGGTGTCTACGACGACCGCTTCGATGTTTCTTTCCTTAAGCGCCGCTACAACTTTGTCGAGTGTCGCCCCTTCTGCAAGTTTCGCGTAATCCATATGCGTATAGTATATACGAGTACTTTACATTGTAAAGTCCAAACCGCCATGCTACGCTGAAGCCATGTTACGGACGCCCGCCCAGCGCAAAGCCCTCTGTCCTGAATGCCCCGTCGCCCGGGTGGCCGACCTTGTGGGCGACACCCAGAGCATCCTTATCGTGCGCGACCTCCTTAAAGGGCCGCAGCGCTTCGGCGAGCTTATGGACTCCCTAAAGATGAGCAGCAGGACACTGACGCTCAAGCTTAAAAATCTCGAAAAGGACGGGTTCGTCCGCCGCCCCCCCGCACTCTCCTATGCACTTACCCAAAAAGGCAGAGCTTTAAAAACGGTAATCGACTCTTTGCGCCGCTACGGCGAGAAGTACCTCTGACATTGGTGCGAGTGGGGAGAATCGAACTCCCGCCCGATGCTTGGGAAGCACCAGTTCTGCCACTAAACTACACTCGCGTGTCCTTCATAGCTCCAGCGACGTAGGACGAACGAAAATACTCTACCACACGAAGAGAAAATGTTGCAGCCTCTGCCAGAACCCGGATTCTTGCCGCAAAAGCTCCGTGCTGGTGGACTGGCGGACTATCCTTATCTCCCCCTCCCCAGGCCGGACTACGCCAAAGCGCTCGCGCGCCGCCGCCTCCAGCCCGCGGTCTGAAGAGAGCGTCTGTACATCGGCTTGTATCTTTTGGTCGCGGGACTGCAGGTCATGCAACTGTGTCTCGGCACCCGCGCGCGCGGCGGCGGCCTCGGCAAACTTGCCATACATACCCCAAGCCGCGTTGGACGCCACAAAGGCCACGGCGCCCAATATCAAGAGCCCCGCAGAGCCCAGTGCGGCCCTTACTACTTCGGCCCCCATAGTGCGCCTCTTTTTAAACTCCCGCATATCCCTTATAATACCCCTATGTTCGGAAAAAACAGGGACCGGCTGCTTAAGACCATCAGCATCGTCATAGGAGTGGTAGTCATAGGCTCTATGATTATCTCCTCTTTTGCCTTTACGTACTAAAGAGCGTTTTTACTCTCCTTTTACCATCTTGAGGAAGACCTCCTCGGGGATGTTGACCTTGCCGCGTTCTTTCATTTTAGCCTTGCCTTTTTTCTGCTTCTCGCGGAGCTTCATCTTGCGGGTAATATCGCCGCCGTACATGTGCTGAGTGACGTTTTTGCTCATGGCCGAGAGTGTACGGCTTGAGACAATGCGCCCCAGCGCCTGTCCTTGTATCTTGGTGGCAAACATTTGCCGCGGCAGTATGCCGTAGAGCTTCTCCACTGCGGCTACCGCCTCCTCGTCCACCCGATGCTTAGCCACAATGCGCGAGAATGCCGGCACCAGCTCGTCAGCAACCAAAATGTCGAGCCGGGCAACGTCCGCCGGCCGCAGTTCGCGCATTTGATACGACACTGAAGCGTATCCGGAGGTGGCGCTCTTGATTTTGTCGAAAAAATTGCGCATCAGCTCGCGCAGAGGCATCACTACCGTAAGCTTGATACGGCCCTCAGAAAAATTTTCCGTCGATTCGGTTACCGCCTCGTGCTCAAATAACAAGGTTACGGTATTGCCGAGATAATCGGCGGGCAGGAGTATTTCAACTTCTACAAACGGCTCCCATACTTTTGCAATAAGCCCGTGTTCGGGAAATTGCGGCGCCGAATAGACGCTCACTCGCTTGCCGTCTTTGGTTTCCACCTCGTACTCGATGCTCGGCGTAGTGACAACAAGCTTCAGGTGCGCCTCGCGGCGCAGGCGTTCGGTCACAATTTCGAGGTGCAACATCCCGAGCATCCCGCACCGGAAACCCCGCCCCAGCATGCCGGAAGACTCCTCTTCAAAAGACAGTGACGAGTCACTGAGCCGCAATCTACCGAGGGCCTGGCGCAGAGCGGTAAAGTCATCCTGACTCTCCGGATAGATGGAAGCCCATACCACCGGCCTCGGCTCCGCGTAGCCGTGCAGGGGCGCAGTGGTGCTCTTCTGAGAGCGTACGGTATCGCCGACGCGGGCGAATCCGGGCTCTTTAATACCGGTCACAATGTAGCCTATCTCGCCGGCACTTAAAGAATCCGCAACTTTCGGCGTCGGGGAAAATGTGCCAACCTCGAGCGCGGAAAATCGCCGGCCGCTTGCGGCAAACTCCAGCGCGTCGCCTTTTTTAACACTCCCTGCAAACATTCGCAGATAAACTATGACTCCTTGATGGTCGGAGTATTGGAAGTCAAAGATAAGCGCTTGCGGCAGGGCGGACAAAACTTGCCCCCGAAAAGGTCCTCGGGTCTCCTCGTCCGACGCGTCTCTTGCAGGGCGCGCCGGCGAGGCCAGACCATTTTCGCGACCAAGTTTCGTCCCGCTCGACTTCGGAGGCGGCACGCGCTCGATGACCGCTTTTATCAAATCCTCGACCCCTTCCCCCGTGCGGCCCGAGCACATCAGAATAGTCTCCGGGTCGATGCCCAGCAGTTTAGCCACCTGCAGTTTGGTGTCCTCTACCATAGCAAGCGGCGAGTCTATTTTAGAAATAGCGGGGATAATGACCAGCCCCTGCTCGCGCGCGCTGCGCAGGGTGGTCAGCGTCTGCGCCTGTACGCCCTGGGTGGCGTCTACCAGCAATATAGCGCCTTCCACGGCCGTAAGCGCCCGCGAGACCTCGTAGCTAAAGTCGATGTGCCCCGGTGTGTCGATCAAGTTTAATTGATAAGTTTGCGCGGGCCCTGTCCCGTTAGATTTTGCGTAAAACATTCTGACGGGTTGCATCTTTATAGT
>CAYHDT010000018.1:0-7470 GCA_964355655.1 uncultured Candidatus Saccharibacteria bacterium | reverse complement strand
CGTCCGATGGGGCTCAATATGCTCGAGTATGACCCCGCCCACCCGGAACAAAAAACATTGGTGGTTGACGAGCTCTTCGGCATCTTCAAAAAACTCTTCGGCGCAGTGCCGGAGAGCATGGGGCCGGCGTTCGAGCAGTACTTCCGCAACTCGGCGCTTTTGGTGATGGAGGACCCGGCGTCCGGCAATACCCTGCTTGATATTTCGCGCATCTTTGCGGACCCGGACTTCCGCGCGCGCAAACTTGCCGCGTGCAAAAACCCCATCATCAAGCAGTTTTGGGAAGGTATCGCGGCCAAAACAACCGGCGAGCAGGGACTCGAGAACTACGGACCGTACGTTACCAACAAATTTGACATATTTACCACCAATGACTTTGTGCGTCCGATGATAGCCCAGCAGAAATCAGCGTTTAACTTCCGCGACCTGATGGACAACCGAAAAATTTTGCTGGTTAACCTCGCCAAGGGCCGCATCGGCGACCTCAACGCCAACCTGCTCGGGTTGGTTATTGTCGGAAAATTCCTCATCGCGGCGCTTTCCCGCGCCGACTCCTTCGGCAAGGAGTTATCACCGTTCTATCTCCATATCGACGAGTTCCAAAACTTCATCACGCCGTCTATCGCGACAATATTCTCCGAGGCGCGTAAGTACAAGCTTTCGCTCACGGTGGCGCATCAGTTTATCGCGCAGCTTACGGACGAAATTAAAGATTCGGTATTCGGCAACGTTGGTTCCATTTGCGCCTTCCGCGTCGGCGCCGATGACGGCGAATATCTCGAAAAGCAGTTTGCACCGGTATTTACCGCAGCCGACATGGTCCGCATTGACAACTACCAAGCGCATATCAAACTCTTGGTGGGCGGCAAACCGGCCACGCCGTTTAATATACATACCCTGCCGTTTGAGAGCGGGAGCCTGGAGCATGTCACGCAGATGCAGGAGATGTCCGCCTTGCGGTACGGTCGCCCCCGGGCGGAAGTAGAGGCTGAAATTACGGCCCGGTTCGCCCCAACACCGGCGCAAGACCCCGCCACGCTTGCCGGAAGCGGAATATAACTATGGTAGGAGGACCTCCAAAACCGCCGAGGCCGCCGGCTGTAGAAACAGAGCCTAAAATTTCTTCCGTTGAAAAGGCGGCTCCTATTGAAAGTTCGGAAAAAATATCACCCCGGCTGCTGCAAGGCAGTTTTTATTTGACAAAAATAGCCCGTGCGCTCGCCCCTCAATATATTCCTGACATCGAAGAAGCGGCTGAAGGCGAGTCAGTATTTAAAAGAGAAGGGGTCGTATATCACGTATCCGAAAACGACGGGGATGACGTGGAAAACAAGGCAGAAACAGCAGAGACCGGGAATGAGGTAGAGGCCATAAGCGACAAACTTGAGAAGTTAGGCCTTACCCTCAGAGTCGACGCCCGCTACCAAAGCTATGCCGGAGAGGGAAAGGGGAACGTCCGTTATATTAAAACGCTGGCGCCGTGGGAGGTCGCAGACTCGGCGCCGGGCCAGCTCGACCTTCTTTTCGACGCAGACTCGCTGAGAGCAAGCATACGCGGGGCAAAAAACCTCTCTCCCGAAATAAGAAAAGAGTGCAAGGCGTACCTCGACCGTATTCTCGAATTGTTCGAAGAAGAGAAGGTCGAGCAGGAAAAAAAGAGGAGAGAAAACCTGCGCGATTGCACGCGGGAGCTTAAAAAGATGGAAGAAATGCTCAGTGTGTCTGAAATGCCCGGTCGTTTAGATAAGCTCTTTGCCATCACGACTGAAGCAGAAGCGGTGCAGCGCGAAACGAGAAATGCGGCGATAAGGCTTCGTAATGCGATCGATAAACACTTAAAAATACTTAAAGCTGAAACAAATGTTACCCAAGAACAGTATGATGCATTTTATGCGCGCTACAAAAAACTACAGCTAGCGATAGGAGCGCGCAACGGAGGAGTCATCGACCATACGCGGTAACGCGCTTTTTTATAGCTTCGGGCTCCCTACTACTATTGGAGGTTGCTGCGCTGCCTCTTTTTTAATTTTTTCGTCGATGCCTTTTTTGTAAGTGTCGAATTTGTCTTGAATCTTTATTCGCTTAGCCGCTTCCTCTGCAGCCACTTCTTCGTTAATACGCTTGGCGGTATCCTCTATGTCTTGGTCATAAGGGCCCGGTACGCCCAATAGTTCCTGCACAATAGGATTCGTACCAGAAGCGGGAGCAGGGACACCGGTAAAAGTGTACTCAATATCCGGCCTTGTTTCCTCAGATTTTTTATTGGTGTGGTCCTCAACGTTAGTAGACCGCCGCCAGCCCTCAATGTTCAGCGCATTGGCGGCGGTGGGAACACCCGCCAGAGTCGTCCCGACGGCCAGTACTCGCGCAACTTTTTTGATTGCCTCCATCGCTTTACCGGGCTTTTTTGGAGGCAGGTTGGGTGTTCCTTCCATCATAGGGGTTTTACAAATCCTTTAGAGACTTAAATTCCGCGATTGCTTTTGCAACGGATTGCTCTATAAAAGCCTGTGCGTCGGGTATATTTTCGGCGATAAGTTTTTCTATATTTGCCTGGTCTCCCGCATCGAGCGCCTGCTGGAACGCGCTTTGCTGGGCCTGCGGAATCTTTTCGAGTATATCGAGTATCACCGACTGGAGCAGCGGCCCGCCTACAGCGGCGATGGCTTCCTGCTGCGCTTGCGGAGGCAGAGACTCTATATCGAGCTCTTTGAGCAATGCTTGCCGTATGTCGTTTTGCGGATTCATACTAAATTTCAGTTAGCGGATGTTGTGCTCTAAATTATATGCAATGCTGGCCCTTTGCTCTTGGGTAAGGTTGCGCGCATCGGTGATAAACGAATCAAATAGAGAGCGACCGTTAAGAGCAGTCAGGTCGATATGCTCACCTATGCGGATAGTGTGGATGTCGCCGCTGCTGATGCCCATCGCTTTTATAGCGCTTGTACCAAGACCTTGCGTATATATCTCATACGATTTAAGCATTCGAGTCTTTTGTATCTGATCTAATGCGGCAAACTCAGGTTGCGAATTGAGCTGCTCTTCCGTAAAACCCCACACGGTACCACCCCGCTCGACAACCGAGTCGCTTCCGAATATCTCCAAAGTCGGAATACTGGGCGGTGCCTCCACCGGAGCAGGCACTACCGGCGGAGCTTCTACCGGCGCATCTTTTGGTACGTCAAAGTAGAAACGGGAGTTAAACGTGTCCGCCGGTTGCTGCGTAGTGCCGCTCCCGACAAGCGCTTCGTACAGGAGGTACGCGATGCCGGCTGCTGCGCCGATTTTTAGCACATTGCCGAGGCGTTTTTTTGATCCGAGTGCCCACAGCCCCTCGCTTATGGCGACTTGGGTGCGGAGCGACTTGTCGTCGTATTTTTCTTTAATTCTTTTGATAGTGCCCAGAAAGCCGAGTTTCTCTGCCCGCGCCCCAACCGCCGCCTCCTGCTTTGCGGCGGCTTTAAGCCTGTCGAGTCCCCTCTGCTGCTCGGGGCTCGGCTTAAAGATGCCCACTTCCCGCGCCAGAGCCTCATTTTGGCGGTCTTGGCGGACCCGCTCGGTAAGCGCGTCGATAACGTTAGGGTCGGTCAGGACGGTGCCGGGAAGGGGAGCTTCACCGGTGGCGATTTTAAGATCCTCGTCCACCTGCTTTGTGAGCGCCTCCTGGTTACTCCGCCGGGCCACCTCTTTAAGCAATCCTTCGGCTTCGTCAATTTTGGCATCTTTCTGATTAATTTTCGAAACTTCATCTGCAAGCTCTTTTTCCAAATTCTCCCGCGCGCGGCTGACAGCTTCTTGCTTCTCTATGTCTTCCTGTATTTCCGCCAGAGGGCTATAATGCTCGCGCCACTCTTTTGCCTTGTCCTGTTGTGCGTTAAAGGCGGCTAGCTTTATCTTATCCTGGCGTTCTTTCTCTGTTTCTATGCTCCCTTCAACCGCAACCTTGGGCTCAGCCGCCTTTTCTTCCACTATATTTTCTACCGGTTTAATTTGTGGTTCAGTTTCAGTTTTTATTTCCACTGCCGGGGCTGCCGCGGTCGGTTTTCCCTTTGTTACTGTAAATCCATAACTCTCCGCATTCTTTTTCGCGCTTTCAGCATCTCTACCAAACTCCTCATAAGCTTCGGGTGGTGTCTCTTCGTACCCAACTGTTTTAATTTGTTTGTTGAGCTTTCTAGTCAGAGCTCCCTTCTGCGCGGCTTCCTTTCTTTTTAAAGTGTCTGGGCTATCTGGCTGTAGAGCAGATGGCGGAGTTTTTTCCAACATATGAGCCTAGTATACTATGCGCCTTTTGCGCGTCTACCGTGTTGTCCTAGTGGCAAGTAATGTTCTACTATAGAGGAATGATAGGCAAGCTTACGGGGGTGCTGGCCGGGAGGCAGGGCGAGTCGGTGGTTATCGACGTGCAAGGGGTCGGCTACTGCGTGCGAGTACCCGCCGCCGCACTCTTGACCGAGGGGATGCCTATTTCGCTGCATATCCATACCGCCGTGCGCGATGATGCTATCGACCTGTACGGCTTTGCAAAGGAAGACGAGCTTCTGTTCTTTCGCCAATTGATGACCGTATCGAGCGTCGGTCCTAAGACCGCGCTCTCTATTATGGGCGTTGCGGAGCCGTCGGCGCTCAAGCGCGCGATAGCCGCGGGCGATGCCCCCACACTTACTAAAGTCTTTGGTATCGGCAAAAAGAGCGCCGAACGCATTGTCGTAGAGCTGCGCGACAAGCTGCAGCTGGAGACCGGCTACTCCGGCGCCGCGGCCGGGGCAATATCGGACAATGACGTCATCGAAGCACTAATGGCTCTCGGCTACAGCGCGCAGGAGTGCCGCGCGGCGCTTAAAGACATAGGTAACGCCGGCGACAGTGTCAAAGACCGCCTCGGCGCCGCGCTGCGGCGCCTCGGCTCGCACTCTGCGGTATGAAGGTAAAAAACTTTATCCGCTCTCTGCTCCCCGAGCCCCTGCTGCAGGCTTATCATTTTTTGCTCGCCTATGCCGGCGCGGTTGTCTACGGCTTTCCCTCGCGCAAGCTCGTGGTCATAGCGGTTACCGGCACCAAAGGCAAGTCTTCCACCACCGAGCTTATTGCTCGCCTCTTGCGCGAAAGCGGAGTAAAAACGGCCTCGACAAGCACTATACAATTTTGCATAGGCGACGCCTGCGAGCGCAACCTTTATAAAATGACGATGCCGGGACGGTTCTTCCTCCAAAAATTTTTGCGGCGGGCTGTCGCGGCGGGCTGCACGCACGCGGTTATAGAAATGTCTTCCGAGGCGGTAAAGCAATTCCGCCACAAGGGTGTAGAGCTTGATGCGCTTGTCTTTACCAACTTGGCACCCGAGCATATCGAAAGCCATGGCAGTTTTGACAAATACGCGGACGCCAAGCTCTCGCTCGCGCAGGCGGTCGCAGACTCTCCCAAGCGGCCGCGGATACTGGCGGCCAACGCCGACGATGCATATGGGCAGAAGTTCCTCGACTTCCCCGCCGAAAAAAAGGCGGCCTACTCGCTGCGCGATGCCGAGCCGTACACGGCCGATGACACGAGCATTCGCTTTACTTGGCGGGGCGACCTCTTTAGCGTGCCGCTGCCGGGCGTGTTTAACCTCTACAACTGCCTCTCGGCGCTTGCGCTCGGCGAGGCACTGGGGTTAGAGCGCGGCGCCATGAAGCGCGCTCTGGAACACGCGCCGCCTATTGCCGGCCGCGCCGAGCGCGTGGCGGCAGGGCAGCCGTTCGATGTCGTGGTCGACTACGCGCACACCATGGAGTCATTGCGCGCACTCTACAGCACATTTAGCAACAAAAGAATCATCGCAATCATCGGTGCGACCGGCGGCGGACGCGATAAAGCCAAGCGCGCCGAGCGCGGCGCCTTGGCCGAGCAGTACGCCGCACTCACGTTTATCACCAACGAAGACCCTTATGACGAAGACCCTCTTGCCATCATGCAGGAGTTGTCAGCCGGCTTTACGGCAAAAAAACCGCAGCTCATCAGCAACCGGCGGACAGCAATTTATGAAGCGCTTAAGGCGGCCAAGGAGGGAGATGCGGTGCTTATCACCGGCAAGGGCACCGACCCGTATATTATGGGCGCGCGGGGCAAAAAAGAGCCGTGGAGCGACGCGGCCGTAGCCAAAGAGGAATTACAGAGGCTTGGCTACGGAAGTAACAAGTAACAAAATCCAAGTACCAAATAAGTATCAAAAACTTAAGTACTTAAACACTTAAAACTTGTTTGACACTTGGTACCTGAGACTTGATACTTAACCTTATATGGCGGACGAACCAAAAGGCCCCACCGCGGGTGAAAGCGCTTTCTTCTTCTTCGGCTCTTTAGCCGTTCTTGTCGTGCTTTGGTATTTTGCCGGAGGTCCGGGCAAGACCGATATGCGCGGTCTGTTTCTCTCTCCCCCGATACCGCTTGGCAGCGGGGACGCGTACGGTCCGCAGTTTGGCAAAGACGCTACCACCACCCCTACTCCGACTTTTGATGGCCCTTCTACTTTTAGCAGTACTTCTACTCAGTAAATAAAAACATATGCTTAATACATTTCCCGATCTTTTGACGCTCGGCTTCTTTGCTCCAACCATTGTCCGCGTGGCTGTTGCGTGCCTGTTTTTGTACGCGGCTTACGCGGTGTACAAACATCGCCGTTCAATCGCGCATGTCCGGCTCCCGCTTGTCGGCACCGCCGTGTGGGTCGCGGGCTTTGCGGCGCTGGTATACGCGCTCGTCGGCGCAATGCTCCTCTTCGGCTACTACACGCAGATGGCCGCTATCGTTGGCGGCATCACCGCGCTTAAGGGCCTGTTGTTGCACGGCAAGTTTGGCACCCTCTTCCCCTACCCGCGCAGCACCTACTTGCTTATCGCTGCCGCTTGCCTTTCATTGCTTATCTCCGGCGCGGGTGCCTTCGCCTACGACCTGCCTCTATAAATGCGCAATTGCGTTTTAGTGGTACATAACATCCGCAGTGCCCACAATGTGGGGAGTATGTTCCGCACTGCCGACGGGGCGGGAGTCGCGCGCATTGTACTATCCGGCTATACGCCCGGGCCACAGGACCCGCGCGGCAAAGAGCGCCCGCCTTTTATAAAAGTGTCGCTTGGCGCGGAAAAAATAGTCCCCTACTCGCGCAGTAAAACTCTGAGCAATGTGCTCAAAAAGCTGAAGAAAGAAGGATATACGATTATCGCACTGGAGCAAAACGAAAGTTCAAAATCTCTGTTTGATTACTCCCCCGCCGCGGGAGAAAAGCTGGCGGTCGTCATGGGCAACGAAGTGCGTGGAATCTCTAAGCAATCTCTTAAACACGCCGACCACATCCTCCATATCCCCATGCAAGGGAAGAAGGAATCCTTAAACGTCGGCGTCGCCGCCGGCATCGCCCTTTTTACGCTGCTTAAATAAATGACCTCCTCCCCGGGCTAGCGCCCGGGGTTTCCTTTTCCGGCATGGGATTCA
>CAYHDT010000017.1:0-9260 GCA_964355655.1 uncultured Candidatus Saccharibacteria bacterium | reverse complement strand
CTCGCATAACGGTTTTGCAGACCGTCGCGTTGCTTCTTCGCCACGTGGCCGTGGAGCCTCCTGCAGGCTCATACTACTTTAGCGCACAGTAGCTTACTGTGAAAGCTCGTCTAAGCGGCGGCGGTTCTTGTCTCCTAAATCTATTTCAAACTCAAAGTGGGGAATACGCATGCCCTTGGTGCGTTTGCTTAAAAATTGGCCGAGCTCTCCGCGGTTGCGGTTGGCAAAAGCGAGCGCCGCCTGTTCGCCCAGTTCGGGGAAGACGGTTATATAAATAATCGCGCGCTTGCCGTCCTCGCTCATCTGCACGCGGGTAACAGTAATAAGGCTGTTGCGGTTGGCCTCCCGGGCCAAAAATTCCGCCGCGGCGGTGCGTAGAGCTTCTGTTTGTCTTTCTTGCATGATTACTTGTGGTGAGCCTGTCGAACTACTTAAGTTCGACGGTAAACGCCTCCAACCGGTCGCCGGCGGCGGGCAGAGCCTGTGTTTTGATCATTGCGCCGAACTCGAGCCCGGCTGCTACTTCCTTAACGTCCTTTTTTCCCGTCTGCAGGCTGCTGATGCTGCCCCGGCCGATCTCGAGCTCGCGGCGCATAATTTTAACCTCTTGATGCAGGCGCAACGCGCCCTCCTCGACGCGGCCGCCAAGCACAACGCGGCTGCCCTGGCTGCTAAAGAGCTTCAGCACCTTACCTGTGCCGCTTACAACCTCGGTCTCCAGCTGCGGGCGGCGCTTTGCCAACTCGGCGGCTAAAAATTCGGCAAGTTTATAAATTATTTCAAACGTCGCTATCATAACGCCCAGGCGCTCGGCCATCTCTCGCGCCTCTTTTTCTACTTTGACGTTAAAGCCCAGTATGATGCCCGGCGTTTTTCCGCCGCCGACAAGTTTGACGTCATTTTCGGTAATCGCTCCTACCGAACGCGCGACAATGCGAACCTCGAGCCGCCCGTCCTGCGGAATTTTATTGAGCTCGTGTACCACCGCCTCGCCCGTGCCCGCAACATCGGTCTTGATGATGAGAGGGAGCACCAGTTTTATAACCTCCTCAACATCGGTGGGAGCCGCAGCCACATCCTGGAGCGAGTGGGACTCAGGCCTAGCCACCCCGGAGCGCACGAGAGCAGGGACGTGGCTGCGGCTCTTTTCCTCAGCCTCTTTTTTGGTACCAACTGTCACAAAGTGCACTCCGATTGTCGGCAGAGCGGAAAAGCCGACTATCCGCACCGGACTTCCCGGCAGAGCTTCTTTGATTGGTTTGCCGACGAAATTTTCCATAATGCGCACGGGCGCAAAGCTGTTTCCCGCGACGACAAACTCGCCGCTCTTTATGTGTCCGTCGCGTACAATAAGTGTCGCAGTGGCGCCGCGCTTGGGGTCGACGTGTGCCTCGATGACCAGGCCTTCGCCCGGCTTCTTAGGATCGCAAGAAAGGCCTTTCATTTCCGCCGCCAACAGTATTAAATCCAAAAGTTCGGGGACTCCTTCGCCGGTCTTGCTCGATATCCCGACCCACGGAACGTCGCCTCCAAGCCCTTCCAAAAAAATCTGGTGTTCCAGAAGCGACATCTTTGTTTTTTCTATGTTGCTGCCCGGTTTGTCGATTTTGGTGAGCGCTACAATGTAGGGGATACTGGCCTCGGTAATAAGTTTAAGCGCTTCTACCGTTTGGAGCTTGGCGCCCTCTTCGCTTGAGACGATAAGTATGGCGACATCCGCCGCCTCGAGCCCCCGCGCGCGCATCGCGGCAAAAGCCGCATGGCCCGGCGTGTCCAGGAACGTTATTTTGTGCTCGCCGGCCGAGTTTTTATGCACGGCCTCGTAGGCCGACAAATGCTGGGTGATCCCGCCGGCCTCGCCCTCGGCCACCGCCGTTTTGCGTATGTAGTCGAGCAGGGTCGATTTGCCGTGGTCGATGTGCCCCACGATTGCGACTATGGGCGGCCTGTTTACCCCGAGCTTTGTCGGGAGGCTATTTTTTTTGTTTTTATCCATAGGGAAGTCACTTTTTATTGCTCTGCGCGGCAGATGCTTTGGCTTTTGCCACCGCTTCCTTTTCCTCCTCGCTCAGCTCAAATGAGGATGCGCCGTTTTCGATAGGCTTGGCGTAGACGCCGACCCTGTCGCGCGCGTAGAGAGTCGACAATACCACGCCCGAACCCTGCTCGTCTAGGAAGGCCGCGGCAAAACTCTGGTTGCCGCCTTGGCTGGTAAAAGGGTTAAACCGCACGACGCCCACCCCTCGCACCGAGGTGCGCAGGCGGCTTTCGGCGAGCTTTAAATATTTTTCCAGCTCGGCGCGGAACTCGCGCATCTCTTTTGCCTCGCGGGTCAGAATCGCCATAGACTCCTCTATCGAGCCGTTGCGCCCTAAAGACAGGCGCTTGAGGCGCAGCCGCAGAGCCACGGCATATGCAACAGCGATGATCGAAATACTAAGCGCCCCAAGCGCGATATATGGCGCAGCGGCATCCAAATAAGCAATGGCGATAGACATTAAAAACAGTATACTCTCTAATGTATGTTTTGGAAGAAACGGATCTACGCCGATGCGGCGGCAGCGACGCCCTTGTCGGCACGCTCGCAGAAAGAGCTTTTGCGTTTGCTCGGGGCTTTTGGCAATGCCGGCGCACTGCATCGCGAGGGTGTCGAAGCCAAAGCCGAATTGGAGAAAGCTCGCGCATCGATAGCCGAGTCTATCGGCGCGCACGCGGATGAGGTTGTGTTTGTCGCATCGGGCACCGAGGGTAACAACCTCGCAATCCAAGGTATTCTGCGTCCGCTTTTGCAGGCGTACGGCGAGGTGCACGCGATGACCTGCGCAATTGAACATCAATCGGTGCTAGAACCGCTGCGCGCGATGGAACGCGAGGGGCTCTACACGACCGTGCTCCAAGTCGATGTCGAGGGCCTTGTTTCGACAAAGGATATTGCCGCCGCGGTCAACGACGAAACGATGTTTGTTTCTATCCAGCTTGTTAACAGCGAGGTAGGGACCACCGAGCCGATAAAAGAAATCGCCAAAGAAATAAGAAAAATAAGAGCCTCCAGAAAAGACACTCCGATTTATTTTCATACCGATGCGTCGCAAGCGCCGCTGTGGGTGGACATAAATGTCGAAAAGCTCGGCGTCGACCTGTTGACGCTGGACGCGCAGAAAGTCCTAGGACCAAAAGGCATCGGTGCTCTGTATATACGGCGGGGGACTCCGGTCGAGCCGATGCTGTGGGGCGGCAAGCAGGAGCGGGGACTGCGCGGCGGCACGGAAAATGTTCCCCAAGCGGGAGCCTTTGCCGTGGCGCTTGCCGACGCGCAAAAAGACGCAGAAAAGCGTGTTAAAAACATAACGGAGGTGCGCGACTATTGTTGGAGCGAAATAAAACGGCTCCTTCCCGACACCGTCCTCAACGGCCCCGGTCTCAAACAAGGCGAAACCTTGTTTTACAAGGTTTCGCCTTGTTTGCGGGTTGCCAACAACTTAAATATTTCGGTGCCGGGGCTCGAGGCCGAGATGGCAGTCGTTTCGCTCGATGCTCTGGGCATTGCCGCTTCGACCCGCAGCGCCTGCACTATCGGTTCTGAAGAGCCGTCGCATGTGATAAAAGCACTCGGTGTCCCAGCACAGATGGCGGGCACCGCTATCCGCCTGACACTGCTCCCCGGTGCCACCCGCGCGCAAGCGCGCCGCATTGCACAGGCGCTTAAAGAAACCGCCGACCGGTATAGACAAAAAACATTGACTAAATAATAAATAAGTGCTAAAGTCTTTTTTGGAAATTATGTAAGGAGAAGAAGCAAATGGAAGGTCTGCTGGACTTAAACCCTGGTCATCTGACCGACGGTATTCCGGTCTTCAAGTACTTTATCTATGGTGCGACCGCCGTGTTTGTCATCGGCCTCTGGGTCTCTTTGGCTTCCGAGCGTATTGTGCCTGTCCTGAGTGCTTTTGCTATCGGCTTTGCCATGCTGGGTTCGGCAGCAGTCGGCCAGCCGGCGCCACAAGCAACAGTAGTCTTTTTTGTCTTCGTTGTTGTTGCCTTGCTTTGTGCCGCCTATCTGGATGATACGCCGACACCGAGTGTCTCCACGAGCGAACCGCCTGCGCCGACTCCCGCGCCTGTACCTATGTCACCTCTACCGTCCGCGCCGCCGGCCATGGTACGCAGAGCTTTCTAAAACGTCCCGCGCTTGTTCGTACCGCCCCGCACTCCGCGGGGCTTTTTCTTTTCTGAAACTCTTTCGCGTAATCTTCTGTTCCAAACAAGGAAGGACATCAACAAGGAGAACAGTATGTGTGGAATCATCGGCTACATCGGCGAACAAAAGGCAGTGCCCCTTCTTATTGAAGGGCTCAAGCGCCTTGAGTATCGCGGCTACGATAGCGCGGGGATTGCCACTGTGTGGCACGAACCGCTCAGCGACCATCTCAAGTGCATCAAACGGCCCGGTAAAATTGCTGAGTTGGAAAAGGCCCTTAAGCAGCGGCCCATTGGAGGAACGCTCGGCATCGGCCATACGCGTTGGGCCACGCACGGCGGACCTTCCAAACGCAATGCGCATCCTCATGTTTCGATAAACGCTTATGTCGCGGTCGTGCACAACGGCATCATCGAAAATCACGAACATCTGCGGCGCGAACTTACCCAGCAGGGGTTTGTGTTTGCAAGCGACACCGATACTGAAGTTCTCCCGCATCTTATAGAACGGGAGCTGCAACAGGATGGGAGTAGTCTACAAACGGCCGTTGCCCGCGCGCTGCACCAAGTAGAGGGTGCCTACGCAATCGCGGTTATTTCTCCCTCCTACCCGGACGAAATGATTGCGGCCTGCAACTCCTCGCCGCTGGTCGTGGGTATCGGCAAGAACGAACTCTACGTCGCCTCCGACGAGCTGGCTTTGGCCGGCAAGGTGGATGCGGTGGCGCATCTGAAAGACGGCGAGCTTGTGGTGCTTAAACGCAACGGCTCGTACACTTTCAGCGGACTCTCACTCAGCGACGCCCAAGCTCGGCTCGAAAAGCCGAGCGTAGCCGATGAAATAAGCAAAGGCGGCCACGCGCACTACATGTACAAGGAGATTCTCGAGCAGCCGCAAGCCATGCGTAACGTGCTTGCGGGGCGCCTCCGAAAGGGGGGTCCGGTTACCTTCGGCGGGTTTACCTCCGATATCGAGGGCCGGCTCCGGAATGCGCGGCGCATCACGCTTGTCGGTTGCGGGACATCGCTCTTTGCCGCAATGGTGGGAAAGACATTCATCGAGCGGATCTCCGGAGCAACGTGCGAGGCGGAGCAGGCCGCGGAGTTTTACTATCGCGACCCGGCTATTACCTTCGGCGATGTGGTCATCGGCATCTCTCAGTCGGGAGAGACTGCCGACACGTTGCATGCTATGGCGCTTGCCGGGGAGCGCCACGCACTGTGTCTTGGAGTAACCAACCGCGTGGGTTCGGCATTGAGCAAACGCGTGCGTGCGGGCATTTATCTGCATGCCGGCCCCGAAGTGGCGGTTGCGTCGACCAAGGCGTTTACCGCGCAAGCCGCAGCGCTGATGCTCCTTGCGGTGTATATCGCCGGGTTGCAAAAACGACTGGTACCGGATGCGCTTGTCGAACAACTCCTGCTACTGCCGGCTCTGATGGCGGAGACACTGCGGAAAGAGGATGAAATCAAACGCGCGGCGCACCAATGCAAAGACGCCAAACGGATGATTATTATCGGCCGCGGCTACGGACTCCCGCTGGCGTTGGAAGCCGCTCTAAAAATCCGCGAAGTCGCGTATCTCGACGCTCACGGACTCTCAGCCTCCGAGCTTAAGCACGGCACGCTTGCACTGGTGGAGCCGGGCGTGCCGGTAGTAGCCGTCATGCCTTCAGGCGTGCTGCGCGATAAGATGCTCTCTAATCTTGAGGAGGTCAAAGCACGCGGCGGGCGGGTCATCCCGCTTGAGCCGCCCGCCGGTCTTCCTGACGAGCTTGTGCCCATTGTGCTTGCGCCGCTGGCCCAGCTTTTGGCCTACCACCTAGGTGTTGCGCGGGGAGTTGATGTGGACCAACCGCGCAACTTGGCAAAATCCGTAACGGTCGAGTAATTACCCGCCCGGCATTCTGTCGGGCGGTTTTCTTTTTATTAAAAACATTCTATAGTATAGGTAATGGATATCGAGCATCTCACGAAGCATCAAATCATCCTGTTGACCCTTTTGGTGAGTTTCGTGACGTCTATAGCGACCGGCATCGTCACTGTTGCTTTGATGGACCAAGCTCCGCCGTCGGTAACCCGCACCATCAACCAAATTGTGGAACATACGATAGAGCGGGTCGTCCCCGCCGCGGCCCCCGCAAGCCCCGCCCCCGCGGCGGCGGCGGCCAACGTAACCAAAGAGCCCACCGGCGTAGTTAAAGACGATTAACTTGTAGCGCAGTCGATCGCCAATGTGCAAAAAGGGCTGGTGCGCATCGTCAGCTTAGACAACCGCGCCGTCCTGTTGGCAAGAGGCGTCTTTATAGACGCAAAAGGAGTCGTACTGTCCGACCGCGGGTCGCTGGAGCCCACCGGCACCGTCCACTTCGAGGTCATACTCCCGGACGGAGATAGGGTGCCGGCGATAATGCGCGTCCCTTCGGCAACAAGCACTATCGCGATTCTTGACTTGCAGATGGCGAGCACCTCAGGCAAAATTGTCGCGGTCCCGCTGGCGGCCAGCAGTAAGCTGCAACTGGGGCAAAGCGTCATCCGCATCGGCGGCTCCGGCGCCGACACCGTATCTACGGGCGTCATCGCGAGGCTCCCGGACTCTCATTCCGGCCTCATCCAATCCAACATAGTATCAACGACGCCGGGCTCAGTACTCTTTACTTCCTTCGGCGAGCTGATAGGTATGGTCACTACCGATTCCGCAGCTTCCGGGTCTGATTTCTACACTCTTGCAACCAGTCCGTAACCAAAGCCGAACACTATAAAATATATGCCTCCATTCAATCACTTCACAACCAAAGCAAAAGAAGCGGTACGCCGGGCCCACGAGCTCGCTGTTGAGCGGGGCCAAAACCAAGTAAGCCCTATGCACTTGCTCGGCGCGCTCCTCCTGCAAGAGGAGAGCTTGGTCGCGTCCGCTTTGGAGCGGCTTGAAGTTGATATAACCCTTTTGACCGACACGGCGCTCGAAACTCTGGAGAGCGTGCAAGGCAGCTCGGTGCTCAGCCCCAGCTATCAGCTTTATTTGACCCCCGAGCTCGTGCAGGCGCTGGAGCGGAGCGCCAAAGTCGCAACCGAGCTCCACGATGAGTTTGTTTCGACCGAACATCTTTTTATATCGATTATCGACATACCCGGCGCCTCCCGTGACATGCTGGCGCGCTTCCGGATTACGCGCGAGGCCGTGCTCCGCGCGCTGATGGAAATCCGCTCTCAGAAATCCGCCCCGTCGCAAGAGCCTAAAAAATACCGCGCGCTGCTCAAATATACGCGCTCGCTGACCAAGGCGGCGCTCGAAAACAAACTCGACCCGGTCATCGGCAGGGACGAAGAAATTTCCCGCGTCATCCAAATACTCTCCCGCCGCACCAAAAACAACCCGATACTTATCGGCGAGGCGGGCGTCGGTAAAACGGCTATTGCCGAAGGGCTCGCTCAGCGCATAGCCACCGGAGACTGCCCGGAGTCTCTGCGCGAAAAAGACCTCGTCTCGCTCGACTTAGGCTCCCTTATCGCCGGCACCAAATACCGCGGCGAGTTCGAAGAGCGCCTTAAAGCAATAATGAAAGAGATAGAGCGCTCCGAGGGGAAAATTATCCTCTTTATCGACGAGATACACACCATGATAGGCGCCGGCGCCGCCGAAGGCGCGATGGACGCCAGCAACATGCTCAAACCCGCGCTGGCGCGCGGCGATTTGCACGTTATAGGCGCCACGACTTTGCGCGAATATCAAAAACACATCGAACGCGACCCCGCCTTCCAGCGGCGCTTTCAACCGGTGTACGTCATGGAGCCCGGTATCGAAGACGCTATCTCGATATTGCGCGGATTAAAGGAGAAGTACGAGCTTTTCCACGGCGTGCATATCACCGACGATTCGCTTATCGCGGCCGTTCAACTAAGTTCACGGTACATCCCGGACCGTTTTCTCCCCGACAAAGCCATCGACCTTATTGACGAGGCCGCGTCGTCCCTGAGAATTTCTTTGGAGAATAAGCCTCCCGTGCTTGAAGACGCCCATCGTAAAATAATGCGCCTCGAAGTGGAAAAAGAAGCCTTGCGTAAAGAAGCCGAGGCCGAAGCCGCCGAGGGCGGCGGGGCGCCTGTCGGGAAAAACGGAAAGTCCGCGAGCGCGCCCGCAGGCAAAGCGGGGACCCGCGTCAGAACGATAGAAAAGGAGGTCGCCGATTTGAAAGAAAAAACAAGCGAAATAGAGTCGCGGTGGAAAAATGAAAAGCAGGTACTTTCCGACATAAAGACAATAAAGAAAGAGCTCGAAAGCCTGCGACTGGAGGCCGACCAAGCGGAATCCTCAGTCGACCTCTCTCGGGCGGCCGAAATCCGCTACGGCGAGATACCAAGTTTGGAACGCGAGCTCGAACAAAAGCAAAAGCGTCTTAAAAAATTGCAGTCCACCCGCCGGATACTTAAAGAAGAAATAATTGAAAGTGATATCGCGGCGATTGTCGCAAAATGGACCGGCATCCCCGTATCCCGCATGCTCGAAGAGGAGGCCGAGCGCCTTAATCGCATCGAGCAGGACTTGCGGGCCCGGGTTGTCGGCCAGACCGAGGCGGTGCAAAAAGTTGCTGACGCGGTCAAACGTTCGCGGGCGGGGATATCCGACCCAAACCGTCCCATCGCCTCGTTTATGTTTTTGGGGCCGACCGGAGTGGGGAAGACCGAGCTGACAAAAGCTTTGGCCGGGTTTATGTTCGACGATGAAAAGGCGCTCATACGCGTCGACATGTCCGAGTACATGGAGAAACACTCGGTCAGTAAAATCATCGGCGCGCCGCCGGGCTATGTTGGCCACGAGGAAGGAGGAGCGCTGACCGAGTTGGTCCGCCACCGCCCGTACGCGGTGCTGCTCTTCGACGAGATAGAAAAAGCGCATCCGGAAGTATTTAACATCCTCCTGCAGGTACTCGACGCGGGGTCGCTGACCGACGCCAAAGGTCGCAAAGTCAACTTCCGCAACACCATCATCATCATGACGAGCAACATCGGCGCGCAGTATATCGACAAGATGGAGCAGCGCGGCTTTGCCACGCGCGGACGCG
>CAYHDT010000016.1:0-11621 GCA_964355655.1 uncultured Candidatus Saccharibacteria bacterium | reverse complement strand
CATCAGCCCTTTGTCCCGCGGCGATAAAACAAACAGTATAGCCGCGCCCACGCTGCCCTCGTCGAGTTTAGAAAAAGCGTTAAGCAAAGAGTCCAATGGATCGTTGGGGAAGGTGTCGAACGTGCGCAGCGAGTAGATAGGCCGCTCTGCCTGCCGCGCATTCGCGGCCGCGGTCTGCGAACCCTCGGCAAAGGCATTGTAATCGTCGTGCCTTTCGACGACTCGTGCCGCCGGGTAGAGTGAGAGCAGCTGTTTTTCGAGCATCGCTTTGCGGTTTTGGGGCACCGCGATGTAAATGCTGGTGTGCAGGGCTCCGGCGGGGTTTGCTATTTCAAAAGAAAAGTATTCGCCATGTTTGGTATCCATCTGAAGCATTCCCCGGTAAAACTGCTCCATGAGGGAGATAAATTCGCGCAAGGTGCGGGTAGGGTCGGTTGGTTTGTCTTTCTCGAGCCCCGCCTGCGGCAAAGTTACTTCAAAGAGCGTCATGGCAAGCGGCACTTTATAAGGGTTGTTGCCGGAACCTTTTGCCGGAAGACCCTCCCGCACCCACTCCACCAAGATGCGATGAAAGTCGTCGATAAGATGAGGATTGTTTGTCGCCTCGGCGGCTTTAATCGCTTTTACAACTCCCTTTTCCTGCAGCACATGCACAAACTCGCCCATGCGGCCGTCATGCTCCTCTGCCGATAACTGGAGGGTAATGGCGTCCGGATGAGCAAGCGCTCTTGGAGCTTCCGCCGGGGAGGGTTTTTGCACCGCCTGCTGCCACTGTTCGCCGACCGCTTGCTGCGCCGCTTCTTGCCGCGCCGCAGAAGCGGCGAGGGAGGACTCAGTTTTTAGCGTCGACTCCAACTGGGCGGCTCTGCGGCGAAGGCCCTCCAGCTCTACACGCGCGGCCTCTGTAGCCCTGCCGGCCTCTATAGAGCGTTCCGATTCCATGCTGAGAGTATAACAGCAACTTGGACTTGTAGTACCCGGTGTGCTAGTATCTTTCGCATGGCAATTACAAAGTCCGCCAAGAAAGCCCACCGCGCCGGCCTCCGCAAAAAGGCCTTTAATGACGCGCGTAAAAAGGCCGTCAGCCTCGCTCTTAAAGGCGCCCGCTCGGCTAAAAAAGGGGATGTCGCGGCTATCGGCCTGGCCTATAAAGCGATTGATAAGGCGGCAAAACGCGGACTGATGTCCAAAAACACGGCCGCCCGCCGCAAGGCCAAGGTCGCCAAACTCCTTTCGACCAAGGTATAACGAAACAACAAAAACTCCCCTTTCAGGGAGTTTTTTGTTTGATGGAGAATTTTTTTAAATAATCTTCCGTGCCTGACGGAAGAAATGGATTATTACCCATAACACTGCACCAAACCAAAGCAGGGGTAGTACAAACGTGTCGAATATTCCTGGAAACAGACTCCACCAAGGTATTTGATCTGGTGGCAATGGTATAGGATTAGTACCAAAAAATAAATTGACCAAGCCAAAATGACTGAACTCAAATATAAGTAGCAGGAATCCAAGAATAGGCAGGAGAAGAAGCCACCCGCCAACAGTGAGCGGGATTGATTTTTTATACCACCATGCGGCAAATAGCCAAATTGAAAAACATAAAAATAAAAGACCAAGAGGTATGCCCAGCGGAAAATAGGCGACAACCGCAGCCCAAGAAATAAGGGCGAGTAGTAGCAAGAGTATTGAAAGAATCAGTTTCATATTAGGAAAGTGTAGCACCGCTTTGTCCTTGTGCTCTCGGCAGGAATCGAACCTGCATCTCTTCCTTCGGAGGGAAGTGTTCTATCCATTGGACTACGAGAGCGTCAACGCAAACAGATTAGCACACTTGTGGCCAGCACTTCGTGGTCACAAGTTCGTTTGCGCCGTCGCGCAAACGCCTCGCGACCCCGGCTCGCCGTCCCGCAATTGCGGGACATGGCTCCGCCCAGCACAAGTGTTCGAAAAAGCAAAGCAGTTTGCTTTTTCAACCTAGTGCTCCCGGTAGGAATCGAACCTACATCATAACCTCCGCAAGGTTACGTCCTATCCATTGAACGACGGGAGCGTCTTATGGTTTTATCAC
This sequence comes from uncultured Candidatus Saccharibacteria bacterium, assembly GCA_964355655.1. Lineage (GTDB taxonomy): Bacteria > Patescibacteriota > Minisyncoccia > Phycocordibacterales > SBAW01 > GWA1-54-10. The sequence continues at coordinate 9,550 of CAYHDT010000016.1, read as the reverse complement.
AAACCGAGCATCTGCGCGATATGGTGCCCCATGTGCGGCTCTTGCTCTTCTTCGGTCGAGTGGCGGCGCAGGTACTCGCGCAGGTTGCGCGCGCGGTTGGTGTCGCCAATGGGGATAATGAGCTGCGGGTGGAGTATGCCCTGCGTGGTTATCAGCAAATGCGCTTCGCTGCCGGCGGGGAGCAGGCGCTCGTCCTCAACCCAAAACGACTCTACGCTGCTCCAGCGGTATAAAGTGCCGTCGAAGTGCAGCCCGCGGGAGGTTACGCGCACCTCGTGCTCGCGCGGACCGCGCGCGACCAGCACCCATATGGAGCCGAGTCCCAACAGGATAATTACCGCAAAGAGCGAGTTGCCGAAGAAGACCGCCAAGGAAGCGCCGGCAAGCCCGATAAGCCCCAGCCCCCAATACCAGTCATTGGAGCGTTCTTGGTGCTCGTGCGTGTCAACGCGCCAGGTAATACCGGAGTCTTCCGTCATATAATAAGTATACATGGTGCATGGGGGATGGTATTGTGCGAAACACAGCAGGGAGGGGTGGCAGAGCGGTCTAATGCACTTGTTTTGAAAACAAGAGTGCCGCAAGGCACCGTGAGTTCGAATCTCACCCCCTCCGCAGTCAGTATTTGGTATCGATGCAGGCCGAGCCCTCCTGCTGGTATTAGGTTTACAGCAGCTACTAAAAGTATGGCACTCTTTTCTAAAAGAAATCAATTTGATCCTCGTATAGCAAAGTCGCCCGTAACGGAGGACGCGCCTAAGATTTTGCGCCTCGCGTATTGGAAACGAATATTGGAACCGCTAACATACATTGACCAAGATTCAAGATATGAAAGGGCCGAAACCGCAATTTTCGGTAGGAAAAAGCTACTTGAAGATTTGTGTGTCTCTCTTTACATCGAGCCGAATGACAGCATGAATGACTCATGGGGATGCACTGATGAGTTGAAATCAATAGTCATAGATACACCATGGTATCAATTTTATGACGTCGCCGAGCGTGTGGGTCAAATTCTTCTTGAATCAGAAGGAATGATTTATTTTTCCCCGTACCGAGACAACGTTAATACGTTGTTCGAAGACCATCTCGTTGTCTGGCGGTTGAATGATGAGGGAATCCTTCTAAGAATAGGATTGGATGACCTGCAAAATAAGATCGAGCAGGTTGAGACAGTATTGTTGGAAGGATTTCCAGCTGCCCTGGAGCATCTAAGAAAAGCTAGATGCTTCGTAAGCAACCGCCCCTTGGACCCAGAGAATGCAATCAAGGAGGCTGTTAGTGCAGTCGAAAGCTATGGTCGCACACTGTATCCTGCCGCTTCCACATTGGGCGACGTCATAAAAGAAATCAGGAAAACCGCATTTCCGAAACTGCTTTTGAGCATGATGGAAAAGTTTTATGCGTTTGCCTCAGCAGCACCTGGCGTTAGGCATGGAGGCACTACCTCATCGCAAATCGGTCTTGCAGATGCGGACTTCTGTCTCTATGTTTCCATCGCGTTTATTGACTACGTACACAAATTGAATAACAGGTAAAGACGCAGGCTTATGTTGAGGCTTCAGCGAGCGTCCGAAAAATCCGCTAAAACACCCTTATGGGGCTTGGGCTACAAAGTTTGAAACGCTAAGACACCGCCGGAACGTGTTGCTATAGAAAAAGTGCCGCTCAAGATGAGTGGCACTTGCTGTCTATTTTGTCGCGGTCAGCCGATGCTGAGCGGCGGGGCCTTGCTTGGGTTGGAAGAAAGCTCCACACCCAGACCCATACGGATAGCATTGGGGACCTTGTGTTTGTCCGCCAGGCGCTTTGCTTCTTCGCCGTGGCCTGCTGCCACGGCGTTGCGAATCAGCTGCCAGACATAAGCGGTTTGCATCCCTTTTTCGTGACTGCTCATTCTATTTCTCCCTCAGTTTTATTCCAACAAGACAATACCGCAAGAAATAAAATTTGGCAATGGCAGTGCTTTACTTTTTATACGCACCCTGTATAGTAAACGGCAGAAAATAACATCAAGAGAGCAGAGGTGTTAAGGGACTGGCCCAAAACTCTGCCTGCAACCGACGCTACAAGCGCACGGTGCAAATTCCAGCCCTCGAAGGGGAAGATGTCTCAGCTGAACAAGCCACCCTTCGCGGGGTGGCTTGTTCTTTACACATACAAGGAGTATATCCATGCCGGTTAAAATACCCGACGGTCTCCCTGCGCGCCAAATTTTGGAGCAGGAGGGGGTGCTGGTCATACCGCAGAGCCGGGCGTTCGTCCAAGACATCCGGCCCCTGCGGGTTGCTATCGTCAACCTTATGCCGCTTAAGAGCGTGACCGAAACCCAGCTGTTGCGGCTGCTTAGCGGCTCGCCGCTCCAAGTTTCGCCAACATTTTTGGCCCTTTCCTCGCGTCAAAGCAAAAACACTCCGCCCGAACATTTGGCGAAATTCTACAAAAGTTTCGCCGAGGTACGGCAGGAAAGGTTTGATTGCCTTATTGTAACGGGAGCGCCGGTCGAGACACTTCCGTTTACCGAAGTGGCTTACTGGGACAAGCTGCGCGAACTGCTGGATTGGTCTTTAAGCCATGTCTACTCGTCGCTTCATCTGTGCTGGGGCGCGCAGGCGGCTCTCCATCATTATTACGGGATCGAAAAACATCTCCTTCCGCGTAAACTGTCCGGCATCTTCGCGCACATGGTGGCAAAAGAGAGGAGCGCCCTCTTGCAGGGTTTTGACCGCAAGTTCTTCGCGCCGCACTCCAGATATACGGAGGTTCGGCGCGAGGACATCCTCAAAGTCTCGCCGCTCTGTCTGCTCGCGGAGTCCCCGACGGCGGGAGTTTATCTTGCGGCGCGCAGGGATGGCCGGCAGGTCTTCGTGACCGGCCACCCCGAGTACGACAAGCTCACCCTTCGGGAAGAGTATGAGCGAGATGTAGCAAATCGCGTGCCGGTTTCGCTCCCGGTACATTACTTCCCCGGCAATAATCCTCGCAAAATGCCGGTGGTAAGTTGGCGCGGCCATGCCCACTTGCTCTTTACCAACTGGCTAAACGACGTATACCAGCATGCGCCGTTTGACCTCAACGAACTGAAGCCGCCCTGAAGCAGGGGCGGCTTTTTATTATCCGCAAAAACCTTTACACTACCCTAGATGAAATACATCGGCATTGATTACGGGACAAAAAATATCGGACTGGCCGTTTCTGACGACTCCGGCTTGGTCGCTTTCCCCTTAACGACCATAGACGCGGGGCGGGACGCCATTTCAAAAACAGCCGCGCTCATTAAAGAAAACGGCGCCGGCGCGGTGGTGCTGGGAGAGTCGCGCAATTTTTCGGGGGAAAAGAACGAGATAATGGAGGACATCGAGCAGTTTAAAAAAGATATCGCCGAGCTTACCGGCCTGCCGGTATATTACGAGCGGGAGTTCTTTACCTCGGCGCTGGCGGCGCGCCAGTTTGCTCCCGAAGAAAAGTCCCGCAAGCAGAATCCAAGCCAGGACAAATTGGACGCGTCGGCGGCGGCATTGATACTGCAAAGTTACCTTGATCGCGCCAAAAAGGTACAATAAGAGGTATGGACGGCCATATTACGATAGACGACTTTAAAAAAGTCGAAATAAAAATAGGCGAAATAGTTTCAGCCGAGCCGATAGAAGGCAGCGACAAACTGCTGAAGCTCAAAGTAAATTTCGGCTCCGAGGAGCGCCAAGTACTCTCCGGCATAAAAGCCTATTTCCCCGAGCCTGGAGTTCTGGTGGGCAAACGTTGCCCGTTTGTCACCAATTTGGCACCCCGCAGCATGATGGGGCTCGAGAGCCAGGCGATGATACTGGCGGTCGGCGGCACGGACACCCTTTTTGCTTTGTTTGAAACCGCGGGAACACCGGGCGACCGCGTTAAATAATGGAAGTTCTCGAGCACATACCGACGGCGCACGAGCGCGGGTGGCGGTGGTTTGCCGAGCATGCCAAGAGCCGTTTTGCGCTATGGTGGCTCGCTCTCGTCGCTTTTACCGATACTATCTTTTCGCCGCTTACCGCGGAAGCGTTTTTAGCCGTGCTGGTGCTCGCGCATAAAGAACGGTGGAAGACATTTCTCGCGGTGTCGCTCGCCGCGTCTACCGCGGGCACGGTCGTAGGGTATTGGCTCTTGTTTTATCTTTTTCGCGCGTTTGGGGAGTCGCTGCTTGCGGGATGGGGCTTGGCCGACTCATATACAACCGCTCAAACGCTCCTCGGCGGGCAGATATTCTTTACCATGCTGCTGGCCTCGTTTACGCCGCTGCCGGACAAAGTATTTATTTACGCGGCCGGCATACTCGGCGCGCCTTTTCTCCCTTTTATGGCAGGCTTCATTATCGGGCGCGGCGCCCGCATGGGAGTAGTGACCTATTTGGTGTGGAAGTTCGGCGAACCGATACTCGAGTCGGTCAACAAATACTCGGTCTACGCAGCCATTGCGGCGGGCTTCCTTATCACCGCCTATACGCTCTTTAAGCTCGGGATTATCTTTTAGCCGCCCGCCCTCGCGCTTTTTGTAGCATAATGATATGGTGCGAAAGCTTTTTGTTCCCGGGCTTCACGCCCCTGTAGTTAAATGGATATAACCGCGGACTTCTAAGCCGCTGTTCGAGGTTCGATTCCTCGCGGGGGCACCAGATAAACTGATTTAAGATACAATGCGGTATGGCATATGAAGCTTATAACGGCGGACAGGAGGACTTTGCCCTTGAAAGGGCACTAAAGGCAAAAAGGCAATCAGAGCGCGACAAAAAACAGCGAGAGGACCAGCAGAGGAGGGAAAAATTTGCCGCAGAAGCCAGGCAAGCACACCTCATTGAAATTGGCGAGATACTGCATCCGAATGTGGCCCGCGCCTACCAGTATGCTGAAAAAAATATTTTGCCCAAACGGGATTACTCGATTCACGCGACTGACTTTCAAGATATAAAACCCCAGGGCGAGATTATGAGGGATATGGCGAAAGTGATGGAACGGCGCAAACAATTTAAAGCAAGTGAGACCCTCATCGAAAAAAATCTTGAAATAAAGTCGAAGCTATTTGAGGCCATGTTTGTGTACATGAGCAAGCATTGTAATTTGCTTGGTCAAGAGTCGGTGGCGAAGCGCACCTCTCTGGTCGACGACATTTTAAACGGCATTGATATGTATGCAGAAGCCCCTTCCTCTACAGAGGGCGAGGAAAGTCTTGTTATTGGATTTGACGTCACCTTTTCGGCCAATAAGGTCAGCAAAAAACTTGAGCGATATAAACAAAACATAGGCGAGGGCAATCTTGGCAAGATATCATTTTTTCAAAATACCCTCACGGGGATTAACCAAAAAGATCCCCGATACCAGGTACCGCGTGTAGTCATAGGCACGAGTATGAAAGCGATCGAAGAACTTTCTACATTATTAGTTGCAGGGAAAATAAAGGAGCTTATGGCACATCCGATGCAGCGCGTGATTGCCGAAGAAATGTGCGACCAGCTTCTGCCGATGTGCACGTATGCAGAAGAAATCGGGGAGAAGGGTCTCGCAGAGAAGCTCAGGCGGGTGCTTGCAGCGGCAGAGAAATTAAAAGAGGCAAAAAAATCTATTCCATTACAGGGTTATGAACACGACGCTGTTGCCCGGCAAATACGCGAGCAGTCTGCGGCTATTTTTGCCGGCAAGATTGCGGCGGCGGCATAACTAGTTTTATTGCATGGGGTATGCACGGAGAAGGTTTTGGTAGTATAAGTAAAGACACGCGCGGTTAGCTCAGTTGGTAGAGCACCCCGTTTACACCGGGATGGTCGCAGGTTCGAGTCCTGCACCGCGCACATGAACGAAGTGAATGAGGCGGTGAGAAAAGCGTTTGAACGCTTTGTGTCAGGACGAGAAAGCTGGAGCAATGTCCCGCACTTGCGGGGCCGCGAGGCAGGGCCGGGACCGAACTTCGCGACGGCGCAGTTCGAGTTGTGGCAGAGTCCTTCAAATAGGCAACCACAAAAGACACTATGAAAATTATTTCGTTAAACGTGTGGGGGGGAACTCTACGCGCCCCTCTCATCGATTTTATTATGCGGGAGGCTCCGTCTACCGATGTTTTTTTGCTTCCAAGAAATGTATCAGGATGACGCGGATAGTGCGGGGAATGAACGTACTCGGATGAATCTCTACGCCGAGATTGCCGTGGCACTGCCGGGCTTTTTAGGAAAGTTTGAGGCTGTGGTGGAAGGGAAAGGTCCCGGCGTCCCCGAGCACTCTTCTGTTAAAGGAGGTTTAGCGATTTTTACCAAAAACCTTTACTCTGTTGTGCATGGGTCACTTTTTGTCTCCGGCGCGTACAATACTCTCACGCCCGAGGGGCCTCTTATGAACTGGCCGACTCTGTTGCAGCACGCCGAGATTACCGGCCCGGAAGGAGCACTTACGGTCGCTCATGTGCACGGTTTGCCGTATCCGGGAGACAAACTCGACTCTCCATCGAGACTTGCGCAGTCCGAGGCGATTGTCCGCTGGGTCCGCTCACAAAAGACTCCGGTCGCGCTTTTAGGCGACTTTAATCTGATTCCTCAAACGAAAAGCATATCCCTTCTTGTAGAGGCCCCGCTGCGCGACCTTGTCGCCGAGTACGGCGTAATGCTCACGCGTCCGATGAATCATCTTCTGCGATACCCGGAACAACAGCGCCAGTCTTTTGCGGATTACGCCTTTGTTTCTCCACAGATAAAAGTTAAAAAATTTTCAGGGCCGGAAATAGAAATATCCGACCACCTGCCGCTCATGCTTGAGCTGGAACCGTAGTTTTGTGGTAAGTATTAGGGTATGGAAGAGCCGATAGTTATCTTTGAAGACGATTCTGTCGTCGTGGTTAATAAGCCATCGGGCATGATTGTGTACCCGGACGGCAAGCACGAGTATCCGGCCCTTTCGCATTGGCTCGAAAAAAAGTACGGGGAAGGAGGGTATCATTTTGTGCATCGCATCGACCGGGAGACCAGCGGCGTATTGGTGGTCGCTAAAACAGAAAAAGCGCACGCGTTTTTAAAAGAGCAATTTCAAGAACGGGAAGTCAAAAAAGTGTATCGCGCGTTCGTGCACGGGGCTCTTAAGGAGGAGCGCGGACAGATTGAGCGCCCTATAGGGAGCGCGCGCGGGGGCAGGGGGCCCCGCTCGGCCACGCGCCCGCATGGCGTACAGCGCGAGGCCCAGACGGTATGGAAGAGGCTCGCCAACGGCGCGGGAGCCGCATATATAGAGGCATTCCCCAAGACGGGGCGCACGCACCAGATACGCGTGCACTGCGCGGCCATACAGCACCCTATCATCGCGGACGTGCTCTACGGACCGGGACGTCCGGCCCTGCTCGATTTTAAACGACTCGCGCTCCACGCGTTGTCGGTCACGATTACGCTGCCCGGCGGAGGGGAACGCACGTTCGAGGCGCCGCTTCCGGCGGATTTTTTGAAGGCGGAAAAAATATTGACTGGAAAGTAGGACCAAAGTACTCTACCTTCAGACGATATAAAAAATGGAGATTGCCCGTGACGATACTGTTTAAAACCCTGCGGGGTGCTCCTTGCGGGTATCTCGACTGCAACGAGCTTGCAAAATCGACCCGCAACACTGACCCGGCTCTCATCGGCGAAAAAATAAACCAATACCACGAACAAGCGGGTATCGAGTGGTCATACGGGGGATACCACGAGGTGCGCGACACGTTGTGGGCGAACGTCCCCTATCTTAAGAAAAACGGAACGTTTTTGCACCTCGGCGTGGACTTTAATGTTCCGGCCGGCACGCCGGTCATGGCTACCAGGCCCGGAGTGGTGGTGTTGGTCGATAACGATCATCCGGAAGAGTACGGATGGGGACCACGCGTCATTATACGGCTTAAGTGCAAGCCGGCGGTGTATCTTATTTATGCCCATCTGGGCAAAGTTATGTGCCGCGCCGGCCAGGTGCTCCAATCCAACAAGACTATTGGGCATGTTGGCCTGCCACCGCACAACGGAGGATGGTTCCCGCACCTGCATGTGCAGGTGGTAACCGAGGACGCTTGGCCTTTCTACAGTCAGCGTCTGCCCACACTCGATGGGTACGGAAGAGTAGAGCATAGGATAACTTTGGCACGAAGTTTTCCCGACCCGTTGCCGTATCTGAAATTATGGTGATGTTTAAAGGGCGGCGCCTCGTGGTGCCGCCTTTTTTCTTTATGTTATTTGCGCCCTTAGTTGCGCTGTGGTACAGTCTTTCGGTCACACTCTTATGAAATCGTCCGTCATTATTTCGCCTGTCGACATGAAAAAGCGCGCCGACCTCGGGTTAAAGTCCGGAGACGTGGTGCGTGTCTGGCAGAACATTGTCGAGCTTAAAACAGCTAAGCAGGCGAACAAAAAAGAAGTTACCACTAAAAACGTCCGCAAACAGGCCTTTGAAGGCACTATTCTTGCGGTTAAGCACGGCACCGAAGCCGGCGCTATGTTTACGGTCCGGAAGGTCTCCTCGGGCGTCGGCGTAGAGAAAATTTTCCCGCTCTACTCGCCTATGATTGACGACATCGAGGTGTTGCGCCGCACGCGCATGCGCCGCGCCAAGCTCTACTTTATCCGCCGCAAGGCCGCGCACGATGTTAAGCGCGCGATGCGCCGCTCGATTGCGGTAGACCAGCGCGGGAAAAACACCGACACTAAACCCGCTGCTATCGAAGCGGAGGCTCCCCAAACCGAGACTGTTGCAACAGAATAATTTTAAAGAAGAAAACCGGAGGAAAACTCCGGTTTTCCTGTGTGGATAATTGGTAGACGCTACATACTTGAGGTTTGATATAATCGAGGAGTGGGGAAGAGAGGACCTAAACCAAAAGGAAAAGTAAAATTAGAATGGTCGTCGAACTTTGCTTATGCAATAGGTCTGTTGGTGACAGACGGATGTTTGTCCCCCGACGGGAGACATATCCTCTTTGTTTCAAAAGATTTAGACCAGCTTTCAAATTTTATGAAAGCTTTGAAAATAGAGTTGTTCGTAGGGAGGAGTCACTCAGGTTACACAGGCACGCACACGCCGCGGGTTCAATTCAGCGATGTTCTTTTTTATAAATTTTTATTAAGTATCGGCCTTACACCGAATAAAACAAAAACGATAGCAAAAGTGGATATTCCAGAGAAGTACTTCTTTGACTTCCTTCGCGGTTCTTTCGATGGTGATGGGTGTACATATTCCTACTTTGATCCGCGCTGGAAGTCGAGTTTTATGTTCTACACCACCTTTGTTTCAGCAAGCAAAAAACACATTTTGTGGTTACAAGACGAAATTGATAAAAGATTGAGTATGCGGGGCCATATTACAAAAGGTAAAAACTCTCCTGTCTTTCAGCTCAAATATGCAAAAGTCGACTCTCTCAAACTATTGCGTAAACTGTATCCAAATAAAAAAGTCATCTGCCTCTCTCGCAAACGGTTGAAAATTGAGAAAATGCTAAGTATAGTAGGGGAGCAATTGTAATTGCATGCCCGGGTGGCGCAACTGGTACCCGCGCAGCCTTGAGGTGGCTGTGGTCGCAAGACCGT
>CAYHDT010000015.1:0-14768 GCA_964355655.1 uncultured Candidatus Saccharibacteria bacterium | reverse complement strand
ATCGTTTATTCGCCGGCTCCTACACTGGCAAATAAACTTGGTGTGATCAATTCATCTCCGGCCCGCTTGGCCAAAAATGTTTTTATTCGTTGTTGTCAAAGTCCTCCACCTAGGCCCTGTTTCCATTTTAGCGACCCGGACGCTTGAGTAAGCCCGAGTCAAACAAAAACCGCCCCAAAGGCAGTAGGGACAGTATAGTCGCTGAGCTAGGTAAGTCAAGTAAAACTGTATAGGCAAAATAAGGGGTTTTTAGGTACTTGACCCTCAATACTGAATTATGGTCTAATCGAAACGCTGAGTCGCTGACCAGCGGCCGCCACCGAGGGTGGAGGGGCCAACTACTGGCGATGCCAGAGGAGGTTCTTGTGAACATTACTGTGTTTGAAGGAGTGGCCACGCTCCGCGTGGAGATGCCTGTCTTTATCGGGACGACAGGATCGGGAACGCCTGGAGCAACGAACTTTCCAATTTTTGGGGTTCCGCTGAACAACTTCATATTCTCCCCCGAAAAGGGCGATACCGGAACGTTGGTGTTCGACTGTGCCGAGGAAGCGGAGAGAAAGCCCACCTCTCCAACCCTCTTCCAATTTTGGTGGGATAAAGAAAAGCTCATCGTGCGGGAAGGACTTAGCTTCGAACGCCTGAAATGGGGATACTCCAGATCCCCAATCTCCGGGTTCAGTTGTACTGTGTCCGCTATAAAGCAGCGAATCTACTTTACCGGTGACGGAAGCGGCTACGCACACTATGAAGCCAAGAGCAGGAAGGTTGGCCTGCTAGATTTGATTCGCTTCCTCGAAAATAAAATCGATGAAAATCAGCTCAAAAAGCTGGTTACCAAATAACAATTCGTCTTTCGGCCCGCCGGTAATCCGGCGGGCCTTTTATATTTATTGGCAAGAAAAAAGCCCGCTACTTAGCGGGCTGCCGGCAGGGCTGTTGCCATGGCCGACGGAGCGTATAGGTCATACGCGCGCAACGCGTACTGCACTCCGGGATTGATAGCTTTTTTGAGCGGGCTGTTATCAAGAAGCAGCCACTCTTGTGCCGCCCGGACTGCAAGTACGATATGCAGTTGCCCGACATCGTAGTCGAGTACCACAAGACGCATTTGGTCGAGCGGCATGCCCGCCTGCCAGAGCACGAAGAACTTCAGATTGACGAGGTCTTCGCAGTCCCCCTTGCCGGAAGCGGCTGTATCAAGCGGCGAGCTCCATACTTCGGAAGCGCCGCTCTCCTCGGTCGGCCCCCATTGCTCCAAGTCGGGGACATAGGCGACCGTTTGATTGACCGCGGTATCGACCTCAACGAGCTTGGTGTAAAGGTTAAAACCTTTTACCCGGTCAATAAGGCCGATAAGCGTCGAGGAAGCTTGCGAGCATTGTGAACTGTCTTCGCGACAAGCCTCAAGTACGGCCGCATCGCGAAGCAATTTCTGCGGCATGGTCTTCCACTCGCGCAGAATTGCCGTCTGCGTCGGCCTAGCAACCGGCTCAACGCCGAACGGCTCGTCAGGCGCGGCGGGGGCCGGAGTCGGCAGCAGGAGCGCGCCAAGTACGGCAAGCCAGACCAGATGTCGTTGCATCAAAACCTCCTGTCGCAGAGATGATGAAGACTGGATGAGCGTCTGACCTTACTATACCAACTATTCCTTCTCTTTTGGGGCAATCTTCAGAATACTGTGCACTTCGAATTCGGCCAGCTCAAAGCGCTTTAATACCTCCTCGCAATATGGGTTAAATTTAAACACGTCCTGAAAGAGCGCTGTATCGCTCTTAACGCTCTCGACTGCGTCCATCAGGTAACCAAAGGAAACCGTATCTATCTGGGTACGGTCAAAACCCGCGCGGGCAATAATTTGCCCGACAAAATGGGTCAAAAAGAGCGTCTCGGCCAAGTGCTTGTCGTGAGCTCCTGCACTCATCTCAACTACGTCAAAACCCCACTGTGTAAGAAATGTGGTCAGTTTTTTGTACTCTTCAACGGGGATAGTCCCATCGGTTAAAACAATGCGGAAGCCGGAAATGTTGCCCGCTTTCTTTTCATAACTCTCCGGTCCGAACATCGGGTGGCTAGCAAGATAAGGCTGCTTACCCGCTACCCTCTTTAAAATCTCGGTCGTGTATGTCTTAACCGTTGCCACATCGATTAACACTGTATCGGGACGGGTATGCGGCAAAATTTTCTTCAGCGTTTCCTCAAAGCTGTGTATCGGCACGCACAACACTACTGCGTCGGCAGCGGCCGTATCCTCCAAACTAAAAAAGATCTTCCCGTCCGGCTCAAAGCGACTGGAGTAGACGCGTACCTCCCCCTCCGGCGCAAAGCGCGCCGTCAGCGTATGAACAAGCTTCCCGAAGCTCCCGTACCCGACGATGCCGACGGTCATGCTAGGACTTGCGTGCTGACCACTTTTGCCAGACTACCAGGAGAGGGCTTGCGAGGAATATCGACGAGTAGGTGCCGGCTATCATACCGACGATGAGTGTGAGAGCGAAATATTTAGTAGCTTCGGGGCCCATCATGTAGAGCGCCGCGAGCACGATGATGACCGTCACGCTGGTGTTGATAGAACGCGTAATAGTTTGCGTGATAGATCGGCCTACTACCTCCTCAAACTCTTCGCGGCGGCCTTTATCCTCATTGATACGGAGGTTCTCGCGGATACGGTCAAAGATAACAATAGTGTCGTTGATAGAAATACCGAGAATGGTCAGGAGCGCCACGATAAACAGCGCGTCCACCTCGGCGCCGACAAAGTGCCCGAGGGCCGCAAAGAGCCCCGCAGGAACGAGAATATCGTGGAGCAAGGTAACAATGGCGACGACACCGTACTTCCACGACTGCACGGGTTTAGAGACTCCGCGGAACGCCCACGCAATAAAGAGTATGGTGCACAGCACTACCAACGCGATTGCTATCCAAGCCTTTTGCAAAAGCTCGCTTCCTATGGTCGGCCCTACAGTCGTAAACTGGTCTTCCTGCATACTATTTATACCTGCGGCACTTCTAGTGCCGCTCGCGAGTCCCGAGAGTACCGTGACAAAGTTGGTATGTTCGTCATTGCTAAGTGCCTTGGTCCTAATGATGTAACTGCGGGCGTCGGCGGGCTGGACTCGTATCTCGCCGAGGCCAAGCGGCGCGGCGAGCGCGTGGATTTTGTCTGCCGAAGGACGTTCGGTTAAGTACGTTACTTGCAAAAGCGAGCCACCGGAAAGGTCGATGCCGGGGCGCAAACCCCACGCGCCAAGCGCAATAACGGCCGCAAGCGAAAGGAGCCCCGGAAGGATAAAGAAATATTTAAGGTTCTTGGAAATTTGCATAATTATTTATGGAAGCCCGAAAACATCAGGAAGCGGCCGAGCTTTGACTTTTCATCAAGTCCGAGCGCAAGCATAAAAGTGCGTGACACCGTAATAGCCGTAAGCATCGAAACGACGACACCAAGCCCGAATACCAGCGCAAAGCCTTTAATGAGCGAAGTGGAGAACCAAAAGAGGATTATCGCCGCGATAATGTGCGCGGTGTTAGAGTCGCGGATAGCGAGCCAGGCGCGGGCAAAACCTAATGCAATAGCGTCCTGCGCCTTTTTGCCGGCAGCAAGCTCCTCTTTAAGCCGCTCGGCGATAAGCACGTTGGCATCAACCGCCAGCCCGACCGAGAGTATAAAGCCCGCGATTCCCGCAGCGGTCAAAACGACCGGAATAAGCTTAAATATGGCGAGCATCAACACGCAATAAATAAATAGCGAAACGACCGCGACGAGTCCCGGCAAGCGGTACCAAAGAATCATAAATACCGAGAGAATAATAAATCCGACGATGCCGGCCCACAGCCCCGCGCGCAGCGCATCGGCGCCAAGCGTAGCTCCTATCGACTGCGTCGACTCCAGAGTAATAGGCAGTGGCAAAGCGCCTAAGTTGAGATTGCGCACCATGTCGCGCGCCGCTTCAGCGGTGTAGTTGCCGGAAATAATCGCCGTGCCGTCGGTTATTTTGTCTTGGATAACCGGCGCGGACATCAACCTCCCGTCGAGGAAGATGCCGAGCAGCCTGCCGACGTTAGCCGATGTTATGTCGCCAAAGAGCTTCGCCCCCTCGGGGTTAAAGTCGACGCGTACCACCGGTGCTCCGGCTACTTGGTTGGTGCCGTTGCCGAACTGGAGCGTGGCGCGCTTCAAATAGGTGCCGGTAAGGCCGGTATCTTCAAATGAGGTGGGTATGGCGTTGCCCTGCGCGTCGGTGTAATTTTTCTCCGCGTCTTTTTTAACCAGCTTAAATTCCAGCTGCGGCGTCTCGCCTATGCGCTTAATAGCTTCTTGCGTGTCGGTAACACCGGGGAGCTCTACCACCAGGCGGTACTGACCCGTCCCGAGCACGCCGCCCTGCTCTACCTGTACCACCGGCTCGCCGACACCAAAGGCGTTGACCCGGCGCTCGATAACTTGCCGGAGCGCCACCAAAGCGTCTTGCAAGTCGGCCGAGCCTACTTTGGAAATGTCGGTGTTGTAGACCAAATGGGTCCCGCCCGAGAGATCAAGCCCAAGCTTAAAGTCATATCGCCCCTGCCCCCCGGTAGTGGCCCATACAAAAAAGCCTATCGCCGCGGCGGCTACCAAGATGACGACCGACCAATACCGTATGGCGAACATGGGTGTCAGAGTATCAAGAATATGGGGCTAGAGCAACCCGGGCGCGTTGTCCCCGCGCAATCCACAGGTTATCCACTTCCGCCTGACCAAGCAGGGGTCATACTGGATTCAGACACAGAACTTTAGGGAGGAACGGGTAATGCACACGACGGCCATCAAGCGCAGTGGTTTTCTGGAAATTCCGGTTGATGCGCGGTTCTTGTGGCCGTGCATTCTTGCAGTACGCGATGGTCTGAAAATGATTACCGAGGACCCGGTACGCCAACGGCACTTCCCTTGGCATGACCTGACCAAGGACCTTTATGGTCCGAAATATACGCAAGAAGTTGGGCTGAAAAAAACCGAGCCAGGTGACAGCGAGAACAAATTCACGTTCCATTACTCGCCTGGCATGCTCTCGGAGCTTCATGGTGCCCGAGTGCCGGTCAAGGAATATGCGGAATTTTTCCACGCACTCCACAAGCTCGACCAGTGGTCGCTCAAGATCGCGCTGAACGTGGCGGAAGCATTCGACGCCGCAAACCGCCTGGACGGCAAATATCCGGGTTCGATGGTCGAGAAACTCAAATCGGGCACTCGCGTTATACGCGCTCTGCGATATAGAAACAAGAATGACGACCTGCCTGATGCCAAGCCGCACGTCGACCGTAGCCACTTTACGATCCACACATGGTCCTCGCACTCGGGTCTTAAGATGGTGCGCCCGGACGGTTCGCTGGCGCCAGTAAACGAAACCGCCGTGGATATGGTGGCAGTATTTCCGGGTGAAAAGTTCGCCGCCGTGACCCGAGGCGCGCTTGGTTTCGGCACGCCACACGGCGTCCGCGACGAACGACGTCAAAACGGCACGCGCGATGAAGACCGCTATGCCATCGTCTGTTTCGTTCATCCCGGGCCAGACCAAGACGACGCCGACTGGCTTCTCAATAATCGCGATCGCATTGAGCAGCTGGAGGCGACGCTCGCAATCTAAACACATTCCTCCGGCCCTAGTGGCCGGAGTTTTTTCTTATCTCGCCGCAGCTTTAGCAGAGGCGGACTTTACCAATGTGAGCAAATTTTTAAATATCATCGCAACGGCGATAGGTCCGATGCCGCCCGGGACCGGCGTAAAGACGCTTGCCGCTTGCGCGCAGGCAGGGTCTGCGTCGCCCGATAGCTTGCCGCCCTGTTCACTGGTGCCTGCGTCTATCAGGACCACCCCCGGTTTAAGCATCCGCGGCTGCACAAGCCCGGGCTCGCCGGCGCCCAACACCACAATGTCCGCGTTTTTTAAAGAATCCAAAGAGCCGTGGGTTTGCGTGATAACCGACACTTCCGCCCCTGCGTCTTTAAGCAGCGCCGCTACCGGCAACCCGACTAAGCGCCCCGCACCCACCACTATCGCAACTTTGCCGAGCGGGTCTACTACGCTGCGGGAGAGCACCTCGGCGACCGCCTCGGCGACCGGTGCGCGCACCGCGGGGGCAAGCCCGAGCGCGTCGACATCTTTGTCGGGGGGAAGCAGGTCAAGCAAAGCGTCAGAGCCGGGCATGGGCAGCTGCACGATAACTCCATCGCATTTAAGCGCGTCTGTTATATACGCAGGCGCAAAGCGCACCAGCTCTATATTGAGGCGCTCGGCTATCCGCGACTTTATGCGCACAAATGAGTCGGTAGCCGCGTCGCCCTCATTGGTTACGATGCCAAGCCGGAGCGGCCCGAACGCCGCCCGCTCTTTTTCGAGCGCCAAGAGTACCTCTTCCGCAATAGCTTTACCGTCTATGATCATGACAGGCCCGCAAGCGCTTTTAATTCGGCGATCCCATCTGCAAATACAACTGTTGGCTTCCATCCCAACAATTCGCGGGCTTTTGTATTGTCCGCAAGCGAGTGCTTCGGCTCCAGCTGCTCCTCCTCATGCACCACAGGGCCCCCGATAAGGCGGGCAAGTTCAAGCACAGATACATTATTTCCGGCGCCAATATTCAATACCTCTCCCCCTCCCACCTTAGGACTTTCAGCGGCAAGAAGATTCGCCTGCACAACATCGCGTACATGAGTAAAGTCCCGCGTATGCGTTCCATCGCCCCAGATAGTAATGGGCTTCCCCTCCCCGCGCTGCTTGAGGAATTTCGCCACCGAAAGCGCGTACGCGCCCTCAGGGTCCATATGCGGACCGTAGATATTAAAATAACGCAACGACACGGTCGGCAGGCTGTACACCTCGCTCCATAGCTTGCTCATAATTTCGAGCATGTATTTGTGCATCCCGTACGGGCTTTTTGGCTCCGGCGGAAGGGTCTCTACCAAGGGCATGGTTTCCTGGTCTCCATACACAGAGCCGGAGCTCGCGAGCACTACGCGCGAAACGCCTCCTTGGTGCGCCGCCCGCAACACGTTGGCGGTACCGGTTACATTAACCGCCATGGTTTCAAGCGGATGTTCTATCGAAAACTGCACGCGCGGAAGCGCGGCCTCATGAAAAACATATTTCGCTCCGGAAAAAATGGGAGTTATTTTTTCGGCTTCGCGGATATCAAGCTCATGATAGATTGCACGCGAGTCCAGCCGCTCCGGGCGCTTGCCGCCCGCGTAGTTGTCTATTACATGGACCTCGTCTCCCCGGTCGAGCAAAGCCCGCACGATATGAGAGCCTACAAACCCTGCCCCGCCGGTTACTATCACTTTGTTTGCCATACCTGATTATACTCCGCTCCTCGTGAGAAGTTTCTTTATCGTTTTAAGCGCGATGGTCGCGTCGAGCATCAGCGAACGGTGCGTAAGGTAGTACAGATCGTACGAGAGCTTTTCGCGTGTAGCCTCCACCTCAGTGCCGTGGTGCGGGTGGTTGTCGTGGTACAGCTGCGCCCATCCGGAAAGCCCCGGCTTAACCAAGTGGCGGAGATGATAATACGGGATATGTTTGCGGTACTCCTCTACCAAAGCAGGAAACTCCGGCCGCGGGCCGATGAGTGAGAGGTCTCCGGTAAACACATTCCACAATTGCGGAATCTCGTCTATGCGTGTCTTACGGAGCACTCTCCCCAGCGGGGTTACCGTGAGTTTTGACTTGAGAACCTCGTTGCTGCTGTCGGCGCCGCTCATGCTGCGAAACTTGCGCATCACGATGGGTTTATTATTTTGCCCGACGCGCACTTGCGCATAAAATACCGGTCCGCCGTCTTGCAACTTAATGGCAAGCGCCAAAAAAGGATACAGCACGAGCGAGACAAGACCCAAAACAACCGCCGCAACTATGTCCATCAGGCGCTTCAGGGGGTCGTAGAGCGTGTGCGCGTAGCGTGATACATGTCTCGCCACCCAACGGTTATCAACCCGGCGCAGTGCAATGCGCCCGAACACCATTTCATAAAGCCCCACTGCGTCAAAAAAACGAACGCCTTCGGCAATATATGAGCTGACGTCTCCAAAGACCGCCGATACGCGTGCGTCGTCCCAATCGGCAATGACCGTGCGGGCGCGGTAGCGCGCCACGGTAGCGCGGAGCTCTCCCGCGAGGTCTTCCACGGACGGGTCAACAACCGCCACTATGCGCGCGGGCGCTCGATGCGCCGCATTAAGCGCCTGCGCAAGCTCTGTTATCTCTGCGCTGCCGCCGACGGCGACGGCAGGCTCCGGATTCCACAGCCGGGGAGCGAGCGCGGCGCGCCACAACAGAATGAGAGGAAAAGAAACCAGCAAGTAGATAAAGAGGAGTGTTTTTGGTGCAATCCCAAAAAGCGGCACAAAAAAGAAGAAAAGTGCCGCCAGCACCATGTTAAACGTTTGCGCCACGAGCATGGTTGTAGAAAGGGCGCGCCGCGCGAGTATGATACTGCGGTTCTCATAGAGCCCGGCAATAAA
Organism: uncultured Candidatus Saccharibacteria bacterium; assembly: GCA_964355655.1. GTDB lineage: Bacteria > Patescibacteriota > Minisyncoccia > Phycocordibacterales > SBAW01 > GWA1-54-10. The sequence goes on along the minus strand of CAYHDT010000015.1, from coordinate 6,271 downwards.
GAAGACCCCGACCCACACGATGAACAGGAGAGAAAAGGGGGCCAAGTGTGCGAGAAAAACCTCCCGCGCCGGCGCTTCGAAAGCGCGCAGAAAGAGGGAGAGCCACAGGGCGACAATAAAAGATAACAGATCCCCGGCAAAAAGGACGAGCGTCCGGGGACGGAATGCGGTTGCCATAGAGTGTGTATACTATACAACAACGTCATGAAAAAGAAAGTTACGTACGTCATTACAAAATCAAATTGGGGTGGCGCCCAGCGCTACGTCTTTGACCTTGCGACGCACCTGCCCGCAGAGCGGTTTGAGGTGTCTGTAATCCTGGGCGGCTCGGGTCCGTTAAAGCAAAAGCTGGACGCATCCGGCATTCCAACCGTTTCTATCCCCTTTCTGCAGCGTGATATTTCTTTGCTGAAGGAGGGTAAATCTTTTTTCTTTTTGTATAGACTATTTCGAGAAACCAAGCCCGACGTCGTGCATCTTAACTCCAGCAAGGCCGGCGGCATAGGTGCGCTTGCGGCGCGGTCCGCCAGCTGGCGGAGCCGGCATCCTATTAATATAATTTTTACCGTGCACGGGCTGCCCGAAGATGAGCCGCGCGGAGCACTTGCGCGGCTGCTTATAAAAATTGCAACAAGAATGACTTTTGTTTTGTGCGACAAAGTAATAACCGTATCGAAAGAAAACCAACAGCGCGTGCGCGGCAGCGTTCTTATTTATAACGGCATCGGCCCGATATCGTTTGGTACCGGCGAAAAAATCCGCTCTGCCTTCCCCGCCGGAGCAACTATTACCGGCACTATCGGAGAACTTACCAAAAACAAAAATCAAATAACGCTCATCGAACAGGCGAAAAGCAACCTGAGTATGTACGTTGCAATAGTCGGCGAAGGCGAGTTGCACGTCTATCTCGAACAAAAAATTAAAGAATACGGATTAAGCGAACGAGTCAAGCTCTTAGGCTTTGTCCCCGCGAACGAAGCCTTAAAAGGCTTCGACCGTTTTGCACTCCCTTCCCTTAAAGAGGGATTGCCTTATGTACTACTCGAGGCGCGTGAAGCAGGGCTCCCCATAGTAGCCAACCGTGTCGGCGGCGTGGCCGAAGCGCTCGACAAACCGCTCAGCGAATTCTCACTCGACCGGATGGTAGAGAAAACCACCGCTCTCTACTGATTATCGAGAAATGTAAAAAGGCTCGCTGAGCACTTTGTTTGCGACAGGAGCACCCGTAGGCCCTATTTCAACAATGGTAGCCTCTGCTCGATATTGGCCTGAGTAACCCTCGGGCACTGTCCACGATGTAAGCCCGCTCATAAAGTCCAGCCATGGGGTGCCATATATCTGCACACCAGTAGTGGCACCAAAAGGCTGAACGGCAAAGCTGACCTGATAGTTTTCGCCATTAATACCCGCCGGTATCATCGTACTCCATCTAATAGGAACGGTTTGTCCAGCAGTATACTGAGCATTTTTTGTTGGATTAATAAAGAAAAGTGAAGCTTTTTGCGGATCATTCACCTGAACGAATGTATCCTTTGCATTGTATGCCGTAGTAAGCACTACCAAATGCGAGCCCGGGGTTTGGTATATATGCACATGCTGTATAGGTTGTGTAGGGTCCTTGCATTCGGGCGCAGCAGGACCGCCCGCGATGTCTTTGCTCTCATCTCCCCAATCGATTTGATATGGCACACAACCAGTGTCTACGGTGTATGTAAGAACAGCTCTAAGTGGAGCACTTCCAAAGTCGGGAGAAACATTGACGCTGACAGGCGCATGAGTTGTTTGTGCTGCCAGAGGATTACCGCCGACAGTAATAGTGAAGGTTTTATCTTCGAGTACGTCAAATTCGTTTAACGAGTAGGGAACACTGTAACGAATCTTCATTTGTTGCGATTCAGTCGAACGATTAAAGATTTGCATCGTCCAATAGACATCCTGTTCAGCCCCGGCAAACCGGGAGGTACCTGTAAATTCCTTTTCGCACATGTCAGGAACCGTCTTAGTGGTCAAAGATGCCGGGCAGTCAAACGTTACCTTTCCTTCCACCGTAGAATCGGCCGAATAATAAAAACCGAGTTCAATTTCATCTCCTGAAGCAATGTGTGAGGGGGTGGACGCGATTGCCAGATCCCCTTTCTCGGTAGAACTGCGTGGCAGTGATTGGTCGGCGGCCGAAGAGTTATCGACGCTGCTTCCTTGGTCTTCGGTTGGAGGTGTTTTGCGCTGCAATTGATCCAGCTCAAGATTCGGCATGGATGGCTGGTGCATATACCAATACGCAGCGCCGGAGACGCCAAAGACGATGGCAATAGCTGCAAGAAGCGGAAACCAGGCAAAGCCACGTGAGGATTTCATCCCGTTAGAGGCCCGACTACTGTCGGCATAAATCTTCAATTTGTTGCCTCTAACGGGATTCATATGCTTTAGGCTACCACGCTGCATACAATCTGCTACCGGCCTGCTTTGCCGGTAGGCAGGTCATAGCCGCCGCTCCACTCGCCGCCGGCGCTGCGGCCCGCCGCGCGAGCGTAGCGCGCCATCCCCGAGAGCATCCCCAGCGCCAGGAACTCCGCCAGCAGGTGCGAGCCGCCGTAGCTCATAAATGGTATGGTCGTGCCTGTCACAGGCAGGAGTCCGAGGTTAATACCGCTATGCAGCAAAAAGTGCGCGCCAAAGTAGCAGAGCACGCCGAGCGCGAAGAGCGTTTCAAAGTTCGAAGCTCCCTGCGCGGCAGACACTAAGATACGCCAAAACAACGCCCCATATAAAACAAAAAGCAGAGCAACACCGACAAAACCCCACTCTTCGGCAAACGCCGCGAATATGAAGTCGGTCTGATACTCGGGCAAAAAACGCAGCTTGCTCTGCGTCCCGTAGCCTATCCCTTTACCCAACATTTCGCCTGAGCCGACCGCCACGGTCGACTGATACGCGTTGTAGCCCGCGCCGTGGATGTCGGCTAATGGATGCAAAAAGGTCAAAATGCGCGTCTTTTGGTAATCCTGAAAACCAAAAAGCCACAACCCCGCAAAAGCTACCACCCCTATACTGATGACGGCAAAAAGGTGCTTGCGGGATATCCCGGAGAGCAGCACCATGCCGAGCCAAATGAGCCCGATAATAATGGCCGATCCGAAGTCCGGCTGCAGCGCCACCAGCACAAACACTATTGCGGCATACGCGCCGGAAACGAGGATGTGGCGGATATTGGCGATTTCTATATGCCGGCGGGAAAAGTATTTGGCGAGCGCGATGATGAGCGCGAGCTTTACAAACTCCACAGGCTGGAGTGCAAAGGCGCCGAGGTCAAACCAGGAGCGCGCACCCTTGGTAACCGTACCCACCGCAACAAGGATAACGAGCGGGATTATCACCGCACCGAATATCGCGGCCGCCACCGAGCCCCGGCGCAGGAAGCGCCAATCGATTTTTGCCGCAATAAAAAATACGCTCACTCCCACCGCAATCCAGAGCGCCTGCCTCAAAAAGAACGGGTCCTGCGACTGAAACGAGTTCATAGTCAAAAGCCCCAAGAGCGCCAGCGTCAACGCCGAGCCGAAAGCTATCCAGTCGATGAAGCTTTTTTTGGTGTCGAACCGTATCGGGGTCACCAAAGCATTTTAGCGCAGAAAGAACCTGTACGCTTTAAAATGAAGGGAGGAGCGTAATCTCCGCGCGGACGATATTTTTGACGCCGCCCGGCCAAGTAAAGACAACGTCCTGCGAGCCTTTGCGCGGGACGCGCGGCACGACGCTTTTGCTGGCGCCGCGGGCGATCCCTTGGCCGTCAAAAAGCACCGCGGCCACAGTTACTTTGTCGGCGTTTTCGCTTGACTCGTTGAAAATAGTTACAGAAAGCCGCGAACCGTCGGCGGCGAGGAGTTGGTTGCCGGCGCGCAGCGCCGGCAAATTTCCTACCCGCCGCCACACCGGCTCCTCGGAAAAAGAGAAGAGGGCGCGGGCTACCGTACGGTGCCCTACATTTATATTGGGGTCGATAAACGGCACCGTTTGCACCGGCGGTATGTTGAGTACGCCGGCACGCTCGGCGACAAGCAGGTTTTCATCGTCAAACAGTTGGAACGAATACGCGACATTGCCGGCCGCGGCGCCGAGGTTCGGATTTTTTATGTACGCGGCCGCAGTATATGTGTCGGGAGCGACTTCAAATGCTCGTGACCAAAGCACCACGGGTGCACGGGTGTCCGCCGCGCAAAAGAGCGCGCAGGAGCCGCCACAGTCTATTCCCCGTTCATCGTTGTTAAACTTGCCGTCAAAACACGTGGGGGCAGCGGTAAAAAATTTGATAAACAGGATAAAAAGTAGCGCAAAAACTATCACCGACGCTACGGCCGTGTATAAAAACTTTCGCTGGTTGCTCCAACTGAGGGCCATCCCATTTATTGTAACAGGATTTTAAAACCCTTAAGTATCGATTTAAGCCGCTTTTCTTTCTACCGCCGGCACTGTATAGGCACTGAGCGCCTTTGCCGCATCTTTAGCATGCTTTAAGTCTGCTTCAAGGGTAGCAATTTTCTGACGAAGCACTTCCATGTTATGAATCAACTCTTGGTCGTCACTTTGCGCACCCCCAACTTGTTTGCGAAACTCCTCTCGCGCTGTCTGGAGGCGCTTCAGCTCATCACCAATTTTGGATACTGCGCCTTCTACCCAGCCTAAGTGGCTCGCTGGATTTAAACCTTGATGAAAGCTCCCATTTTCGTCCCAAAACACAACCATCTTATCGTTAATAATTTTAGCCCTCTCATATGTTGGATCCTGTTGAGTAGCCGGAAACCGCAACTCGGGGTTTGGACAAGCCATATAAAGATCTTCATACAGTCGTTGCATTTCCGGGCCTTTTTGCAGTTTCTCAACGGAAACTGTAGGGAAACTGTGTCCTTGTGTTTCATGCTGTCCTTTTATCAACTCGAGTATTTTGCCGAGTAGCCGCTCTTCATTTTTTCTCCAAGCAACCTCCGCTGGTGAAGGAGCTTTTGGTTTTGCCTCTTTCTTTTGTCCAGAACCAACAACAGTGAGTTTTGGTGCTCCCTCTACCATAAAAATCAAAACAGATTACTTAAGTAAATCGCACTTCTTAAGTATGCCACCATATGTTTGTCCTACGCTGAAACATGTGGGGACAGTACAAAAAACCCTTATTTTAGGAGTTATTTTTGGATAACATTCATGTACAAAGGTCGTGGCAGCTACCTACTCTCGCCGCCTGTGACAGCAACTACCATCGGCACTACGAGTCTTAACTTCCGTGTTCGGAATGAGAACGGGTGTATCACTCGCGTTGAGCCACCACTACCTTTAAACATGAACTTATGAGCTTCATTCAGGTAAAAACTAAAAACAATTGTAGACCTACAGATCATTGCGATTCTCAAGCTCCTTCCTCCTCGATAGAGGGCGGAAACTTTGATCGATTAGTACTTCTCGCCTGAACGCCTTGCGGCGCTTACAGCTAAAGCCTATCAACGTCATCATCTCTAACGGATCGTAATGATTACTCATCTTAAAGTCGGCTTCGCGCTTAGATGCTTTCAGCGCTTATCCTTTCCCGACATAGCTACCCAGCGGTGCCCTTGGCAGGACAGCTGGCAGACCAGTGGTCAGTTCACTCCGGTCCTCTCGTCACGTGTCCCCCAGTTTCTTGGAGCGCAGACTATACCTTCACCCGTCCGAATGTATCGGCGAGGGAGGTGGCATATTACCTATACAGACCGTCACTCTCTTGTGGAGCGATTCGCTACTGTATAAGTCCGAGTATCTTTCAACTCAAGTCGTTACGGGGTCAAACCAAGCGCAGTAAGCAATTCCTCTCTTGTTTTTTTCTTTTTTGTGACGTAATTCTCTTGCTGCATCAGCAACGCGAGTTTTACTAACAAGAGCAGCTGCTTTTTCTCTAGCATACGAAACTTTGCGCCGGATAAAATCTCTGTCGCCTCAAGCAGACTTTTGGCCTGTATGGCCTTAAATCTGATATATGGCAAGAGTTTTTTAAGAATCTCTTTGACCTGTACATATCCGTTTATCCGGAGCTCAGACATGCCGTCTGTTCTCCGCGAAATATATCCAATGCCTAAAATTTCTCTAATCCAATGCAATGTCTCTTCATGCCGAGTATCTTGATAAAAGCAAATAGTCGCCATAAAACGGATTTTTACTTTCCCGTCTTTGCGCTTCTTTATCTGAAGCATCAGGCTACCATCGCCATCAAGAAATCCGGCAATGTACGCTAGGTCTGTTTTTGATCGACTTC
>CAYHDT010000014.1:0-27281 GCA_964355655.1 uncultured Candidatus Saccharibacteria bacterium | reverse complement strand
TTAACAGGGAGCTGCTCTACCATTGAGCTACCGAGGAATATATCGAACGCCTCAAATTATACATATTTTCGGCCTATTGTCATATAGCCGGAAGCGTTATACTTAGGGCATGACCTTGCTTTGGATTATCGGCGGATTTTTGGTCCTGGTGCTGGCGTCCTTTTTGTACGCGTATTTCTTTGACCCGGCTGCCATAGACGAGGAAGCCGTAGAGGAAGTCGAGGCCGAGTCGCCCGAAGACCGCCGGGAGGTGCTGCTCGAGCATGACCGCGAGGTGGCCGAGGCCGCCCGCGCCGATATCGAGGATGGTTACTCCGGGCAATAATCGGAGTACAGTTTAAATAAATAAAAAGCCCCGCCAGCATGGCGGGGGAACGTTTACTTTTAAGAGAACCCGGGCGGAGCGATACACTCCTCCGGCTTTTTGTCGTCGCGCTCACGCAAGATGTGTGCGCCGATAAGGCGGCTGTTTGGCGTCCGGCGCTCGAACTTTATCTCGAAGACCTTCCAGGCATCATTTGCATACCTGAACCTGTCTTCCCTTGAGATGCCGGTACCGCATTTGCCCCAGTATTGGAGCTCGCCGGTCTCGGGCGAGTACTGCCAGAGCTTGAAGTTCTTCACCGCGCCGGAGTGCGACTTGGCGGTAGAGGGGATCCAGCCGATGGCGACAAAGTCACCCTCCAGATAATCCTTCCATTTCCAGCAGCCAAGCGGCCGCGGGACTTGGGCTGACTTTCCATCGAGCCGATATTCGGTCGAGGCTTTTGCGTCGTAGAGGACGAGCCCCTCCCACTTTGACGCGACGCTCCGCCGCTTGGCGGCGGCAAAAGGTTCCGGCAATACTTCGACAAGATCCACCCGCTCGGGCGAATGCTTGGCAAGCAGGTTGCGCAGGATATCCAACCGGTCCTCGTAGGGGAAGTGTACGACCATCTTGCCCTTGTGCACGATGACGTTAAACAACACCATTCGCACCGGAGAAGACTCTCCCTGCAGCCTTACCGCCCGCTCGGGTTTTGAACCGGCAAAGCTGGTAAACGCGCCGGGAGAATCGACGCCATCTACCTGCACCAACATTTCACCGGCCAGCAAAGTATTGTGCGGCAAGTTCATCGAGCGCAGCTCGTCGACCAAGGCGGGGAAGTGCGCGGTAAGGTCCTTGATGCTCCTCGAATAGAGCGCAAGACGCCGCTTTCCTCGGCCGGTGGCCGAAACGTACGCGGCATGGCCGTTGCGCTTGCGCTGCTTTATAAGGCGCCCTTTCGCCTCAAGTTCCAGAAAAACTTCGTCCGACGCCTCTTCGATAGGCTTGGCGCCTACGAACCCCGGGTGGAGCGGATAGAGCGGAAAGTCAGTACGGCTGTAAGCCAATGTAGAACCTCCTTATTTTTGAGAAAGACCGATTAGTTGCATATTGCCATGGTATACAAATAATGTCAATTTGCTGAATAATAATTTTGTGTTACGGTAACGCCAGGAATAAGGTCTTATAGAAAGGAGGCTATTGTGAACAGGCAAGAGTTTTTTGCTCACTTCACGCATTTAAGCCCGGATGATTCGGAAGAGCTCAGTCTTGCTTATTTTCTCTCGAAAGAAGGTCATCGTCGGCAAGTGCGGGACGATGGGCGGCGGTACTTCGAGCATCCGCGGGAACTCACTGTGCTGCTTGCGAAGCGGGGTCACAAGGACAAAAAGACGGCCATCACCAGTCTGCTGCACGACAATCCGGAGGATACCTTCACCCCTCCGGTGATTATCTCCAAACTCTTCGGAGCGGAGGTGCTTACGTCGGTTTTGACGCTCTCCAAAGTGGTCCGGGTATTCGATCATACCGGCAAGGTTATCCGTGTGATCAAAAAGACATCGGGTGAGTATTGGGGAGCGATAACCGCCGGCGATTTTACCGAGCGGATAATCAAGTGCGGCGACCGGTACCTCAACTTCAAGGATATGAAGAATTGGAATCGCCGCCGCCAGCTCGCGTATGCGGCAGAGACCGAAGAGCGGGTCATACCTATCGCGGAGAAGACTGACCCGTGGTTCGAAAAGAAGCTCAAAGATCTTCTGGTCGAGGTCCGCGCCGCCTAAAAGCACACGCCGCCCCGGGTCGGGGCGGTTTTTTTATTTGTATATACTGATAAGGATGTTCCGGGATTTTTTATACTCCGGGCTTGCCGCCGCTGGCACGGCCTTCCTCCTCCACTATGCTTGGGAGGCACTGCATGCGCCTTTGTATACCAATTATGGGTCTTTGGGCGGGCCGCTCCCGCTAGCGCTTTACGCGACGCTGGGCGATGTTTTTTACACGCTATTTGCCGTTGCTGTAGTCGCGCTCTATAGGCGCGACGGCGGCTGGATAATCCGCGCGCGTGGCGTAGACTATGCCGCCTTGGCGCTGTTTGGCTTCTGCATTTCCGTATTCGTCGAGTATAAGGCGCTTTTTTTAGAACGGTGGGAGTATGCGCCCGCGATGCCGCTGCTTTTCGGGATAGGGCTCAGCCCGATTTTGCAGATGGCCGTGCTGCTGCCGCTGTCGGTGTTTCTTGCTCGGCTGCTTTTGCGTTTCTTTAAAAAATAAAAACTCCGCGCTCTAGGTCAAGTTTTTTGCATTTGGTATACTACCCTATATGCTTAACTACAACATCAAGGGTACGGGGCTGGAGGTCAGCGACGAGTTGCGCTCCTACGCCGAAAAGCGTCTCAAAAATACGGAAAAGTTTTTGCAGCACGACCCGTCGGCGCATGCTGATATCGAACTGGAGTACAGTCCGGTACGCGACGGGGAGAAGTATCGCGCGGAGTTTACGATACAGGCCTCTAAAAACATCTATCGGGCTTCCAGCTGGGGAGAGAGCATGCATGCGGCAATTGACTTGGGGCTGGGAGAGCTCCTGTCCGAGCTGGGGCGCCACAAACAGAAGCGCCTGCACATCCTGCGCCGCGGCGCGCTTAAGGTAAAGGAGTATGTACGCGGCTGGCGCAGCAGCATTTAGCCCTGCACGCCTCGAAGATAGTCCGCGTATGGCATTTCTTTTTTGCCTTCAGGTATGACTTTCAAAATTTCAAGTTTGTCGTCCGCAAACGCCGCATCGGTCACGATGACGCGCTTATTCTTCGAATTTAAAAAATATGCCCGGGGACTTTTGTCGAAGGCCTGTATTTTTAAAAATTGCCCTCGCGCGTCGCCGTTTAAGTTAAGCCGGGCGTCGGCATCACCGAATTTTTTAGTATAGGTCGCTTCACTTTCATTCTGAGGCTCCGGCTCGAGAGTCCCCTCGAGCCACTGCGGCAGCGCCTCCGCAAGCAAATTTACTCCTTCGGTAAATAGCATTTGGCTAAGCAAGAGGCCTTTGGGCGGCCAATCTTCGGGCGCGATAGCGATACGCGCTTGCGCAAGGATGGGGCCGGTATCCATCGTTTCTTCCATCAGCATAAGCGTCACGCCCGTCTCGCGCTCGTCGGCCAGTATTGCCGAGACATAAGGCGATGGTCCCCGGAATTTCGGCAGGAGCGATGGGTGGATATTGAGGCACCCGCGGCGGGGGAGGTTAAGAGTCTCTTTTTTTAGTATTTTGCCGTATGACGCGACAAGAAAAAAATCCCACTCGGTATTGTACAGTTCCGGAGGAAAGGAGTTTTTATTATCGATGATTAGTGTCGGGACGAGGCCTACCCGCTCCAGCTGCTGCAGCGCGAATGTCGAGTCTATCGACGTGCCAAAAAATGCGAATAAGGGTTTTTTAACGGACATACTTTATACGGCGCGTTTTTGTTGGAGCTTCGTCCGGGCGCTTTGCATATCCCCGTCTTCTTCCAACTGTACGGCTTTGTCGGTGTACAGTATTCCCTCGAGATGGTCGCACTCGTGCTGGAATATGTGCCCGACCAGCCCCGCGCCGTGATAGGTAATTTTCTTGCCGTTCTCATCAAGCGCTTTAATAGACGCTTTGTCGTGGCGGATAACGGTACCGTACTTGCCCCGCACCGAAAGGCATCCTTCCGAGCGCTCGGTTTTGCCGCGCGATAGGCGGGTTATTTCCGGATTGATAAAAACACGGTCCGCGGGCGTAGGTTTTTTTTCTCCGCCCTCGGCCGCATCTTCGATAAAGACGTTTCCCGATATGACAAATATCCGCAGCGGCTTGCCTATCTGCGGCGCGGCGATAGCCACGCCGAATTCCTCCGCGTGCAGCGCTTTTTTCATATCGGCGATAATTTTGGCCACGGCTCTCGAGCCGATATCTTTTTTATCGACCGGCTTGGCCTTGCCACGCAGCACCGGATCGCCCGCTTGTACTATTGGGTCCTTCATGTACGTCTAAATATGCAACAGTTTTATAAAAAATTAAAGGCCAGACATCTTCTCCCATGGGAGATGTCTGGCCTTCTGCGTCGCGGCGGTGTCTGAGGGACGCCCTTTCATCGTTTTATGCGACTAGTGGGCATTGTCCTTCGTACACTCGCGGCGCCTGCGTTGCTGCGTTCTGTTGACGGCGGCGGTGGGCCGGATCGCAGCGACGCGAAAGTGGCAAAGACCAAAGTTCAATATCTCCTACCCGACCGGTTTTGTCAAATAAGGTATACTCCACACCATGGAGCATATCGGCAAGCATATGGAAACGCTTTCAACCCGCTCTAAAAAAGAGAAGGCGACCGAGCGCGGCGAGCTGATGAAATATTTTATGGACACGCTTAATGTCAGCCGCCGCCGCGACCATATCCCGCCGCTGTCGATGCCGCGCATGGGGCGCTTGTTGGTCGCTATCCCCACCAAAGACCTGTACTACCTTAAAAGCGTCTGCGAACAATCGAAAGATTTTTCAAAAAAATTCTGGTGGGAAATAAAGCCGGAACATCATACCGAAGAGGCAAAAGCCGAATCGGCCAAACGCTTTGCTCAAAAAAGATATGATAAAAAGTAAATTTATTGTCGAAGGTCTTGCGGGGCGCAAAGTCCTGCGCGGGGAAATCGCGGTTAAGGGCGCCAAAAACGCCGCACTGAAATGCCTTGCGGCAACCGTGTTGTTTGATGACACGGTCGTCATTGAAAATCTGCCCGACATAGAGGATGTCAAACGCATACAGGAGCTCCTGGCGGGGGAGTTGCCCGTGCTTAAAAAAGAGATAGCCGAGCGCCTCCGCGCCTCGATTGTGCTGACCGGCCCCGTACTCGCGCGCTACGGGACGGTCACTTTTCCGTTTCCCGGCGGCTGCGTGCTCGGCGAGCGGCCGATTGACCTGTTTTTAGAAGGCTTCAAGGCGCTCGGAGCGGTAGTAGAGGAAAAAGACGAACTTTTTACCATTACCGGCAAGCTGAAAGGCGCGCGTATTTTCTTTCCGTCGGTGTCGGTGACCGCGACCGAAACACTGATGCTTGCCGCGGCGCTGGCGGAAGGAGAAACTGTTTTGGAGAATGCCGCCATGGAGCCCGAGATAGGCACGCTCATCCGGTATCTGAATGCCTGCGGCGCGCGTATAGAAGGGGAGGATACCCCGACGCTCGTCATTACGGGAACCGGCGGCAAGCTTTTGCACAGCAATGGATTGCCGTACGTCACGCCGCCCGACCGGATAGAGACAGGGAGCTTTATTTTGCTTGCGGCGCTTGCGGGAGAGGAAGTAAAAATTACTCACTGCGAGCCCCGCCATGTGGACTCTCTTATGGCGCTGCTGCGCCGCGCGGGAGTTGTGTTCGAAGCAGGTTCTGATTTTATTACCGTCAAAAAAGGAGGCCCGTATAAATCGGTTTCGGTGCGCACGCACGAGTATCCGGGCTTTCCGACCGACCTGCAGGCGCCGATGGCGGTATTTCTGAGCCAATGCCAAGGCGAGGCGACGATATTGGAAACGATTTTTGACGGGAGGTTCCGCTACACGGATGACCTCGTCCGCATGGGCGCGGACATCACCGTGATGAACCCGCATAAGATTTGGATTAAGGGCCCGCGGAGCCTCAGCCGCAAAGAACTCGAAAGCCCCGATCTGCGCGGCGGACTCGCGTACATTATCGCCGCGGCCGTGGCGGAGGGTACCAGTACCATAAACAACGCCTACCTTATCGACCGCGGGTACGAGCACATAGAAGAGCGTCTCCAAAAACTCGGTCTTTCTATAAAAAGAGAGCAGGCGTAAAAAAGAAAAACCGCCGCGAAAATTAATTCGCGGCGGCGCTGTTAGCAGTGAGCCTGCTGTTCAGCTGCATGTTTTTGCCGCTTTGCATCGCGCTGTTCGGCAAAGTAGCAGGCTATAGCGACAATCATTTGCGAGATAGGGCCGAAGGTGCCTTTTTCGGCGAAGACCCTTGCAAACAGTTCGCCGGGCAAGGGTTCCTTGCGCGGTGCCCGCCCGGTCCATGCCGCCATCTCGCTCTTTGTAAGCAACGCGTTCGAGACGAGCGGTACGAGGCCCTGTTTGTAGAGGATCTCGTAGACCGTCTTGATGAAGTCGACACAGTGCCGGCGGGATGCCGCAAGCTCCTGCGGCTCGCCGTGCGAGGGGACCTCATGTGCCGCCTCGATGGCGTACTCGAGGACACTGAAGCCGCGGAAAGCCTTCTTCGCGTTGTCCCAAGCCCGGCGGATATCCCCGCGGGCGAGGCGCTCGCCGACCATCGCTTTCCAATAAGCATCGGCAAACTTTCTCAGGTCGCAGTCATCCCACTTGCCGAAGTCGTCCGACAACAAAGCGTCAACGACCGGTTGCAAGGACTCCTTTGTGGGTCCGAGTGCTTTCGGCAAGTAGGCCAGCAATTCGCCCGAGTAAAGAGAGCCGTTAATGCGCTCGAGCAGGTCACCGATACTCAGTTGCCGCGCGAGGCCTTCCACGACGGTTTTCGATAGTTGGAAGTCGACCACGGACTCCAGTCCGCGAGGGTCCTCCAAAGCAAGAGCGATAAGCGCGCAGGTCTGCCAAGATTCCGGCTGTTGTGGACTTTTCAAATATCACCTCCTGACCCGGTGGGGCCACTGTGGGTTTGTAGGAACGGATGCGCGAGCACAATCCATTTAGTACCGTATCTATTTTATATAAGAAAGTCAATAGTTTATTGTTTTGTCCTCTAACTAAAGTATTATGAGTAGCGCAATGGCATTTTTTACTCCAAAGCTGGGTATTGACTTGGGCACCGCGAACACGCTCGTGTTTGTGCCCGGCAGGGGGGTCGTGCTCAACGAGCCGTCGGTGGTCGCTATTTCGGAGATTGATAAACGGATTTTGGCCGTCGGCGCCGAGGCAAAAGACATGATAGGCCGCACTCCCGGAGAAATCGTGGCGTACCGTCCCATGCGCGACGGCGTTATCGCCGATTACCGTATCACGCAGGCGATGCTTAAATATTTTATTACCAAAGCGCTCGGGCGCTGGCAGTTTTTTAAGCCGGAAGTAATGATAAGCGTACCTACCGGTGTTACCTCGACTGAGCGCCGCGCGGTTGTAGAGGCCGCCATCCGCGCGGGCGCCAAAAACGCGTACGTGGTCAAAGAGTCGGTGCTCGCGGCTATCGGCGCGGGTATTCCGATACAGGAGGCCAAAGGCCACATGGTAGTAGATATCGGCGGCGGCACGACCGATGTGGCGGTTATCTCACTTGGCGGTATTGTCGCTTCTACCTCGATAAAATGCGCGGGAGACAAACTTGACCGCGCTATCACCGACTATATAAAGAGGACCTACAATCTTGCCATAGGGGAGAAGACGGCGGAGGATGTCAAAATAGGAATAGGTTCGGCCGTTCCGGTCGAGGAAGAGTTGGTCATGGCGGTGCGGGGACGCGACTTTATCACCGGGTTGCCACGGTCGGCCGAGCTGCGCACCAACGACATAGTCAAAGCAATGGGCAAAGAGTTGCGCGAAATCATCAAAGCTATCCGTGATGTTTTGCAGGAGACGCCGCCCGAACTCGCCGCCGATATAATCGACTCCGGTATCACCATGACCGGCGGCACCTCTCAGCTCCGGAATTTTGCCGAGCTGGTGCTGCGCCGCACGGGGGTCAAGGCGGCTGTCGCCGACGACGCGCTCTACTGTGTGGCCAAAGGGACCGGCATCGCGCTCAACCACTTGGACACGTACAAAAAGGCCATCATCGCGAAGCGATGAATTAAAAGATAGTTCGCGAAGAGGTAGATGAAACATCACGCGTATTACATAGAAGACTCAGCCTCCCGGTTCGAGGCTTATAAAACAGAGCTCAAACCATTTTGGGCAAGCAAGTTTGAGCGTTTTGGGGTCGATGAGGCCCGCGAGCTTATTGCATTAGCGAGCCTCAAAAATTTTAATGAAGCGGTATTTCTTATCAGTGCGGCATCGATAACCAGCGAGGCTCAACAGGCTCTCTTAAAACTTTTTGAAGAGCCGCAGGAAGGCACCACTTTTATTCTCCTTGTACCGCACGGGACGCTCATAGCAACGCTGAAGTCGCGGATGATGATGTATGAAAAGCGTCTGCCAGCCCAGAAAAAAGTCCTCGGGTCTCCTGTCTCGGCCAAGACGGCAGAGGCCGGCAGGCCAGACTATTTTTCCGCTCTGCCAGCCGCGTTCCTTGCGGCTTCCGGCAAAGAGCGCAGCGACCTGATTGCCAAGATGCTTAAAGACGAGGAAGGTACCAAAGAGCGCGTGCGCGACTTTATCAACGCGCTCGAGACAGAATGCGTGAAGCTGCATTTTGCGCAGACAGCGCGGGGGCGCCAAGCACTGGAGGATATCGCGATGGCGCGCGACTATATCGGCGACCGCGCGCCGTCGTTGAAGATGCTTCTCGAACACCTCGCGCTCTCCTTGCCGTCATTCTAATATTTTGCAAAATAACAGAATGACCCCGAAAAAACTCAAAGAAAGAAAAGCTAGGATTTTAAAACTCGACCGCGCGCTTAAAAAGCTTTTCCCCGGCGCGGAGATAGAGCTCAACTTCAACAACCCTCTGGAGCTTTTAATCGCGGTGCAGCTGAGCGCGCAGTCGACCGACAAGCAGATAAATAAAATTACAGAAAAGCTGTTTAAAAAGTATAGAACGCTCGAAGATTATGTTCATGCGGGGAAGACGCAGAAGAGTATAAACGAATTTGAGCGGGACATATTTTCCTCGGGCTTTTACCGCGCCAAGGCAAAAAATATTCTTGCGTCCGCCGCAATGATTGAAAAAGAGTTCGGCGGGGAAGTGCCGCGCGCTATAGAAGAGATGCTCCGGCTGCCGGGTGTGGC
The DNA here is from genome assembly GCA_964355655.1 of uncultured Candidatus Saccharibacteria bacterium. GTDB lineage: Bacteria > Patescibacteriota > Minisyncoccia > Phycocordibacterales > SBAW01 > GWA1-54-10. Next base: position 18,080 of record CAYHDT010000014.1, on the reverse strand, counting down.
GCGCAAAACGGCAACCGTGGTTTTAAAAGAGGCGTACGGCGTGGTGGCGGGGATTACAGTAGACACGCATGTCATACGGTTTGTGCAGCGCTTTGACCTCTCGGACCATAAAAATCCGGTGAAGATAGAAAAAGACCTAATGATATTGTTGCCCGTAAAAGAGTGGGGGCATTTTACTCATCGGGTTATCCACTACGGCCGCTACCTTGCCCCGGCGCGTGCGTATGACACCGCCAAAGACCCGCTTGTAAAAATCTACCCGCCCGCCGCGAAGCGGTTTAGGGTAAGGTAGCAAAAATAAGGTTGAGGGAGGGTCTGCAGGCCCGACGGGGCCGTGCAGTAGGAAAATTTATCAGCAGGAAATTTTCTGCCCTCCAGCAAGCTTATTTTTGCTATACTATAGCCATGGCATACGATTTTAAACCTTTCGAGAAGCGCATTAAAGAGATAGAGGAGCGCTCCGGCAAAGAGCTCTCGGGCATACGCACCGGCAGGGCCGCGCCGGCTATTTTGGACTCCGTACTGGTAGAGAGCTACGGCACTCGCGTGCCTATAGTGCAAATAGCGACCGTTACAGTAGAGGATGCGCGCACTATCCGCATTACTCCGTGGGATATGGGTAACGCCAAGGAGATAGAGAAGGCGATTACGGTCGCCAACCTCGGATTGTCGGTCGGGGCAGATGAAAAGGGTATCCGCGTATCTTTCCCCGACCTGACGGCGGATAGACGCGAACAGCTGCTGAAACTGGCAAAAGAAAAGGTCGAGGAGTTGCGCACCGAGCTGCGGGCGGCGCGCGACCATATTTGGAACGACATTCAAAAACAAGAGAAGGACAAGCTCCTGACCGAGGACGAGAAGTTCCGCTCTAAAGACGAGATGCAAAAGCGCGTCGACGCCGCAAACCGGCAGTTTGACCAAGCGCTCGAGCGCAAAGAAAAAGAAATCTCAAATTAAATGTCCCTGTTTATATTTATAGTTATTTTAGTTGCCTTGATATGGGTGCACGAGCTCGGGCATTTTACCGCGGCCAAACTCTTTGGCATCCGGGTAGATGAGTTTGCAATCGGCTTTCCGCCGCGGCTTTTGCGCGTGCGGTGGGGCGAGACGGAATACACTTTTAATCTGTTATTAGTCGGCGGTTTTGTGCGCATCCACGGCGAGGACCCCGGCACCGACGCGCGGGACCCGCGCAGCATGGCGGGGAAGCCCCGGTTGGTGCAGGCGGGCGTGATAGTCGCGGGCGTGACCATGAATATTCTTGTCGGATGGCTCGCGCTCTCCGCCGGCTATATGTCCGGCATGGCGGCGTCTCCGGGCACATCCGCGCTCGGCGAGGTGCGCGATGTCCGCGCGACGGTGGTGCAGGTCCTCCCCGATTCTCCGGCGGCAAAGGTCGGGCTAGCGTCGGGGGACGCCATACAATCGATTGAAACCGGAACCGCAAAGCTCCCGCCCCCCTTAACCGCAGAAAATATAACGCGGTTTATCGGCGAGCATCAAAATGAGTCGCTGGTAGTACAGGTATTACGCAAAAGCGAAGAAAAAGTTTTTGTCGCAAAACCGGCGGAAGGAATAGCCGAGGGCAAGAAAGTGCTCGGTGTAAGCATGGCGGACATCGGTGTTTTGCAGCTGCCGCCGCATCTGGCTCTTCTGCAAGGAGTTATTTCGGCCAAACAAGTAACCGCCGCGACCGCGGCGGGGCTCGGGGCCTTTTTTAACCAGCTGTTCTTAGGCGCGGCAGACTGGGCTTCGGTGTCAGGACCAATCGGTATTGCCGGTGTGGGCGCAAATGCCGTACAAGACGGCTTTGCGGCGGCTGCTTTTATTACTGCACTGATCTCAATCAATCTCGCCATCATCAACCTCATTCCCATACCGGGGCTCGACGGCGGGCGGCTGCTCATCATTATTATAGAGGGGGTTATCCGCCGGCCGGTATCTCCAAAAATAATCACTACGCTGTCGCTTGCGGGCTTTGCCCTCATCGCTCTGCTTATGCTGGTCGTAACCTACCACGACATCGCCAAGTTGGTAGGGTAGTATTTATAGATATTTTCAGTCTATGAAAAAGTATGTAATCACTGGGGGTCCTAGTGTTGGTAAAACGACGATAATAGAAATTCTTGCAGCCAGGGGATGCGCGATAGTTCCCGAAGCGGCCCGGATAATTATAGAAGAGGAGCAATTAAAAGAAAGTAGTGAGGCTTTGCCATGGAAAGATTTAGGGGAATTTCAAAACCTCGTACTGCAACGGCAGTTGAAACTGGAAGCTGAAGCCAAAGGTAACACTGTCTATTGTGACCGAGGTATTGTGGATGGCTACGCCTATTGTACATATGGCAATGTACCTATTCCTCCGCAAATCTTTACTTTGGGGGAAAATAGATACACGCAAATATTTTTATTGGAAACCTTGGGAATATATGAAAAGGACGGCGTTCGGGAACGGACGTTGGAGCAAGCCGAAGTTATCCACCAGCATATTGAAAAAGCGTATATTAAATTCGGATACGATTTAATACGGGTCCCCGTCCTGCCTCCCGAAGAACGGACGAGCTTTATACAGGAAAGAGTTTGTTAGTTTTTTTAATTACGCTTTGCCGCCCAGCTGGAGACCCACGTGGACTATCTGCTTCAATTCCTCCCAATCTATTTTTGATTCAGGGACGTTACGGCTGTGCGCACCGCCATTTAATATAGAATTGGTCATCGGATCGTAGTACCACTGCGACAACTCAGTAATCCGGCCTGTCTGTTCGAGATACTTTTCGTCTTCGGGGATGTTTAAGCATAAAAGTTCGGCCTCGCGCATGCGGATAAGCGCGGCAACCTTAGAAAGGTCTATTTTTCGCTCCTGGCGTGTCAATATGCAGATATGGTTAGTGCCTTCTGATTTTTGCACGACAACGTCCGCTCGCGGGCCCTGCTGCGAGCGTAAATAGGTAGGCATCGACGGCTTGTCGGAGACAACACAGGCCATAAGAAGTTTTTTATTTTTTTGGCTAACGGAGCGTTCTTCATAATTTCCTTCTTTTTTCTTGCGAGCGACTTCAGCCGGCAGTTCGACATGATGCTGGCGGGCTGCGGCATAATGTGCTTCAAGCAAGGGAAGTATGGTGGATACTATGCGATCAGGGTCATTTGTATGTAACTTGTTGAGCGAGGCGATAAGCCCGGAGAGTCCGAATGCGCGGTCAATAGCATCGGTCGATAGCGTACCTTTGCCATCCTTGTCGTCGCGTCGCGCATAGGCGATAAGACGCGCGAGCGCCGGGTCTTTTTCGACAACGAGATATTTAGCGACGAGTTCAGTGGTGCACTCGGTCTTGCCGTGGTGGTCAAGCGCGCCGCCACCAAGGTCGATTGCCACGATGTTTTGTTTAGCGAGCGAATCAAATGTCTCGTCATCGGCAAGAGTAGAGCGGACTTCAACAGTCGCCTGTTCAATGCCTGGAAATTTGTCTTTGCCGAAGGTTTTTAAAAGAAAGATAGCCACGACCGTGTCGGGCTGGGGACGGGTGGGAATTAGTATCAAAAACCCCGCTTTTTTCACACCGTGTATTATGTCATAAACTTAATAAAAAAGCAAGTAGCTCGTGTGGATAAAGAAAGCACCCCCGGCACGAATGCCGGGGGTGTGTTGCTTGTCGACTGAAAGAATCAGTCCTGCTTTGGAGCTTCCTCTGTGGCCGGGGCTTGCGCCTCGACCTTCTGCTCGGACTGCTGTCCAGGCTTCTGGTTGTGGCCTTTGCGGTCGCTCCATGACAGCGTCGCCCTTCGGCTGAACGTGCATCTTCATCAGCCCGATTAGCTGCGCCGAACCGATGCTGGTCGGCTCGACGCCGACGTACTGCGGCCCGCCGTTGATGAGCGCGCCCATCCGCGACTGGTGGTACCACTTGCCCGGTTCGAGTTTCTCGAGGGCTCCGGCCATCTTCGCGAGATCGTAACCATTGGTCGAGATGACCGTATGGCCCGAACCCGAGACGATAACGCGGATCCCGTAGAGGCCGCTCTTGATGATAGCCTTGGCGAAGAAGCGGTCGTCGCTCTTGACGACCACAGCCCTCGTCCCGGCCACATCATGCACGATAGGAGCGAATTTCTTCGCCGCTGCCGCCGCATGCGCGAGCTTGTCCCGCACTTCATCGAAGTTCTTGGTCCAGAACTCGACCTTCTCGCGGATGACGCTCGGCTCGTCGCCGAGGAGCCACCGGTCGCGAAGGTACCGGCCAAGGGTCAGAGGGGAATAGTTGCACCCCTCGAACTTCTTGACCAGGTCGGGCAGGGCCTCGTCGAGGCCGTCGATCGGCTGCATCATGGTCCCGTTCTCGACGGCCGCGAAACTCTCCAGCACATCGATTGTCTTGGAGACGACCGTCGCGTGGAACACTTCGGACTCGTCGAGTTCGTAGAGTTCCCGAAGCATGTATGCCATCGAGAACTTGTAGCCCTTCAGCATGCCGGTCTTGTTGTTCTTGTTGATAAGCCCGACAAGCTTGACAAAGCCGTCGGTGAGCTCCATTCCGAACTCCTTGACTACGAACTCCGACGCCGAACCGACGCCGACCTCGTGATACTTCCGATCGCCGATGTCAATCGGGTAGATCTTTGCATCGCGCCACGCAGCGAATTGCTCCGGAGGACACTGGTTGTCCTTCCAGAACTCGATGACGCGGATTTCACTGTCGCTCTTGTAGATGGCCAAGAGCGCGGCGAGGATCTTGTCGATCGGAGATTTGTAGGGGATCACGACCCCCTCAAATTTCGCCGCGCCGGTCTTGGGATGAACAAGAGCAAGATGCTTGTGGGCCACTGGTAACCCCCTTGGTTGTGGTGGAAGCCTGTTTTCGCACGGAACTTGTGCTGCGTATGATGTTAGCACAATTGACAACAAAAGTCAAGTATCCTGCCAGGACGCCGAAAACCTTTTGCCTGGGGCTCTTTTTAGGCTTACAATGCTTCTCATATGAAGCAATCGCAACTCTTTACCAAAACGCGGCGCGAAGCGCCGTCAGACGAGGTTTCCAAGAACGCTCAGCTGCTTATCCGTGGCGGGTTTGTGCATAAAGAAATGGCGGGAGTCTACGCGTTTTTGCCGCTGGGCTTGCGTGTGCTTAACAAAGTTATCGGCGTTATCCGCGAGGAAATGAACGCGATAGGCGGAGTCGAGCTCCTGCTTACGGCGCTGCAGGACCCGGAGGTATGGAAAAAAAGCGGCCGCTGGAGCGATGAGGTTAATGATGTCTGGTTTAAAACCGCGCTGAAGTCCGGCGGAGAGCTTGGACTTGCCAACACCCATGAAGAAGCGCTTACGGCTATTATGCGCAACCATATCGGTTCGTATAAAGATTTGCCGAAATACGTGTACCAGTTCCAGACCAAGTTCCGCAACGAGCTGCGCGCAAAGTCCGGCATTATGCGCTCGCGCGAGTTTATTATGAAAGACCTGTACTCCTTTTCGCGCGATGAGGAAGAATTCCGGAAATTTTATGAAACGTGCGCCGAAGCTTACTTGAAAATTTTTGAGCGCGCGGGCTTGGGCGGCAAGACTTACCGCACCTTCGCGAGCGGCGGCTCGTTCTCCAAGTTTAGCGACGAGTTCCAGACCGTGTGCCCCGCGGGCGAGGATACTATTTATATACATGAGGGCCGCAAGCTCGCGGTCAATAAAGAAGTGTACGATGACGCGACGCTCTCCGAACTGGGGCTCCGCAAGGAAGACATGCGCGAGGAAAAGGCGATAGAGGTCGGCAATATCTTCCCGCTGGGGACGAAATACTCTTCGGTGCTCGGTCTTACTTTTAAAAATGACTCCGGCGAAAGCGTGCCGGTGGTGATGGGCTCCTACGGCATAGGCCCCGCGCGCTTGATGGGTACGGTTGTGGAAACTCTGTCAGACGACAAAGGCATCGTGTGGCCAAAATCTATAGCTCCCTTTGCCGCGCATTTAGTACAGCTCGGTACTGACGAAGAAGTGCAAAAGGAGGCCGAAGAAATGTACCGCGAAATGTCCGAAGCGGGCATCGAGGTATTGTGGGACGACCGCGACATGCGAGCCGGAGAAAAGTTTGCTGACAGCGACCTTATCGGAATCCCGCTGCGCGTCGTCGTGTCCCAAAAATCGCTTGCGGAAGGCAAGTTCGAATGCGTAGAACGTCAAAGTGGCCTGACCTCCCACCGCAGTCTCTCGGAACTCATAGCCCACCTGACCAATGATTAAACGGCTCAAAAATAAATTTCTCCCGCTTATCTCCAACGATATCGGGGTGGACCTTGGCACGGCAAATACGCTCGTGTATATGCGGGGCAAGGGTATCGTTGTAACCGAGCCGTCGGTGGTGGCGGTCAACCAAAAAACCGGCCAAGTGGTGGCGGTCGGTACCGCCGCGCGCGACATGCTCGGCCGCACGCCGGCGCACCTAATCGCGGTCAAGCCTCTGGTCGACGGCGTCGTATCCGACTTTGAAGCGACCGAAGAGATGCTCGCGTACCTGATGAACCGCGCGCAAGGTCTGCAAAAAAAGATGTTGGGACCGCGAGTGGTCATCGGCGTGCCGTCGGGGATAACCAACGTGGAGATGCGCGCGGTTAAAGACGCGGCGCAGAACGCGGGCGCCCGGGAGGTGCATATTATCGAAGAGCCTATCGCGGCGGCGCTCGGGATACGCTTGCCGATACGCGAGGCGGTCGGGTCGATGCTTGTTGATATCGGCGGAGGCAACACTGACATTGCGGTGCTCTCGCTGGGCGGCATTGTCCGCTCAAAAAATCTCCGCATCGCCGGCGAGAAACTTAATCAGGATATTGTCGCGTACGTCCGCTCCGAGTTTAAAATTTTAATAGGCGAGAAAACCGCCGAAGCGGTAAAAATCGCCATCGGCTCGGTCTCTGAAGGGGCGGGAAATTTTGAGGCGGCGGTGCGCGGACGCGACCTTATTACAGGCCTACCGCGCGAGGTGGTGCTTACCGACTCGGATATCCGCGAGGCTATATCGCAGTCGATAGACACGCTGGTGGAGTCGGTGCGCGAGGTGCTTGAAACCACGCCGCCGGAACTCCTTTCCGATATCATGCGCAGCGGCATTGTGCTGACCGGCGGAGGCGCGCTGCTTAAAGGCCTCGACTCGCTGCTTTCGCAGTGGCTGAAGGTGCCGGTTTTTGTGGCGGACGACCCGCTGACGGCGGTCGCCCGCGGCACCGGTGTTATTTTAGAGAATCTCGAATTGCATCGCGATATGCTTACCGAGCATGATGATGATATCCAATAGACTTTCCGCGGCATCTGTCCGCAGCAGAAGAGCGCGTATTGCGGGTTTGTTGTTCGTTGTGGTTCTTATTGGCGTAGCCGCCGCTTGGCGCGCGCCGCTCTCCGGTTTTTTTTGGCGGTTTGCGGCGCCTATTTTGGACGCGCGATTCGGCACAGACGCTCCTCTTGCCGACCCGACCCGCCTGGCGGCGGCCGAGGCGGACCGAAACGCGCTGTACAGCGAAAATTTGGAGTTGAAGGCCCGGCTGGGCCGCGACGCGCGGGTAACGCGCATACTCTCGGGAGTGCTTCTGCGCCCGCCCGCGACGCCCTATGACACTTTGGTTATTGATGCGGGAGAAGCGGAAGGGGTGACGCTGCGCGACGTGGTGTCCGCGGGCGGGACTACGGTAATCGGCACTGTCTCGGAAGTATACGCGCACGCCGCGCGGGTGACGCTCTACTCCGCTCCGGGCGAGAAATACGATTCCCTGCTGCGCCTTTCGGCGCGCGCGGGCGCGGTTGTTTCTGTCGTAGTAGAGGGCCAAGGCGGGGGCTCTCTGCGCGCGCAGGTGCCCGCCGGCACAGAAGTGTCGGTCGGCGACGAAGCGCTCCTGCCGGGAATAATGGGCGGCATAAGCGCCCGCGTGTCGCACATCGACCGCGCAGAAGGCGAGTCTTTTATTACGCTATACTTTAATTTGCCGGTAGATATGTTTATGCTCCGTTTTGTCGAGGTGTGGAAACAATCCTCCCATGTCACAGAGTAGCCGATGGATATACGCAGTTACGTTCCTGCTCGCCTCAGCCGGGTTTCTGGTCCCGTTCTGGCCGCTTTCGGTGGCAGGAGTTTTAATCGCCGCGCTCTCGGGCCGGTGGATATTCGGTGTTATTCTCGGGCTTCTGCTTGACCTCGCGTGGGGCGCGCCTACGGGCACGCTCCGCTACCTGTTCTTCCCCTTTACTATTTTGGCGCTGACCGGGTTCCTCGCCCGCTATTGGGGAAGTGCCTATTTTTTAGACAAAAATCCGCAAGAAAAAATTTAAGCGGAAATTTAGCCCGCCCCGCCTCGGTTCGCCTGTGCGGGTCGAGGCGGGTATACTGGCTGGATGCGGTTCGGATTTCGCGGCAAAAAAAAACATCAAGAAATTGACCCCGACGAGATACTCATCGACTCCGCCAATACGGGAGAGTTTGACCGCGACCAGTTTGAAGGCCGCATTGAGAGGCCGCTTTCCAGACGTTCGTTCGCGTATGCAGGTTTTCTTATAGGATTTATAGTGCTTATGTTGCTTGTGCGGGCGGGCGACCTGCAAATACGTGGCGGCGCCGCCTACGCCAAGCAGGCGAGGGAGAATCAGCTCGAACAGACGATTATTTTCGCGGACCGCGGCGTTTTAGAAGACCGCGCCGGACGCCCATTGGCATGGAATGAGCGCGCCTCAGTAGAAGATGATTACGCGACGCGCGTCTATACCGCGTACCGCGGACTCGGGCACGCGCTGGGTTATGTTAAAGCGCCGGCCAAAGACTCCTCCGGATTTTATTATCGCGACGCGTACGTGGGACTCGACGGCGCGGAAAAAGCTTTTGATACGATATTAAAGGGGGAGAACGGCCTTATGCTCACCGAAACGGACGCCCGCGGCAAGGTCGTATCCGAAGCGAAGGTAAGCCCGCCGGTCCCCGGCGGGAAATTGGCGCTGTCGATTGACGCGCTGGTCAACCAGGGGTTATTTGACGCTGTCGCCGGGCGTGCCCGCGCCGCCGGCGCGGTGGGGGGTGCCGCAATTATTATGGACGTGCGCACCGGCGAGATGCTGGCGATTACCAGTTATCCGGAGTACTCACCCGAGAAAATAGTCGCCGGCGACGCGGAGGCTATTAAAAGCTACAATGCCGACCGGCAACTGCCGTTTCTTAACCGCGCCACCGACGGGCTTTATTCGCCGGGTTCTATTGTAAAGCCTCTGATGGCCGCCGCCGCTATTGCCGAAGGAGTCATCGACGAGTACAAACAAATACTTTCGACGGGCAAGCTTGTAGTTCCGAATCCGTACAATCCGGACCAGCCCACTGTTTTTAAAGATTGGCGCGTCAACGGCTGGACCGACGCGCGGCGGGCGATAGCGGTCTCCTCCGATGTATATTTTTATGAAGTGGGCGGCGGTTTTGAAAGTCAGCCGGGGCTCGGTATCGCCCGGATTGACGACTATTTAAAGCGCTTCGGCTTCGGCTCCGACGCGGGACTGGCAGGCTTTTCCGAAGCCGGCGGCACTATCCCCACACCTGAGTGGAAGGCGGCAAATTTCCCCGACGACCCAGAGTGGCGCTTGGGCAACACCTACCATACCGCCATAGGCCAATACGGCGTACAAGTAACGCCCCTGCAAGCGGTCCGTATGGCCGCGGCAATCGCCAACGGGGGGACTTTGCTTACCCCGTCGCTTACGGCATCGACCACGCCGCAGGGGACGAAGATACAAATAGACGCTCACGCGCTGCAGGTGGCGCGCGAGGGCATGCGCATGGGCGTTACCGACGGTATTGCTACCGCGGTCAATCTTGCGTCAGTAAAAGTTGCCGCCAAAACCGGCACCGCGCAAGTGGGCGTGCGCAACGAGTATCAAAACGCGTGGATGATAGGCTTTTGGCCGTACGACAATCCAAAATACGCCTACGCGGTGGTGTTGGAGCGCATGCCTGCCGGCACGACTATCGGCGGCTCCGGCGTTATGAGCGACTTCTTCGCCTTTATGACCGCCAATGCGCCGCATTATTTGGAGTAAACGTTGACAAAACGCCACACTCGTTTACACTGATGCTCTTATATGGCCGAAGAACTCATTTCGCAGGAAAAATTTGAAGAGCTGACGAAGGAGCTTGATGAGTTGCGCACGGTACGCCGCCGCGAGGTGGCCGAACAGCTGGAGTATGCCCGCTCACTTGGCGACCTTTCGGAAAATGCCGAGTACCAGGAGGCGCGCGAGATGCAGGGTGCAGTAGAGGAGCGCATCGGCAAACTCGAGGGGATTTTAAAGAACGCCAAAATCGTCCGGGGCTCGAAGTCTGACATCGTCGGGATGGGCGCTACCGTTTCGGTCCAAAAGATAGGCGGGGACGATAAGCACGCCTACACTATTGTGGGCGCGGAAGAGGCGGACATTATGGCCGGCAAAGTGTCCTATCATTCGCCGCTCGGCGCCGCGCTCTTGGGCAAAAAGAAAGGGGATGAATTCTCCTTCCACACCCCCCGCGGCACGCAGAAATATAAAATTTTAAAGGTTGAGTAAAGAAAAACCCCGCCAACCGGCGGGGATTCGGTTACTCGTTACCATTTCGTCGTGAAGATGATGATGCCCACGACAATGAGTGCCAAGCCGCCCATCTGGATAACACTCACGGTTTCTTTATGCAGCGCCCACGAGAGTGCAGCGTTGGAGACAACCATGGATACCATGACCAGTGTCCCGAAGGCGGCAATGGATATTGTCGGGTCGCCGGTTTTCTGCGAGTAAAAGTACACCGCAGCACCGTTGAACAGCGCAACCAGTCCGACAGCGATAATCCCTGCCGCGTTAGGAATTGCCACGGTCCGCAGGTCATGCACAGAAAGTGCGAGCCCTGCGATAGTGGACATAACAAGCGTCACTGAATTTGTCCACGCGATCGGCATCCCGTACCAGCGTCCGATTTGAGGCCAGAGCGTGAAGGAAACCGCAATCGCGACTCCTATAGCCACAGAAGGTAGAGGCAGTCCGAATAATTGCATCGCAAGCCTCCGTTAGAGAAAAGAAATCTTTCAACATAATACATTCAAAATATATGTTGTCAAGTATCGGGGAAATGCTGAAAAAAGGCTAAGATACAAGAATGTTTTGGGCAGACAGGATAGCGGAGGAGGTAGAAAAGAAGTTCGGTAACCCGCCAGCCGGCGGACGGCCTATTATAATCCGCGATGAAAAGACGCCCTCCGGCCGCGTGCATATAGGCTCTATGCGCGGGGTTGCCATACACGCGGCGATTTCTGAGGCGCTGAACGACAAAGGAATACATAATGTTTTTAAATACGAGTTTAACGACATGGACCCGATGGACGGCTTTCCCGAGTATCTTCCGGAAGAATTTCGCAAGTATATGGGCATGCCGCTCTCAAAGATTCCGTCTCCCGATGGCAAGGCGGAAAATTTTGCAGAGTATTTTGCCGCAGAGTTTAAAGAAGTCATTACTGCCGCAGGATATACGCCTGAGTTTTATAACGTGAGCGAACTTTACCTTTCCGGCCAAATGGACGAAGTTATCCGCATCGCATTGGAACGCGCCGCCGATATCCGCAGAATATACAAGGAAGTATCCGGCTCGCAAAAAGCCGATGACTGGTATCCGCTCGCGGTCATCTGCGAGCAGTGCGGCAAGCGGGGGACCACTAAAGTATTTGCATTCGACGGCGAAAAGGTTTCCTACCGTTGCGAGCCGGACATGGTCAAGTGGGCCAAGGGTTGCGGGCATGAAGGCAAGATGTCTCCGTTCGGAGGCAATGCGAAGTTTCCTTTTAAAGTCGAATGGCCCGCAAAGTGGAAGGTTGTCGGAGTACAGGTAGAGGGTGCCGGCAAGGACCACTCGACCAAGGGCGGTACCCGCGATGTTGCGGCTCATATAGCAAAAGAAGTATTTGCATACGAGGCTCCGCTAAATGCGCCTTACGAATTCTTTTTGGTCGGCGGCAAAAAAATGTCATCCAGCAGGGGGCGCGGGAGTAGTGCAAAAGAAATTTCAGCTCTCATGCCGGCAAAAATTCTGCGCCTTGCGCTTATCGGCAAAGACATCATGCAAGCGTTTAACTTTGACCCGGAAGGGGACACTATCCCGGTACTTTACGACCAATATGACAAGCTTGCGCTCGGGTATGCGGCGGTCAAGGATGACGACTACGCGCGCCTCTTTGAGCTGATACATCCCGGACGCAAGGTGCCTGCGGCCGCGCCCTTACCGCGTTTTTCCCAGGTGGCCTTTGCCGTACAGATGCCTCACCTAGATTTGCAAAAAGAGTTCCCCGATGCCGACAAGGCTGAGCTTGCCGAGCGCGCCGAGTACGCCAAGCGCTGGTTGCAGGAGTATGCGCCGGAAAAGTTTGTGTTTAAACTGCAGGACATTTTGCCTGACAGCGCCAAAGAACTGTCAGACACGCAAAAAAATGCGCTCAAAACTCTGCACAACCATATTGCCGCCGCGCAGGCTATGCCGAGCGGGGAAGACCTGCATCACTTCCTCCACGGGCTTAAAGAAAGCGAGTCTATCGCCCCCGCGGAACTCTTTTCGGCGATATACCTGTCGTTCCTGGGAAAACCGATGGGGCCTAAAGCGGGCTGGTTCCTCTCAGTATTGCCGCGCGACTTTGTGCTGGCGCGTTTGGCGGAGGCATCCGCCTAATATAAATAATTATTTCCCGCCGGCATGGTGGCCGGCGGGGTTTTTGTCATTTGCTGTCGACGCCCGTGTGGATGACGGGTTTCGGCGGCTTGAGATCGATTGTATTCATTGCACTAGCGGCTAATGCAATCAGCGCAAACGATGCTCCGAACGCGCAGAGGGCAAATCTTAAAGTTTTTTTGTCCACCGGCTTCTTCCTTCTTCCAAGTTTAGACAGAACTAAGGCTTCTTCTTTGTTGTAACGCCATATGTCCGCTGGTGCAAGGTGTGGATAAGTAAAAACGCGCCGTCCTCCGGTTTTTTTGGCGGCGCTTTTGGTATTTTTTGCGTTCCTTTGTATCTATTGTCAAGTGTGGGGATAACTTGTGTATGCCGGGTGGGATAAAGTGAGATAGACTGTGCTTTAGTGGGACAAAGTGGGACATTGTAAAAATACCTATGCTTATCGGAGAATATCTGCACACGCTGGACGGAAAAAAGAGGATCAGCCTCCCGAGCAAGTTCCGTAAAGAAATAGGCCGCCGAGTCGTGGTGACCCGCGGACTCGACACCTGTTTGTTTATGTTTTCGCTCAAAGCGTGGGAAAAGATAGCGGAGAAGGTATCCAACTTGCCGGTAGGGCAGGCCGACACGCGCGGTATGAGCCGGTTCCTGCTCGCGGGCGCCGTCGAAACGGAAGTAGACGGCGCGGGCCGCATCTTGATACCCGAATACCTTAAAGAATTTGCCGACCTTAAGTCGCGCGTCGTGCTGGCCGGGGTCTCCGACCGGGTCGAAATCTGGAACGAAAAGACCTGGGAAGAGTACAAACGCCGGATTGAAAAGGGCGCTGACCAGATGGCGCAGACTCTGGGCGATTTGGGGATTCTTTAACATGCCGATGAACCTTTACATGACTTCCGTTTTTTCTTCCGCTCGTATGCCGCATCACTCCCGTCAAGAGGAGGGTGGCGAGGCCTATGAGCGCAGGCAAGCACAGAAGCAGGAGCACATAAGCGTGATGACTACCGAGGTTCTGCGCGCGCTGGAGCCAAAAAAAGGGGAAGTGGTGGTGGACGCCACCTACGGAGCCGGCGGACACAGCAGGGCGCTTGCGGCGGCGGCAAAGATAAAGCTTATTGCGATTGACGCCGACCCTGCCGCCGGCACAGGCATTATAGAAGCGAACTTCGGCGACCTTAAGGAAGTGCTTGCCGCGCAAAGAATAAAGACCATAGACAAAGCGCTTTTTGATTTGGGCTGGAACCGCGGTCAGCTTGCATCGGGGCGCGGGTTTTCCTTCATGCATGACGAGCCGCTGAATATGAGCTACGGCACAGCGCCGCGCTCGGGCTTTACCGCAGCCGAGGCGCTTAATACATGGTCTGAGTCAACGCTCGCGGACGTCTTTTTCGGCTACGGGGAAGAAAGGTACGCGCGCCGCATTGCCAAAGCGGTTATCGAGCGAAGAAAGACGCAGTTGTTCGCCACCACGTTAGAGCTTGTGGAGGTGGTACGCGACGCGGTGCCGGCCGCATACCGGCGCGGGCGCATCAACCCCGCAACCAAAACATTCCAAGCTCTGCGCATTGCGGTCAATGACGAGCTGGGCGCGCTGAAGTCCGGTCTGCGCGCCGCGTGGGAGGTTCTCTCGCCGGGCGGGCGCATCGCGGTTATCACTTTTCATTCCATCGAAGACCGCATCGTCAAGCGCTACTTCGTGCGGCTTGCGAAAGAAGAGAGTGCAAAAATTTTATACAAAAAACCACTTACCTCGTCGGCGGCGGAAGTCAAAAGTAATCCGGCAAGTCGCAGCGCGAAGCTGCGCGCGATAGAAAAAATATGCAAACAATAACTCTTTATATTTTGTATGTGCGCCGCGCTTCGGCGCTTTTGGCGGGAATTATCGGCGTATCCGTGTTTCTTTACGGGGCGCTGTTGTTGGGCGCGGTAGCCCATACCGCGGGGCGCACTTCGGCTGAGGGACAGGTAAAAAAGCTCAGCTCCGCGGTCAGCGTGCTGGAAAACACATTTTTTACCGAAACGAAAGCTCTTACTCCCGAGCGCGCCGCCGCGCTTGGCTTTGTTTCTCCGCAGACGGTGTTTAGCGTTTACGCCGGCACCGGCTCGCTTACACTGCGGTAATATATAAGGGATGAATGCTCGGTTTATAGTGCGCGTCCGCGTGGTTACAGCTCTGTGCGTTGTGGCGGCTCTCGTCATAGTCGGAAAGCTCTATTTTTTGCAGATTATGCACGGAGAGGAGTACGCGCGCCTCGCGGACGCTCAATCGGTCGAACTAAAGAACCCGCTTTTAAACCGGGGAACCATCTACTTTAGCGCTAAGGACGGCACGCTTCTGACCGCCGCGACGCTGCGCGATATTTCCGCGCCAAGCAAGGCGGAGGCGACCAGCTCTCCGAAGACCGGTTTAAGCGACCATCAAAGATACTATCCCGGAGGTTCATTGGCGGCGCAAACGCTCGGTTTTGTGGCATATAACAACGACGACGAGCAGAAGGGCCGTTACGGGCTTGAGCGCTATTACGAGCAAACGCTCGCTCGCGGCGGAGCCGGCACATACTCAAATTTTTTTGTAGAGCTCTTTTCGGAGCTTGGGTCCAAAGAGGCCGCCGGAGGCGGGCAGGGCGATATAATTACCACTATCGAACCGTCGGTCCAGTCCGAACTGGAGCGTACTTTGGCGGCATATGCTGCCTCCTGGAGTCCGGCGCTCGCCGGCGGCATTATTATGGACCCGTCAAACGGGGAGATTGTCGCGATGGCCGTCTCGCCGGCGTTTGACCTCAATAAATTTAACGAGCAGACCGGTACGGGCATATTTAAAAATCCGCTTCCCGAGAGCGTGTACGAAATGGGCTCTATTATCAAACCGCTCACTATCGCGGCCGGGCTTGACTCGGGCACTATTACCGAAGCAAGCACCTATAACGATACCGGGTGTATTACGCTTGAGCAGAAAAAAATCTGCAACTTCGACCTGCGCGCGCGCGGCACTATCCCTATGCAGGAAATTCTTAGCCAATCTCTTAACGTCGGTTCCGCGTATGTCGCGACTAAAATGGGCCCGGATATATTCCGCGAATATTTTTTAAACCGCTACAAACTGGGGACCGAGACGGGGATAGACCTCCCCGGCGAGATACGCGGACTGGTTGCCAACCTAAGCAGTCCGCGGCAAGTCGAGTACGCGACCGCGGCATTCGGCCAGGGTATCGCTAGTACGCCGGTTGAAACGGTGCGGGCGCTCTCTGCGCTGGGCAACGGAGGACTCTTGGTTGCTCCGCATTTGGTGCGCGCCGTCAAATACGACACTGGGATAACGCGCACACTCAGTTGGGGTTCGCCGCAGCAGATATTGAAGCCTGAAACGTCGACCGCTATAAGCCGGATGCTTACCAAGGTGGTGGATACTACGCTTGCCGACGGCAAGCTCAAAATGGAACGCTATTCAATAGCCGCCAAGACCGGCACCGCCCAGATTGCCAACCCCGCCGGTGGAGGCTACTATGAAGACCGGTATCTGCACAGTTTCTTCGGATACTTCCCGAGCTTTGCCCCGCGGTTTGTGGTATTTCTCTTCGCGGTAGAGCCGACCGGAGCTTCGTTTTCGTCGCAGACGTGGGCGATGCCGTTTGGCGGTCTGGTAAAATTTTTGATTAACTACTACAACATCCCTCCGGATAGATGAAAACATTTTTTAAAAAAGCGGTTGTCTTCATAATCACGCTCGAAGCGCGCGCGGTACTGCGCAAGTACAAGCCGAAGATTGTCGCCGTGACCGGAAGCGTGGGGAAGACCTCCGCCAAAGACGCCATTTATGAAGTGCTTTCCGAGGGAGCGCGCGTCCGTAAAAGCGAGAAAAGTTTTAACAGCGAAATAGGGCTACCCCTGACTATTTTGGGCATTCCAAACGCGTGGAGCAACCCGTTCCGCTGGCTGCAAAATATCATCGACGGGTTGTTTGTACTATTGTTTACGGTGCAATATCCGCAGTGGCTGGTATTGGAGGTCGGCGCCGACCGCCCGGGCGACATACGCTCGCTGGCTAAGTGGCTGCGGGTCGATATCGCGGTTATCACGCGCCTGCCGGAGGTGCCGGTGCACGTGGAGTTTTTTGACTCGGCCGAGGCCGTAGTCGAGGAAAAGGCCGCGCTTATCGACGCGTTGAAGCCCGGAGGCGTACTCGCGCTTTTTGCCGACGACGGGGCCACGCTCGCTCTGCAGCACCGCTTGCCGGCGCCGGACGCGCGGATTATTACCTTTGGATTTTCGGCGGGTGCAGAGGTGCGCGGAGAGCACCTCGCTCTTATCAGAGAATCGGGAAAGGATACGTGGCCTATCGGCGTTACCGCAACTATTTCTTACGACGGGGTGTCTGTGCCGCTTGATGTCGCCGGCGCGGCGGGCTCTCATGCGTTTTTGCCGGCGCTGGCGGGAGCGGCCGTGGGATGCGCTTTGCATAAACCGCTCGCGGACATTGCGAGCGCTCTCCGGCGCTACAGCCCGCCGCCGGGACGCATGCGGCTTATCCGCGGCATTAAAGACACTTTGATTATCGATGACACGTACAACGCCAGCCCCGCGGCAACCGTTGCCGCACTCGACACGCTCGCGCTCGTAGCACCGAAGGGCCGCAAAATAATCGCAATAGGGGATATGCTCGAACTTGGCCGCAAGAGCGTGGAGGAGCATCGCAAAGTAGGCGCGCATGCCGCCGGGACCACCGACATTCTGTTGACAGTCGGATTCCGCGCACGCGACATCGCGCAAGGCGCGCTCGATCAGGGAATGCCTGATAAAAATATTTTGCAATTTGAAGACGCGGGCAAGGCCGCCAATGAGCTGCAAAATATAATCAAAGCGGGGGACTGCGTATTGGTTAAAGGCTCTCAATCAGTCCGCATGGAGCGCGTGGTCGAGGGCATTATGGCCGAGCCTAATCGTGCGGCGGAACTCCTGGTGCGCCAAGACGCGGAGTGGAAGAAACGATAGTTTTTTATGTGACTCAAACCTACCGGGAAGTGTCTTGCCGCGGGCAAGCACGGATCGGTCAGGCGTTCAAACGGTGCCGTCGCACCATTTGCCGCACGACCCTGCCTCGCTCCCACGTCTGGTGACGTGGGGCCCGCTCCGGCTTTCGATTCCCGGTCGCAAAGTCTCCCAGACTTTGCTTAGGGCCATGAACAGAAATGGCGCCTTTCGGCGCTCATATTCTGTAATCATGACCCTATACAACCACGCTCGAACCTACTTTACCAACCCCTAATCAATCCCGCGCGCCAGAGGCGCGCTAGAGCGCCTCGATGACTCGGCGCTGGCCCGCCGAGGACGGCGGGCAAAGAGCCTCCCCGCGCTCCCTGCCGTGGCTCGCCCTTTCTTTCTTTTTTGCGGGGG
>CAYHDT010000013.1:0-27455 GCA_964355655.1 uncultured Candidatus Saccharibacteria bacterium | reverse complement strand
ACGCGCGCGCAGAATGTAAAAGCCCCGCTACCGCGGGGCTTTTGCCTGCCTATATTTCAAGTTTTGATCCTACGGCAATACCGTGCGCGGCGGCAAAGCCGGCCGGCAATTCAAGTACATAGCGAGCCGGGGCAGACGGATAAAAAATCTCCGGGTACGTGCCGGGAGCAATACTATCGGCAATCGTGATAACACGGCCTTGGCCGTCCGCCCAAATAATATCTATAGGAAAACGCATATCTTTCATCCATATTCCCCATGCATTGTCCTGCTCAAATACAAACAGCATCCCCTTGCCTTCCGGCAGGGTGTCGCGGCCGGAGAGCCCTTGTTCGCGCAACGCGTCAGTATCGGCGATATCAACCGCTACAGAAATACCGCCGACAGTTATCATACCGATATTTTGAGTCATGGAGAGAGCATACCAGAGCACTCCGGCCGCAAGCGCCACACAGACTCCTGTAATAAGTTGTTTTATTGCCACAGGCCCAATATCAACGCCATTATCTCTATACTCACCAGCGCGTAGAGCGCGTTGAACGCAAAAAGTTTGGCCGACTTGCCCTCCCACAGCCAGCCATTGGCGAGTGTCGGCGCCAAAAAGCCCAGCCATACCCAAAAACCAAGCTGGAGCGTGGTGTTTATGTTGCTGGCCCCGACTAGCACTATAAAGTGAGCGAGCACAAACGAAACGAGCAACGTGACCACAAAACCGATACTCATCGCTTGTGCGGCAGTAAGCGGCATGGTCTTCATATGACCCTCGGTAAGGCCCATCATTCCCATCCATTGCTTGCCAAAACCAAGCGGCGAGTGCCACCAAGCCCCGACCGCGTAGGCGACCACACCCGCCACAAGTACTGCGAGATAATTAACCGTGATATCCATATAAAGTTACGGCTCTAAAAATAATAAAAACTGCCTGCGGGTAAGTATACCAAACGGGCGGCACCTTGGCAGAACCAAGTGCACTTGGATTTTTATAGTCGCTACACTTCTTAAAAATCTCGGCGGAGGCGGTGAGATTTGAACTCACGATACCTTGCGGTATGCCACCTTTCCAAGGTGGTGGAATAAACCACTATCCGACGCCTCCATATTTGACTTACAACTAATAACTTACAACTAACGAGGAACATTTACCAGCGTATGAATAACCGTCCTATAGGAAAATTATTCATACTGCTGTTTTGCGCATATAAAATCCCCCGCCAGCAACTGGCGGGGGTTGATGAGCTTAAAATTTCAATTTGTTGCCGATGCAAGCCTGCTTGCGCGGGCCGATAATAAACGGCGAGCACTGGGCCGAGCCGCCATTGTGGGGCACATCCGGCTCCCGCGGCCGAGCGGTCGGCTCTGCAGCCAACTGCACCGTCACGCCTTCCACCAGCGTAACGGTGACGAAAGACTGGCGGCTAGCCGGAGTCGGATTGACCGCCAAGGGCCTGAGGAGCACCGACCCGTCGGGGGCGAGGCTTTTTATCGCCGGCATCCGTTCGAAATCAAAACGCTTTCTGCCTCTCCCTCTCCTTACGCGCTTGTACACACAGCCGATTTTCTCGACATTTGGTTGTGTCGGCACGGTATTCCCCTAGACTTTGAGTGAAATGGGTACGCAGTGGAACAAACCGCTACAACTATACCACAGTATTAGGATTCAAGTAAGTCAAACTTACTGATGTCCAACCAGAGCCGCGATGCGCTCCGCGACCGGCGGGTGGGTCATAAAAAGTTTTGCAATGCCTCCCTTCATTGCCGCCGCGCCGAATGGGTTGGATATGTAAAGGTGCGCTGTCGCATTGTTTGCGCGTTGCATCGGCTGGGAGTACGCGCCTATTTTGCGCAGAGCGCTCGCCAGCCCCTCCGGATAGCGGGTAAGGAGCGCGCCGGAAGCGTCCGCCAAAAACTCACGCTTGCGCGATATCGCCAACTGCATAAGCGTAGCCACAATCGGCGCAAGGACAATAAGGACTACGGCGATGATAGCCAAAATAGGATTTCCTTTGTTGTCGCTGTCTCTCCCCCCGGAGCCGAACATCGTCGAGCGCAGAAAAAAGTCTGACGCGAGCGTCACAAACCCCACCAGCACCACCGCCACGGTGGAGACCAGCATGTCGCGGTTGCCGATATGCGACAGTTCGTGCGCCAAAACCCCTTCAAGTTCTGTACGCTCCATCATACCAAGCAGGCCGGTGGTTACCGCAACGACAGCGTGATCTTTGTTGCGTCCCGTGGCAAAGGCGTTCGGCGCGGGGTCGTTGATTATATAAATCTTCGGCTTGGGCAGCCCCGCGGTAATAGCCAAGTTCTCCACCAAGTTGTGCAGGTCGCGATACTCTGCAGGGTCGGCCGGTTTAGCTCCGGCCATCGCGACGACCACTTTGTCGGAGTTCCAATAGGCAAAAACATTCATCCCCACGGCAAAGATAACCGCAAACAGGAGAATGCCGGGGTTATTAAAGTAGTACGATACCGCCCAGCCAAGCGCCAGTACCACGCCAAAAAAACCGGCCATAAGTATCCAGGTTTTGGCGACGTTTTCGTCCTGATGGGTGTAGAGATTGGGTGACATAAAGACTCCGACAAATGAAGTTTACGGGAGTCGCATAATTTTCTGCTGAAAATTTGCTGATTCTCGCGCCGTCGCGCTGCGAAACACTCCCGGAAACTTATTTGTCTCCGTTACCATGTTTTTGCGGAGAACTTAAAACGAAACTTTGACCGGCTGGCGCGCGGCCGCTTGGCCTTCCTCGAGCTCAAAGAATTCCCGCGGCTCAAAACGAAAGAGATTTGCGATAACATTGCCGGGGAAAGATTCTATAGCAGTGTTCAGGTCGCGCACGTTTGTGTTGTAGAAACGGCGCGAGGCCTGGATTTTATTTTCAGTATCACTCAGTTCGCGCTGGAGCTCGAGGAAGTTTGTATTCGCTTTGAGGTCCGGATAAGACTCGGCAACCGCAAAAAGCGACTTGAGTGCGCCGGTGAGCATGTTCTCGGCCTTGCCTTTTTCCTCGATGCCGCCGGCATCCATCGCGGCCGCGCGGGCGGCCGTGACCTTTTCCAGGGTGCCGGCCTCATGTTTGACGTAACCTTTGACCGCTTCTACCAAGTTGGGGATAAGGTCGTAGCGGCGCTTAAGCTGGACGTCGATATCGGCCCACGCCTCCTTAGTGCGCTGCACTAGGCGGATAAAGCGGTTATAGACCGCGATTACCCATACAACGGCCAATAACAGTATCGTTGGCACCACCCAGCTAAGATGTATCATGAGTCCAGTATAGCAAGTCTGTGCAGATTGCAAGGGGTAACCATAAATGCTATTTTCTGGACAGAACTGAACCAAGCGGAGGATACTCGATGGATGAACAGCTCCAAGATGCGGCAAAACCCGATGCGCGCGCCGGCGACTACACACAGAACAACTATCCGCAACGCTCGCCTGTGGTGCTGGGCACTCTCCGGCCCAGGTACGTCGCGCCGGAAGGCAGGCACGAGGAGCCCGCTATGGAGTACCGCATCGGCGTGGTAACGGCCGGCGATTTCGAAATCGGCCTTAGCTGCCGCAACATCCAAGGGCACCGGCTCAATCCCAGGGTCGCCCGCAAGTGCTTTGGCGGGTCGCTTGTGTATCTCGACAAAAACGAAGCAATAAGAGCGGCTCGCCCATTGATCACTAGAGCCGGTTGCGGTATCAAAGTGCGCAACTTTAACGAACGGTGGCCGGGCACCGACTGCACCATTCTTTAGTTTCCCCGATAAGCAAACCGCCCCCGATGGTAATTCGGGAGCGGTTTTTTCTTTATAAAGGCCGGTCCTTTATATTATTTAGTAGTCTTCGCCCCCGCCCGGCATTGCGGGACCATCTTTTTCTTCTTTCGGCTCTTCGGCTACTGCCGCTTCGGTCGTCAGAAGCATCGCGGCGGCCGATGCGGCGCGCTCCAGCCCCGTGCGGGTCACTTTAACCGGGTCAACGATGCCGGCAGCCACCATGTCGGCTACCACCTCGTTCTTAACCGCATCGTAGCCGGCATTGCCCTTGGCATTTTTAACTTTTTCCACCACGACGCCCGCGTCTACGCCGGCGTTTTCGGCAATCTGTCGCAGCGGCATCTCCAAAGCTTTCAGCACCACCTCGTAGCCCACTCTGGCCGCGTCGTCCATTTTGTCTTTATTTTTGGCATAATTCTCCGCGACTTTTTGCGCGGCCTTAACCAGCGCCACCCCGCCGCCCGCGACAATACCCTCTTCAATCGCGGCCTTGGTCGCGTTTACCGCATCCTCGATTTTGAGCTTCAAGTATTTCATCTCCGTCTCGGTCGCTGCGCCGACGCGGATAACCGCCACACCTCCGGAGAGCTTAGCAAGCCGCTCCTCCAATTTTTCTTTATCAAACTTGCTGGTGGTATCGGCGACTTGTTTGCGTATCTGGGAGATGCGCGCCTCAATATCCTTCTTCGCGCCCTTGCCGCCGACAATAACCGTTTTGTCCTTGGTCGATATAACTTTGCCTGCGCGGCCGAGCATGTCGAGTGTCGCGTTTTCAAACTTGACCCCGGTCTCTTCCGAAATAACCTGCGCGCCGGTCATAACGGCAATATCCTGCAGCATTTCTTTTTTGCGGTCGCCATAGCCCGGCGCTTTAATCGCCAGCACATTAAAGCTTCCGCGCAGTTTGTTGAGCACAAAGGTCGTCAGCGCTTCGCCGTCTATGTCTTCGGCAATAAGCACGAGGTCTTTCTTGCCGGACTCGGCTATCTTTTGGAGTATCGGGAGTACTTCCTGCACCGACGAAACTTTCTTGTCGGTAATAAGCACGGCCGGGTCTTTGTACACTGCCTCCATACGCGAAGCATCGGTGACCATATATGCCGATACGTAGCCGCGCTCAAATTCCAGACCCTCCACCACCTCCTTTTCAATACCGAGTGACTGACTTTCCTCTACCGTTACGACGCCGTCCTTGCCGACCTCGGCTATAGTGTCGGCGATAATATGCCCGATTTCCTCGGATTCCGCCGAAATGGTGGCGACTTGGCGTACCTCTTCATCACTTACTATTTTTTTGGCGAGAGATTTAAGTGCGGCTACCGCTTCGGCAGCCGCTTTTTCAATACCCGCCCGCACGCCCATGGCCGAGAGTCCGCGCTCGGTGTGCTTCATTCCCTCCTCCACCAGCGCCTGCAGCAACACTACGGTAGTAGTGGTCCCGTCGCCGGCGATATCGTTGGTCTTGTTGGCCACCTCTTTTACTATCTCTGCGCCCATGTTCTCGAACCGGTCCTTAAAAGATATTTCTTTGGCGATAGAGACGCCGTCGTTGGTGATGGTTGGACTGCCATAGCCTTTGTCGAGCGCGACATTGCGGCCGCGGGGACCAAGCGTAATCTTGACCGCATTGCTGGCCTTGTCGATGCCGCTTTTAAGCGCGCGGCGGGCCTTCTCGTTAAAAAGTATTTGTTTTGCCATAGAATTTCAGAATTAAGCGGCTAGTTCAGGATTGCCAGAATGTTTTCCTCGCGCACCAAATAATATTCCGTGCCGTCTATCTTTACTTCGTCGTAACCGTATTTGCTAAACATCACTTTGTCGCCGACCTTCAGGGCAATGGGGGCCACTTTACCGTCCTCCCCGCGCTTGCCGGGGCCTACGGCCACCACTTTTCCCTGCTCGGGCTTCTCCTTGGCCGAGTCGGGGATGATGATGCCAAAACTTGTTACGAGCCCCTCCTCCAAACCTGCGGGTTTTACCAGCACGCGGTCGCCCATCGGCATAATCCCCGCCTTATTTTTTTTAACAGGAGCGGCGGTCTTTTTGGCTTTTAACGGCGCTTTTTTCTTCTTAGTAGATTTCTTCATAGCGCTCACAATATATGAAAGATGTACTCTCCCGTCAAGGATTGCGGGTTGCAGAATGCCATGGTAGCCTGTCAGGAATGGCAGTCACGGGGATGCTCCCCTACATACAAATAGTCTTGGCAGTCCTTTTAGTAGGGTCCATCCTTCTCCAGCAGACTGGGGCGTCTTTGGGCGGCGCTTTCGGGGGCGACAACTTTACCGCCGGATACCACACCCGCCGCGGGTCGGAAAAGTATCTCTTCTGGGCAAGCATTGCTCTTGGTACGGCGTTCGCGGCGACGGCTCTTGTCGCGCTTCTCATCAGATAAACGAAACAACTAAAACAATAAATACGACCAGCACGATAAGCACAAAGACCGTTTTTGTATTTATCGTACTTGTTGTTAATCGTACTTGTTAATTTTTTCCATGAAAAAATTCTGGCGTACCGCCCAATTGTCAGTTCACCTGCCTGCGCTCGACAAAGCGCAGGATACGGTCCGGTCGCTCGGCCGCGGCGGCCGCGCGCTGTTTTTCTTTTTTACTATTCTGCTGCTCATAAGCAGCGCGGGACTTTTGTACACCCTTAAACAATCTCTCGTCGTGGATGTGCCGTCTCGCGGAGGAGCGCTCAGCGAGGGTATTATCGGCAGTCCCCGCTTTATTAACCCCGTACTCGCTATTTCAGACGCCGACCGGGACTTAACCGCGCTCCTGTACTCCGGTCTTTTGCGGGCAACTCCCGCGGGAGGCTACGAACCCGATCTGGCATCCTCCTACAGCGTGTCGGATGACGGAAAAACGTATACGTTTATTCTGCGGGAAAACCCCACCTTCCACGACGGCACATCTGTTACCTCCGCGGATGTCGCTTACACGGTACAAAAGGCGCAGGATCCGGCGCTGAAGTCCCCTTTGCGCGCAAACTGGGAAGGTGTCGCGGTAGAAACGCCGGACCCGCACACCGTTCGCTTTACTCTGCGTGCCGCGTACGCTCCATTTATAGAAAACCTGACGCTCGGCATCTTGCCAAAAGCGCGGTGGTCGCAAATTAGCGACGACGAATTTCCTTTTTCAGAATTGAATGCCGAGCCGATAGGTTCCGGACCCTACGCCATGAGCTCCGTTTCGCGCACATCCTCCGGCATTCCTTCAACCTACTCCCTGCGCGCGTTCGGCGGGTACGCCTCCGGCGAGCCCTATATTACCAAGCTTACTATCCGTTTTTATCAAAGCGAAGGAGCGCTTGTCGCGGCGCTCGGCCGCGATGAAATCGACTCGGCCAGCGGCATCTCGCCCGGGAACTTAAGCGCTCTGCCGCCGGAAAACATCCGCACCTCTCCCCTTAACCGCGTATTTGCGGTCTTCTTCAATCAAAATCAGTCGGCGGTCCTGCGCTTGGCGGAAGTCCGCACAGCGCTCGACAGCAGCATCAACCGCTCCGAGATGGTTTCACAAATTTTGGGCAACTACGGCACCCCCCTGTCAGGGCCCGTGCCGACGACGCTCGGCGGCGGCATTCCCGCTGCCGCGACCTCCAGCAGCGCCTCACTCGCCGAAAGCGCGCGCTTAACGCTGATAGCCAAAGGATGGAAGCCGCGCGCGGACGGCATACTGCAAAAAACCACCGGCACCGGAAAAACAGCGGCAACGCTGACGCTTGAGTTTGACCTCGCGACCGCAAACGTGCCCGAGCTGCGCGCGGCGGCTGAGTATCTGCGCGACACATGGAGCAAAGCGGGCGCGCGAGTAAACGTCAAAATATTCGAGCAGGGCGATCTGGCTCAAAACGTCATACGCCCGCGCAAATACGACGCGCTGCTGTTCGGCGAGGTTATCGGCCGGGAGCTCGACCTCTTTGCTTTTTGGCACTCCAGCCAGCGCAACGACCCGGGGCTAAACATCGCCGGATACGCCAACAGCACAGCGGACAAATCACTTGAAGCCTTGCGCGCTACCAGCGAAAAGGATAAGCGCGCGCAGCTGCTTGCGTCATTCCTCCGGGAGATAGCGAAAGACCTGCCGGCTGTATTTCTCTATGCGCCCGATTTCGTGTATAGTGTCCCTAACGATATTGCGGGGGTGAATCTTGGCTTCATCGAGACGCCTGACGACCGCTTCCTCAGTTTGCCGCAGTGGCACCGCGAAACCGACAAAGTGTGGCCCATCTTTGCAAAGCAAAGACAATAAAAGAGATTGCCGGTCGGAAAAAATCGCGAAGGAATAAGTATTAAAAAATTATTTACTAAGTTCGAGTATTCATGGAACCACAGCAACATTCTAAAAGCAGCCACGGGCGCGGCAGAAGCCGGGGTGCCGGAGGCCCTCCGGGCCGCGGCCGGTCCGGGCGGGGCCGTCTGCGCCAGGGCGGTCCCCGCCCCCATCAAGCGCACCCGGTACGCGAAATACCGGACGTAACGGCCATGCTCAACGGCGACGAGCGCCCCATACCTCCTTTAGCGGCCGGTAACATTCGCATCATCCCGCTCGGCGGCGTAGAGGAAATCGGCAAGAACATGACCATGATAGAGATGGGAGACGACATTATAGTTGTCGACTGCGGATTCCAATTCCGCGAGGACGACACGCCGGGTATCGACTACATTCTTCCGAACACCAAATATCTCGAAGAGCGCCGGGAGAAAATCCGCGGACTCTTTATTACGCACGGCCATCTCGACCACATCGGCGCCATTCCTTATGTCATTGACCGTATCGGCTACCCGCCGATATACACCCGCGGCCTGACCAGCGTGATGATACGCAAGCGCCAAGAAGAGTTTCCTAACCTCAAGTCCATAGACATCCATGAGGTGGAAAAAGACGACACCATCAAAGTAGGAAACTTGCGCGTGCGCTTTTTCTCCGTCTACCACACTATCCCCGACTCGATGGGCATCGTCGTGGAAACCCCCTACGGCGACGTGGTACTTACCGGCGACCTGCGCCTCGACCACGTCGACGGCATTCCGACCGAACAAGAGGAAAAAGAGTTTTCCTGGTTTGCAAAACGCAATGTGCTCTTCCTCGGCGCCGACTCCACCAACGTGGAGCGCCCGGGCTTCTCCCTGCCGGAGCGCACCGTCAAAAAAAACTTGGATGAAATAATAGCCAAGACGCCGGGGCGCCTTATCATCGGCACCTTTTCATCCCAACTCGAGCGCCTCATGCGCATGATAGAGCAGGCGGAGCGGGTCGGACGCAAAATTCTTATCGAGGGCCGCAGCATGAAGGTAAACATCGAGATAGTTAAGCAGCTTGGGCTGCTTAAAGTCAGCGAAAAGACCTTTATCGACGCCGCTCAACTCGAGCATCTCCCCGACAACAAGGTCGCCATCCTCGCCACCGGCGCGCAAGGCGACGAGTTTGCCGCACTGATGCGCATCGCCATGAAGACCCACAAAAATGTAAAAATTAAAAAGGGCGACACTGTGGTACTCTCCTCGTCGGTGGTGCCGGGCAACGAGCGCTCAGTGCAAAAACTCAAAGACAACCTCTCCCGGCAGGGTGCGCGCATCATCCACCGCGACACTATGGATGTGCACGCCTCCGGCCATGCCAACCGCGACGAAACATTCTGGATCCACCAGAAAATCAACCCGCGCTTCTTCATGCCGATGCACGGCTATCACTACATGCTCCGGGTCCATGCCGACATTGCCAAAGCTTGCGGACGCTCCGAAGAGGAGATAGTCATCCCCGATAACGGTACTATCATCGAAATTCAGGATGAAGGCAGCCGCATCGTCCGGCTTAAAGAGTCGGCCCCTAACAGTCTGCGCTTGGTGGACGGATTCTCTATCGGCGATTTGCAGGAGGTGGTCATACGCGACCGCACCGTCCTGTCGCAGGAAGGTATGTTTGTCATTATCGCCACTGTCAATCCGAAAACCGGCCGTCTGCGCAAATCGCCCGACATAATTTCCCGCGGGTTTGTTTACCTGCGCGAGAGCCAAGAGCTGCTCCAGCAGGCGCGCATTATCGTCAAAAAAACAATCGAAGACTCGGCAAAGAATCAAAATCCTATAAACTTCGATATGATAAAAAACGAGGTTACCGACTCGGTCGCGCGCTTCCTCTTCGAAAAAACAAACAAGCGTCCGATTGTCATTCCGGTAGTGCTCGGCGTGTAGTTGTGGTATTGTCCTTCCTAGACATACAAGGAGAAGTACGCTGTGGCACACAAGCGAACGAAAGACTATCCGCGCGGCGGCGAAGTCTATTTCGGCCCCGACAACATCGCCTACGTTAAGCCCGACCGAAGCGGAAACAAAGGCTTAGGCGCGCGTCCGGCAAGAACTCTCGAAGACAGCTTCAAGGTCCTCGCCCCTTACCAGCCGACTGACGCCGAACAAAAGCTGATTGCTTGGGCTCAGAAGCAGTTTGACCAGATTGTCGCCGCGGAAGTACATGCGGTCGTGCATCGTTCGGTAAAAGGGTTCCACGTCGCGCAGCCGAAGGACGTCGATTTGATTTACCGCAAAGCAAAGGAGCTTGGCGCCGGCCTTCCGCCCCGCACCCTTTAACCGTAAAACGCACCCGGGTGGGTGCGTTTTTTATTTAATTCGCGATAGAAAAAAGCTTGCCGCGGAGCCTTACTAAGCCTTCGGCGGCGAGACGGGTAAGCTCGTGCGCCACGTCCTGCTGGTTGCGGGGTATCCGGTGCACCAGCGTCGAAAGAGTCGCTCGGTGCACCAAGAGCTCGCGGAGTATCGCTCCGCGCAATTGGCGCGCGCTGCCCTCAAACTCAGATTGTTTGACATACTGTTTGCTCTTCCTGTTTAACGTAATTCCCTGCTTTTTCAAATATGCGCCGTAGTCCATCATCGCCGCATAAAAGTCCCGCGGCTCCATCTTTGACCGTTTGAGCAGCTCCTCCACCAACGGCAACAGCTCTTTGTCAGATATTTTCGCTTTCTTAAGAACGTGAGAATGAAATAGCACTGTCCTGATATTTGTTTCGACAAAGATTTCTGGTTTATTGAAAGCAAAGGCAGCGACCGCACGAGCGGTGTAATGGCCGACGCCGGGGAACTCTTCTATCTCCCCTGTCATGCGGGGAAATCTTTTTTTGGCGATTATTTTTGCCGCTTGGTGCAGATATTTTGCGCGCCGGTTGTACCCCAGTCCGTTCCAGACCCTTAACACGTCGCTGAACTTTGCCCGCGAAAGCGCGCGGGAGGTAGGATATTTTTTAATAAAGCGGTTATAAAACGGGACCACCCGCTCTACCTGCGTCTGCTGGAGCATGATCTCCGACACTAAAATTTTGTACGCCTGCCTGCCGGCGGGCAGGGATCTGTCAAATTGCCGCCACGGCAAGTGGCCCCTGCCCTCTTGTTTATAAAAACTCTTCAACTCCCGCAGCAGCTTTTGCATCCCCCTGATTGTAACAAAAAATCCCGCCGGAGCGGGATTTTTTGAGACTGCCGGCCGGGCGTATTACGCTTTCGGGCGGGCATCGGAGACCGTGAGCATGCGTCCGCCGAAGTCCTTGCCATTCCACATGGCAATTGCGCCGTCGGCACCTGCATCATCCGCCATCTCCACAAAGCCGAAGCCCCGGGAGCGGCCGGTCTCGCGATCAGTCACGACAGAAGCCGAGGCAACTTCGCCGGCTTTGGCGAAGGCGTCGCGGAGTTCGTCACCTGTCGTGCGGTACGGAAGACCGCCGACAAAGAGTTTGCGTGCCATGATTACGATAAACAAATAGTTTTTACTGTTCTTTCGTAAGGCGACCCTCCGGGACCACCACAAACGGGCTACGACGGAGACTTACTCGAACACCAAAAATATAGCACTAGTATGCGGGCTTCGCAATGATAACCAAGCGCTTATCAAAAGTGCGCGCAGAGGGCACCCACACGCCGTCGCAGGTAACCAAGACTATCTGCGAGGGACCGCTGGTGGCAAACAAAACGTCCGTCGCCGCGTTGGCCGGATATTGGTCAACAGAGGACACCCGGTACACCAGCGACTTACCGGCGCTGTCTTCGACGGTTATGTAAGCGCCGACACTAATTAAAGAAAGATGTTCAAACACACCCGCCTTTAAGAGCGCGTTATTAACATGGCCGGCAAACACGGCGCTCCCCGGCGCTCCCGGCTTTGCTCCGGGCGAATACCAGGCAATGTTGTCGAAGTTTTGAGGAGTGCCCATGGTGCCGTCGGCTTTAATGCCGGCGGTTTCGACGGTGGCGCTAATCCCGAGCGACGGGATACGCAGCCGCGCCGGAACCAGCGCCGCCGGAGTGGAGGTGCCGGTAAAAAGAGAAGGATTATTGAGCGCGGCGGCCGGAGCAAACGCCAAAAAGGCGGCATCGGGGCCGAGGCTGCTCATCAGGCGCGCGGTCAAATCCGCGGCACCCGCCAAGACGCACAGCAGTCCTATAGCGACAGTCGCGAGCCGCGCATAATGCATGCGGCTGTATGGCGTGCGGACCAGCACCGCTGATTTAGCGGACGGCAATAGTAAGTGTTTTCCTTGCATAAGGGTACGCGGCGATTGCGGCACCCATGAGTAGTACCAGCGCGAAGGCTATCTGCGCGGACGTTGCCGGCGCGATGCCGGTGTTCGGGAAGCGCGGATACACCTGCGAGGTAAGCAGAGGCTGCGCTTGATACGGATATGCGGTACTGCCGGTGTAGATAGGGGTGGTCAAATTAGTCGGCTGCGGAAAGTAGCTGGTGCTAATCAATATGGTGCAGATAGCGCTCTGTGCGCCGTTGGTCACAGTGACCGTCTGCGAACCGCTATTCTGGAAGGTGGTGGTAAGTACCGGGCCGACGTTAGGATAATTTTGCGAGCCGGTCGTCCAGTTGTACGTTCCGCCCACGCCCCCTACTGCGGTAAAGCGGGCCGACTGTCCAAGAGCGACCGCCGGGGTATCCGTACGGCACGTGAAAGCCGGCCGAGTGTACGGGTAAGGATACGGGGACGGCATCGGATACGTGTACCCGCCGCCGAGAGTCATGGTGATAATACAGCTATGCGATTGTCCTGCAGAAATAGAGTTGTTGCAGCCGGCCGAGTAGCTGGCAGTGTAGCCGTGCGTATCCTGCACAGTGACTACAAAAGAACCCGGATTGAGCGAGACGAGCGTCGCGCTCTGCGAACCGACAAAGATAGAGGGGCTGACATTGTTGCCCGCGACCGAAACCGTAAAGTTAGCCGGGCTGTATGAAAGCCCGCTTTGGTTAATGACCTGAAGATATACGCTTAAAATGCCGGTAGTCGATGTTTGCGCCGACACCAGAGCCGGGACCAAAAGGGCCAGTCCGAGTGCCGTAGAACCTATGAGTTTAGAAAGCTTAGACATAGTGAAAAAGTGTTGATAAATAAGGTTAATTAATACGTGCCCCACGAACAACTGCGGGTATCGTACAACGTATTTTGAATTTATGCAAGCCTCCTCCTAAAAGCCCAGTCCCGCACCTTGCGACGCTAAAAATGCCGGAATAAACGCAGGCAACAATAAAAGCGGAATGAGTATCGCCCCGAGGGTAATCCAAAGCGCATATAAAAAGTATTTGCGCATCTTTTCGGACGACTTGTAGACCGCGTCGAGCTTACCTTCGAGTTCCGCGAGTTTTATTTCCATCCGGTCGAGCTGTTCTTGCATATATACCAGTATACCCTCCTAGTGCGGCAGTACGGCAACGACCGCGCTCATCAGCGCGATGCCGACTAGAAACCACGCAAGATGTTTGACGTAGTGCGTGGCGCTGTTGGCGCCGCGGATAGAGTGAGGAATCAGGTCGTGCAGCACGACGATAAGAATCCCTCCCGCGGCTATCCCGAGGAGCGGTCCTTCCAGCATTTCAAACGTGTCGAGCAGGAAATATCCGCCGATGGCACCGACGAGTATAGTGGAAGAGGTTAAAAAGTTGACGATGAGCGCTCCCCTGGTGGAGTATCCGGCGTCACGCAGAACAAAGAACTCTGAAATTTCCTGCAAAGCTTCGTGCACAAAAATACTGACACCTGCGGCAGCCGCAAGCACGGGAGAAACGGCATAGGATGCCGCCAAAAAAATGCCGTCGGCGGCGTTGTGTATGCTGTCCGTAAGCAAGAGCCGACGAGGGTCAAGCGGCGGATGAGCATCGCCGCTTTCATGCACGTGGACATGAGAGCCCGGCAAGAGTTTAAACGCGAGCCATATTCCCGCCGCTCCGGACAGGAGCCATGCCAGCCCGTAGTACAATCCGCCGGCGTGCTCGATAGCTTCGCCGGCGAGTCCGTACAAAAAGACAAGAAAGACTCCCGCGCTGAAGCTCACCAAATAGTCGAGATTGCGCTCGATGAATGTGCCTCCCTCACGCCACACAGCCAGCTTGCCGACCAAGGAGGCGAGCATGATAAGAAAAGAGATTAAAAGGAGTTCCAGCATAGATTACAAAAACGGCTGGAGTTTGCCGCGGTTAAACAATCTGCCTCCTACCGTCCACCGGTCATAACCGTACATAAAGAGCGCGACCAAAACACCGACAAGCACCAAGTGCGGCCAAACCGACTCTTGAAAGAACAATAGAGAGAGCGTAAGCCAGAAGAGCAAAAACAGGACCGTGTGGCGTATCTCAAATCCGATGATAATAAAGATGCCGGCCAAAAACTCGATAATACCCGCGCCCAGCACTATAAACAGCGGGTCAAAATGGAAATACTGCGTCAAATGATATTGCGCTACTACGTCAAGCGCCAATTGCGCGTGTATAAACTTTGCGTACACCGATGCCCCTATCAATGATGCTCCGAAGCACACGCGTAAAATTAAGAAAGCATACTGTTTAAACCGGCGTGCATTGTACGCAATCAGCAATAAAAACAATATCTCGCCCAAGTAATTGGCGTAGGTAATAAGCGGATACCAACCCCATTGCACCATAGCGAGCGCAAATATTCCGAGCGCCGCGAACCCCGCCGGGATACTTAACACTCCGAAGACTATAAGCGCTCCCGAGATATACAGCACCGCCGATATTGCGGTTGCCCAGTCTCCAAAGACACTAAGGGGCAGCTCGGGACCAAAAAGGGCTCCGTACCAAGCGCATGCGATAAGACACACACCAAGCGTTACCCGCGCGACCAGGGGCGCCCATTGCCGAAGCGGCGTTAAATAAGGCTCAAAAAAAAGTTCCAGCCGGCGCACCATAGACGCAAACAGTACGGTCAATACAAGGACAATGGCCAGAAACCCCCATAAGAAAAACTGAAATTTATTAGTGGCAAAAGCGCCGAAAGGGTTCGGCGAAGCTATAGATAAATCGTGTGCGATAGTTTCCGGGGAAAGCACGTACACTTCGTGCGCAGATACTCCATGAGGCGCAAGCGCCGCCGCGCACACCAATAAACAAAGGAACAATGTCCGCATCGCTTAATTATATACGAAGAAACCCCGCGCGAGCGCGGGGTTTCAACAGCGATGTTATTTTACTTACCGAGATCCCAGAGCGAGCGGAGTATCTGCATCAGGCCCTTTTGGGCGTC
Source organism: uncultured Candidatus Saccharibacteria bacterium (assembly GCA_964355655.1). Lineage (GTDB taxonomy): Bacteria > Patescibacteriota > Minisyncoccia > Phycocordibacterales > SBAW01 > GWA1-54-10. Next base: position 12,134 of record CAYHDT010000013.1, on the reverse strand, counting down.
GTGCAAAAATCCTTTCGCCTCGCGGAGGTCCACTTTTGCGGCCGCAAGAAGCGTCGCGTTCGTGGTCGTGCTGTTTGAAGCGTTTACCTGCGCGGCACCGCCGGCAGCATTACCCGCCTCTACTTTGGCGCTTGCGCCGGCGGTCTTAAAGGCCGCAAACTTCGTCTCAAGCGCTGCTTTTACAGTAGCGTCCGATGTTGCAATAAGCGCCGCAATGCGGTCGTTAAATGACAGCATGCTGTCCGCCGCTACTTGTATGCGGGTCGCCTTTTTGACAATAACCGCGGCGCTCGTGGTTGCATTGGCAGCCACACGATCTCCCTTGTGCTCGTTGCGATCCTTGTGCTCGCCCTTTTCTATCCTGTCGATCTTATGCTCTATGTTTGCGCCAATGCGCACCTCCAAACCTTTGCCCTCATTCTCATGCGCCAACGCGAACGTCGGCAAAATGAGAGCGGCCATGGCGGCTGTGGCAATGATTTTAGTAAGATTTTTCATAGTTAATTTAAGCTTAGTTTAATAGCTAATAACCGCACACCCCTTGTGACGGAGGGGTACGGGATATCTTTCACGGTGTATTGCACTTAAAACACATTGTGCATATGATGCAAATAGATACTCGGTCCAACCGGATCGGGTTTTGTTGTTTCTTAAAAAGGAGACCATCCATGTTGACGACCCTGACGGATAGCAGCCTTGATTCGCTTACGGCGATCGCAACGGAGAAGACAATACGCAAAACCGGCTCACTGGTTTTGATGTTCTCGATGGGTAGCCAATTCGACCACCTTATCGTTCAACGGCTCGCAAAGATCGGTGTGTTCTGCCTCGTAGCAGACCCCGCGAGGATTACCGCCGCAGATGTGGAAAAGGTAAAGCCGCAAGGTATTATCATCTCCGGCGGCCCGGCGTCGGTTCACTCCGAGCCGCCGCCGTTCGACACCCGTATCTTCGATCTCGGCATCCCTATCCTTGGGATTTGCCTCGGATTCCAGATGTGGGCCAAACACCTCGGTTGGGCAGTTCGCCCCGCCGAGAAGCGGGAGTTCCATACCACCGCGCTCATTTTAAATGGTGGGGGCGGGCGGTTGCTTGCTAAGTGGCCTTCCATGAGCACTGTGTTGCAGAGTCATGGCGACGTCGTTGATGTGCCAAGCGTCGCGGATCTCATAGGGTACACGGGGAATTCTCCGTGTGCCGCCGCCGAACACGGACACCTCTTTGGTGTTCAGTTCCATCCCGAGACGAGCGACTCGGAGTATGGCCCGCAGCTCTTCGAGAATTTCTGCGGGCGCATTTGCGGCATCAACGACCGATTCCCGGCCCATGATGTCGCAGCGCAGAAAATCGAGCAGTTGCGTCAGCAGGTCGACGGCAAGAAAGTCCTCATTGCCCTCTCCGGTGGTTCGGATTCTTCGGTCGTGGCATATCTGCTCAAGCATGCTCTCGGTGGAGATCGCACTCGGCTCAAAGGCATCTATATCAAAGGGGTTGATCGCCCCGATGATGAAGCTGACCTTTTGCGGTTCTTCGGCAACCAGTCGTGGATCCAAATCGAGGTGGTCGATGCTACCGACTCGCTGTTGGCTGCACTCGCGGGCAAGACTACCGGCAAAGAGAAACGAGTTGCTTTTCGGGGTCCATACCCGGAAGTGCTCGAGCAAAAGATCCGGGAGTTCGGCGCTGACTTTATTGCCCAAGGTACGCTCTACACCGACTTGGTGGAAAGTGGCTATGGGCATGTGACCGGCGCACGCCGTGCACAGATCAAACAGCACCACAATACCGGACTGACGTTCTCAGTGCCCGAACTCATGCCGCTCGCGGATTGCGTCAAAGACAATGCCCGCAATATCGGCCGCGACATCGGCGTACCGGAAGAATTGCTCATCCGCCATCCATTCCCCGGTCCGGGTCTCGTTATTCGGATTGAAGGCGAGGTGACGGCGGAAAAGCTTACGATTGCCCGTGCCGCCGACGGTATCCTCATGGAGGAACTGCACCGCGCAGGACTCTACGAGAAGATATGGCAGGCGGGAGCTCGGGTAACGCAGTCTTTGCACACTACGACCAAAGGAGACGACGCCGGCGTGGGCTTTGTCATCCAATGGTTTGCGGTCGCCAGTGTCAACGGCTTTACGGCTCGGGCATACGATGTGCCGTTCGATGTTCGGCAGCGTATCGCGGACCGCATGGGTAACGAGATTCGTGAAGTCGGTGCCACTGACTACCGCGACTCCGGGAAACCCTACTCCACTATCGAAGGTGAGTAAAAAATGCCCTCCCCTTGCGGGAGGGTTTTTCTTTTACAAATCAGGCTCCACAAGGCCAAGACGGATAAGGCGCGAGTTTATCGAGCCGCGCTGGCGGCCGAACTCTTTAGTTAAAGTTGACACTTTTGTATTATTGCGGAAAAGCTCGGTTAAGCGCGCGTCGTCCTCCTTACTCCATGGGCGGTAGGCGTTGGGGTGCTTTTCGCGCATCTTCTCGAGCCTCCCCTTTTGCCCGGCTCCTTCTGCACGTTCCTTTGCAACCGCCTCAGGCTCTTTGCCGCCGACGCGTTTGATAAATGTCGCGTGCAAACCGGCAAGCTCGCCTGCCGGCATAGAGGCAAACGCTTCGCCCGCCGCAACCGACGAGCTGCGGAATTGCTCGTCACGGGCCAAAATCTCCGGATGCACCTGTAGCGCCCGCTCGTTAAAACCGCTGAGGTACAGGCCCGACAGCGAGCGTACGCGGGAGAGCGCCACATATCCCTGCCCGTACTCAAATGCGGCCGAAAGGTCCATCACCGCCGAGTCGAGGCTCATCCCTTGGCTTTTGTGCACCGTAATAGCCCACGCAAGCCGCAGCGGCACCTGCACAATCTTTGCGAGCGTACGCGCGCCGTCGTCAATCCGCCACTCTTCGCTCACTGCTTCTATCAGCTCATTCTGGCGCGTCCGCACCAGCGGAAAGCCTTCGGCCGAGTAGCCGGTCACGGTCCCCAGCGTCCCGTTGACGTACCCTTTGTCGAAGTTGTTGCGAGTAAACATCACCGACGCGCCTTCTTTGAGCGTTAGTGTTTCAGGCGAGAGACACCCGCGTTTAAGCCCTTCTACCAGTACCTTAGCTCCCTCGCTGCGCATGGCGTACACCCTCGCGGACGCCTCAATGCGAGTGAGGGCCTCGTCGTTAATGCGGTCCACATCGGCATTGTGCGGGTAAAGCCTTGTCGACAAGTCGCCCTCCTCAGGGAACTCGGCGCGGGAACGCAAAGCGTCTTTATGTGCACCGCTCAGAGTGTTTGAGCGCAAAGCGCCTAACAGTTCTAAAAAAATATCGTCCTCCTGCCGGTGCTGCTCGCTTAAGTAGCAATACAGCGGGTTAGTCTCCCCCCAGCTTGGCGACTCAAAGGCAAACTGCGAACTCTCTCGACTTCGCTCAGAGTCCCGAGGCGGGACCGGCGGCAGCTGGAAAAAGTCGCCGACAAAAATTACTTGCAGCCCGCCAAATGGCTGCTCACTCCCCCGCAAGGTGCGCACCGCGCGGTCGACAAGGGTAAGCAAATGCGCGTCGAGCATGGAAACCTCGTCGATTATAAGAACATTCGTCGCGCGCACGCGGCGGACCAGCGGCTCGCGCTCGAGCAAGGCTTCCAAGTCCCACTCGCCAAGCTCGCGCTTTATCCCGATACCGCTCCACGCGTGGATAGTCATCCCACCCACGTGCGTGGCGGCAATGCCCGTCGAGGCTGTAATTGCCGGCTCTACGCCGCGCTCGCGCAACCATGCTATGTAGCGGTTAATGGTATACGTCTTGCCCGCGCCCGGTTCGCCGGTCAAAAATACGTTCGCGCCTGTTTTTAATATTTGTAATGCTTGTTCTTGTGTCATAAACTCCGCAAAACTAAGTCTGCCGGAGGGCAGAAAATTTCCTGCTGATAAATTTTCCTACGACCCGGCGCCGTCGCGCCTCTCGACCCTCCGTCACACTTATTTTGCTCCGTACCGTAAACTTCCATACAACAGAAGTTTACTTTTCCCCCTCTCCGAACTCTAAGCATACCGAGTTTAAACAATATCGCTTGCCGGTTTTGGTCGGACCGTCATTAAACACATGTCCCAGATGGCTCCCGCACTGCGCACACACCACTTCAGTACGAGTCATCCCGTGCGACGAGTCATCTACAAATTTAACCGCTCCCGGCAACGCGTCATCAAAGCTCGGCCAACCGGTGCCCGAGTCAAACTTGGTGTCCGATGCAAAAAGCGGGTTCTGGCACGCGGCGCATTTGTACATGCCGTCGCGGTGCTCTTTTAACAACACTCCGCTAAAGGGCGCTTCGGTCCCCTTTTCCCGCATTACCTTGTACTGCTCGGGGCTAAGCTTAGCCTTCCACTGCGCATCACTATTGGGCATACGATTTTAAATTTAATTATTACCTCCAATCTTCTTCCGCCAAAGGGACAACATCTTCCATCTCGGCGATGCCTGCGGGGATTATACACAGCACTCGCCCGGCAATTTTAAAGTTGTCGCGCAGAACTATCGGCTTATACTTTGGATCTTTGGATTCCGGATACAAAATAGTAACTCCGTTGCGGCGCTCGAGCCGCTTGACCGTCACCATGTCGCCGATTATCGCCGCCACCCGGTCGCCGCTTTTAACTTTGTCGGTAAACTGCACCAAAATATAATCGCCGCTTTTAACTCCCGCATCGGCCATCGAGTCGCCGACCGCCCGCACCGCGACTATCTCGCCCTGCGCCTCTTCGACAATTTGTTTGTCCACCTGCAAAAATTCGTCTGTCTGCTCTTGCGCAAAGACAGAGAGGTCGTCGCAGCCGACATTGGCCACCACCGGCACCGACACCAACATGGCGTTGTTGCCGTCGGCATCTACTGCGCGCAACTCGATGTTGCGGCGCGCGTGCCGGCGCCGGACAATATAGCCCTTGCGCTCGAGCGTCTCTATATATTGCATGACTGTGCGCAACGACTTAAACCCGAGGTTTTGCCGCAGTTCGTCGAGCGTCGGCGGCTCGCCCTTGGCGCTGATATAAAGCTGGATATTGTCCAAAACCCGCTTTTGCTTGCCTGTTAATGACTTATTTAGAGGTCCCATATACACCTATGGTAACACATATTTGCCATGCAACTACACAATATACACAAATCTGTGGATAAGGACACACTTATGTCGCCTTTGGCGGCGAACTTACTCAAAATATAAAAACCGCCCCTGGTGTTGGGGCGGCGTAGAACTTAAGTTTGTTGGCTCACAACTGCCAGAATCATGCCGAGCATGGACCAGTCGACTCCGCTGTCGCTCTGCATAATTTCACCAAGCTTTTTGACCTCGACATAGGTGCGCTCGGAATCTTCTGCAACACCGTGTACGACTCCGGCCATGCTCCGCAGTTCGCCTATCTCGACTTTAGTCAACTCGACCGAAAAGAGATGGGCATGATGAGCCGAGAGCGTCGCAACCAATTGACGAGAGTCGTGCTGGCACATGCGCGACGGATGGATGTAGAGCCCCGTTTCCTCACTGCATTCGTCTGCCGCAAGCTGCCGCGGATTGCCGCCGGGTTTGAATGAAGACCCGCCGGGGACTTCATAGACGAACCCGCGATGGTTGGAAACCGGGCTTCGAAACTCCTTAATCAACACCACGTCGGTGTCGGCAAGAGTTTTGCCGCGCCGGTATGCCACTACCGTCGCGATGTCTGGGCGCGAAATGACCACCTCGTTGGTTTTGTGGCGGCCTTCGCGGGCGATGTAGACATCGACATGGAGCGCCCAAAAGAAGACCAACGAGCGGTCCTTGCCGACACGGAACGTCCACTCCACACGGGCGCCGTTTAAACGATTGCCCGCTTGGCATAAATATTTGTGCCACTGTTGGAAGGACGGAGTCTGCCAGATATAAAGCGGAACATGGCACTCGCCTCTTGTGCGCAACGCACCGACACCCAGACGCAACACTGCCTCGGCAAGCGTTGCTTCGAGTGTGTCGTACGAAGGGATACCCAGCTTCTGCGCATAGTACTGCTGATAGCGCACGCTTGGAGCGCCTTGCGGAGCGCCAAACACGCACTTGCCGCTGTGCTTCCAGCAGCCCCACTCGTCGTTTGTGGTAAGCGCGGGCATGGTGGCCATGTCGCGCGGTATCCAGCACACTATTACATCGGCCATGTTGAGCATCCGCTCTTCGGTCTCAATCTGGTCGTCGTAGTTGTGCCGCCAGGTCGCGTCTTCGCGCTCCGGGACAAACACTACTCCGTCATAGCCCATACTCTCAAGAATTTTGAGCGCTTGCGGGCGCCAGGAAGGCACTTCGGGTTTGCGGGGCGTCGGCCCCACTAACATGATCGCTTTGCTGAAGCTCGTGGGGAATTTCTGCCCCACATACACCACGGTCATCCGCGGCTTTGGGGTAGCAGATACTGCTTGGACCACGTTTGTTCTCCACTCGTTTAAAGAAGATAAGGGAACATTGTCTAGCGACTCTATAACACGACTGATGGACTTTGTCAGCTTTCCGCAATGTCTCAGCACCTTTGCAACACCCAGAAGCTAAAATTTTACTCAACCGTAATAGAAGTGATGACCATGGGGCTTATGGGGCGGTCGCCTGCGGCGGTTGGAGTAGCTTCTATCGCTTTGACTACCTCCATGCCGGAGACTACTTTGCCGAAGACCGTGTGCTTGGTATCAAGAAAGTTGTTGTCCGCGACATTGATAAAGAATTGCGAGCCGTTGGTGTTAGGCCCCGCGTTGGCCATGGCAATGGTACCGACCGCGTTGCGGTTGTTGGCGTGTATCTCGTCGGCAAACTGGTACCCCGGGCCGCCGGTCCCCCACTGCGCGGCCTTGGTGTCGTCTTTGGTCAGCGGGTCGCCGCCTTGGATCATAAAATTTTTAATTACCCGATGGAACTTGGTCCCATTGTAAAAGCCTTCTTTCGCCAGCTTGGTAAAGTTTGCTACCGTATTGGGAGCGTCCGCGCTCATAAACTCGATGACGATATCGCCTTTGGTAGTGTGGAGTGTCGCTTTCATAGTATTTTTAGTTTGAGTAGTAGATGCCTGCGATGGAGTTGTTGAGGCGTATTGTAAATTAATTCCTAAGTCGCCCGTCGCTGTACTCGCCCCCTGCCCACTTATAAATACAAACCAGTAGCCCGCGCCGAGCACCGCGGCAACCGCCGCGAGCCCAAGAATTATTTTCATCATAGACGCTTACCAGTTTAGCAACTATACGCCGTGCTGCCAAGAAAAAAGGCTCCCAACCGGGAGCCTTTGCCTCGCGAGGCTATTTGAGCACGACCACTTTCGTGCCGACCCGCACGCGTTGGTACAGGTCGTCGACGTCGTCATTCGTCATCCGGAAACAGCCGGACGACACCTCGCCGCCGACGGAGTCGGGATTGTTGGTCCCGTGGATGCGGTACAGCGTCGAGCCCAAATAAAGGGCGCGCGCGCCGAGCGGGTTGCCCGGACCACCGTCCATTTTGCGCGGCAACCAGGGCTGCCGCGCTCTCATCTCGTCCGGCGGCGTCCATGTCGGCCACTTCCTCATGGCCGAAATTGCCGTCGTTTTGCCCCACGTAAAGCCGGGCTTGCCGACGCCGAGCGGGTAGTCGCGGACCACTCCGGACGGGTCGATATGGTACAGCCTGCGCTGCTTCGTGATAACCACGACCGTGTCTACCCCGTACTCCGCAAGCGATACCGACGGCGGCACCGGTTGCCTGACTTGCGCAACAGGCACCGCGGCCGGCGGCCGCGGAATTTCCTGCACCGCAGGCGCCGCTACTTGCGCGGCGGGCGGCTCTTGCAGTTGAGCCGTCGCCGAGCATGCCGCAAGCAGCAACATACCGCCAAACGCCAGCGTGGCGCGGATAAAACGCATCGGTTACCCCCTTTTTTCCTAGTTTAAAGGCCTAATTTACCCAAGTATACTCTACACGAAATAGAGCTTTTTGTCAATAACCCCATATCCCACGTCTGCGCATGGAGCCCGCGAGCTAGTGATGCGTATGCTTGGAAAAGAGTTCGCCGATTTTAAGCTTGGCAATAACGAAGAGGTATATAATCTCCAAAATCCCAAGCGTATTGATGACCAACAGGGCCATAAACCACCAATACTCGCCGCGGCGCGCGGCATGCCAAAGAGCCAAACCTTTCCACACCACAGACCATACTATAACCAAAAGGATAAACGGAGCTAAAATAGCCAGTATCGGCAACGCCCACTCGTTGCCCACAAACCCCGCGCTCATCGGACCCCACTCGCCGCCCCGTCCCCAATAGTGCATAGGCATAAGACAATTGTAGCAGTTTATTTTATTAAAATTATTAAACGAAAAAAATTATTTGCCGCCCTTTGGCTTTTTGGCGCTGCGCAACCCGTGCATCCGCACCACCGGTTGCATGCGCGCGGCTTGCGGACGCGTAGACCCCGGCGCCATTCCACCCGGTGCTTTTCGTTTTTGACTCATACCCTTATTGTACACCCGCCCCTACTGAAGCAGGGCTGAAGCTCTTTATATAAGAGTCTGGAGCGACAACACCGCGCCCGCAAGCATGCCCGCCACTATCGCGAGCCCTCCCACCAAGAACATGCGCACGGCACGGCGCACTATGCCCGCGCGGGATATCGCGCCGCTCACGGCCCCGAGCAAAAAGAGCGCCGCCAACGATGCCGCGATAGAAACGGGCAGCGCGAGCGCGGTAGTAAAAAGCACATATGGTACCAAAGGTACGAACCCGGCCAAAAAATATGACACGAACATAATAGAACCTCCGGCAAAAGGCTTAGACACCGGCACCACCCCGCCCGCCGCCAGCTCCTCTGCCGAACTTTCAGACAAAAAGCTCCCGGCCGCCATAGAGAGCGCCTCGACCAATATAAGGACCACGCCGGTTAAAAATATCGTCTCGCGCGGCACGCCCGCTATCGCTATGCCGGAAAGCAGCCCAACAGTAGAAACGAGGCTGTCCTCGACGCCAAAAATAAAATTGCGGAAATACAGCGGCGTAATAAACTTCATACCCCTATCCTACCCTATTGCGCCGGAGGGTCATCGCGCTTCTCGACGACAATGGTGCATTTGGTCACCAGCGCGGCAATGGCGCCCACCGCCGCCAGCGCCGGGGCAATAATCGCGCCAACCGCGCCGATAGTGACGGGGAACTCGACCAAGGTCGAGCCGTCCTCGCGTTTGATGATAATCCGGCGGGCGTTGCCTTCGGCTATCAGTTTTTTGACTGTCTTAATAACGTCATCTCCCGATACTTTAAATTCTTCTGTACTCATGGGACTATTGTATCAAAACGGCAGTTTTATAGAAAAATCCCCGGGCCGTGTGGCGGCTCGGGGATATATTAGGGGCGCCGGAGCGCGCCGACCGCCGACGGATCCTGCTTGATGCGGACCCACACGTTTGGGTCTTCTTGTGACTGGCGCTTGTAGTATCTAAGGAGAGAAGTTTTGCTCCACACCAAGACAGCGTCTGTCAGATTGTCGAGGACAAAGTCGGCTTGATCGGTCCGCGCAATCAGCACCGCGTGAGTTTCGCTCAAACTACTAAGCACGATGGTAATAAGCAGCGCCGAGCTCGGCCAACCCCGTTCCATCAACAAACGCCGCTTAAGCAACACGTAGTCCTCGCAGTCGCCGACGCCGTCATCCGGGTAGGCCCAGTGTTCCAAAACGCCATAGTGGTCATGGTCGGTCTGAGCGACAATCAGGTTGTTAACCCTTTTGTTTATCTTGACGAGCTCCTGCCACGACCCCGGCGTTAGAATATAGTGCACCGGACCGGCACCAACGACGCACTCTTGCGGCAACTGCAGACAAAAAGCTTTCCAACCCGGCGGAGCCGGGGCTTCTTCCGCCTCCCACGCGTAGAAGGCGTTTGCCGGCTGTCCCGCGCACAACGCAAGGGCAGCCGCAGCACAGCAAAGAAAACGCATCCGACGTCTCCTCTTTTATAAAAAGGCCCTCTGCCCCTAGTACAGCATCTCGCTTATCGAGGGTCAAGGTGCTCCGGTAACACAATATCTTAACGGACGGTGGAGACTATCGCTTGCGCAAAATTAAGTACCAGCTGCAAAACCGCTATCCAAAAGTTAATAAAGAGCGTCAAAAGCCCCAGTAAAAAGCTGACAAACATTTGTAAAAGATTGGTAAGCGCGTCCATACGACAATAGTAGCAAACTTTACAAAAAAGTCTGCTCAGCCGGCTCGACCACTACCGCGCGGGCGGCGACATCGGTCACGACCTTGCGGGTGTCCGACAACTCGTCTTCGACCTCCTGCTTTTGCTTCCGCAGCTGCGAGTAGCGATACTCGTCGCGGATAAGGCCGGGCAGGAGTATGAGCAAAGTAATAAGAACGCCGACCATCATCGCCAGAAAAAGTACCACCGCCAGTGACCCCTCAATCTGCCAGGTCAAAAATGTTACGGTGATAGGAAAAATGTTCTGCAGCACAAAAATAACCGATAAAGCCCCGAGCACCGCGCCCAGCAAAAGAAAAAATATCATAGGGGCCAATTATCCGCCGAACCGCATGAAGATTAGGTGTGGCGCATGGAATAGGCATATAGAAAAAAATCCGCGCTTATGCGCGGATTTTGTAGATGGTAACAGACCGTGTGGCCCTTAGCTTATATTTGTGCGTCCGCAAGAAGGCCGGAATGAGGTCGATGTTTTTGAACCGGCGCCCGGGGTCCCGCGGAGCCATCGAGCTCATAAAGTCCTCCAAGTTGTCGAGCTTAAAGACCGTTTCGCCCCGAAGCCCCACCAACTCCTGCAGTTTCGGATGGTCTTCCAAAGCCTTCTGCGCGGCGGCTTTGGCCGGACGTTCGTCGCCGTCGCAGGCGCCGAACTGCAGCTCCGCGTCAAAGAAGCTGCCTTTGGTGGTCGGCTCTAGCACAACGATGCGCCCGCCGGGGGTGGTTACCCGCATCGCTTCGTCGAGCGCCCGGCGCATGTCCGCGACGGGGACATGATGGAGCGAGAGCGTGAAGATGGCGGCATCAAACCGCCCGTCCGCAAAGTCAGTCGACTGGATCGACCTCGGCAAAAACTGGGCGTTGGGTAGGACCAGACAGTTGGCTATCTCGAGTTTTTGACTGTCGGGGTCGATGCCAATGAGCCTCCGGCACCGGTGCGCAATTTGTTCAGAATAGTAGCCCGTGCCACAGCCTATCTCAAGCACCACTCTGTCGGCCAACGGGACAAACTTGTCGAGCACGTTGATAAAAGTATCCTGTATCCTCTGCATCCTGTACCCCCTGCGTGGTTAGAACCTATGCGTCTGGGGCGGACTATAGCAAAACCCTGCCGATTTTTCTACTCGGCAGTAGTCAACCGCAGAGTGGCGGGCCTTATTACAGCTTTTTGCAAAAAGCTAGAATAACCTCGGCGCGAGGTGTGAGCTTGTGATGCACGCGCGGGCCCTCGTTGCGCTTCATTACCAAACCGGCAATAGCCATCCGGCGCACGTGGTCGGAGGCATTCATGTAGCCGATTTTGAGGCGCTCGGCTATCTGCTCGAGAGTGAGCTCCGGCTCGCGCTTGAGCAGGTCGAGTATTTGGAGCCGCCGGTGGTTGGCAAAGCCTTTTACCACGCGCTCCATCCGCCGATAATCTGCGCCTGTCATACTGCATATGCTAATACGTGTTTTTGCAAAAAGCTAGAATAAGAATGAAGGGGGTGGGGATAAAAAGGGAGTAGAGAGGAGAAAAAGGTCGGGGGTTAGAGGCGGGGGTGGGTTTGGCGGAGGGCTTGGCGGAGGGTTTGGTGATGCGGCAGGGTGCGGGCCACCAGCGCCCAAAATGCCGGGCTGTGGTTAAACTCCGCCAGGTGGCACAGTTCGTGGACTATTATGTAGTCGCACAGCTCGGCCGGCAGGAGCGCCACTTTGTAATTAAAGTTGAGGTTGCCCCGGCTCGAGCAGCTGCCCCACCGCGAGCGGGTATTGCGGATAAAAACTTTGTTGTATTGGTGGCCGTACAGTTGGTTGTAGTGGGCCAGCCGCGCGTGCACTGTAGGGCCCCCGGCCCCGCCGGGGGGGGAAAAAACGGAAAGCCCCCCCGGTGTACAACACACACACAGTATATGCGGGTTTGGGGGGG
>CAYHDT010000012.1:0-28395 GCA_964355655.1 uncultured Candidatus Saccharibacteria bacterium | reverse complement strand
AACCAAGGACCATCTCCTTAAGAGGGAGTTGCTCTACCAACTGAGCTATGGGCGCGAGCGAGGAAGAATACAAAAACTTTTTTTGTATTTGCCCCGAGCGAGCGCTCCATATCGAGCCTTCGAAGATATGGGTGCTAGCAAAAACGATAATAGCATTAAAACATACTTCGGCATAGAATTATTGAACGCTGGGGTGGCGGAATTGGTATACGCGCCTGCCTTAGGAGCAGGTCCCGCAAGGGATGGAGGTTCAAGTCCTCTCCCCAGCACTAAAGATCAAAACCGGACTTATGCCCGGTTTTGATTCATTTTTGGGAGAGGATTTGAACAAGGGGTGGGTCGGAGGGGAGGCTCAGCATCCCCTCCGTGGAGGAAATTATTCAAAACCGTGGGTTTTGAAAGCGCAGGCTTTAGCCGAGCAGTGAACATTCCTCTCCCCAGCACAATCACGCATGCAGTAAAAAATCCCTTTATATAAAGGGATTTTTTACTTGACTTTTATTTAAAATATGATACCATGTCGACAGTTCCGGCAAAGGCCGGTCTGATCTTCTCAATCAAAGTTATGGAAAGGTTCGTATCATGGCTGATACTCCAACTGTACCGAGCATTCAACCGAAGCCAAAAGGGCTCCGGCTTGAGCCGCGAACCCCTCACGATAGCTATGCGATTCGTGACCGTGAGACCCGGTGGGGCGTGCTTATTATCTGCGGTACTTTGACAGTAATAGCCCCTACCTTGCTTGGTTCGATATGGGGCTGGTTCATTGGTCCCACGTCGACCAAGATTGGTTTTCTTGCGGGACTCGGCGGCGCTTCGGTGCTAACGACCCTATTGGTCGTACGCTCTCTTGTGTCGAATCCGGAGTGGACGGGGTACGTTACTCTCAATCCTCTCAACGGGTACAACATCCCTTACGGGCCCGGACTGCATCCGACATTCTTCTGGGAGCAACGAAATAAAACCGGCAACTATTCCTTGAAGGTTATTACTAAAACCTTTGAGATTCCGGTGCAAACGAAAACCTCACAAGTAATCGCCACCGGCATACTCGAGTATCAGATAGATCTCGCCCACATTGCTAATAATGTGGGAATAGACGAGACCACTGTTGACGCCGGGTACAACGGCTTCATCGAAAACTTCCACACCGTCAGGCTTGCACGTCAGACGGCTGAAGAGGCCCTCACCCGAGTCGACGATATCAATCATGATCTGGAAAATCAGTTCATGGGGCATGCGACTTCTCCGGGCGGCGAAACCGTGGGTGACTTCGAAGTTAAGTACGGTATCAGAACCGTTGCTATCGCACTTACCGGACTTAAACTGCCGTCGGCAGTCCAAAAAACCCGGGATGCGGTGGATGAAGCCCGAAAGATATTCGAGGTCATGGCGGAACTTAAAGGAACCACTCCCGAAAAGCTCCGCGAAGAAATTAACAGCGGGCGTCTCAGCAAGCAAGAAGAATCTGAGTTGCGCCATGCCGCGCTTGCCGCATCTGAAAACGCCGAATTAAAGATTTACGAGGGAAATCTCGGAGGTCTCGGCGCTCTCGGCGACGTCATCAGCAACGGTAAAAAGAAAAACTGAGGAAAGGAGCATTCAATGACCACTTTGGCGCAAGCCAATGCTCAAGCCGCGCAAGCCGGCACCGACCAGAAGCAAAAACTCAGAAGAGCGGTTGCGATATCCGTCGGTAGCGTTGCCGGTATCCTCGCAGTTCTTCTAGTAACCTACTGGGTCGGTAGCTACGCGCTTTCAGGTCCGACTGGGGAAGTAAAAGCTCCCCCACCGGTCTACACGGCGGGGAGAGTCAATCCGATCAAAACGGTCTACGAAGACAAGTGTGATCGGAAGATTCATGAAAACGTTCCGGTCACCGGAACTCCGATGACCATCAACCGGTATCCGCACCATTGCGGAGTCCGATGGCTCGTCAGAAAAGGGGCCATGAAGCCCCTCGGCCCGATGGTGCCCTTCGGCGAACAGCGCCCCGCTGACGCCTCCGGCGATACGCGGGACGGCATGATATCGCAAGTGGTGGCTACCACCAGTGCGGAAACCCGCATCGACTATCAGCTTTGCCCCGCGACGCATCGTTCGCCGGGCTGGTGCTGACATAAAGCAGAGCCGCGCTCCCAAGCGCGGCTTTTTTCTTTATATAAATTCAGTACCCCGGCGGCAGCGCCTGACCGCCCACGGTGGCATGGATTATTTTGATGATAGCCAGCGCCGCCGCCATGACAAACATACCCACCATCCCCCAAAGCATGTGCTTCTTCCCCTCTTCATTCTGCTCCCCTTGTACGTTTAGCGCGTAAAGATACTCGACCAGCCCCCAGACAAAAACCACCATGCCTGCGGCAAAAAGGAGCAGGAGTATAGGGTTGATGATGTACTGTGCCAATCTGCCGGCCAGTTCCTGTATAGCCGAATCCATTAGGAGTTAGTTGCGTTGAGGTACCTGCGGAATGCCGCCCGGCGTCTGGATACTGCCGGTGCCGCCAAGCAGGGTGTTTTGCGCGATGCGGATGATGCCCCAGACTGATACCATGACAAAGAGCCCCACCAGGCCGGCAATCATAACGTCTTTGGCGCCGGCGGCTTTGCCGGAGCGGATATATTTGACCAAGCCCCAAAAGAAGACCACCAGCGCCAGCGCGATAAGGACCGGTATGAGGCGGTTGAGCATGTCACCCGCGAAAGCAATTAATGATTGAAGATTTTGCATAAATAAGGCTTAGTAATTACTTTGTAAGTTTAACAGGCAAATGTACCCGGCGCACCGGCTCTGTGGATAGCCTATATCGGGTAAATGCCCCTGCCGGCCGGCGGGCCGCTCTTCTTGTACAAGCCGCTGTCGGCATTATAGTTGGTGGCCGAGTTGCAGGATGCACTCTGGGTAAGGGTGCTGCACATAAGCCGCAGTATCCCCCACATCGACAGCATCACAAACAGGGCAACTAAGCTCCAAAGCATGATGCTGCGGTTTTCGTGCTCGCCCTCGCTGTAAATGTATTTGACTGCTCCTATCATAAAAAGGACCAGGGAAGCGGCCACAAGCACCGGAATGACCATGTTCATAATTCCTACTAAAAAGTAGACAAGGCCGGGGAGTCCTGCGCTAGGGTCAAATGACATAACAATTTAACAACTGTTTACCGCCGAAGCGCCGAGGCCTTTGAGTGTCGCCGCGATAACCTGCGCGATGGTCCACGCGCCGAGGAATATGGCTATGCCGATGACAGTGTTGAGAAAGTTTGTTTGAGCTTCCTTTATCTTTTCCGGATTACCTTGCGCGAGGATAAATCTAAATCCGGCGTATACCAAAAATACGACCGCTATAGGCAAGCCTATAGCCAAAATTGCCTGAAGAACGATTTTTATAAGGTCGCAGAAATTTTTCGCGCCGAGCGGATTAGTAAGCTTGCCGGGGGTTTGATAGGTAGGAGGATTTGTTCCGTTCGGCAGCGGTGGGTTCGTACCGTTCGGGAAAGGAGGATTCACTCCCTCTGCTAAACCAACTAAAGGCATCAGTATAATAACCGCCGTCAGGAGCAGGGGCGCGTATGTTCGTAAAGAAAAGTGTTTCATCTGCTAATACGTGACAGGGATAAGCCGTACAAATTCCTGTGATGCTTCGGAAACCGCCGTCGCGGGGTCGCCGCGGCCGCTTACCACCGATTCTATCATGTCCAAAAACACCTTGTCGGTGGCCACGTGGCCCGGGTCTATCCATCCATACGACATCAGCGCCGACTGTACAAATATATCCGCGACCGTGCTGGCCGTTGTATCAAGCGAAACATCGCGCCGCACAGAAGGCAGGTTTGTTTGTTGCGCCAGCAGCGTGGCGGCTTGGACGCCGGTAAGTTTTTGGGCTATCAACGCGGCGCCTTGGATATTTTTTGCCGCCTTTGGGATAGACAGCCCGGTCAGCACTCCGTAGGTCAGCCTTCCTCCGGAGCCCTGCAGCTGCGGCATGACCGCTACGCCAAAGCGCAAGTTAGGGTTGCGCGCAGCGAGCGAAGCGTACTCGCTGGCAAAACCGAAGTAAACTCCCAATTGCCCGCCGACAAACGCCTGGTCGCTGCGCGGCAGAGCGCGGTTCCACGAGTAGTTGGAGCGTCCGGGGTTGGAAAATTCAGTATAAAAGCGCAGCGCCGATTCGGCCGGGCTATTGCCTCCGGTCCCCGACTGGCCGAAGACGGGCACTATCGCTCCCTGCGTATTTTTTTTCGTTATAAACTCCCCCGCCTGCATAAAGAGCGCGGAAAGTATTTCCTTGGCGTGGAGTATGTTGCTCCACGATCCGAGCGCAACCGCCGTGCGGGTAATATTTTGCGAAGCGTTGGCCGAATACATTTTCGGCGCGAGCGTCAAAAAATCATTCCAATACTGCGGTGCTTGCGCCACGCCGGCAGAGGCAAAGAAATCTCGGTTCCAATACATAACCATAGGGTCGACGCTAAACGGCAGAGCCAGACTGCCCTGCGGCGTCAAAAAAAGCTGACCCTCGTCGATATAGGACGAGACAAACTCCGACTGCGACACGGTGCCGTACGGAATGGTGACGACCTTATCGCTAAAGCCCCCTAGCTGCTCCTGCGTAACCATAAAAAGGTCCGGGGCAGAACCTGACGCCATGGCATTAAGCAACATGCCTTCGTAAGCGGCCGGGTCCTGCTCGATGTAATGGACATTCTCAAACGATTTGTCGCTGCCGTGCATCGTCTCGAGAACAAACTCCATCGTCCCCTGCGGTTCGGTCCCCCAAATAGTGACCGTACCGACGCCCCCGCCGCCGAACGCGCCCCCAAAAAGCGCAAAGGTGCCGACGCCAATGATAATAAAAGAAACAAAAATGGATATAACAATAAGCTGAAAGGTTGACATGATTATATTGTACGCGCTGTTTTTATTTCTCTTTGAGCTTCAGTAACAGCCCCCAGTGGTGCGAGCCCGCC
This sequence comes from uncultured Candidatus Saccharibacteria bacterium, assembly GCA_964355655.1. Taxonomy (GTDB): domain Bacteria; phylum Patescibacteriota; class Minisyncoccia; order Phycocordibacterales; family SBAW01; genus GWA1-54-10. Next base: position 23,428 of record CAYHDT010000012.1, on the reverse strand, counting down.
GGCACTGTCTCCACCAAAGCAAATCCGCCGAGTTCGAAGAGCGTTTGCGCGTGATCGGCCGTGACGCAATGGTCCGGATGCGGACCCATGCCGCTAAACGACCCCGCCCAGTCTATGACAAGCGCGCGGCCGCCGCGGCGCAGGACGCGCTTTGCCTCCTTTACCACAGCGTCTTTATGCTCGGTGCCAAAGAGCAGGTTGGAGATTATAACGAGGTCAAAATTGTCCTCCGGCAAATGGCTGCCTCCCGCGCGCTCGATGTTGCCGTGTACGATTTCGACATTGGCGAGACCTTCCTCGAGCGCGAGTTTTTTTATACGCGGGAGCAGGTCCTGATGGACGTCGACCGCCCACACCAGCCCCTTGCCTCCGACAATCCGGGCGGCGGCACGGGTAAAAAAGCCCGACCCTGCGCCGAAGTCGGCCACGCGCATGCCGTCATGCAACTTAGCCGCCTGCAGCGCACGCGTCGGATTAAGAAAGGAACTCTCTGTCATCACTCCTCAATTATATATCAAAAAAATCCCGCGCTTGCGCGCGGGACCCGATATGCTGCGCCCGCTTCGTACTCAAAGCGCGTACAGTGTGAGCGCGAGAAAACCCAAAACCAGGAAGATGCGTGCTGTGTAGAGGCGAGCGTCTGCCGCCGAAGCAAAGTGCATGGCAAAACATCCTTCTCCAGGCCCGCATCAATCATAGAGCCTAAAAAAACGGTCAATAAGAGTTATCCCCTTGCTCTTACAAGATGGCAACCGCGGAGGAGGGGTTTTGTACAGCGGCCTCTTTTTGCGTATTTAAAATGTTTGCGCCCCAAAACGCGTAGAGTATGACCGCCAGCAGCGCCAAACCGACAACCGCAAGGGCGTCCTGCTGCCGGCTCATGTGTGAGTAAATCCTTGCCATGTCTATATATACGCATGAGCCGCATGATTCTTACATGAAAATGCTTCCACAATAAAAACCCTCGTTCGCGCTGCATTTGACTTTTATAAAACTCTATTTTAGATTGTCGTCAGACGTCACAACAAAAAAGAGGAGGCAACGTATGAGACTCACCCTTATTTCGGGTGGTAGCTGCGGGAGCAATCCCAGCATCTACGAAGGTCGGCCCCGTTTGACGACCAGCTTCGGCGTCATCCGCGGCACCGACGGCATCGTCATCGACCAGGGCAGCGGGATCCAGCATGTCGCCAATCGGTTTATGAGCGACGGCAAGATCGAGCGCATCTTCATCCTGCAAACGCACTTGCATGATGACCATGTTTGCGGAATCCCCTACAACAAGCTGCTGACTCAGGACAAAATCCCGATGGTCGGCATCTGGGCGCCGCGGTGTGCCGGCACAAGCTTCGACCGTGTATGGGACGACCGTCGCGGGCAGCATAACTGGCCCGTGCGCGGTGCCGACATCCCGAGGCACAACTTCAATCTCGATGACGACGAACCGAGATTAATTCTGCCTCTCGGCATCACGATACAGCGGCTCAACCATGCAGGCGGCTCGGTGGCGTACCGTATCCCGCACGAGCGGGGCGACATTGTTATCGCGACCGACCACGAACCGACCAGCGATACCAACGCGGCATACGCCTCGTTCGTCAGCGGCGCGCGACTGCTGGTGGCCGACCTGCAGTACCGCGACAGCGAGTACGAGGGACAAATCGGCATCGGCGATGGTCCGGCAATGAAGCGCACGGGCTGGGGCCACGCGACGCCCACGCTCTTGGCTCGGGCGCTGGTCGGCTGCGATCCGCTGCCGCAGGAGATCTGGATCACTCACCACGACCCCAACCGGCCAGGACGTGACTGGGACGAATTTGCGGATGAGGTCTTCAAGTACTTTAAAGACCTCAAAATCAACGTCTCAGCCTTCGCCAGTGACGACGAAATCGAAGAAATCGAAAATATCGAGGAAGAATAAAACTACGCTCCGCCCGATTACCCCGGACGGAGTTTTTCTTTTCTGTTTATGCCAACAAATAAATGCCTGCCAATATCAATACGAGGCCGGCATTTATCCAAGACGGTCTTGGATAAATAAAAATCCCCGCTTGCGGCGGGGCTAGTCTATTAAGTCCTGCTCTTTAAACCATTGCAGGATGTCCTGGCCCATCGAGGTCGTGCGATGCATATCGGCAGTAGTAAACCATGCCAGCTCGGCTATCTCGGCAGAGGCAACCGGTTCGCCATCACACTCGGCGATATAACAGGCCATGCGGAGGATAGTACCCTCCGGGTAGCCGTGGCATGGACCTTCAAAGGTGTGCGCGTGGCGGATGGTGTTGTAAATGAGCAGGACCCCCGCTTCCTCTCGCACCTCGCGCAACAAGGCTTCGATATCGTCCTCCATTACCCCGTCCGGCCTTTTGTCGCGCTTGCCGCCGGTGCAGTAAAAGAGCAACGGCTCTTTTTTTGAGCGGGCAAACAGGACCGCCCGGTCGCGCAGGGGTGTCCATGCAAGCTTGTCGATAACGTGAGTCATATATGTATTCTCCCGCTTACTCTGCCTGGAGCGTACCATAAAATAAAAAGCCCGCGCAATGCGCGGGCCGGACGTCTATTTGAGTTTAAGTTTGCGATAGGCCCTGAAGACTTCTTTGCTGACGCCTTTGGGGCGGCGGCGCTTGTCGGGCCGAGCCTGCATTGCGGGCAGCGCTTCAATTACCTCGCGAATGAACTTCTTGCCTTGCTGTTTGCTTGCAAACACTTCCAGTTCGGCGTGTGCCGCGTTGACTTCGTTCGCCTTCTGCACGCTACCGAGCCTGCGTACCGGCTGGCCCATTGTCCGATGTACGTGCAACCGCGGACCGGAAAGAATGCCTCTCCGCCGGGTGCAACTGTATCTCCCCATCGTATACTCCCCTGTTCTCCTTGCACAACCATACAACATAATTGCTTTATTAGCAATGAGGCACAGCCCTGCAATATAAAGGACCGGCCTTTATATTATTGGGGATAATCGGACAATCCGGGGTATAAAAATCCCCGCTGCAAGCGGGGAAAATATTAATCTATGCAGCGAGAGCAACGATAATGCCGATAATCATGATGCCGAGCGGCACGACGATCATTGGGTTGCCGAGCAACTGCGCAACAAGCCCAGGCCCCCTCGGTTCGGGGCCCAGATTCTCGGGCTTACCGACATCGGGATATTCCATGAACGACCTCCTTCCTCAGCTGTGGAGCTTTTTGTATTCCTCTTGAGCGGCGATAAACGCCGAACAAACTCCGAACACAAGGCTGACAGTGAGCAGAAACCGGACCGGGAGTTGCCAAAACTCGGGGACCCCAAGCTCCGGGAACTTATACAAGGCTACAGCGGAGACAACCCCCGCAATCGCACCGGCGGAGTATTTGTCTTCGTTTGTCATGCGCTCCTCCTTAAACACCCATCTGTCTCCGAGCCTACACTATCTTTTATTTTTGAGCCAGAGCTTTTTAAAAAACGGCATGGTCAGGGTCGAAATCATAAAACCCGCGGCCGGGACAATCCCGTTTAGCCACGGGTTGTTTACCCCGATAGAACAGAGGTACAGACTGACCGCAAGGTAAGTAAAAAGGACAAGCAGCCCCCGCCGCGCAAAAGAAATCTCCCAGGCTTTGTCAGCGGTAACCTCCGCATTCCGCTCCTCAATTTTTTGTACTCGTTGTTCTAAGTCCATTTATATATTTTTGCTCTTTGCCAAGTAATCATACTGCGTATGAAAGTACGCAGGTAAGTATCGCCGATGCGGCGACCAGATGCCAGAGTCCATGGTATGTGCCACCTCTGTCGCCTCGCTCGAACCCATACCTAATATAGAGGCCGATTAGAGCAAGAACACCGACGGTCGCTGCGTACAACGCTTGGAACCCACCGAGATATAGTAACCACAGGCCGAAAATTATTACCACAATAGCGGCAAAAATATCAGCAAAGACAAATCGTGTCTCGCGCGATAGGTGGAATGCCAGGCTGCATATGAAAAGAGCCAGCATCGCGGCCACCACCAGCCAAAGCCCGTAGTACCCCGCCGCCAAAAGCGGCACGAGATAAAAGAAATTGCTCCAGGTAGCGAAGTTCATTTTGTGTTTTTGCAAAAAGCTGTAATAAGACTAAAAGTAGGTGCGGAGGATGTAGTCGAGCAGCTCGGGGAAGGTTTTTTCTTCTATAAAATGACCGCGGCCGGAAAATTTTAAAACTTCGGGGCCGAGCTCCTTTTCCACAATTTTAAACTGCTCTTGGGGGATAAACGGGTCGTCGTCGCTGTACAGGAGCGCGATGTGCTTTTGGTTGTCTTTAATTTTCTGCCACTGCCACGGAGTGTCAAAGTAGCCGCTCTGCTTTTCTAACTCATCGCCGAGGTCGCTGGAGCTTGGGCCCACCAGCACCGAGCCGAGCACTTTGTGCCTTTCGGCATACCGCATGGCGGCGATGGCGCCGGAGGACCAGCCTACTAAAACATCCCCTTCCCCTGCTTTAATATGATTTTCTAAAAAAGGGAGCCAAAACTTGCTCCGTGCAATGACCGAGTCGGGCATCGTCTCAAAAAAGGTCGGGTACCCGCGCTTCTCGAGCTCCTCCTTGAGCCAAGTGGCCCATCCAAACGACCAATGCGAAGCCCCATTGCCGTGTATGTATACGATGCGGGGTTTCATATTTTAAATTGTTTTTTGGCTGCGCTTCCAAAGTAACATACATACGAACACGCCATTCGCGAGAATTAAGGATGCGGGGTAAAGCACGGTTGTCCAAGAAAACATACTGAGCGCCGCAAGTCCGAATACAAACTTTATGCTGGAGAACGTATACGTCCAAGCGTTTTCCGTCTCCGGATGAAAGTAGGCTTTGCGAAAGGTAGGAACAAACGCAGCGGCATCAATTACGGTTATCATTACAACCGACCAAAGAGGATTGCCCGTAAAATACCAGACGGGAATGGCCGCCAACGCACAGATAAAAAATACCCAATCGCTTTTTGTTATATAGACTCGAGAAGAAGCGCCAAGACCGACGAGTGCAAATCCAAAACTCGCAACAGCGGTAAATCCTGTAACCCATGTGCCTGCACCACCGCCGCCAACCACTTGAGCCACAAAGCCGATTGCAGTCAAAAGCCCCCAGACAAACCAGGAAAAAGAGTGGGGCTTAACCTCTCCTCGGAGAATTCCTCGAACATAAAATACATATCCTAAAGCCCCCAGCCCCACGGCCACAACCCCAGCTACTGTTTGCCAATCAAAAATAATAGGGCTCATTTGGTTAGTCTACGCCGTCTCAAAATCTTCGTAAGAAATCATTTTGTTGAGTTTAAATAACTTCTCCTTTCATTTTCGTCCATTTGTTCTTTTTGTTTAGCAATGTAATCAGATTTAGGTGAAATAATTTTTCTAATTTCTGATTCAAATGCCTCTTTTTTAATATTTGTCTCATATAAATCTTTGGAACGAAACGCGGATTGAAAGGCATAATACCAATTTTCAAAAGCTTTATTGAATTCAGGAGAAAAATGGATACGGTATTTCTCAAATTTTGTATGGGTATTCCACATTTGTTCCGAAAGCCAATGGCGATTTATTCCTTGTTCAATAACAAACGGTGCCTCTTTCATATTAGAAACGACACTTTCCCAAAGATCAGAGGCTGCTTCTTTCGCTTTAGTGTTTCCTAAATCTCCCGTAGGAAAACTAACAGGGCCATGAAACACCACCTTAGTCGATGGCGAATTATGGCGATTAAGGAAGTTAAAACTTGCTTGGATTGATTCTGTTATTTTTCCAAGCAGATCAAACATATCTTACAAACAAACGAAAGAGGCAATTGCGTCGCCTTCGCGGAGTTTCATTACTCTTACTCCTTGAGTGGAGCGGGACAGGGACGGGATTTCGGCTATCCCTGTGCGGATGACCTGGCCTTTTTTGGAGATTACTACCATTTCGTCGGCCAGCACCCCTTCCTCGCGCGAGATTATGCGCGAGGCAATCAGTGGCCCTGTTTTGGCAGTGACGTTTATTGTCTTGATACCCGAGCCGCCGCGGCCCTGCACCTTGTACTCATCGATCTTGGTGGCCTTGCCGTAGCCGTTGCGCGAGACTACCAGCACCTCCAGCCCCTTAGCCCCTTTAGGGATTACATCAGCGCCCACAATAATGTCGCCGGCGCCCAGGCGCATGGCGCGCACTCCACCCGCAGCGCGGCCCATGGCGCGGATGTCGGACTCTTTAAAGCGGATGGACTGCCCCTTGGCGGTCGAGAGGAATATTTCGTCGCCCTTCTCTACCAAAAGCGCAGCAATAAGCTCATCGCCTTTTTGCAGTTTCTGCGCAATAAGCCCCGAGCGCCGCACATCGTGGAACGCGGTTGCATCAACTTTTTTTGCAACGCCTTGCTTGGTAACCATGTACAAAAACCTCTCCCCTTCTTTCTGTTTCTTCCTCATCGGCAAAACACTGGTCACCTTTTCCTCCGTGCCGATGGAGAGGAAGTTGACTATCGCCTTGCCCTTGGTCGAGCGCTTGCCCTCCGGGATTTCATAAAATTTCAATTGGTAGGCCTTGCCGATGTCGGTAAAGTACAACAGGTCGCTGTGGGTCGAGGTGGTAAGGAACGTCGTGACAAAATCCTCCTCTTTAGTGTCGAGGTCGATGACTCCCACGCCGCCGCGCTTTTGTTTTTTAAATTCCTCGGGGTTGGTGCGCTTAACATACCCGCCGGCCGTGAGTACCAGCACCTGCTCCTCGTCGGGGACCAGGTCCTCGACGTTGATAATGCCGGCCTCGCCTTTGACCACCTTGGTGTTGCGGTCGTCGGCAAATTTTGCCGCCCAGTCCAGAATCTCCTGCTTGATGACGCCGAGCATCTTTTTGTCGGATTTCAAAAGCGCGGTCATTTCCTCGATGAACTTCTGCACCTCGGCCAGTTCATCCTCCACTTTTTTGCGCTCGAGGTTGGCAAGGCGGGACAGGCGCATCTCCAAAATAGCCTTGGCCTGCAGGTCGGAGAACTTAAATTTCTTGATGAGGTTGACCTCGGCCTCGGCCACATCTTTGGACGCGCGGATGGTCTTGATGACCTCGTCGATATGGTCGAGTGCTTTTTTTAACCCGAGCAGTATGTGCTCGCGCTCCTGCGCTTTTGTAAGGTCAAACTGCGTGCGGCGGCGCACGACCTCGCGGCGGTGCTTGATAAACTCCTCGAGTATCCCCTTAAGACTGAGCGTCTGCGGCACGCCGTCTACCAGCACCACCATGTTGAAGTGGAACGTGTCTTCCAGCGACGTGTGCTTGTAGAGGTAGTTTAAAACTTTTTGCGGGTGCGCGCCCTGCTTAAGCTCCACCACAATGCGGATGTCCTTGGCCGACTCGTCGCGCAAGCCGCGCACGCCCTCGAGTTTTTTGTCGCGCACCAGGTCGGCGACGCGCACTATTAGGTCGGACTTGTTGACGCGGTACGGGATGCTTGTGATGACGATAGTGTAGTCGCCCTTCTTGCCCTCGACAATTTCGGCGACACCGCGCACCACCACGCCGCCCCGGCCTGTGGAGTACGCGTGGAGCAAGTCTTTTTTATTAAAAGCGACCGCGCCCGTCGGGAAGTCGGGGCCCGTAACAAACTGCATAAGGTCCTCCACTGTTGCGTCCGGGTTTTCTATCAAGTGGGTCAACGCGTTTGAGAGCTCGCCTAAGTTGTGCGGCGGGATGCTCGTGGCCATGCCGACCGCGATGCCGAGTGTGCCGTTAAGCAGGATGTTGGGCACCGCCGCCGGGAGCACGGTTGGCTCTTTGAGAGTGCCGTCGTAGTTGGGGCGCCACTCTATGGTGTCCTTTTCCAAATCGCCTAAAAGCGCCTCCGAGATGCGGCTCATTTTTGCCTCGGTATAACGCATGGCGGCGGCCGAGTCGCCGTCGATAGAGCCAAAGTTGCCCTGCCCCAGCACCAGCGGGTACCGCATAGAAAAGGTCTGCGCCATCTTTACCATCGCCTCATACACCGAGGCGTCGCCGTGCGGGTGGTACTTGCCCAAGACATCGCCCACCACCGCCGCGCTCTTGCGGAAGCGGGCGCCCGGCGTAAGCCCCATGCGATGCATGGTGTAAAGGATGCGGCGGTGCACGGGTTTGAGTCCATCGCGGACATCCGGCAGAGCGCGGTCGGTAATGACCGTCATCGCGTAGTCGATAAAACTCTCGCGCATTTCGGTGCTGATGTTGCGCAGGATTATCCCGGTGTGGCCGTCTGTCTCGCCGTCGTCGGGCACGCCCATGGGAACCTTTTTATTTTTATCCGCTGCCATATCCTATTTATTCAAAAACGCTTGTGGTCGACACCTGCAGTTGCGCGCCCTTGTTTTGCGTGCTCTCCGCCGCGGCGGCGGTAAGCGACGTGTCGGGCGACTGCGCGACCTCGGTCTGCGTGGTAAGCCGGTAGCCCAAAGTACCCAGCCACACGGCAAAAAGCGCCGCGGTAACAACGCCCGAAATACGCATAGCGTGTTGGCGGCGCTCGTGCGTAGTATGCGTATTTTTAATGTGGTCGAGGTAGCGTTTCATAGTATTTCTTAGGCAGAGAGTACCACAACCTCGGCTTCTTTGCCCTCCAAATCTTTCTTTTTTATCGTCAGCTTTTCCTCGGGCTTGGCCCCTTCGGCCCCTGCCTCTTTAAGAAACGCCTTCAGAGAGCCGGCATCGTAATGCATGGGGATAATGACCTTTGGTCCCAGCTGTACCGCGAGCTTGTACGCGGCCGCGTGGCCAAGCACATCACTGCCGCCTACCGGCAAAAAGAGCACGTCGATGTCGTCGAGTTCCTGCTTTGCCTCCGCAGGCAGCTCGGCGCTGCCGAGCGCCCCGAGAAAACACAAATTCATACCCTCGAGCGATACGCTGTAAATAGTATTTATTTTTTCCTTGCCGCCATATTTCGACGGGGTGGCAAAGCCGCGCACGGCTGTGTTTTTGACCTCGTACTCGCCGGGGCCTTGTATAACAAACGGTTGGCGCTCGCCAAAGGCCGCATTTTCTACCCCATTAAAGTCCGCGTGGTCGAGCGAAACGAGCGCGATGTCGGCGCCGAACTTTGCCGAGGCAAGGCCGGAGCCCTTGCCAGGCGGATTGAAGGAAAGGGTAAAATCGCCCTGACTTACCTTAAAGCATTCGCCCCCCGCATAGCTGATAACCATGCCCTCATTGTAGCAAATTTTGCCTGTGTTTACAATACAAATTGACATGCAAAACCGCTCTTGATAAGGTGGCTTTCGGCCCGTAAAAATGCATTCGGAGAACAACCATGGTCGAGTCCGGCGGCAGCTGGCGGGACATGGCGGTCCCCCAAGCAATGCAACAACAGCGGGGCTCAGGCTCTAAGCCAAAACCTGTCCCACCGCCAAACCCTCCCCCGCAAACCGGGTGAGGGTTTTTATTTGACATTATTTTAGACATCGTTACCCAAAGGGGTGTGGCTTTTTCTTATCCACTTCCCGCTCCGAAGCGGTGTTGACAATAAAACTGCCGGGCGTATAGTCGCTGTTAGATAGTAGGAATCAGCGGTGCTCACGGAACAACCCCGGCGGGGGAACCTGCCATAGTGAGCGCTGCTGCGCATCGGAGAAGTCAACTCAACCAAGAACAAATTCTAGGGAGAGTCGGATGAATCACATCCGCGATGGTCCGGGGGCGCTTCCCCGGTGAGACAAGAACCCTCGCCGGATTACAGCAACCGAAAGGCATAAGTCCGACCTGCTACAAGGTCGCGACAGTGGTTTAGATACCGCCCGCCGCTAAGGTGTTGTAATTTGACGAGACATACGTCTCACCAACAAAAAACGGTCCCCGGCGAGCGCAAGCTTGTCCGGGGACTTCGACTTTTTATAACCGCCCACTGCTTGCGTTTTTGCCTCGCCCTCTATATGATGCGTAGCAATAAAGGAGTTACCTTTATTAACCGGCTCGGGAGTAAAGCCAGCTTAGTTGGCCCCTCGACCTACAACCAAATATCATTATGGAACAAACAGATACACTGGAGACTCCTGCCTTGACGGTAATGTCGGGGTTTTTTGAGCGTTCGAAAGAGCCGCCGAAAGAGGGGGACATTATAGAGGGTCCGGTCATATCGCTCGACCGCGCGCGCCTCTACATAGACTTGCCTCCGTTCGGCACCGGCGTCATTTACGGTAGGGAGTATATGAACGCGCGCGAGGTTATTAAGCGCACCAATGTCGGCGATATAGTCGCGGCTAAAGTAATCTCGGTCAACACGAAGGATGGGTACATCGAGCTATCGCTCAAAGAGGCCCGCCAAGCGGTGCTTTGGACCGAGGCTGAAGAGGCGGTCAAAAACAAAACGCAATTTGAACTGGTGGTCAAAGAGGCCAACAAGGGCGGGCTTATTATTGACTGGCAGGGCTTAAGCGGATTCCTCCCCGCCTCGCAACTGAAAGCCGAACACTATCCGCGGGTCACCGACGGCGACAAAGACAAAATTCTTGAAGAGCTCCGCAAGCTCGTGGGCACCAAGCTCATGGTCAGCATGATAGGCGCGCAGCCGAAAGAAGGAAAACTCATCTTCTCAGAGAAGGGTCTTGATGATAAGGAGAAGAAAGAGCTCATCGCCAATCATTACGCGGTGGGAGACGTCGTCGAGGGCGAGGTAACCGGCATGGTTGACTTCGGCGCCTTCTTCAAGCTTGAGGAAGGCCTCGAGGGGTTGGTTCATATTTCCGAAATCGATTGGGGCCTTGTTGACGACCCTCGCCACTTCTTTAAAGTCGGCGACAAAATGAAGGTAAAAATAATTGATATCAAAGACGGCAAAGTCAGCCTCTCGGTCAAGGCGCTGAAGGGCAACCCATGGCAAACAGCATCGACCAAATACAACAAGGGCGACAAAGTCGAGGGCGTCGTCATCAAGTTTAACAAACACGGCGCGCTCGCAAGCATCGAGGAGGGCATCGCGGGGCTTATACACGTTTCAGAGTTCGGCTCTGAAGAGAAGCTCCGCGCATCACTCGAGCTCGGCAAGCGCTACCCGTTTACCATTTCTCTCTTCGATCCGAAGGAAATGCGCATGGCACTCTCCTACGGAGATAAGAAATAAAACTTGCGGAGAACTGTCCTCCGCAACTGTGGATAAGAAAAAACCGCCCCCACTCGGGGGCGGTTTTGGTATCAGTTGAGCCGGAACTCGCCGTTGACGGCCCGGATCTCTGCCGGCTTGATGAGCCGGTTGTGCATGACCTGCACGAAAGCGATTTGTGTATGGATACCGTTGCCCCTTCCCCACCTGCTGAGATACTTATTAAACACAGGGAGTTCGGGGAGCATGTCGTACTCCTGCCACAACAGCCAGTTGTCGCTGATGATTTCCGGGTAGTCAGGGTAGTAGTACCAAACTCTTGCGGTTGTAAGGACATAGCCTTTTATCTGTTTTTTAAAGTCCTCGCTCACTCCAGTCATGATCGAGCCTTTCTTTATAAAGACCGGTGCAACCTATGCCAGTAAACGCCACTCCACACCTGCGGTCAACTACCGCAGGTGCACAGTATCAGCGGGAGTTGATTACGCTCATCGCGCGGTCTTTGCCTTCGGTAAGCAACAGTTCCAGCGCTTCGCCCACTACCTTGCGCGCTTTTTTTAGTTTGTCGGCTTCTGTGGACTTAAATTTACCCAATACAAAATCGGTAATCTTCTCCGGCGCGGGGCGCTTGAGCTTGCCGCTTGGAGTTGAGCCGGAAATCCCGACGCGTACCCGCACATAGTCTTTAGTCTTGAGCGCCTTTTCTATCGACTTAACCCCCTTGTGGCCGCCGGCGCTGGAGCCGAAGGATATTTTGACGCGGCCGAGCGGCAAATCGAGCTCATCATGCACCACAATCAGCTGCTCTGCCGCTTTTTTGGAGGCCACGAGCTTCTTGATGGGGCCGCCGGAGTTGTTCATATACACATTAAGCTCGGCAACCTTCGCCTTCTTAGGCAGTTTGTCCCGCAGAGCCTCGACAAAGTCTTTGCCGACATTGTGCCGGGTGCCTATATACTCTTTGTCCGGGTTTCCGAGGCCTACGATAATCCAACTCATGCTTGCATTGTACCAAGAACAGAATACAATGTCCCCATGTCTCAGGAGAAAAGTGAGAATTTTTTCACAGAGCTCCTAAAATTTGTACTCATCGCCGCCGCAATAGTCTTCCCTATCCGTTTGTTTGTCGCCCAGCCGTTTATCGTCTCGGGCGCCTCGATGGACCCGACATTCCACAACGGGGAGTACCTTATAGTCGACGAGCTCTCCTACCGTCTGGAGAGCCCGGCGCGCGGAGATGTCATCATCTTCCGCTATCCGAAGAATCCGAAGGAATTTTTTATCAAACGCATCATCGGACTCCCCGGCGAGACCGTCACTATAGACGGCGACGGGATAACCGTCACTAAAACCGACGGCTCGACCGTTGCTATCCAGGAGCCCTACGTGCTCAACCGCGGCAACGGCTCCGCAAACAGCTACGCGCTCAAGGCGGATGAGTATTTTGTGATGGGCGACAACCGGCCCGAAAGCTCGGACAGCCGCGTGTGGGGGCCCCTGCCGCGCGGCAACATCATAGGCAGAGCGTTTATCCGCCTGCTGCCGCTCGATACTATAGGAATCTTCCCCGGCAGCACCTCGGCGCAATAAAAAATAATATGCAAAAACACACCCGCCCGTCGCCCGCCTCATTTCTAAAGCATGCGGCCGATGTGGCGTCATTTTACGGATTTCGCCCGCTGCGCGAGATAGAGAGGCGCGTGCCAAACTTTGAGCGCCGGGCGCATTCTTTTGCCACTGCCGGCAATGCCTGCGTACAATGCCTCTCGCTGCATCAAGGCGAACCGGTGCTGGCGTATTGGGCATCCGCCTCGCCCATGCATCTTCCCGCCGGTCTTAAGGCCGCACTGCCGGGCGGCAAGCAAAGCGAGGCGGGCGAGTTTGGACTCAATATTATAGGAGTGCCGGAGAGCATCGCTGAGGTAGTGTTGCTTAAAACAGTCGCAACGGTCATGAGAGAGTGGGGCACGCCGGTTGCCCGCGTACGGCTCAACGCCTTGGGCGACAAAGACTCCAAGGCGCGCTTCGAGCGTGAAGTATCGACCTATTTGCGCAAGCATCAGGCCGCCTTGCATGACGAGTGCCGCAACAAACTGAGCAGCGAGCCGATGTCTCCGTATAATTGCCAAAACGATTTGTGCAAAACAGTAGTCGAGGGCGGCCCGCGGGCGATGAACTTTCTCTCCGAAAAGAGCCGCCTGCATTTTAAAGAGGTGCTTGAGCTCTCAGAAAAACTCGGACTGCCCTACGAGTTCGACGATCTCCTGATAGGCGACGAGCGCGAACCAAGAATGCTGTTTGCTTTTGACCTGGAGGAAGAGGACGCGACACTGCTTGGCAGCACGGGCGGGCGCTTTGACGACCACTTCCGCACGCTCCCGCCGCGCCGCGAGGTCGCCGGGGTCTCGGCGAGCATCTTTTTCCGCAAGCACGGGCTGTCGGCCGAGAATTTTAAATTGACTTCCTCCACGGAAGTGCCGGCGGTGTACTTTATCCAACTGGGCCTGCGTGCCAAGATAGAGGGGCTCAACGTCGTCGACGTACTGCGCCGCGCCCAGATCCCCGTGATGCAGTCTTTCGACTCCGCCAAGCTGACTCCTCAGCTCTCGGCCGCGCGCGCGGCCGGAGTCTCCCACTTGCTCATTATGGGCCAGCGCGAGGCGCTCGACGGCACCATTTTGGTGCGCGCGATGAATGACAGCCGCCAGACCATCGTCGGCCTCGGCGACCTCCCCCGCTACCTTAAAACCTTGCGGTAGCCTGCCTGCCGGCAGGCAGGGCTTTTGCAAACCGACAGCCATTGTGGTATATTCATTCGCGCAATGGCTACCAATGCGGAAGTAAGCAAAAACGAGGGCGAGTCGGCGATCAACCTGATCCGCCGCTTTTCTAAACGCGTCCAAGGCGCCGGGGTTATCCCGCGCATGCGCGGCAACCGCTACCATACGCGGCCGAAGTCTAAGGCAGTAGCCCGCAAAGGCGCCCTTAAACGCATTTCCAGGCGCGACGAAATAGCAGAGCTCATCAAACTCGGTAAAATGCTCGAAAAGCCGGTCCGCGGCAAGTTCCGCCGCTAAAAACAGAAGATAGGCAATAGGTTATAGGGAATAGTTAAAACCTAAAACCTATTCCCTAAATCCTATGCCAAGAATTCCTTCTATTTTTACAAAAATAAAGAAGGAAGTTCTCGGCTCGCGCTACGACCTTTCGGTCGCCCTCATCGCGCCCGCCGCAATGCGGCGGGCGATGAAGTATAAGAAAGCCCCGACTGCCAAAATTTCAAACGTACTTTCCTTTCCCCTTTCAAAAACTTCCGGCGAAATACTCATTTGTCCGGCCGCGGCAAAACCCTATAGCGTCGAATTTTTGTTTATCCACGGTCTCTTGCACCTAAAAGGGCTTAAACATAGTGCTACAATGGAGCGCGAGGAGGATCGCTTTTTGAAGCGTTTCAAATTCGCGCGAAATGGCTAACCACGTAACCGGTATTGATATAGGCTCCTACCACGTCAAGGTGGTGATTGCGGAGCGCCCCGATGATCCGCGGATGGCGCCGCGTATTTTGGGTACCGGATATGCCGAGTCGCGCGGATTGCGTCAAGGCTACATTGTGTCTGTACCGGAAGTATCGCGCTCTATCGCGGCGGCGGTTTCGCAGGCCAGCAAGGCCGCGCGGGTCAAGGTAAAGCGGGTATATCTCGGCGTGGGAGGCATCGGAATAGAAGAAGCCTTTTCCCGCGGTGAGACAGTAGTCGAGCGCGGCGACTCCATCATCACGGCGCACGACCTGCCCCGCGCGGAGAAAGCAAGTTTGGAGACTCTGCCTCCGGCGGCGCGCCAAAACCGGAAGATTCTGCACACTATTCCCCTGCGCTACGCGGTCGACGGCATAAAAGTCTTGGCTAAAAATCCCATCGGGATGAAGGGGGCGCGCATCTTAGTGGACACGCTCTTTATTACCTGTCTGGAGCGCCACGTAATCGACCTTAAAGCGGCCGTGGAAGACGCGGGCTTTGAAGTAGAGGATGTGGTTGCGGCGCCTTTAGCCGCCTCATTTGTGGCGCTTTCGAAGATGCAAAAACGCGTAGGCTGCGTTTTGGCGAACATAGGCTCGGAAACTCTTTCAATAATCGTGTTTGAGGACTCGGTTCCTGTTTCTATAAAAATATTTCCCGTAGGAGCTTCGGACATTACCAACGACTTGGCGCTGGGCTTGCGGATATCCCCCGAGGATGCCGAGCAACTCAAACAAGGAGCGGTCCTTGGCGCCCCGTACCCGAAGCGCAAAATAGATGACATTATCGCCCGCAGAGTAAACGACATGTTTAAACTGGTGGAAGCACATCTTAAAAAGATAGGTAAAAACGAACTTCTGCCTGCGGGCATTATTTTAACCGGCGGCGGCAGCTCGATTCAAACCGTGGCCGACTTGGCCAAAGCGGTGTTGCGGCTCCCCTCGCGGACGGCGCCTTTCGGCGAGGGCGCGCAGAAAATGCAATTGCGCGACTCCAGCTGGGCAGTCGCGTACGGCCTAACCATCTGGGGCTTCGACGGCGGAAATGATTTGGAGTCTGCCGACGATAGCGGCTTTGGAGATTTCTTCAGAAACCTTTGGCGCTGGTTTAAAAAATTCCTTCCTTAGCCGCAGGGGAAAACAAAAGGATAAGGCGTCAATAGTTTTGTTGAGCGCAGATAAAAGCCCTACACAGCGGGCTTTTTTAGGCAATGCAGGGGGCGGGCGCGTTGTGGATTTGTGCTTGCTTGCACGGCGTTATGCGCCAGTGTTACAGTGATGCGGCATTTTATCAGGGAATTTCAAAATTATTTATGGCGCAAATTCAACCGGAGGTAGAGGCATTCGCTCGGATACGCGTAGTCGGCGTCGGCGGCTCGGGCAAAAATGCCGTCAACCACATGATCGACTCTAAAGTGCGCGGCGTCGATTTTATCGCCATCAACACAGACGCGCAGGACCTCCACCACAGCCTCGCCAAGAAAAAAATCCACATCGGCAAAAACCTTACCCGCGGACTGGGCGCGGGGATGAACCCCGAGCTCGGCAAGCGCGCGAGCGAGGAAACCAAAGAAGAAATACAGCAGTCGCTCAAAGGAAGCGACATGGTCTTTGTCGCCTGCGGCATGGGCGGCGGCACCGGCACCGGCGCTGCGCCGGTTGTGGCGCGCACCGCCAAGGAAATGGGCGCGCTTACGGTCGCGGTTGTTACCAAGCCATTTTCTTTCGAGGGTGCGCAGCGCATGCGCCTGGCCGACCAGGGCCTCGACGACCTGCGTAAAGAGGTAGACGCGCTCATTGTCATCCCCAACGACCGCCTCCTCGCGACCGTCGCCAAGGACACTACACTTAAACACGCCTTTGCCATGTGCGATGACGTGCTCAAGCAGGCTGTCGAGGGCATTTCCGACCTTATAACCAACCCGGGCATCATTAACGTCGACTTCGCCGACATCCGCGCCGTCATGGAGAACGCCGGCTCCGCTCTTATGGGCATAGGGGTCGCCAGCGGAGAAAACCGCGCGGCGGCGGCGGCTAAGGCCGCGGTCTCCTCTCCATTGCTTGAGCTTTCGATCAACGGCGCCAAAGGCGTTCTCTTTGCCATCGCCGGCGGAGATGACCTCGGCATGCTCGAGGTGCATGAGGCGGCAAAAATAATTACCGAGTCGGTAGACCAGAACGCCAAGATTATCTTCGGCGCGGTCCGCGACGAGAAGCTTAAAAAAGGCGAGGTTCGCGTTACGGTCATCGCGACCGGATTCCCCACCGCGGGCGTAGCACCGCGCGGCACGCCGCTCTTTGGCGCCTTCCGTGAGAAGGACAAAGAGGAAGCTCCGCTGGGCAAGATATTCAATTCGCCCGCTACCAAAAAAGAAGAGGATGCGAAGCCTGAGCCCGAGCCAAAGCTGACCCCAAAGCCCGCTGAAGAGGACGACGAGTGGGGCGCGGTACCGTCATTTCTCCGCCGCCCTAAAATAAAGTAAACTAGAAGGATGTACGATCTTATAATCATCGGCGGCGGGCCTGCGGGTGTGGCCGCAGGGGTGTACGCGGCGCGCAAGAGGCTCAAAACGCTCTTGATTGCCGAAACTATCGGCGGGCAATCGACCGACAGCCAGGACGTCCAAAACTGGATAGGTACCCCGCACATCAGCGGTTTGGAGATGGCTAAAAATTTGGAGACTCATTTACGCGAGTACGCTTCCGACACGCTGGAATTGATAATCGGCGAGCGCGCGACGAGTGTTACTAAAAGCGAAGGAGGCTTTTCCGTGCAAACTGCCAAGGCTGCCTATACGGCGAAGACGGTCATGGTAGCGACCGGCGGCTCGCGCAAAAAGCTCGAAGCCAAAGGCGCGGAACAGTTTGAGCACAAGGGCGTGACCTACTGTGCCTCCTGCGACGGCCCGTTGTTTACCGGACAGGATGTCGCGGTGGTCGGCGGCGGCAACGCAGGATTTGAAACGGCCGCGCAACTCTTGGCCTATTGCAAGTCGGTCACGCTTATACACCGCCAGCCCGACTTTTTGCGCGCGGACAAAGCGACCGTCGACGCCGTACTTGCCCACCCGAACATGAAGACAGTTCTGAACTCGACCCCGGTCGAGGTTAAGGGCGAGTTATTTGTAAAAAGTATTTCAGTCAAAAACAACGCCACCGGGGACATTACCGAGCTGCCGGTAGCGGCGGTCTTTGTCGAGATAGGCATGCTGCCCGCGACCGAGGCGGTTAAAGGCCTGGTCGATCTGGACGATTGGGGAAAAATAAAAGTCGACGCCAAACAGCAGCGCGCCTCTCTGACCGGTATATGGGCCGCGGGCGACTGCAGCGACGGCACATATCACCAAAACAATATCGCCGCCGGCGACGCGGTCAAAGCACTCGAGGATATTTACTTTTATATAAAAGCGGCCAAGTAACCCCGACGCTGTAGTCGGGGCTAAATGTTGTGGCGGTGGTCAGCCTTGATGTCGTGGACCTCTTTTTCGAGATGGTCGAGTTTGGCGACAATCTCTTTGGTCTGCGACTGTTCGGCTTTTAAAATATCCATCTCGCTGCGCTCCACCAGCTTTTTTTCCTTTTTAAATCCGGAAAGAATGATGCTGTCGCCGATAAAAAATGAGACAAGGAGCCCGCTTACCAGCAGAATAATGACCCCCATAACGATAGAGCCCAGCCCATGGAGCCCCGGGATAAGCTCGGCGACCTCCCACACCCCTTTCCATAAAAGGATAATGCCGACCGCCCCCACAAACGCATAAATGATGGGGGTATGGCTAAGATTTATACGTACATAATCCTCGAGCCTGTCGAAGAAAGAAAATACCTTTTTAAGCATGCCTTTAGTATACCCCCCGGCGGACTTTAGCGGAGCTTAGTTTGCAGGGCGACGCGTATGACCGAGAGCGTTTCTTCGGCGGACGTATCGCGCACGCTCCGCGCCGGAATACTCAGGTGCGAAAGCGCCCGGTATTTAACCAACCGCTCCCGCAGCAGGGCCGGATAGCACCGCCGGAGCGCTTGTTCCTCGCTTTCGTCTGCCGTCTGCGCAAAGCAGCTTCCCCACGCGACGGGTTTTGGTTCGACAAAAAACTTCTCCACCATTTGATCGAGCGAGTCTTCGCCAATATCAAGATGCACGACAAGACAATTTTCTTTAAGCACCGAAAGTGTTTGCGGCTGCAGCTGCACGACGCTCCCCGTCGTATCAAAGACAAAATTCTTGCCGCCGGTTTTCATAGACGCCTCCCGGGTGCACCGGTTTTCAAGCTCCAAATACTTCGCTTCGCGCTCTTTATAACCCCGGCTTGCCGGGTAACCGAGCCACGCGGATATATCCTCCATTGTGGCAAACCCAAGCGCTTTTTGTATCTCTTCGTCCACCTGATACCATAAAAAACCCTTCTCCCGGGCAAGGACCTTGGAGCGGTAGCTCTTCCCCGCGTTGGACATACCCACAAAAGACAGCCGAAAGGTCCCCGCTGCCAAATGCGCGTCAAATTCCTCCGGTTGGAGCTGCTGCGACTGCATCTTCAGATACTACGAAATTAACGGCTATCGTGCCACTGCCCGCCCGCTTTGCGCCGCGGACGCCACAAGGGCCAGGGCGGCGCGGCGCGGGATATCAAATATAGACGGCGGGACTTTCTCCCCCGCAATGTGCCGCGCGATTTTGCGCCCGCCCATGATAGACGGCAGTATCCCCACGCCGTTGCAACCCAGGTTGTACAGCAAGACTTCATTCTGCGGCTCGGGGCCCACCATGCGTATGCCGTTTGTTGTGTAGCCCATAAGCCCGTGCCAGGTAAACGCGTACTCGGCTCGAGCCTCGCGCGACGGATCATATATTGTATGGATAAAATGGTCTATGATATCCATCGCATATTCCGGGTACTCCGCATCACGGGAATAAACTTCGTCCTCAAAAGGTTCTTCGGGCCCTCCTATTGAAACAAGGTTGTGCTTCTGCCCCTCTTCGTAGTCGAACGGGCGGCGGGTCAGGTAATAGTACGGGAGATTCTCTGTAGGCTCTTGTGGTGTTTCATAACTGATAGCGAACGGGGGTTTGTCCGCCGGCTCTAAGTAAGCGGACATGTAAGCTATCCTGCCCCGCAACAAGTGGTGGTAGCGCGCATCGACCTCGAGCCCGTTTTCGTTGATGATGTGCAGGTTTTCAAACCCATTGGTGCACAGGACTGCGCGCTTGCAGAGTACGGTATGGTCGTCAACATCCAACAGGGCGGTGTCCTTGTGCAGAATTATTTTATGCACCGGCGCATGCTCGTAGAGCGCAAAGCGGCCGGGATACGTTTTTAAAAGATATTCTATAATTTTTTCGCAGAAAAGCGCGCTGTTGATGCAGCCTCTCTTGGCGGTAGACACCGCCAAAAAAACCGGATTGTCGGTGTCGAGCATCTCCAGCACCTGTGCGTGCGGCACTGCCATGTACAATCCCGCGTACTGCGGCGGGATATCGTCCAAAAATGGCGCGGTGGTGGCAATTGCCATGCGGTCTGTCTCAACATTGGCCTCTCTTTTGAGCCGGGCGTCTTCAAGCTCATCGAGCACTTGCTCATAGGTCGACACGCCGTCATTGCCCGGCCCGTCATAAAAAAAGATATCCAAACCCGCCTCGCGATACATCTCCCGTATAAGTTCCCAGGCTTGGTCCACCGCCAAGTGGCCCTCGGCCGCAAGGCGCAAGCCAAACTCCTCTACCACCGCCTTAAAACCCTTTTCAAAATAGCTGACCACCTGCCCCGCATTGTGCCCTGTCGCGCCGTGCGCGAGCTTAAACTTCTCCAGCAAGGCTACTTTCTTTTCGGTATGCTTTAAAACAAAAAAGGCCGTGGCAATGCCCGCAATGCCGGCGCCGACTATGGCCACGTCGGTTTTGATGTCGGCCGAAAGCTTATGGTGTTTGCGGTCGCGGTCGAGCTGGTGGAGCCAAGGAGAACGGTTTGTCCGCATGTCCTCATTAGTATAACAGCTTACGTTATCCTCAGTGTTTAAATAGACGTATACTAGGCTTATGGAGGAATTATTTAACGGGTTGCTGTCAATCTCCTACTGGGACATGCTGGCAAACTTCCACGGGATGCTCGGCATGCTCCTGCTTATCCTTTTCGGGACGGCGATAGGGCTGTACTTCTCGCTCGATAAATTTGTGCAGGCGGTACGGTGGTTAAAATACGTTCTGAGCGCCCTCGTGCTCAATCTTATAGCAGTTGATATTGTGGGGCTGTATATCTATGGCGCGTACCGCGCCGCCGACGGCCCGCGCACCCTGCTTAAGTCATCACCCGACACCTCATGGCTCCATACTATAATATTCGAGCATAAAGAAATGCTTGCCTACGCGCCCTGGCTTATGGTCTTTAGTGCATTGGTAATAGTCGCGGTGCTGAAGGAGCGGCTGTTGTTGCCGGAATTCCGACTGCCGCGCTATGTCGTACTGTTTTCTCTCGTGCTGGGGCTTGTTTTTGTGCTCG
This sequence comes from uncultured Candidatus Saccharibacteria bacterium, assembly GCA_964355655.1. Taxonomy (GTDB): domain Bacteria; phylum Patescibacteriota; class Minisyncoccia; order Phycocordibacterales; family SBAW01; genus GWA1-54-10. The sequence continues at coordinate 2,373 of CAYHDT010000012.1, read as the reverse complement.
TCATCGCCGGCGAAGCGGTGCTTGTTACTAAAGTCGCGCCTCTTAAGTAATTATGCAAACCATTAACGCAACTCTTTTTGCCGCCGCCGCAAGCCTCAACGCCTTTTGGGTGCTCAACATCGCCAAAGAAGCCTACCCCGCTGTCAAAGAATTTCTAAATTTTTATCCTGTCACCGGGCCGCTGCTGGGGTTGTATGTGCTGTCCGTAGCTATCTTTTGCTTTGTCTACGTCCTGACAAGAAAAATGTCCCTCGCCGCCGCGCCATACTATTTTATGCTCTCCTGCCTGCTCTTCGCCCTTGCGGTCTTTCCGCCCATATATGAGCCAATCGTTGCATGGCTCATTGCAAAGTAGAGCGTGGTCGTTACGGCTTTAACTCCGGAAATTGTGCGTGGTTATTAACAATGTTTTCCAAAACTAAAGCCGCCTCTTTTACATCGCTTATCAACGCTACTTCTTCGGGTGAATGCATATTATCAACATGGACCTGCAAAGTAGCTACCGCCTGATTTTGTATGCGGGCAAAGCACGTTGAATCATTGCCTATACCGGGAAGTAATTTTGCCCGTAAGCCGTTTTCATTAACTACTTGCTCAATCGCTTTCAACGGTAAGTCTGGAAAAGTAATTCCGCCCGAGGAAGTATAAACTAACGGGCCAGCGCCGTGTTCTTCCAACATGGAAACATCAAGGACAAGTACTAATTTTGGCCTTTTTTCTTTAGCTCCATAAATATTTTTAGCAGCACACCTAGCTCCACGATAACCGGTTTCTTCCTCTACAGTAAAAAGCACCGATGGCCGTGAACCCGCTTCTATAAGACCCATAATCATACTTACTCCCAACGCGTCATCAAGCCTCCCCGTGATTTTGTCTCCCTCTTCTGTTATTTTTCTCGGTTCGCCCACCTTGTCCATGTGAGCGCAGAGCAACACCTCGCCTTCCGGAGCGTCGGAGTACAGCCAAAGATTGCCGACCTCATCGGTTTTTGTTTCATAACCGAATTTTTTTGCTTTGCTTTCTAAATAACTCCGCACCTCGCTTTCGCTACCTGAAAGAGATTCCAAACTTGAGACTTCAATCAAATGCGGCCTTATCCTCCCCCACGCCTCTTGCGCTTCTTTGGATTCAACTTTTTTTGTAACAGGAGCGGCCGGGGCTTCATTTGTTAACTTTTTTGTAAACCTTACCGCAGGCGAGTTTTTCGAGTTCATGTTCATGGCAGTGTTAATTATAATAGACTTTTTTGATACCTAAATGGCAGAAAATACAGAACGCGAACTGTTGCGGAAGTTTGGAAAAACTTTACAGGCAGAATTGGATATGGTATAGTGCTACGCAGAACAAGAGCGGGAAAGGAATTCCCATGCAAATGAAAAACATAAGCAGCGATCGATGGTTCGATCTCTGCGAACGGCTCGGCATCAAAAACGATCTGGCCCATACAGAGCATGATTTCCTCGTCGCGCAATATAGCGACAAGGGGCGCGCCTATCACGACCTCAACCACATTGACTTTGTGGTTGGTATGCTCGAGTTGTATCGACCGAACATCGCCAATTTTGATCTCTCGGAGTTCGACGCGTGGGAACATGACAGCATCATGCATTTTCGCCGGCGGCCGCGAGGCTATCCGAGAGACGAGGCACTAAGCGGCGTGAACGCCGATGGTGTTCTGGTTAAAAGCGGTAAGCCTTATGAGTGCCGCGTCCAATCGTTTAGCCAGATTATGGTGACAACCCACGAAGAAGACAGGGCTCGCAGCTTCGACGAGATGGTTCTCGCCGATATCGATTGGAGCCCGCTCGGCTTGCCGTGGGAAGCCTACTTGGAAAATCGCGCAAAGATCCGGCACGAGTGGCGCGAGGTCTCGGACACGGACTTCCAAAATGCCCGGCTCGCATGGGTCGCAAAAGCGTGCCGCCGGAAGTCGCACTTCTATCTCCCCGAGTTCAAGATGAAGTACGACGGACAGACGCAAGCCAACCTCACTCGAGAATTGGCCGAATTTCGGATACTGTGAATTCGACCAACTGGACTCAAAGCCGCCTCTCGCGCGGCTTTTCTTTTTACACTGTCGCGTGAGGCCCACAGGGAAGTGTCTTGCCGCAGGCAAGCACGGATCGGTCAGGCGTTCAAAAATTGTCGTCACAATTTTCGCCGCACGACCCTGCCTCGGCATAGCGCATGAGCCACATGTCGAGTTTAGCCGTCGCCAAACTCGCACGCAGCCCCCGCCTCGCGGTTTTGCCAGTGCAAAACATCGCTCCGGCCTCACAAAGTGCACAAAACTCTGCAGTAGTGCAGAGTTTTGGCCTTTGTGAGTATTTACAACTCCGCTCGAACCTATTTTAGCACCAACACTGACTGACT
>CAYHDT010000011.1:0-30197 GCA_964355655.1 uncultured Candidatus Saccharibacteria bacterium | reverse complement strand
TGCGGGAGTAGGGCCGACGCCCGGGTCGGCCTCCCGACCAAAGCGTCGGGACTCAACAAAAATGCGGGAGTAGGGCCGACGCCCGGGTCGGCCTCCCGACCAAAGCGTCGGGACTCAACAAAAATGCGGGAGTAGCTCAACTGGTTAGAGCGCCGCCCTGTCACGGCGGAGGTTGCGGGTTCAAGTCCCGTCTCTCGCGCAGCGAACGAAGTGAGTGAAGCGAGAGCGGCGAGTGCACCGCTGCACTCGCCAAGGGACTTGAAAGCCGGAGCGACGTTTTGCACTTGCAAAACCGCGAGGCAGGGCTGTGAGCGAAATTTACGACGGTCAATTTCGACTCCTAGCCAAGCCTGTCCCCCGTTACCGACGGGCAAAGTCGACTTGTGACCAAGCCCGCCTCTCGCGTAGCAACAAAAAACTCCCTAACGGGAGTTTTTTGTTGAACACCACTTTGTGGTGCCGGGGGTGGGAGTTGAACCCACGACCTCAGCGTTATGAATGCTGTGCTCTTACCAACTGAGCTACCCCGGCCTTGTCTCGCATGACGGCGGACGTCAACTCAAAGTAGCATTTAAAGAGTGTTTTTTCAATTTTAGATACACGTGCGCATAGCTGATAGCCGAGACAGGCACGGTAATAAGCAGTCCTATCATAAACGCGAGAGCGCCGGCGATATTGAGGCAGAGCAGCACCAGTAAAAAACCAAACAGGTGCCATTTGATCCCGTCTGTCAAAGCGGTGCTTTTAGAGAGGCTGTCCATAATTTCTGCGCCGTCGATAACGGCGAACCGAACCATGGAAAAACGGACCAAAAGGTAGACGCCCGGCAGTATAAGCAGGATCAAACCAAGGACCACTAAGAGGCCTGAAATCAAAGATGCGCCGAAGTAGTTCCACACTAGTCTGCTGCGCGGTATGAGGTCTTTGTACGAAACGTGTTCCCCTTTGGCGATTTTGAGCGTAATGACCGTAAAACCGGCGCCTACAATGATGCTGGCCACGCCGAGCGCAAGCATTGCTAAAACACCCTCCAGCGTATTGTGTAAAACTTTATCCACAATAGAGGAAGCGACCTGCAGCACAAAAAGTGTGAGCATGCCTTGGAAGAGGACTGCGCTATGAGACTGAGTTTTCTCCCAGCCGAAGCGCAACGCTTCCCCTATCAAAAAAGGAGGATTCTTCATATCGTGTTGCTGGACTAAGTATAAGCCTTGTTTGTTCCTCTTAGAACACTTAGTGGCCGCCGCCGCTTTGTATCTCCCCGTCAAATATGTTTTTGTCCGCCTCGCCGGCCACGCGGAGCACTCCCCACGCGCCTCGGTCAAGCCGCGAGAGCGCGTGGTCAACCAATACATAGTTGCCGGGGTACTCAAGTTTAAAGTCTACCGCCGCCGCGCCGCCGGCCGGAATAAGTGTCGTCTGCACGCTCCGCGCCGGCGGGCTTACCAAGTCTCCCTCGCGATACACCCGGTCAAATATCTCTCCAATGACATGAAAGCTAGAAATTAAATTTACGCCGCCGTTCCCTACATACAACCGCACCGTTTCGCCGACCGCCGCATTGAGATGGTCGGCCAATCCTCCGGTGCGCCCGTTAAAGACAATATATTGAGGCTTGCCGTCGAGCATGGCTTGCGCGTCAAAAAGCTGGAGGCCTCGGCGGCCCAACGCGCCGGAGCTGTAAAATTCGCCCTGCATGACATAAAACTCCTTGTCGACTTTAGATAACCCTTCTTTTGGCTCCACCAAAATAAGCCCATACATGCCGTGCGCCATATGGTTGGCAACGTTCGGGTGCGCGCAGTGATACACGAAGACACCCGGATTGAGCGCCTTAAAGGTTATTGTTTTGCTTTCGCCCGGCGCCGCTATTGTGGCTGCGGCGCCCCCACCGGGACCTGTCACGGCATGCAGATCGATGCTGTGATGGTGCAGACTGGTTTTGTCGTTATGCAGCGTGAGAGTTACCGTGTCGCCCTCGCGCACCCGCAAAAATGGTCCGGGCACTGTGCCGTCGAAGGTCCAGTAGTTAAAGGTTACGCCCGGCGCCATTTCGGCCATTACCTCTTTGGCGGTGATATCTATCGATACTGCTGAGGGAATAGCACGGGTTATCGGCGGCGGAATGTCCGAAGGGTCGCGCGCGATATCCGCCACCCGCTCAAATTTGTTGAAGTTACGCAAGAAGTCCCAGACATTGCTAAAAGGCAAGACCGGACCGCCCGCAGGCCCGTATGTTTTAAGAAAGAACGGATATTCAAACGCGTGCGGCAAGCCGTTAGGAACGTAAAACGAAGCAGAAACACCAAGAAATACGACGAGTAACACGATTGTCATCCGCCGCGAATGGAAGCGGCCAAGCACCATATAAAGAAATACCCCCGCAAATATAAAAGCGATAAGAAGACCGACGGCCTGGACCGCGTACTGCCACAGATACGATAGGGACTCAACCATACGGTTATTTTACATTAAAAAGGAATCTTGCACTCTTCAAAGCAGTGCGCATCCCGATTCAGCTTGTACACGCGCTCGCGGCCGCGGTCCTCGCTTGCAACCGCGTCAACGGAACGTAAGACATTGAGATGGTGGGTCACTGTAGGCTGGCGCAATTTTATCTGGTCGGTCAACTCAGTTACTGTCATCCCCTCTTTTGCTTTGCCGAGCATACAGACTAAGCTGTACCGGCTCTTGTCGCCGACCACCTTAAAGCAATCCGGGCAAAGGTCCTCCTCGCCGCTTGCGACCCACAAAGGCCGTTTATACGTCCTTTCCTCTTTACCCTGGGCCTTTTTTGTTTTGGCGTCCCTTATCCCCAGCGATTTCTTATTCATAGACGAGTATCTATAGGTATTATATATAGACGCTTATCAATATAACATATTTTATCATGCTGCGGTCAAAATCAACACACCTTTCCACTATTATAAAGCGAAACGGCTCGCGCGTGCCGTTTGACGCGCGCAAGATTGTCGTCGCCGTGGAAAAAGCCATGAAAGCCGCCGGAGAGTTTCGCGAAGGCGCTCCGGAAGCGCTCGCGGATGCGGTGGTAAAAGCACTCGAGAGAGAACGCTCACTCGACAAAAAATTTAAGCCGACGGTCGAGGGAGTGCAAGACATTGTGGAGCAGCAGCTCATCTTTAAAAAGTTCCCCGCGACCGCCAAAGCCTACATTCTTTACCGCGAAAAGCACGCCGAAATGCGCGCGTTCGCTACCGCGGCGTCGCTCGGGCTCGTCGACAATTATTTAAGCGAGCTTGACTGGCAGGTCAAAGAAAACAGCAACATGGGTTACTCGCTGCAAGGGATGAACAACTACATCTTTTCCGAGGTAAGCAAAACCTATTGGCTCAACAAAATATATCCGCGCACCATCAAGAGCGCGTATGAGAACGGCGACCTGCACATCCACGACCTTGGCACGCTCTCCGTTTATTGCGTCGGTTGGGATCTGCAAGACCTCCTGATGGAAGGGTTCCGCGGCGTCTCGGACAAAATCGAGTCGGCACCGGCAAAACACTTTCGGACGGCGCTCGGCCAGATAGTTAACTTTATGTACACCCTGCAAGGCGAAGCGGCCGGCGCGATAGCGTTTTCCAACTTTGATACCTTGCTCGCGCCATTTATCCGTTACGACAACCTAACGCCAAAGGAAGTTAAGCAGTCGCTTCAGGAGTTTATCTTCAATATGAATGTGCCGACCCGCGTCGGCTTCCAGACGCCGTTCTCCAACATTACGCTGGACCTCACGCCATCACCGAATTTTAAAGACCAGCGGGTCATCATCGGCGGACAACCCCAAAAGGAAACGTATGGCGAATTCCAAAAGGAAATGGATATGCTCTGCGGCGCGTTCTTCGCTGTTATGAACGAAGGGGACGCCGCGGGCAGGGTGTTTACCTTCCCTATCCCGACCATTAACGTGACTCGCGACTTTGACTGGGAGAATCCGAACCTCGCGGGCCTGTGGGAGATAACCGCAAAATATGGAATTCCGTACTTCAGCAACTTCGTCAATTCGGACATGAAGCCGGAGGATACACGCTCAATGTGCTGCCGTCTGCGGCTAGACCTCAGTGCCTTGGACAGGCGCGGCGGCGGCCTCTTTGGAGCAAATGCGCTCACGGGCTCTATAGGCGTTGTAACAATAAATATGCCGCGGCTGGGATATATCGCCAAGCAAAAGAGCGGTGGAAAACAAAGTAAAGCGCGGGAGCTCTTTTTTGCCTCGCTCGCCGAGAAAATGGACATCGCCAAAGAAAGTCTTGAGATAAAACGCGAGATGCTGGAGAGATTGACGGACGCGAACCTGTACCCGTACACGAAATTTTACCTGCGCAAAATCAAAGAGGCGTATGGAACCTATTGGGAAAATCATTTCTCGACCATCGGACTCTTGGGCATGAACGAGGCGGCGCTCAACTTGCTGGGAGAGAACATCGGCACCGAAGACGGCCAGGCTTTCGCTGCGCAGACGCTAGACTTTATGCGCGCGCGGCTCGTGCAATACCAAAAAGAAACCGGCAATCTCTACAACCTTGAAGCAACGCCCGGCGAGGGCGTCACGTACCGGTTTTCCCACAAGGACCGCAAGGAGTTTCCCGGCATCGTGGTGGCAAACGAGAGAGAGTCGCGCGCGGGCGCGCAGCCGTTTTATACCAATTCATCGCACCTGCCGGTACAATACACCGACGACATCATCGAAGCACTAAACATACAGGATAGTTTGCAGACCAAGTACACCGGTGGCACGGTCATACACCTGTTTTTGGGCGAGCGAATAGCCGACCCGCGCGCCATCCCGTCGTTGGTAAAGAAAATATGCGAAAATTATCGGCTGCCCTACTTCACCATAACGCCGACGTTCAGCATCTGCGCATCACACGGCTATATTGCCGGCGAGCACGCTCTGTGCCCGACGTGTAGTCGTGAGTGCGAGGTGTACTCGCGCATCGTCGGATACTTGCGGCCGCTCAGCCAGTGGAACGTTGCAAAGCAGGCGGAGTTTAAAGTGCGTGAGACATACAACCCGCGCAGCGTCGGCGTCGCGGTGCCGGCAGAGCAGAGTGCCGCTCTGACCCCATAAGGTATGGTGTTCGGCGGGATAGAAAAGTTTACGCTCATCGACTATCCCGGCAAACTTGCGTGCATGGTGTATACCATCGGATGCAACTTCCGTTGCCCATACTGCCACAACCCGGAGCTCGTGGACGAGACGACTAAGATACGGATTACCGAGCGCGAGTTCTTTGACTTTCTGGACGCGCGAAAAAACATGCTGGAGGGGGTGGTCATTACCGGCGGCGAACCCACAATACACGACGACCTGCCGGAGGTCATGCGAGAAATAAAAAACCGCGGGTTTCTGGTCAAGCTCGACTCAAATGGCACGCGCCCAAAGATGCTGAGCAGCATCATAGAAAAAGGCCTTGCCGACTATATCGCCATGGATATTAAGTCCCCGCTCGCGGCATATGGGCGGGTGGTGGCGCGCCCGGTCGACACCGAGGCTATACGTCAAAGTGTCGCGCTCCTCATCGCCTCGTCAATCGAATACGAGTTTAGAACGACCCTCGTCAAAGGCATGCTCTCGACGAGAGACATCCGGCAGATAGGCCGAGAAATACAAGGAGCCCGACGCTACGTTCTCCAAAAATTTATTTCCACGAAAATACTAAACCCCCAATTCAGAAACAAAGTCAGCTACAGCGACGAGGAAATGGGGGAGTTTCAAAAAATGCTCAATGTATATGTCGATAATTGCTACATCAGATAATATGCCGGAAAAAACGGTCTACCTGGACTACGCTGCCGCGACTCCTATGGATCCGCGGATTCTTGAGGTTATGCTGCCGTATTTTAACGGCCGATTCGGCAATGCGTCCTCAATGCACGCCAGCGGCCGGCGCGCCGCCCAAGCAATCGCGGAGGCTAAAGATACGGTGGCTCGCGTGCTCGCGTGCGCGCCGGAAGAGATTATATTTACAGGTTCGGGGACCGAGTCGGACAACCTCGCCCTGCTCGGCGCTGCCCGCGCCAACAGGGCGCGCGGGCGCCACATTATCGTTTCCGCCATAGAGCACAAAGCGGTGCTTGAGGCCGCAACACAGCTGGAACGCGAAGGATTTGAGATAAGCATAGCGCCGGTGCTCGAAAGCGGCCTCCTTGATCTCTTGGAGTTTAAGCGGCTTCTGCGCGACGACACCATTCTTGTCTCCATCATGTACGCTAATAATGAGATAGGAACCATAGAGCCGTTGGCTACAATCGCGGCGCTCATTAAAAAACACCGCGGTCAACGACAATTTCCGCTCCTCCATACCGACGCCTGCCAAGCCGCCGGTTTTTTGTCGCTCGACGTGACTTTGCTCGGGGTCGACCTTATGACGCTCAATGGCTCCAAAATATACGGCCCGAAAGGCGTCGGCATTTTGTATAAAAAGAACGGCGTGCTGCTAGAGCCGGTTATTGTCGGCGGCGAACAAGAGCAGGGGTTGCGCGCGGGGACAGAGAGCGTGCCGCTTATCGTCGGGTGCGCCGCGGCGCTCTTGTTGGCGGACGAGTCTAAAGATGCGGAGTCGGCGCGGCAAAAAGGGCTCCGGGACTATTTTATCGATCGTATGCGCGCCACAGTCCCCGAAGCGCGGCTGAATGGGCATCAAGAACAGAGGCTGCCCAACAATGCTCATTTCTCCTTCCCACACATTGAAGGAGAGTCGATACTGCTTATGCTCGACCGGCTCGGGGTGGAAGCGTCGACCGGTTCTGCCTGCTCCGCGCGCGATTTACGGCCGTCTCACGTTCTCTTAGCGCTGGGGCAAAACGCGGAGTTGGCGCACGGCAGTATCCGCTTTTCGCTTGGGCGGTACACGACCCGCGATGAACTGGACTACTGCCTGTCGATCCTGCCCGACATCGTGAGTAGGCTCAACTCATTATCAGCATTAACCGCGACCCTATGAAGGCATATGCGCAAATCCGCGACGGAGAAGGCTGGCTATACAGCGAAACAGTCAAAGACCATTTTTTTAATCCGCGCAATATTTTACTCGATGAAAAAAACTATGAGGCCGACGGCATCGGCGTGGTGGGCTCTCCCGCGTGCGGCGACATGATGGCACTCTGGATACGGGTCGACAAAAAGACCAAGCGCGTCGCGGAGTGCAAGTGGCGCACGTTCGGGTGCGCCTCCGCGATAGCCTCAACCTCTATGCTCTCGCTTATGGCGACCGAAGACGGCGGTATGCCGCTTGCACGGGCAAAAAAAATAACACCGGAGGCGATTATCGAGCGGCTCGGCGGACTCCCGGACCGCAAGTACCATTGCTCGGTCCTTGGACACTTAGCGCTCCGGGAGGCTATAGAGGATTACGAAGAAAAACTACAAGCGCATGAAAAAGGAAACGCGTAACAAAAAATATACCGTACTAAGAGTGGTGCCTGAAACGCCCGGCGTTGTTACCTTGCAGCTTGCGTGCACGGACGGTATATCGCTTTATATACCCGGCCAATTTATTACCGTGTACCTTCCGGAACTCGGCACTCCGGAAGGTAAAGCGTACAGTATTTCAAGCGCGCCGGGAGAGCCTCTGTGCGTTACCGTCCGCGCACGGGGCGAGTTTTCGCGCCGATTATGCGCGCTGCGGCCCGGCGATACTTTTTTGGCGTCTGAACCCTGCGGATATTTTTACAGCGAGTCGACCGCCAGCGCGCTCGTTATGCTCGCGGCCGGTATAGGCGTGGCGCCCTTTCGCAGCATGATACTGGACGCTGTAAGAAAAAACTCCGCGCGGACGCTCCTGCTTTTTTACAGTAACAAGACGATGTCCGATATAGTGTTTGGCGGACTGCTCGATACCCTTGCCGCCGCCTACCCTGCCGTACGAGTAAATCACTTCATTACCAAAGAGGAGTCTCTGCCCGAGGGGGTCGTTCGCGGCAGAATAACGGCGGAAGCCGTGGTGCACGCGATAGAGGAAGTCCCTGACCCGGAATTTTTTATCTGCGGGTCGATATCATTTGTGCGGGACCTTTGGAGCGGCCTGTGGTCCGCCGGAATTAACGAAGACCGCCTATACACGGAGGCGTTCTTTTCGCATTGAACAATCTTGTTGCGGGGGCAGGAATGGTCAGGCGTCAGATTTTGCCGTCGCAAAATCCGCGCACGACCCTGCCTCGCGGCCGTGCAATTGCACGGCAACGCTCCGGCCTGCAATTCCTGACGAGAAACGCGCAGGCGTTTCTCTCCCTCCTCGAGCACGAAAAAGCCCGGCCGAAGCCGGGACTTTTTCGTGCTTGTTGCGGGGGCAGGAATTGCACCTGCGACCTTCAGGTTATGAGCCTGACGAGCTACTACTGCTCCACCCCGCTATGGTAGAGACTAGCCTTTAGAAACCAGCCACTAGTAAAGCAATAGTATACCGAAATTATCTCGGAAGCAATTCTATACGGTTAGATAGCGCCGAATTCTTCAAACACGCGCTTATAGTAATCGACAGCGACTTTTGTATCGCGCTCGCCGAGCGCGTAACTTTCGCCGCCGTGCGCCACCTCGTTGCGCACCTTGTGCGCCTTCCACGCCAGGTCGAGCGTGGTCATTTGTATTGGGTTTGCCATTTTAAGCTGGTCGCCCACTCCTGCGCCTCCGTATCCTTGCGCCGACAGCACGTCCGCAAGCATAATATCGGCCTCGAGTATCGCCCGGCGCCAATCGCTTTGGTTTGCCGAAGAGGCGAGCGCTACGATCCGCTCCCAGCGTTCATTTTTGCCGGTGCTTTCCACCTCCGCCTCATGATGCTCCCGCGCGCGCTCCTCTATCGCGTGGAAGCCCGCATGCTCGGTATGCAAAAGTTGTATTTGGGCGTAGACGATGAGGATAAGAAACAAAAGCGACGCAATCATCCCCAGTATAAAAAGACCGGTGATAAAAGCGCTGACATCGGCGGGGATGTTTCCGGCGGCGCCCTGCAGGCTTACAAAAGCCTCCTGCAGGCGCACGAGTAGGTACTCGAGGTTAATATAATTGACGGCGGGTTGCATTGACTCTTATTGTAGCAACTTTCCGGCTTCGAACAGCGCTGCCTCATCCCCATGCGCGGCGGTAAGCTGCAAGCCGACCGGCAGCTGCTTGCCTTCCCGCTCTACCGTACCCATAGGTACAGATATGGCCGGATTGCCGGTAAGATTCGCGGTGACGGTAAAAATGTCGAGCAGGTACATGCTCAGGGGGTCGGCCTTCTCGCCCAGCTTGGTCGCGGGAGAAGTCGTCGTGGGAGTCGCGATGCAATCAACCTCCCCCAGTACGCGCTCCACTTCCGCACGGAGCGAGGCCCTAGCCGTCGCGGCCTTACCAAAATAGGCATCATAATAACCGGATGAAAGCACGTAGGTCCCGAGCATAATTCTGCGGCGGGTCTCGGGTCCGAATCCCGCGCCGCGGGTTGCCGCATAATCCTCAGCCAACGAGCCTCCCTTTATTGACAGTCCGTAGCGCACGCCGTCGAAACGCGCAAGATTGGTCGACACTTCAGCCGGCATAATGATGTAATAAACCGCGAGCGCGAGCCCCGCGAGCGGAAGCTCGATATCAACGACATCATAGCCTTTCGCGCGCAGGACATCGAGCGCGGCTTCAAACTTTTGCAGGACATCAGCGTCAAGCCCGCTTTGCAGCAGAGAGCGCGGCACGCCTATCCGCCGGCCGGCGGATTTTTTCGGATAAAACGATTCATCAATCGTCGTGCTATCAAGCGGATCTTTGCCGCGAATCGTATTAAAAATTATTTCGGCGTCCGCAACGCTGCGGGCAAGTGACCCCGCCTGGTCGAGCGAAGAACCCATAGCGACGAGTCCCGAGCGCGATACCGCGCCGTAGGTCGGCTTCATGCCGACAAGCCCGCAAAAACTTGCCGGCTCGCGTATAGAGCCACCGGTATCGGTGCCCAGCGCGCCCAGCGCGAGACAGGCGGCAACCGCCGCAGCGGAGCCTCCGGAGGAACCCCCGGGGACGCGGGACTCGTCGTGCGGATTTTTGGTCGGTCCGTACGCCGAATTTTCCGTAGAACTGCCGTGCGCAAACTCGTCCATGTTGGTCCGGCCCAGAAACACCGCTCCTGCCTCCTTTAGTTTTTTGATTACCGTTGCGTCATAGGTCGCGACATAATTCTCTAGCATTTTTGAGGCGGCAGAAACCTTGCGGCCTTCAATTAAGATGTTGTCTTTTATCGCCAGCGGGATACCGAGTAGCGGGTGGCTCTCCCCCGCCGCGCGCCTTGCGTCCGCCAAAGCGGCCTGCTCCAACACATCGTCAAACACTTGCAAATACGCGTTGAGCCCGGGATTTTTCTTTTCTATCGCGGCAAGGCACGCTTCGGCAAGCTGCACGGCAGTTATTTCTCCGGCGGCAAGTTTTTTACCCGCTTCTACAATTGAAAGCTCGTTCAGGTTACTCATCTTTTTGTATTATTTTGCGCACAACGTTGTAACTGTTTTCTTGTTTTGGAAACGCGGCTTTCAGTTGCGCTTCTTTCCCCGCCATTGGGTCGGCGGCTTGCCCTGAGCTTGTCGAAGGGCGCGGCGTATCCTCACGCAGCACGTTGCGGACCCCTACAGACGCGCTCAAAGACGACCGGGGCGCGACAGCGGAAACTTGCCCCACGTAATCGAGTATGTTCGAAATATCCTTTTGCAGGCGCTCGATTTCTCCGTCCGCTAATTTGAGCCGGGCCAATTCGGCAAGCTGTAAAACTTCTTCCCGCAAAATCATGGTCTTAATAGTACCCCGGCCCTGAGTTTTTGTGTATTCCCATGCAACAGCAGTCCAAGATACGACTGCTGCGCCGCCCCCTCTCCCTCCTGCCCCGCTGACTCACACAAACGTCGCAACATCCGCCGCTTGCTAGCGGTACGCAATACCCGATGGTTGGGGAAGTGCACCCAGCCGAGGAAATCGACGCCGGAGGCAAAGGTTTTGATAAAGACCTTGTCCGGATGCAGCTGGAGTTTCAATTCTTCCAGTTTTGATGCGATACGCGGAAGCAGGCGTTCCAGCTCTTTTTTATCCGAAGAAAGAAATACGAAGTCGTCCGCATACCTTATGTAATATTTTTCCCTGAGTTTGTGCTTTATCCATTGGTCAAACTCGTTCATATAGATGTTGACCAGAAGCTGGCTGGTGAGGTTGCCGAGCGGCAGGCCCTTGCCGGGCGCGGTGCTGTGAAAGCTCCCCACAACCTGGCGCAACAGCCATAGGATATTCTGGTCGGCAACCTGCCTCTCTAAAACCTTAAAAAGCTCCCCGTGGTCAATAGAGGCAAAGAACTTACGTATGTCGCACTTCAGCACCCAGCAGGTGCGAATATGATTTTTGGAGACTTTGCGAGTGTAGGAGCGAAACCGGTTCATCGCGCAGTGCGTACCCTTGCCTGTGCGACACGAGTAGGAGTCGGATATGAAACGCGCGTCGAAGTACGAATAGAGTATGCGGTATATGGCGTGATGCAGCAGACGGTCGCGCACACAAGCCTTGTGGATATCGCGTGGTTTAGGGTCAGATATGCGGAAGTGCTGGTAGCCGCCGTGGCAGTAAGTCTGACTTACTAGGTCATGGTGGAGTGACAACATGTTATGCATCAGGTCGGCTTGAAACTCTTGCACATCCTGCTTGCCGCGCTTGCCCTTTACAAACTCCTTCCAAGCCTCAAGCAAATTTTCTACCGAAATGATATCCTCGTATGTATGAGCGAAGCGCCCTTGACGACCCCCCCCGCAGGAGCTTGCTCCCCGTTTTGGAGCGCATCAAACAGGCTTACTTGCTGTGGCATGAGTATCATTCTACCCTCCCGAAAGTTCATCGCTACACCGTTGGCGAGAGAGTAGACACGCTGTTTATCGAGATAATGGAACAATTGTCGGCCGCCGCTTTTTTGCCGCGAGACAAAAAATTACCTTTTGTGAGTCTTGCAATACGCAAACTCAATACTTCCTCCTTGTTGCTTATTTTGCTGTGGGAAACAAAGTCTCTCCGGGACAAAAAATATATAGCTCTTTCCACACAGCTCGATGAGGTCGGAAAAATGCTCGGCGGCTGGCAGGGACAGCTGCAAAAACAAAACTCCCCCGCGCGAGCGGAGGAGAAATAAAAAAGATTTGCGGACACTGGCGAGACATTCTTGGCATTGCGGTTGTTGTCGAGCCAGTTGTAGTTCCAGTTCCACGACCCATCGTCGTTCCGATAGAGGTACAGGAAGTATCGGTTGTCGTCGGGGTTGCGCAGAAATGTGCGCGACACCTTCTGTACCACCGCCCTTAGAGTTATCTCGGGGTTGAATCGTATCCGGCATCGTAATGCCTTAGCGCCGCGCACCAAGTATATTTTATTTTTTAAGCTCGCAAACGCTACTCTTTCACCAATCGCGGTCGGCAAAACTCTCGGCGTATGGTTGCTGGATTCGGCAGCGGGCAATCCTTGTCGCCCGCATACTCGCCTACTACCGCATACATAATACCAATATAAAAGCCACCCCGCGTAAGAACGCGGGGCGGAGTATTAAGGGAACGAGGGTAAAGTTTAAGTGCCTAAACCCTAAGCATTACTTGCGGACACTGGCGAGACATCCTTGGCACCGCGGAAGGAGCCGAGCCAGTGGAAGTTCCAGTACCACGACCCACCGTCGAACCGATAGAGGTACAGGAAGCAGCGGAAGGCGGCGGGGCCGCGCAGGACGGTACCTGACAGCTCGAGCCAGGCGATGCCGAAGGTGTCATAGAGCCACCTGAGCGTGGTTTGCCCCTTCTCTTCGTACAAGGCCTGGCCGACCTTCGCGTCGAGGCGAATGCCACTGAGCACCTTGAGGCGCTTGAGCTTTTCTTCGCCGGTGATTGCCTGCTCGCCTTCCTTGAGCCCGCTTTCGAAGCGGACCGCGGAGAAGTCGACGGTGGTCAGGCCAAGGGCGGCCTGGTCTTCCCCGACGATACTCCAGCCGGCACCGATGAACTTTGCCGGATCGAAAGGCGCGGCGCGATCAATGAGGAGCGCGCTCGGCCCTTTGATGACGAACTGGCAGCCGTTTGCCATGAACCGGGTGAAGCGACGGCCCAGCTCTTCGGAAGAGAGCTGAATAACTTTTTCTTGGAGCATTCCACCATCAAGCGCACCCCAATTAGTGGTCGTAAGGAAACGAGCTACAAGCTCGCAAGCCTGGTCGCGATTAACTGCTTTCATAATATTCTCCATGCGCTACACCGTGCCCGCCGAAGCAGGATTAGGCTTTTACGCTATGTGAATGACTGTCGCAGAATCTAGGGTAATCCCAGATTCCACCGCCACCCTGAATTGTACTCCTATTAACCTACTTTGTCAAGCCTAAAAACTGTTGTTCTGTAAGGATTTTTACCCCCAGCTCGTGTGCTTTATCGAGTTTTGACCCCGCTTCCTCCCCCGCTACCACGTAGTCGGTTTTTTTGGAGACAAAGGACGATACGCTCCCGCCCAAACGGCGGATTTTTTCTTTTGCTTCGTCGCGGCTCATTCCCCCCATCCCGCCGGTCAAGACAAAAATTTTACCCGCAAGCGGGCGCTCATCAAGGTTCGACCTTGATGAAAAGTCGGGGTTTTTTATGGTAAGCACTTTTTTGAGCCGCTTTACCAGCTCTTTGTTTTCCTTCTCAACGAACCACGCCACTATCGCCTTGGCCACGATGGGGCCGACACCATCTATCGACTCAAGCTCTGCCGCGGTCGCGGTGGCAAGGTCATCGAGTGTTTTAAAATTTTGCGTCAAGAGTATGGCTGTCTCTTCCCCCACATGAGGCACAGATATTCCTGTCAATAACCGCGAAAGCGGCACGTTCTGCGCAGCGGCGCGTATCGACTCGACCAGTTTTTTTGCGGATACTTCGGCAAATCCTTCAAGCTCTAAAACATCTCCTTCTTTAAGCGTAAAGAAATCATCAAAATGCTGCACCAGCCCTTGCTCCAGCAGCGCGTCTACCGTGCTGGGGCCGAGCCCTTCTATATTCAACGCGCCGCGGCTGGCAAAATGCCGCAGTTTCCGGCGCATGACGGCAAAAGAGTTTTTGTACACGCAACGCCACGCCGCCTCGCCGGGCACGCGCTCTATTTCTCCTCCGCCGCCGCACTCCGGTACGCGCGCGGGCCAGCGGTACGGTTTGGCGCTTGTAGGGCGCAGCTCTGTAAGCACGCGCACGATATCGGGGATAACGTCGCCCGCTTTCTGCAAAATAACCGTGTCACCCGCGCGCACATCGAGCCGCCGTATCTCGTCTTCGTTGTGGAGCGTCGCGCGGCTTACGGTAGAGCCGGCGACCAGCACCGGCCGCAGGTGTGCGACAGGCGTAAGCACGCCCGTGCGCCCGATCTGCAACACTATATCTTCGACCACCGTCGTTACCTGTTCGGCCGGAAATTTAAAGGCAATAGCGAAGCGCGGCGCCTTGCCGGTAAAACCAAGCCTCTCTTGATACTCGCGCTCGTTGACTTTTATGACGATGCCGTCAACCCAATAGCTTTCCGCTTTTGACTTCTTCCTCCATGTTTCCCAATACGCTAAAATTTCTTTCACTGAGCCGGCGAGTTCGTAATGCGGATTGACTTTAAATCCCAAATTGCGCAGATACTGCAACTCTTCGTGTTGAGTCGCCGGAGCGGGGTCCGAAGTTTGCGCAACGTCGTATATAAAGGCATCGAGCTTGCGCGCCGCGGCGACGCGCGGGTCGAGTTGGCGGATAGTCCCGGCCGCGGCGTTGCGCGGGTTGGCGAAGGCGGGTTTATCCAGCTGAGACTGCTCTTTATTAATCCTCTCCAAGGTCTTGCCGCTCATCCACACTTCTCCCTCGACAATAATGTCTACCGGCCGCTCGAGGAGGAGCGGCACCGACTGGATAGTGCGCACGTTATGCGTGACGTCCTCACCTACCACCCCGTCGCCGCGCGTTGCCGCTGTTTTAAGCAGGCCTTTTTCGTACGTAAGCACTATTTTAAGCCCGTCTATTTTAAGCTCCATGATGTATTCAACTTCTTTTACACCAAGCATGCGCTTAACGCGCGCATCGTACTCTTGTATGTCAATAACGCTAAAAGCATCATTGAAGGACCACTGTGCCACCGCGTGCCGCACTTTTTTAAATGTTCCCATAGCCCCGCCGACGCGCTGTGTGGGAGAATCCGGCGCCCGGAGAGCCGGGTATTGCGTCTCAAGCCTGATAAGCTCTTGCTCAAGCTCATCGTAGGCACTGTCAATTATCTCGGGCGACTGTAGCGCATAGTACAGATGCCGATGACGGTTTACTTCTTTTTTGAGCTTGTTGTATCGTTCGCGGACATCCTTAGGAATCATAGCTATAGTGTATAGCTTCTAGGGGCTCGCTTCTAGGGGCTCCCTAGCCCCTCGCAGCCGGAAGCTAGTAAGTTACTTTCAATACGCGCTCAAGGCGGGTAGCGGCACCGGAAGTGCAGGTATTGTAGCCGCGGGAAGTAATAACAGTTTTGACAGGGTCGCCGCTCTTGGCCACGGTCACCGTTGCGCAATACGGCTGAGGGGCGAAGGTTATAGAAAATGTTGTTTCTGCGCTCGTTAGAGTGCTGTCCACGGTCCACGCTGCCGGCGGGCCGCCGGCAATATCTATGCTATTACAGAACACATCCGCTGATGGGGGCGAAGATTTGGAAGACGTCGCGAAAGCGCTATTGGCGGCACCATTGCTGGTGCATTCCCCCAGCATTTCGCATTTAAAGTCCCAATACAGCGCGCATTCGGCGCCCGTGTCGGCGGCATAAATAGCGTACTGTGACTGCGTCGCCGTGGAAGACAGGTCTAGCTCGCGGACAGTAAGGTCATAAATAGCCAATCCTATTGCAAGAGAAAGGCTGCCGACCAGCATCGCGAAGAAAATAGTGAATCCTTTTTTGACTTTCATATTCATTGCCAATTCAATAAGTTTTCGCGTACGATAACTGCCTTGTGCGTAACGCCGGCCACATCGCTCCACGACACCGTAACCGTCACTACCGCTTCGTCAGCAAGCGAAGTACCGGTTATTTTGACTGTGCGAATAAATTTTTGCGCGGACACCGCGCTGCCGGCATACGTAAAAAAGTGGCCGGCGGAGTCGTAATTGAGAGTGTTGCATACGCTGCCGCAGGCGGTAACGGTGCTTTGAATTGAGTCGACATAACAGCCGTTGGGGCTGGCGCAATCACTGAGATCGATGCCTGTGACGGCCCCGTCTCCGGTCAGCCAGTCGCCTCCGCCGAGCGTATTGGAATCCCGCACATAGCGTATAAACTCCATCGCGTCCTGCGCCAGATAAAACGCGATAAATTGGTCCTTGGCGACAAGCGTCGCGTTCAGACCTTTAGAAGCAATCGAGAGCGGTCCGGCGATGGCGGTTGAGAGCAGCAGCACGGCTACAAGCGTTTCTATGAGCGTAAAACCTTTATTGACTTGTGACTTATGACTTGTGACTTTCATATTATTATTGATCATACAGGCGCTGGGTCACGGAAGTCTGCAGATTGAAAGGGGAGGTTTGCGTGCCGCTGACGGTTACGAAGCCGGATATAAGTATCGTGACTTTCGGCTGTATGGCGCTGTCAGCTCCGGTCACATAAAAAGACAGTGCGGATATCTTTACTTCCGGAGAAGTAATCGGCGACAAAGGCGCGCCAGCGACTGAAACGAGTATAGCGGTACCGGACGAGGTGCACGAGGGCAAGGGGGGCTCCGCCGAACCAAGACAATAGACAACCCGTTTACCGTCGGCATTGTAAGAAGTAAAATATGTATCGGGCACGGCGGAGCAATCACGCGCAGTTGTTAGGGGTATTGTGTCGCCACAATGATATACATCGCCCGTTCGGATAGAGCGCGACATCGAGTCGAGCGCAAAGCTCAGGTTGTTGGTTATCGACTTGATTGTCTGCGCCTTCCGGTCGCTCTCCGACATGGCGAGCAGCGCTCCAAGCGCAATTGTCATAACGACGGCAAATATCGCCACCGACACCATCATTTCTATAAGAGTAAAACCTTTTTTCATATCAACATTGGGGAGGAACGCGGTTTGGTTGGCAGACCGATATCTGTCCCGTATTGGATATTTTGACCGAGCGGGTGTCGCTGTTGCCGGTAGATTTAACCTGTATAAAAGCGGCCGGATACATATCACTTGCCACGTTATCTGATATAAAAGCTTCCGGGTTGGGGCGGCGGAAAAATATAGTAAGTTTAGATACGGTAGTACAAGAGGTGCCTATGACACCGCAGATATTGTTAATCATATAGCCCTTGCCGAGTTTAAATAGCGGCAATTCTTCCCCAACATCGTATTTGCCGTTGCCGTCTAAGTCGGAAAAGATGTAATAGGTGTCCGCCGACGAGACGCCGGCTGAAGGAATATGTATTCCGTAACCCGCTGAAAAAATATTACTGCCAAGCGAAGACTCGCGGACCGAAGTGCCGTACACCTGTGCTTGGCGCACGGAAAGAGCGATGCTGTACGCCAGCGAACGCAAAAGGGTAGAACTATTAAACTTTGACTGCTGAAAGAGGATGAAGGTGGTAATAACGATAATGATAGCCGACACTACAATAAGCTCGATGAGTGTAAACCCAGCACCAAACTTGTTTTGGTGCTGGGTAAACCCCTTAAAGAAAGAGCGCCGGAAGTGTTTGGAAGAAATCAACATGCAAAAAGTAAGCGCACGCCGCCCCGAATATCAAGAACGGAGCGAAGGGCACCTCGCTCTTCATTGTAACCCGCTTAGAAATAAGCATGAGTAAAACTCCCACAAGCGCGCCCGACCAAAAGGCAAGGACAAAAGCCGTGAGTCCCAAGGTCAATCCCAGCATCCATCCCAGCCCTAACTCCAAGATGCCATCTCCCCACCCCATCCAGCGGCCGCCCGACACCAGCGAAAAACCAAACAATGGGGCGGCAAGGACAGGACCCGCCGCCAGCGCCCACCAAGACGGTCCCGTCAAAAAAATAACCAGCAACGCGGCCGCTGAAACCAGCGCTGACGCCTCCCAAGGGATTATTTTGTGCCGCAGGTCGTATACGAAAATAAACAACAAGGTAAGCCACAACACCATGCCGAGCGCAAACGGAAGCGCCTCCGGAGTACGCACAAACACCAGTACCGAAAGCACCCCGGCGGCGGCCTCGACGAGCGGGTACTGTACCGACAAACGCGAAAGGCAGTAGCGGCACTTCCCCCGCAGATATAAGTACGAAAGTAGGGGTACCAAGTCCGTGGCAAAGAGAGTGTGGCCGCAGTGCATGCACTGCGAACGCCCGCGTGCCACCGAGCGTCCGGTATTGTAGCGGAAAAGGAGGGCGTTTAAAAAGCTCCCGAGTAT
Source organism: uncultured Candidatus Saccharibacteria bacterium (assembly GCA_964355655.1). GTDB lineage: Bacteria > Patescibacteriota > Minisyncoccia > Phycocordibacterales > SBAW01 > GWA1-54-10. The sequence continues at coordinate 11,820 of CAYHDT010000011.1, read as the reverse complement.
GACGCCAAGCAGCCCCGCGGAAGCCGGGAGGAGATACTCCATTACGGCGTTACGTCGTAGCAGGGGTCCGGCAAACTTCTATTGTAAAGTGCGGCGGTCTTACAAGAAGGTTGATTTCCGTCAAAAGAAGAAGGGGCGGGGGAACCGCACGCGGAATAACCAGATCCATAATTACTAAGAGTGGCATCAGCATCTATATCTTGGGCAAGGGCGGAGTTGCTGATATCTTCAAAAGCTGCCGCAAGGTGATAAAGCACTGGGGATTTCGCGCCGGCATCGCACAGACCGGATGATTTTTTTAGGCCGTAGTAATGATAACAGCTCGCAAAGCTGTTGACGTTGTTGGAGGCGCAATCTTCGCCGGCGGGGTTTGCTTTTGGGTCCCTCGGCACCACAGGGAGATACAGTGGCGCAAGTCCGCTGTCCGGCGCCGCCGCGCCAGTGCCGTAGATATTTTTCGGGTACATGTAATTGTCGTTGTAATACAGCGCGAGCGCCAGCTTTATCGATGCCATGTCGGCAAGGCGCTTGCTGTCGCGCGACTTCTCCTTTGCACCCCCGAGTGCCACCATGACGATAGAGCTTAAAATGCCGATGATGGCGATAACCACCAAAAGCTCCACCAGGGTAAATCCGCGAGAGGTGCGCATAGATAGCTAATAGTACTACGGACTAGAGGAGTGCCGGGCAGGCGGTCATTGCGGAAATGTCGGCGGCCAAAGAAGTCCGGAGCACCTTCCCCACCCTGCCGGTGCTGTCGACGCACCAGGCGTTAGCCGATTCGGCCTCGGCTTTAAGCGGCACGGCCATAAACCACGAATTATCGGTCGAACCGCAGACTGCCTCTGCGTTGAGTACCGCATCAAGAGTAGCGCTACCCGCTTGAGAACTGGCGGCATCGGTTGCTGCCTTTATGGTCGCATCGCCCCACATGCCGATGGTGCCGCAAGAATTCCCCGCCTGAGCCGTAATGACCGGTTGAACGCCGTAGGTGTTAAAGTCACTGGCATACAGCTCTGCCTGCGTGCGGATAGAGTCGAGGTTGCCCTTAATGCCCGCGTCTGCACCCTTGCCGCGCGCGTTGCCGAGAGACACGAGTACAATAGCCGCCAAAATGCCGATGATGGCGATGACGACAAGGAGCTCGATGAGGGTAAAACCCTTCTTCACTGCTTTGTTAATGGCTTTCTGCATAAAAAATATGGCTTATTTATGTTTAATATACCCGGTGAGCACGCCTATACAGTATACCAATAGAAAATCCCCGCCCTTTGCAGAGTGGGGATTTTCGCTACCGCGCTATGAGGACAACTCTACGGGCAAGCGGTGAGAGTCGCGGTTTCAGCAGTCGAATCAAGGGCTGTGACCAAGACATCCTTAGCCGCGCCGGTGCTGTCGACACACCAAGTTTTGGTTGTATCGGACTTCTTAACTACGGCCACCATCCATGAGGTAGGATTCGATTTGCACAAAGAAACTTCCGTGACGGCGCCGCCATTGAGGCCGGCAGCCGGCGTACCTGCTTGAGCAGATGCACTCTTTATTGCCTGGCTAATGGTCGGGTCGGACCACATACCGGTGGTACCGCAAGATGCGCCAGCAGCAGCCGTATCAGCAGCCGTTCCGGCCGGAACATCGTATACGTTGCCGGCGCCGGTCGAGTACACCTCCGATTGTGTGCGGATAGCGTCGAGGTTGCCCTGGATACCCGCGTCTGCGCCCTTCTGTCGCGCGCTGCCGAGCGACACGAGCACAATAGCCGCCAAAATGCCGATGATGGCGATGACGACAAGGAGCTCGATGAGGGTAAAACCCTTAGTAATGACTTTCTGCATAGATAATTCTGTGACTATTAATAAATAACACTAATAAAATGCGCCAGACGCTTTTGGTTCGTTAGGCTCCCCTATTATAACGACTTCCCAGCCGGCCTACCCCTACCCTGTGGATAAGGGGACGTTGGCTACAAAGAGCTTGCCGAGTCGTAGATAGGCAAAAGTACGGCCGCGAGCAAGAAGCCAACGCCAAGGGCCAGAGCCACAATAAGTATCGGCTCGATGAGAGAAACGAGCGTGTCAACCGCCGAGTTAACCTCGCGGTTGTAAAACTTGGCCAAGCGGTCGAGAATATTACCCATCTCGCCGGTCTCCTCGCCTATCTGGAGCATTTGCACGAAGATGCCGGGGACCTGGCCGGGGCTGTAGCGCATGAGGGTAGCCGAGAGCGGCTGGCCGCCCTTTACCCCCTCGATTGCCTCGCGCAAAATACCCTCGTAGATATCGTCCTCGACGACATTTGCTGTTATTTCAAGCGCTCGGACGGCCGATATACCCGACGAGAGCATGACGTTCATGTTGTCGGCTATGCGGGACAGGTAGAGTTTTTTATAGAGAGCGCCTACATAGGGAATGGCGAACTTAAATTGCGACCACGCCAGCTGCCCTTGCGGCGTTTGGATAAAACGGTACATAAAAAAGCCGCCCACTATCAAGGCAATAAGGAGAAAGATGCCGTAACTGACGAGGAAATTGCTTAACCCGAGAATAACCAGGGTATAAAACGGCAGTGCCTGGCCGCTGTCCTGCAGGATAGCGCCTATTTTAGGAATAACGAAGGTAAGCATCATGGTCATGACGCCCACAAAAGTGGCCATAATAAAAGCCGGGTAGATGAGCGCGTTTTTCGCCTTGCTCCCCAGTTCGTACGAACGGTCGATATAATCGGCTAAGTACAGAAAGGTCTGGTCAAGCTTGCCGGACTCCTCGCCCGAGCGGACCATGTTGACGTAAAAGTCGGAAAAGACCTTGGGATGCTTTTCCAGCGACTTGGAAATTGAGTTGCCTCCCTGCAAATCGTCGCTTATCTGCACGAGGACCTGCCGTAAAAAAGGCTTTTCGGCCTGCTCCGCAAGCAGCCGGAACACGCGCAGCGCCGATACTTGGGCCTCAAAAAGCGTGGCTATCTGGCGCGACAGGAGCACCAGATCGCGCGAGGATGCGCCGCCAAACAGCGTAACCTCCTTCATCTGCGCAAACAAAGACTTGTCTCCCCCGCCCGTAACCGACGTGATAGTCAGCCCCTTCCTCTGGAGTGTCGCGATGGCGGAGTCTTGCGTAGCTGCGGCAACCGAGCCGCTTACCGCTTTGCCGGACTGGTCCAATGCTTCGTATTTAAATTCAGCCATAGTGTTACGTGTAGTGGATTATATCGAACTACAGGAGGCGTTCGAGCGTTTTCGGAGAAATGGAGCGGGAGTAGGCGGACTCGACCGTAATTTCGCCGGCGCGCACCAGTTCGGCCAAACAGCGGCTCATGTCTATCATCCCCTCTTCCGCGCCGGTCTCGATAAGCGTCTGGATTTCGTGGGTGCGCTTTTCGCGGATAAGATTTGAGACGGCGGTAGTATTGAGCAAAAGCTCGTAGGCCGGGATAAGGCCGCCGGCGATACGAGGGATAAGCCTCTGACTGAAGATGCCCGCGAGCGACGAAGCGAGCTGGATGCGGATCTGGTCCTGCTGTGTCGCGGGGAAAACGTCAATAATGCGATCTATGGTCTGCACCGCGTTGTTGGTATGCAAAGTCGACAGCACAAGGTGGCCGGTCTCGGCCGCGGTGACGGCTGTGCTGATAGTATCCGGCGTGCGCATCTCCCCTATCATCACCACATCCACATCTTGGCGGAAGACGCTTTGGAGCGCCCCTTGGAAGTCCGCGGTGTCGATGCGCACCTCCCGCTGGTCTATAAGCGAGCGCTTATTATCAAACAAATATTCAATCGGGTCTTCGATGGTAATGATGTGCTCTGAGCGCTCTTGGTTGATCTTTTCGATAATTGCCGCGAGCGTGGTGGTCTTACCCTGCCCCACGGGGCCGACGACCAAAAAGAAGCCTTGCTCGCGCACCGCAAATTGTTCGATGATTGCCGGCAAATGGAGTTCCGCGATAGAACGGATAGCGCGCGGAATGAGCCGCAGCGCGATACCGATGCGCCCGCGCTGGAAGTAGCCGTTGCCCCTAAAACGCGCCTGTTCTCCGTACGAGTACGAAAAATCAATCTCCTGGCTCTCCATAAAACGCTTTTTGAGCTCCGGGGTAAGCATTTGGTCCATCATCCCGAGCATGTCCTCCTGTGTGAGCATCGGCTCATTTACAAGCGTAGTCATCACGCCGGAGACCCTGATTATGGGTTGTACGCCGGCGCCCAAATGCAGGTCGCTGGCGCCCTGCGCGATGGTCATCTCCACTAAACCGCTGAGTTTCTTTTTGTAATCTGGCATATTTTTTATACGATGCGCTTTGGAGAGAGGAGTTTATGCCTCTATTTCTTTGGCCGGGGTTTCGCTTGCGCTTGCGGCCTCCACTACTCCCTCGGCGGTAATAGCCTCCGGAGCCGGCGCGGGTTTTATTTCGGGAACCTCATCAAGCTCGAACTCGCCGCCGAGGGTGTTTACTTCCTCAAACGGAACAACTCCCTTCGCTGATTTAATCATAGCATCCTCCTTCATCGTGAGCATGCCCTGCGAGCGGACAATGCCGCGCAGTTCATCCTCCGGCTTGCGGCCGAGTATCGCTTGCTCGAGAGGCAATGTCATATCAAAAACCTCAAAGCACGCGATGCGCCCCGCGGTTCCGGCTGGGCAGTCCGGCGTCGGGTCCAGACGGTAGACTTCTTTAAAGTCGGGTATATCCTGCCTGTACTTATCCGGAACATCGGCAAATTCTTTTGTAATCATCTCCGCCATGCCGCCGTCGACTTTGACGCGTTTGCCGCCCCCCGGACAGAGCGTGCGCACCAGACGCTGCGCGACGCCTAAAATAAGCACCGGCGGTATGAGATAGGGCTCTACTCCCATGTCGAGGAGACGCGGAATAATGCCTATGGAGTTGTTGGTGTGGATAGTGGAAAGCACAAGGTGGCCGGTAAGCGCCGCCTGCACGGCGAGATTTGCCGTCTCGGCGTCGCGGATTTCGCCGACCATGATGATGTTCGGATCCTGGCGCAGCGTGGTGCGCAACCCGGTGGCGAACGAGTACCCTATCTCCGGGCGCACCTGCGATTGGGACACGCCGGCGATAGTGTACTCGACCGGGTCTTCCAGACTCAATACGTTTTGGCGGTCGCGGTCCACTTCATTCAGCAGCGTGTACAGCGTAGTCGACTTACCCGAGCCGGTCGGCCCCGAAATAAGCACCAGGCCGTAGGGTTTTTTTATCGCGGCGCGGATAAGGTTAAGGTTGCGCTCGGTTAAGCCTATGCCGTCAAGCTTCCAATCCTTGGTTTGGCTGCCTAAAATACGCATCACTACCTTCTCGCCGTAGTAGGTCGGAAAAGTCGATACGCGGAAGTCCACTTTGCCGCCGCCCACCCGCGCGGAGAAGCGGCCGTCCTGCGGCTTGCGTTTTTCGTCCAACCTCATGTTGGAAAGAACTTTGATGCGCGCAACGACCGAAGAGTGCACCTTCGGCGGCAGGGTAATGTTGGTCAACAGTACGCCGTCAATGCGGAAGCGAACGCGCGTTTGTTCTGCCATGGGCTCGATATGGATGTCGGAAGCGCGCTGCTCGGCGGCATGGCGCAGTATGGTGGCGACTATTTTGGTGACCGGCGCGTCGGCGGTCACGGCCGAAGCTTCGGTATCGGTAACTTCCGCCTCAGTGATAGAAATATTGCGCTTGGTGTCTACCGGATTTTTCTTTGTCTCGACGGTTATTTCTGTCTCAAGTTCGTTGAGCGCCTTGCCCACCTCGCCGGAAAGCCCTTTGTACTGGGTAATCAGTCGTTCGAAATCCGTCTCGGTAATCAAAAACAACTGGTACGGCATGCCTATTTTTGCCGAGATAAACGTGAGCGCATCGCGCGCCTCGAGATTGTCGGGGTCGGTAATACCGACCTCCAATGCTCCGTCGGCTTCTCCTAAAGGAGACAACTTATAGTGGCGCGCCGATTCTTCGGGGATAAAGCGCAATATATCAAAGGGCACCGCCTTCTCCCCCACTTCGCGGGTCGGCATGCCGTAATACTCGCCCTTCGCTTTAAGAATATCTTTTAGGGCGACTCCTGCTTTTTGCAGTACCTCCTCCGGCTTTGCGTCGGGCTTAGCAAGCTCAACCTCTATCTCGGGCACGCGGCCCCGCTCGAGAACACCGCTATCAGCGAGAAGGGTAATGAGATTCATCCCGTTAGAGATCCGGCTTGCATTCGCAAGTCGGCAAAAATTAAGAGTAATTTTTTATCTCTAACGGGATTCATACATACATTGTTTTACTGCGCCGCATTAGTCGGCTTTACCGGAATATTGGAGGGCCCTCCAACCGGAGCAAACGGGTTGCGGCGGCCCGCCTGCTGCGGAGGAATAACCGAACTGAAATTATTTAGTGACACAAAAACCGGGTCGGTGAACACCGCGGGGTCGAGCGTTATGGTTTGAAGCTGTCCGAGCGTAACTAATATCTCCTGAGAGAGCGGTGAGGTGCTTTCGGTGGTGGTAAGCAGAGAAGAGTCGCCGCCTGAAGTCCACAGATAATAGCCGAGCGCGAGCACTACTACGCCGGCGATGCCTCCTGTTACAAATTTATTCTTGAGTATATCCATACATTTAGTGGAGCCAATAGGTCCGGACGGTCAGCGCGTATTCATACTTATCGCCTATGTCGCTTGGCTTAAAGGAAATCTTTTCTACATCAACAATACGCATACTGTGTTCAAGATCCTGCAAAAAAACCAGGAAATCGTCGTAGGTTGCCACTAAAGAGAAGCTTATTTCGGCGGAGCCTACCGGGTCTCCCGAAGAGCCTACGGCAAGCGCGGAGCGCGGAGCTTTTGCGTCCGATATGGTTCCGAGGGACACATTTTTGAGCGAAAGGTTACGCAGGGCGGCTATGCCGTTGATGTCAATGACAAAGCGTATATTGTCGACGTTGTCGGGGAGCACCCGCTCGAGCTTGTCCATATTGTCTTTCGAAAAGGTATTGCGCTTGGAAATAAGCTCGTCGCGGCGGCTTCTGAGCTCCTGCGCTTTGTTGAGCGCGTCATCAAACGATGCGACTTGCGCGCGCAGGCTTTTAATTCCTCCGGGACCTTGATAAGCGCCGTTGGTGTACATGACAAAGAGCCCTATTGCGGCGGCTATGAGTACTGCAGGTAGTAAGAGGCGCATATTATTGGGTTGTCGGCGTCGGAACCGGCTGCGCGGAATCCGTTGTGCGGGAAGCTTCCTGAGTCAAGCTATTGCTGTAGCGTATAAGGGTCGGGTCTACCGTCGCGCTGACGGCAAAATTTACTTTGCCGGACTCGCCGACTGTTACGCCGGAAACAATCACGTCTTTTAAGACCTTAGTCGCGCCGAACTGGTCGGACTGGAGCGCCACGCTTGAGAAGCTGTCCGCCTTACCGGTCAGATTTATGGTGGCGCCGCCGTCCTTGGTGAGCGTCATGTCAAAACCGTTTAACTGAACGCGTTCGAGCGTGATAGTGGATAGAAAGTAAAATATAGCCGAAGGGGCAACGTGTTTTTTCAAAAGTCCGCGCGCCTGCTTAATACGGTTTTCCGTGCGCACCAAGTCCTGTATGGCCCCCGCATTAAAGGCTCCTTCCGCTTTGCCTAAACTGGCGTCTTTATCGGCAATGGTGCCGGTAAGCAGCCGCTGGTACCCGAAAGCGCCGCCGGCCGCAACCAGCGACATGACAAATATAAGAAGTGCGAGCAAAAAAAGCAGTCCCATACCGTCGCCGCTGCGGCTTGCCGCAGCGAGAGATTGTTTGGGTATGAACGAGCCTTGTCCTACAGGATCCATTTGCCCTAAGTATATCCCGAAAAAAAGCACAAGCCCCTTATATCAACAGAAAATGCCTTATACTAACCACAAGCATGCTTTTTCATATCCACCTCCGCAAGCGACGGTCGCAAAAGCAGTTCCACCCCTATCCGGCAAAGAGCGCGGGGCTGCGGTTTCTTGACAGAATTGTCTTCGTCGCCGGCGTTGCCGGCCCTATCGCGACCATACCGCAAATCATAAACATTTACGGCTCGCAGGCTGCAGGGAACGTGTCGCCTTTTACCTTCGGTACCTACGCGTTGTTTAACATCATTTGGATACTGTACGGAGTGGCGCACCGGGAGCCTCCTATCGTAGTAACGTACTGCTTGTGGTTCGTAGTCAATGCTATCGTATGCATCGGCGCAATCGTATACCGCTGACTCTCTTTATTATTTTATATTCTTATCGTAGTCAATATCGGAAACTTCATACGATTTGCGGATATAGAACCATTTGATGAGCTTGTCGGAACCGTAAGCGAACAAGAGCATGCCCAACAAGTAAGCTACGCCAATAGCTGTCACGTGCGGGACATCGGTTTTAAGCAGTAGCGCCAACAAAGTGCCGCCAACGCCAATCGAGGTCACCACGGTAAGATTTTTGATCGAATTCTGCGTCGCTTGATCTTGCAAACTTTTGAATAGATCGAGAGAGAAATTTACGTAATTTTTTGTCATGGTCCAGAGCTGCTGCAAGTATGCCAGTGTGTCGCCAAGCGTCTCGTAGCGGTACTCGAGCAACCCCAAAAAGCTCTTCAGGTTTTCGTCGCTTTTTACAATCCGCTCGCGCGTGTGCAAGTAAGTGCCCATTTGATTGATGCGCGCTTCAATAAGGTTGATGGTTTTGGCATAGCCTTGCGCCTTATCGCGGAAGCCCCCTACCTCCCCTCCCCGGATAGTGCCGCGCTCTTTAATCTGCGCGATACGTTCCCAAATGATCCGGTGGAGATTGAGGTAGCGATGGAGCTGCCCCTTGAACTCGCGCAAAAATATTTGTTCTTCAATAAAACGCTCGCTGTGGCCCACATCTTCTTCCTTCATATTGATGACGTAAAATTTGTCGCCCCGGAAGAGATCAAAACGTCCGCCGATAACCTCGAAGTATTTCTTCTCCTGAAATTTTTCCAGCAGCCCGGATATCTCTTCCTTGGCCGCATCCTCGACCACTACGAAGTATGGATAAACCGTCTTTATATTGGCAAGTTCTTTGGGTACGGGAGCGCCTAAACTAAAGAGATAACTGAAAGCCGGTGACAATTTTTTTTCGTAATATTCGGTCAATATTTTTATATCCGCCGCCACATCATCGCCCGTGCCGTAGTCGCGCCTCAGCACAATGAGTCCGTCTTCGTGGATTTTGAGCGAAATACCATTCTTGCTGACCATCTCGATATGCTCCAGACTGTCGACTTTTAATTCCGTTGACTCGATATCCAAATTTTTCTGCAGCTCTTTGAGCTTGTTTTTATCAAGCTCAAGAGAAGAGTAGCCGTCGCGCAAGAAATCATAAATCTCCGAGAGGTGGAGCGTCGTCCGCTGGAACCAACCGCCGATATACACTCGCTTAATTTGCATAGATAGTATTGTTCAGTATACGCCGTCTTCTCCTACCCAAGCTCCTGCAGGCGGCGCAGCGCCAGCCCGACCGCGACGGAGAATTCGGACCCCGCTTCTTTAAGGACCGCCTCGAGGAACGCCGGGGCCTGCGTCTTTCCGAACGGGTCGGCGAGCCGTATTTCGGTGGTAACTTTGCTTTGCATAAACTCGCGCAAGCCGCGCAGGGTGGCACCCCCGCCGGTCAGCACAAGCGAGTTGAGAGTCTGGTTAGTGCGCGTCTCCCACGAGGAGATAGTGCGCGTGAGTTCGGATATCATAGGCGCAAGCGACAATTCGAAGGACCGCTTAATGTCGGCCCCCGCCTGCCCGGCCGGAAGGGACGCGCCGGGTACCGCGGCGGGGCCCTCGCCGCTTAAGCCGTACTTGCGCTTGCGCTCTTCGGCCACCGCAACCGTAAGCCCCAGCGCGCGCGAGGCATTAAGCGTCAAATCTTGTCCGCCGTGGTTGATGATATGGCTCTCGCGGATAAGTCCGCGCTCCACGACATAAAATTTAGTGGTTGCCGCGCCCATATCTATCACCGCCACGGGGGCCAGCCCGTGGTCGAGCGAAGCGCGTACCGCGGAAAAAACTTCTATTTCAAAAAAACCCGGCACCAGCGCAGCCTCGGAGCCGATGCTCCTGAATTTTGAGATAGTATCGTTGTGGATAGCAACCAACAAAACTTCGAGCTTGCTGTCGGGAGCCTTTTTGCCGTCTGAAACGACAAACCAGTCGAGCAAAACTTCGTTTATCGGCACGGGAATATACTTGCGCGCTTCGATAGGCACGACCGCCGCAAGCTGGCCCTCTACGCTTGCGGGTAAACGGATGATGGAAACAAGGCTCGACGAGTACGGTATGGCAATAGCCGCGTCGGTGGTAGTCACATTTGCCTCGCGGATGATGTCTTTGAGCGCCTCGGCTATCTTTTCGGCGGGGAGCGACGTGGCGCGGCCTATTTCCACCCCGGCATAGGGGCCGAGCGCTATGGCGCCGTAGGTTTCGAGTATCACGCGGCCTTTCTCGAGCCTCAGTTGCACGACCTTGACCGCCGAGGTGCCTATGTCCACCCCTATGACGCTATGAGCTTCTTTTTTGAACAATGACGAAAATGAGAATGCCATCCTTGTCTTATAGTATACCGTATGCGGGATATTGTATCCTCTTTGCTCGACCTTTTATTGCCGCCCCGCGCAACCGAACGGCTGGTGCGGTCTTTGACGCTTGAACAGCTGCAGAACTTGGGAGCGAATTCGCCGGCCGGCGAAGCTCTCCCCTATCACGACCCGCGGGTAACGGCGTTGGTATGGGAGCTTAAATACTATGGGACGCGGCGCTCTTCAGCGCTCGCGGGCGCCTACTTGGCTGAAGTAGTGCTCGCCGCCGCGAGCGAGGAGCTAGGAGTGCCGCTGCTTATACCCGTGCCCATGCATCGCGCTCGCAAGCGCGAGCGCGGGCACAACCAAACAGAACTGCTTTGCAAAGCAGTTCTGTCCGCCCTTCAAAGCTCGCGGGGCGCAGCTCGGCCAATGCTGGACTATGCGCCGCACGCGCTCGAGCGCATCATCGACACCAAGACCCAGCAGGGTCTCCCTCGGCAAGAAAGGCTCCGCAATGTCAAAAATTCGATGCGGGCAAACAGAGCATTGGTCGACAGCCGCGCCTGCATAGTAGTCGACGATGTCACGACCACGGGCGCAACGCTGGAAGAGGTACAACGCGCGCTCATCCAAGCGGGAGCGCGCGCTGTGCATTGTATTGCCTTAGCTAGATCTTAGTGAAGACCGTTACTCCGCCGCGACCGGAGAGGTCGGTGATAGTCATCGATGCAGCACTCAGTGCATCCACGCTGAAATATGTTATTTCAGCGCCGTCTTCCCATATCGCCTTAATAACTGTCTTGCCCAAGAGACTCGCAGCCGGGATAGTGATGCCCGCTTCTTTAGAAACGTCGAGTACGACGCCCCAACTGCCGCCGACGCCTGCCGTAGCGTCGCCCTGGTAGCGGTCATAAATAACGCCGTCGGCGCGGAACTCGCGGGTAAATTTGGCGTCGGTATTACTCTGCCATGTGCCGGTCATCATCGAGCGGTCGATGGTCTGCGCCGAGTTTACCGGAGCGGTGTTTATCGTCTGTTGGACCACCGGAGCTTGGCTCAATTGCGGCCAGAAATAAAAAGCGGTTGCGGCGACGGCGACTACTACGGCGACAGCCCATCCTATTTTTCCGTTCATAAATAGCTGCAAATTAAGTAAATAAATAACGCCCCCAGTATACCCTGTAGAATAAAAATGGTATATCTATAGGGCTCGCACGGAGAGGTGCCAGAGCGGTCGAATGGAGCATCCTGCTAAGATGTTGAACCCGAAAGGGTTCCGAGGGTTCGAATCCCTCCCTCTCCGC
>CAYHDT010000010.1:0-36500 GCA_964355655.1 uncultured Candidatus Saccharibacteria bacterium | reverse complement strand
CGCGCGGGTTTTTGGCTTAAAAAACTTTTGTTTTTTGGGGGCCCGACCTGTGGGTGTTGGGGGCCCCCCCGCGGGGCCCCTGGCCCCGGCGCGGCCTCGCGGTAGGTGCTGTAATGCTTTTTACTCCCCCGCCCCATAGGGTAAGTATACGGGGTTACTTTTTGCTAGGCATTGAAACTAAAGGGAATCTATGGCGGCCTTGAGCAGGCCTTCGGCTTCTTTGGCAATCTCTTTTACGGTTCCGCTCTCCACTAGCCCCATGGCGGCGGTCGGCACGATAGTTGAGACAAATACCTTGTCGCCCTTTTGATAAACAATGACATTGCAGGGCAACAACAGCCCTATCTCCTGCTCGGCCTGGAGTGCCTTATAGGCTAAGGACGGATTGCATGCACCTAATATCACGTAGCGCTCGAGCTCGACACCTATCTTTTGCTTTAGCGTATTTGCGACATCAAGCTCAAACAAAACCCCAAAGCCAACCTTGGCGAGCTCGTCCTTGACCGTCTCGACCGCTCCACTGAAGTCCTTTGCTACTTCTTTGGTATATCCGTATTGCATGGGTGTAAGTATATCAAAATGGCTATTTCCGCCCGCCGCATTACCAGTTGAGCCTTGTGATAGTAAGTTGGAGCACCGTAGCAAAGCATACCCACGCAAGGTACGGCAGGTTGGCATACGACACCCATGGTGCGTACGGCCACACGGCATACAGCGCCCAGATTAGCGTGCCGAGCACCAGCAGGATGTCGGCCGCCGCCAGTATGTTGCTTTGGAGCCCAAACTGCAGCGGCGTAAACGCGAGATTAAAAATAATATTGAGGATAAAAGGGAGCAGTACTACAAACGGCAGCCTCCCCTGCCAGTACAGCCAGCCGGCGTAGCCGTAGCTGACGATAATAACCGCGTACAGCACGCTCCACACCGGCCCAAAAATCCAAGAGGGCGGCGCCCAATCGGGGCGGAGGTACTCTGCATACTGAGCGGCGGTCTCGTTCATAGCTTTATTCTACCCTGCATTAATTACGTAGTTAACTACTGAGTTTTATTCTATCTTTCCTGACTTTTCCAAATTGTGCTTCATGCAAAGCAACTTAATATTTTTTGCAGTTAGACTTGTACCACCTTTAGAAAAAGGAAAGTCATGGTCGTAATGTAAATTTGTAGTAGCGCCACACTCAACACATTTTCCCTTGTCTCGATTGTAAACTTCAATTTTTACTGACGTAGGGATTAGTCGGGTATGAGAAAGATCTGGTTGCGACATACTAAAATTTGACTCTGCGCGATCTGAAAGACGTAAAATAAATCGGAAGACGTTACGCTTACCGTCGTTAACGATTTTATAATCAATCAGGTCAAAAAAACCCTTTAATGACCACATACCGTCTTTTATTTTCTCGTATGCTTTTACCAACTCTGGATTCTCTCCTTTTTTATACTTTTCTACAGCTTGAACAAAAAGACCATTTTGAGTTAGACGACCAGAAGGCAGCTTGCCGGGTTGATCCACCGTCTTAGGTTCTTTACCATAAAGTCTCGACATATCATGCCCTTCGTACTCAAGAGTGACTCCGTCTGGATAGATTTGATCAACATAGGGAGCGTTTAATCGCTGGGAGAGCAATATAACGGAATAGGTTGGAAGAAGTCTAAAATTCATCCCACGCTGGAGCATTTTACCTCCCTCAATATTGCACATCTGATGGTGCGAATAAATTTGATCGAGCATATAATTTATTCGGGGAGTACCTCTTGCACGACACCTTGCACAGTGTCCCCTTCGTCGGGCGTTATCGGCTGATGTGCTGTGTTGGTGCTCTTAGGCAACAGCTTTCTCATACCCTCTATTCTCTCGCCATACACTTTAATAGTGACGTTGTCCCTGAGCAAAGACACAACTCTGTCGCCTGTGTCTGCTTTTAATTGTTGCCGGCAAAGTACCAAGTCACCGTCCTGAATACCAGCAAGGTTCATCGAATCGCCCTCTGCGCGCAGAATAAAATATTTGAAACCTGGTCTAATCTTAGACTTCTCTACCAAAATTTCTTCTTCAATATTTTCCTCGCCCAGCAACGGGTTTCCGCACGGCGCAGAACCGACGAGTGGAATCCTAACCATATCTATAGTAATTGGCGACTTAACTAGAGCATGGGATTTAGGCTCTGTTTTAGGACCGCTACGCAACAATTCATTTACCTTATTTCTTAGTTTCTCGTCGACTATGTGTACGTAGGTTCCCTTAATTCCTCGAGTTAGTAAAGTTTTATAGATATTAATTACATACTGTCGCAACTCATCTGGATGTTTAATCGAACGCCCACCATTAATATCCTCGTACTTGTCTGGATCAACCACAAGCCTGTCGTTTGTCTCATCATAAGTAAGTTCAGGGCCTACAATAACTCCTGCATAATTTAAATCGTATCCTTGGATAGTATGAATGCATCCAACTTCGTTTAGTGCGTTAGGTGAATTTACCCAGTTAATATTAGTGCCATTCCAAACTAGTTTGAGTCCATCGATCTCAATGTCATGCCCAGGCTTACCTCCTTTAGTTTTCCAAGGCCAAGCATATCCAGCAATAAGCCTGGCAAGTGTATATTCAGAATCTTTTTTCTTGATATCACTAACCATCTTGTGAATATCGTCGTAGATCTTAAAGTCGTATTTATTAGTCTTCAAATCCACCTTTTTTAAATCGAGCAACCCATCAATAAACTCTAGATAGTCATCCCCGCCCTCAACCCTCATTTGACTAGTAAGTTGGTACTGCTTTGCATTTAACTTCTCAAAATCTCCTGGACGCACATCTTTTGGAATTACACTTTGCCTTTCATCATAAAAGAATATTTGCTGCTTTGAAGACAGCATGATCCAGTCGAGCTGAGTCCCATCTTTAGATAACCCGAGTTTTTTATTCACATCATCAAAAGACTTAAAATTGGTCACGTTTACACGACGACTAAGCCGGTGAGACTCATCGACGAGAAGTAAATCGTATCTCTTCTTCACTACATCACTAGGACCAATTATCATATCAGCACCCATAGCAGGAACCCGTTTAAGGACCCGCCGCAAAGTATCACGGAGGCTCGTCATGGGAATTACCAAAGCAGTACTAAGGTGAGCGGTCTTTTTGTTCTCTTTTAATAGTTTGAGGAGATGTAGGGCCAGGATAGATTTGCCTGTACCAGGGCCGCCATTCACAATATGAGCTCCACTTATTCCTTTACTAACACTCTCTTCAAGCTGAGAAGCCACAACTAGCTGCTCTTCAGTAAGAGCTGTATACGGTGAATATTTGAAAAATTCGCTGTTTCTAATTACTTCTAAGTTTTTTACTACGAGGCCTTTTTCCTGCAACTTAGGCCATAAGGTTTCGAGTTTACCTAAATACTTTTCCTTATCAAAATAATTATGATTTATTAAACCGCCATTACCATTTTGGAGCTTAAAAACTCCATCAGCAGAGACATATTGGATCAGAAGTGACTCAAAATCAAAGGCTGCTGACATATTAAACTCCTCGTCAGTCAAAAGATGAATTTGTTTCAACCGCCTCCGATCTATGTTTTCATAGTGCTGTTTACTGCGGCTATATACATTTGTAGTCTGGCCAATGTACATCTCTTTGCCGTTCTCTTGTATGTAAACGAGGGGCCAATTGTGACTAAAATGAAAATCTTTAAGCTGGTCAAACTTGTCTCTATCAAATGGAAAAGTCTTGATCTCTATCATAAGTTTTAAAGCTGTGTATATTTCTTTGCGTTGCCTTTAGACTTTTTGACCGGGTATTTTTTACCATTAGCGCGGATTTTTGCTTCACTCGCTTTTACGATATTTATGCCAAGATCGTGAGAGAGTACCAAAATCCAATTAAAGACGTCTGCCAATTCCTCCCCTATCTCTTTTTTGTGAGACTTCACATACTCCTGCATTTCCTTCTCTGATTTCCATTGAAAATGCTCCAAAACCTCGGCGGACTCCAGCACCAAAGAAAGCGCCAAATCCTTAGGATTATGAAACTGCTTCCAGTTTCGCTTTTTATGAAAATCCTGGAGTTTTTTGCTGAGTCTATCTATATCCCCCATACCGCCCCAGCCTATCAAATATGAAAAATTTAGCTACTCAGACAAAAAGCGAAGGCTGTTTATTCTGGGTTTGTGGTACGAAGTTGGAACCCTTATACCTTAAACATATGCCAATACGGTAAAAAAGAAATAGCTAATGCAATTATGGAAACAATGAGCGCCATCACATTAAAAGGGTTTTCTTGTGCCTGGTAGAGAATGAATCTCAACCTACTCTTACCTTTTGTAGTTAATATAATACTTTCCGTAGTGAACACAGACCCCTCGTCGTAATCTGGAGCTTGTCGACTCGACGTAACTGCATATTTCACTCCCTCTTGTGTGCCAATTATCACTAACCCATCGGCTTCCATCCTTTTCATTTCGGCTTTAATTGGAACGCTTGGGGCTGCTGGCAGGAAAGACGGTGTTTCTGGTGAGTATTTTTTCTGGTACAGATGGTCGATAGTCCGATAATTTGGAAAATTAATACGCTCTGTCACCTCGTAATCAAACTCCTCCTCGCCAAAAGTGTCGGGGTATGAGTTTTCGAAAGAAGAATAATTGTCGTACTCTCTTAAAATTTTGAGTAACCTGTATCGCATATTTTCCGTATTGAGGTTTAATTAATTTTTATAGCCTATGGCAGCCATGAAATCCTCAGGTTTCCAAATCCTGTTTATCTTCAAGATAGTGCAAACATCTGCTATTTTATACAAATCATTACTGCTTTTTCTTGGGCTTTCTCTAGAAAACATTATGAGCTTATTCGCCTCTGCGTATGCAACAAGATACGTGTCTACAGTAGATTTTTGAGTTACTTCATCAATCATTTGATATGAGTTGTTTATCTCTACCCCTCGCTCTCTATGTTCGTCTCCTAAAATTTTTATTAATCCCTTTTTTGCCTGATCTTTGCACCATTTTTCTAACTGAGGATTATATTTAATTTCTTTTACCACAACATCTAATAGAATCCACCTACCCGTCTCCAGTGCTTCGGTGAGCTTTTTCCAAAAAACACTACTGAGGTGAATAGGAAGCCAAAGTGAAAAACCAATTAATACATTAGTGTCGAGTACAAATATTCCGCTTGAGGGAGGAGTCATCATGCTTTTTCAACAGAAAAACGGAGAAGTTTTGAGGCTTCGATATAGCCTATTTTGTTTTCTAGATATGCTTTCGAGATTGTTTTATTGAAAAGTGCACCATTCGAATCCTTCATCGAATTAGTGTAGTTGCCACCCTGTTTTCCATTTTCCATAGCCTTCTTTATTTCGACACCTTGCCTGCTTTCGAGTTGAATCTCTTTCTCAAGCTCGTTTTGAATCTCTTTATGAATCTTTCCTAGCTCTTTTAGTCGATAAAATATAAAAAGTTTGCTAACTTTATGTATATTGGAAAGCCTATCTATCCCTTTTTTTTCGTAATAACTTTCAGTAAACTCCTCTTCAGGAAGCAAGAGTTCTGCGGCAACTTTATTACATAGCACCTCCTCAGCATTTACCCCATTACTTTTAGTCCTAAAATCGAGGCTATTCGAAATGGCATCACTTTTCCTAAAAAGATGGGCCAGTTCATGTACAAAAGAAAATATTTGAGCCGAAACAGCATCTCTTCTATTGATGACAATGAACGGGCAATATTCGTTCGATACAAATAGACCTCGTATATCGTCAACTTCCAAATCGATATAAGAGATGGTTTTCCCAACAAATACGCCCTTTGCTTCAGCTTTTTTAATTAAGTAACTGAGAGCTTTTTTTCTTGCATCTGAGCCAGTTATATCTTTGATATCCTGAATGCGGATATCCAAAGTCTCTACAATTAGTGCGGCAAGTTTTTTTGGCTGGTTTATATTCTTGCCCAAACCTAAAACTGTATTTTTTCCGAGGTTGCCTTCTTTGTACTCGTGCTCAAGCCATTTTTGTCTTGAAATGACAAGATTGATAAGCTTTTTTACTTTCTCATCGTTCTCATGATTAGCGCCTACTCTATAATCTGGAATGACTTTGCTTTTAGTCAGAAGTTCGTTCGCAAAAAAAAGCAGCTCGGAAATATTATAAAGTTTTGCAAGTTTACTTACTTGTGCCCACGTAGGTAAAGATTCTCCCGTTTCCCATTCTTCAATAAGATTAGTTTTTGAGGCCGATATCTGTTTTGAGGCTGACTGGGTATTTAGCCCCATGTTTTCTCGAGCAATGCGAAGATTTTCCTTATTTATAGATTTTACTTGGCTCATTGGTTTTTGTGACTACTAATATAATACACTTTTACCAACAAGCCTACCTCTATCCATTCGTCCACCACGCCCCCACAGTTGCACTCAATTCTATCCCTATTATTATCACAAGCACTTCAAAACCCACCGAGGTAGGCAAAAGACAAAATCCTACAAAAATCCAAAGTAAGCTTCAAAGACTATGCTTTTCCCATTTTTTATTTGTAAGTTGAATCGTTGTATTTGAAAAAGGATGTCCATATTTTGGACAAGAAACTGCATCGTCATAAACTTCATTTTGGCAGGATGGGCATTTTACTAGAGCCATAAAATTTAACTACCTCCCCCTCCAGTCCCGGATAACCAGTTTTTTGTTTTTGAGGTCGACGGTGACCGTCAGCTTTTGACGCTCTTTCCACTTAAATTTTCGGATTACCTCGACCGGGAGCGCGAGGCTGTAGGAGGCGCCGCCCACCTTGGTGAGCTTGCGGACCGACTTTTTGCCTGTGGTTGCTTTGGGCCTGGCCATCCTGTTGTGAGATTTTAGCTAGCGCGCTTATAAAAATGTTCCTTGAGCCTTAACTTTATCATTCTTTTGCCATGGGTAGTTTTGAGGTATTTTTCCCGCCGGCGCGCATCCCCCTCTTGCATACATGCTTCGTAGTAGATTACCGACCATTGCCGATTTTTGGTAGAGGTGTTTTTGCCCTGATTATGTTCTTTCAACCTCTTGCGTAAATCGGAAGTGTAACCGGTATAAAGACCTCCTTCTTCGTTCTGTAGTAAGTACACGTAGAACATAATCGAGCTAAAAATCTACAACAGGAGCAGACTTAAATTGTATCCTAAAAACGAGGGATCCTACCTTGTCCCCAGGCTCATTGACTCTTCAGTTGGGGGGCGGTACTATACTGATATCACTACGAAAAGGACCCTTGTACGGATACGTCCGTGCCGGGGGCCTTTTCATATCTACCGGTACCATAGTTTGTGTTTTACATCTTCTAGATAGACGATCGGGACTCCGGTCTTTTTGAGTAAAATAGAACATTTGCGTATGGGCGCCGGAGAAACAATTGTGCACCGGACCCCCTTCTCAAGCCAGAATTTGACCAGCGGGGTATAGTCGCCGTCGCTTGAAACAAGTACAACCGAGGTGACTCCGTTTTCGTAGTAGTCTCTCACTGCATGGAGTACCAGATCGGCGTCACAATTTCCTTTTGCATTACCGGCCCCGTCATATACAACCTCTTTAAAAACCAATTTATATCCTGCACTTTGAAGAGACGTGTAGAGAGCCGCATGTTTTGGCATAAGACCTATAAAAAGATATGCCTCCACCACTGTAAACTTTTGCCGACTCCATGAGCGAAACTTTTGGTAGTCGAGCTTCCATGCCGAAGACTCCACTCCCTTATGGAGATTGGCGGCATCAATATACGCTGTGGTTCCTGCTTTCGGCTTCATATATTTAAAATACCATCTAAAAATGAAGCCGCCAGCTCAGTAGCTAACTACTGAGTTAATTACTGAGACTGAGGGTGCGGCGGATTTGGTCGAAGATTTGGAGGAGGGCTGGTTTGTCGAACTCTTTTACCTCTCCCTCGGCGAGCGTTTTGTATGCGCCAAAGGAGCGGTCCCCTTTTTCGGACAGGGCCGTATATTTGCCTTTTATTTTTTTGATCATCGGCAACTTAACGTTATCAAACCTGAAGGATTTGACCATACGAGCACGGATCCATCAGGAGAACTATCTTTAGCTGCCATTGACATATACAACTTATACGATACTGTAGAGCGCAGACGTTTTAGGAGGTTGACCCATGAGCTACTGGGCAGTGCACGGTTCTGTGGGAGGATTCTTCTTTCTCTTTTTCTTGCTGTTATTGCCCCGCACCACCCTACTACTGTCTGTGTCGTGGGTAGGGGCGCTTGCGGTGTGGATGACGGAGCCGCTGGGCTCGGTGTTGGGCTCGGTGCTGTATGTTCCGCTGCTAGTCGTCTTAGGTATAGCGAGTTTCGCGGCATGGGTAGCGGTGCCCCGCTGGCTGATTGCGATACTTGCGACGGTGTACTATGCGGAAACAAACCTTGTTTTGGTTGTGGAGGCCTGGGTACTGGCCTACATATTCTTTGAGCTTCAGAAAGAAGCCGTCAAGAATACGGTAGCGGCGGCAAAGCAAAAAGCCGCCGAACGGCGCCAAGCCGGCGGTACGCAAAAGTGGTGGCAGGTGCTCGACGTGAGCCCCTCGGCCTCGGCAGAGGCTATCAAAGCCGCCTTCCGCAAGAAGGCAAAGATGTTCCACCCGGACAGCGGCCAAGAGACCGCAGACCCGCAAAAATTTGCCGAAATAAAAGACGCCTACGAAAAAGCGAAGAAAAAATAAGGTCCCGCGCGCCCGAAAGGTCGCGCGGTTTTTATATACCTATCTTCCACACCCGAAACCGTAAATTTAGGAAACGGCGGCCTCTACCCTGCTGTCTTTGACCCGCAGGAGGATAAAGAGGCCTATGACACCAAGGATGCCCATCGCGACCAGGCCTGCACGGTAACCGGCAGGACCCTCGCCGAAGCTAAGTAACATCCCGCTCCAGACCAAAGGCCCCACAAAGGTGGCAAAGCGCTCCGCCACTATGTAGTAGCTGTACGAAGAGGCGGTCAGGTTTGGCGGAGAGAGCTGGCCTATCATGGCGCGACTGACGCCCCACACGGGGCCAAAAAGCAGGCCGGAGACAACACAGATGGCGACGACCCACCCGAAGCTCGGCGCAAACGCAAGAGCGGGCAGAAGCACTGCATACGTAATAAGTATTGAAGCAAGAACTTTTTTTGACCCTATGCGGTCGGCAAAATAGCCGATGATGGGAGACCCGACCGCCGCAAGAAAGAGTATCGCTACGGTAAGAAGCGCCTTAAGCGTGTCGCTGACCGCCCAAACTTTTTCCAAATACAGGGGAAAGTTGGAGGTAAAGGTAAGCAGCGCGTCGCTAAAGAAGAAGTACGCCAGCAGTACGAGCGCGAGCGACTTGTGCGAGATGATGACCTTAAGCAAAGCCAGTGGGTTGTTGAGCGAAAGCGCGCCGTCGCTTGGCCGGGACTCCTCGCGGTACAAAAAGAGGAGCGGCAGTGCACACAGCGCAAAAAGGATGACCGCCGGCAAAAGCGTCTGCGCGCGACCCGGCTCGCCCAGCAACGTTAGAGCGCCGTTTGCAAACGGGAGCGTAACCAGGAGCCCCGCCACCTGCCCGAGCGAGTTCATCCCCTGACCGAGCCCCGACACGCGGGCGCGGTTTTGTGGGGTGGAGAGGTCACTGAGCATCGGCGTAAAGTACAGAAAGCACATGAGGTAGGCGTACATCCCAAGCGCGTACAGTGCCGTGGCTAACAGGTCGAGTGAGTCGGAAAGTGCGGCTATGAGCGCGAGTGCGGCAAACACGACGACTGATATGGCGGTCCACAGGCGCAGACCCCCGAGCTTTTTGCCGGTCTTGTCTATGCGGGCGCTAAAAAACGGCGTTGTAAGGATAAAGAGGAGCGAGGCGACAATGAGCGAGGCGTTGTACCACCATGCCGGCCTCCCTTGGTCTATGACCAGCCATTGGGAAAAGTAAAACAGAAAAGAAATCAGGACAATAGAGTTGGCAAAGTCGTAGAGCCCCCAATAAAAAATCTTTGCCTTCATTGCCCCATACTACCTTTAAAAACGAACTCACCGGGAGGTAATTGACAGAGTTAAAAATATTTGTTTATATGCGTGCAGACAGAAGGAGGCTCCATAGTTATGGCAATAATCAAGGCGGCATACTTTTGGATGTGCCCGGAATGCTTCCCGCGGCATGGAAACATCGTATGCGCCGACGAGTCCGAAGTGCGCTGCTTTTGCAAGCTGAGCGCGCGGATATCCGTTGACGAGATCTTGAAGCGAGGGCTAATCGACGAACATGAAAAGATCGTGCTCTTGGAGATGATAGAAGGCTCTCCGCTCCCCGAGCGCGGCGAACGGGATGCCCACTTCTTTCCATCGGCGATATACACCGCCATGTACCCTCCTGAGTTTCAGGCGGGCGACGAGGAGCCGATTGGCGAAGAGTACGATGAGGATGACGCAGAGCCCGAAGAGCCCGTCCATAGGCGTCCTGATAAGACTACGTTTCATTAGCGCCGCTGCAAAACCCCGCGCGTCCGAAAGGTCGCGCGGTTTTTTATTGCAGGAGAGACTGGAGCACCGGAGCGATGCGCGCGGCAACTTTGGCATAACCGGCGTCGTTGGGGTGGATTTGGTCGTACATATATTTTTTGTCGCCGATGAGCCCGCTTAGTACATCGCTAACATAGGCGGTGCGATACGCACGGCTTACATTTTT
This sequence comes from uncultured Candidatus Saccharibacteria bacterium, assembly GCA_964355655.1. Lineage (GTDB taxonomy): Bacteria > Patescibacteriota > Minisyncoccia > Phycocordibacterales > SBAW01 > GWA1-54-10. The sequence goes on along the minus strand of CAYHDT010000010.1, from coordinate 25,841 downwards.
ATACTCGCCGGCAAAATGATCGCCCAGCAGGCCTCCACGCACACCGAGCAACAGAACTATCGCGCCCCTGCCTTGGATATTTTTTATAATTTCGGCGAGGTTTTGGAATGTCTCTTCCTGTGGCACGCGCTTAAGATAGTCGTTGCCGCCTAACAGCAGCAACACCACTTTTGGCTTGTAGGCATCGAGGTCGCTTATGCGTGCCAAGCCATCGGCCGTGGTATCGCCCGGGTGTCCTAAGTTGATGATAGGTTTGCCCGCGGCCTGCGAAAGTAAAGAAACGAAGTCGTGTCCGTCGGATGAGCCGGTGCCGGCCACCAGCGAGTCGCCGAAGGCAATGATGTCGGTACCCGCCGAAGGGTAATTGGCGGGCGGCGCACCGCGAAAAAATAGTATGCCCGCGATTGCCGCCAGAACCACCGCTCCCGCCGCCAGCCAATATGCCGGCTTCATTTTATTTAATGAACACCGGCACCTCGAGCGCGTCATCATGCTCGGGCAGGCCGGAGGGATTGTCTTTTTGTAATATCAGCGAGCCGCGGTTGCTGTACGCGGCAGGGTCGGCGACAAACTTTAGCGTGGCTGTAAACGGCACAAACTCGGTTGTCATCCACTCGCCTTGCGCGGTGGCAATGCCCTGCGCAATTATGCGGCCGTCCCAGTCGGCAAGCACAACCGGAAAGCTCGCCTCAAAAAACCAGTTCCCCCGGGCCTCGCCGGTAATAGTAAGCGGACTGCTAACGGTAGTGTTGGGGCGCGGATTGTCCAAGCGGATAAGGTTCGACTTCTCCAGCTCGTTGCCGACCTCTTCGGTAAAGGTGCGCTCGCCGTCGCTGCACGCTCTAGGATACGACTCCATAACCGGGTACCCCGCCGCCGCGCACTCGGCAAAGTTTGTGACCGCTATAGGAGCTTCTTTTTTAGTAAGCATCCACGCGGCGCCAAATACCACCACGGCGACCACTACAATAACGACGGGGAATAATTGTTTCATCCTTATAGCTTAGCAAATGCGCGGTTATTTTGGTACGTGCCGGGTTTATATGCCGCACACCTCTTTAAGCGACGCCATATCCTCGGCGGTCGGCACCATGTTGCCGCTTTCGTTGAGCGAATACATGATTGATTTTGGATTTGTATTGTGCCCGAGGCCAAGCGAGTGCCCGAGCTCATGCGCCAACACGCGCACCAACTTGTCTTCGTCGCTGTACTCGTAAATATCTATTTTGGCTCCCAGGCTGTTTTTGGTATAAAGACCCTCTTCGAACTCTCGGCCCGCGGTGCGGTTGATAGTACTGACATTGGCGTTAACCTCTTTTGCCAGACTGTTGTAACTATCGCTGAGCGAATTAAGAGTTGCCGCTTGCGCGTTAAGAGAAATCCGCTTGCTTTCAAGCGACTGCGCTTCAACCCGGAGTGCTTCTTTTTGCGATTGGAGAGCGGCATACTCTTTTTGCGGCGCGCCGCCGCGGGCGTTCCAATACTCGACCTGCGTGTTGTAGGAATCGAGCGACTGTTCGTAGTGCGCCTGCGCGGCAAGAAACTCCCGCTTGGACTGATTGTACGCGGCTTGCGCGGCGTCGTGGGCGGCTTTGACCGAGCCGGCGGTGCCGGAGGTTTGGTCTATCGCGTCTTTAAGAACATTGTTCTGCTGGGTAATAGCTTGGCGCGAGTCGTACACCAAGTTGATGGGCATTGCGCCGCCTGCCGGAAAAGCGGGTAGGTCTTTTTTGTATACAAAGAGATCCTCTCCGGCGGCCTTTTCCCAAACGGCTGCCGCTTTGTCGACCGCTTGGAGCAGGCGTTCTTCAGATAATTTAAAACCCGGGTCTATAGCGCCTATTGTGTACGCTACCGGCACGTGGCATGGCGTGCGGACATACCAATAGTATCCGCCCGCCGCCACCAGCAACGCGATGAGTACCAGCTGCCGCGCAAACGCGAGGACACGCGACATATAACTTTATTTCATCCGCACAGACCGCCTGATTTTGTCGAACTCGCCAAGGAGAGCGGCGCGGTCAAACTCGCGCACTGCTCCCGGCTCATAATTGGCGATGTTGGCTGAGTGGACGAGGTAGCGCACGGCGGTGCAAGGAGTAGAGGTGGCGAGCGCGTACACGTGCTCTTCGTACAAGTTGCCCGCCGCCGCGCCGCTGGTGGTCGCAAGCGAGTAGTCAGTACCTTCGGCAGTTATGTTTTGCGCCGCGACGTTGGCGAGAATAAATATGTCGCCGGTGCATTTTTTGGCGCGGGGCAGCTGCTCGATACTAAGCCGCGTGTCGGCCGAAAGATTAGTACCCGTCGCCATCGCCGCGGGGATAGTAATCGAAACACCCACAATGAGTTTTGCCGGACCAAACTGGTCGTATGCGTATGCGGTATTGAACGCGTAGCTCTGCGGATATTTAAATGAGTAGGTGCTGGTGGCGTAACTCTGCCAAGCGGCAGTGGTATCGGGAGTAGTTGTAGCGACCGGAGGCGCCTTCGGTGCGGGGGCAACAAGGCGCAGCAAGGGTCCGCGATAGGCTATTGCCCCGCCGATAGCGAGCATGAGTATGACGACAATAACGACTGCCCATGTGCTTTTTGTCATATAGTTTTTTTAGGAAAATGGATAAGCGCCAGCGCGAAGGTGAGGCACGCTATCGAGAGGTCGCGAAAAAGGACATCGAACTGCGAGAAGTTAAAGGCAACAATACCAAGCAGCATCGCGGTCGCGAGCAAGGCCGGAATAAATATTTTGTAGCCGGAAAGCATCCACAGGCCCAGCGCTATTTCCACCGCGCCAAAGAGGTGCAAAAGTACGAGGTCCGGCATGTAGCCGGTAAGAAACGCTGGGAAGTAGCCAAACCACGTGTACGGGTCGCCAAAAAGGGCGGAGAACGGCGGATACAGGAAGGCAAACCCGGCTCCTAAGCGCAGGAGAAGATACGCCGTGCGTGCGTGATGCGTGATCATTCCACTACTATAACCTCGCCAAAGTGGCTCGCACTGCTGTGGTTGTGGTACTTCCACGTGCCGACTTTATCGAATTTAAAGCTGTAGGTGGCGCCGTTTTGGCACTGATCGAACGCGGTCTGCGTCCCTGCGGGGCAATGCTCCTGCAAAGAAGTCCCCGCGTAGACCATGTGCGTCGGATGCATTGCGGAGGCAACCCACATACCGCCGGTCGAACTGTTGGTAAAGGTTACGGTGTCGCCCTTGGTGATGGTGACCGATGCCGGAGAAAAACCTGCGTCGGTGTAGTTGACAGTGACGGTCTTGGGGGCCGGCAGAACGGTCGTGCCAGGGACGGTGTTAACCGGTACAGGCATTTCGTTTAAGACGGCGCCTCCCGCCGGAGCCGCAGGCGCCTGCTTGGATACATACCACCACGCGCCGCCCGCCACCAGCACCACTACCGCGGCGATTGCCGCCCAACCTGAGGAATTCATAGATGTTAAATATAAATTAACCCTTACTAAAGTAAGGAAAAGTATAACACAACTGAGTTTTTGCTTTTGTCCGGTAATCGCACAAACCACAAAAACATTAGTGTATTCTTGACAATATCTGTGAGGATGTGTATACTATTATTTATATGAAAGCAGGCCTCCCCAAAGAGCTCCGCTTTGCGATACTTGCCGCCGATGTGGCGCTTTTTGCCCTGCGCAATGATGAGCTGTACGTGCGGCTTATCGCGGTTGACCGCCCGCCCCACTTTGTAAACATGCGCGGGCTGCCCGGCGGTCTTTTGCGCCCGGACGAAACGGCGCTCCAAACCGCCGAGCGCCAGGTTAAGGACAAGGCGCACGTGGACCCTAAAAAAGTGCATCTCGAGCAGCTGTACACTTTTAGCCGTACCGACCGCGACAAGCGCGGGCGCGTGGTGGCGGTGGCCTATGTCGGGCTCGTGCCGTGGGAGAGCCTGTCTGAACAGGAGCGTGCCGACTCGCGCGAGGTATTTTGGCAGCGAGCGGCAACTGCCAAAAAACTGGCCTACGACCACGACGAAATTTTGCAGACGGCGCTCGAGCGCCTGCGCTCCCGCGTGCGCTACACGACGCTGCTGCAAAAACTCATGCCGCAGGAATTTACGCTCACCGAATTGGAGAAGGCGTACGAGGTCGTCGCCGACAAAAATCTCGACAAGCGCAACTTCCGCAAGAAAATCCTTAAACTCAACATCGTTACCCCTCTCCCCCACAAGAAGTCGGGCGGCCGATTTCGCCCCGCACAGCTATACAGGTTTGCCTCGTCCAAGGTTGACGAAATAGAGGTTTTATAGCATATTTCTCCCAGTGTTTGACAACTAAACACTAAGTGTATATACTACACTTAGTTAACGGTTCTTTCATAAACAGGAGCACTCAATGCAGTCAGTTAGACAACTCTTAAAGGTTGGCGTTGCGGTCATGCGGGTCCAGGTTCCGGATCTCCATGCGGGGCATCGATATGTTATCGATCATATGAGCCGGGTCCATTCACGCTCGCTTATCGTGCTCGGCTATCACGGTGGTATGCCGACTGATCGTGATCCACTGACCGTCGAGGAGCGGACCGAAATGATCCGCGAGAGCTACAAAGATCCGAACCTCAAAATCGTGTCGCTGCGCGACCACCCTTTCTCTCACGACCGGTGGTCGGTATGGCTCGACGAGCTGGTCAAGAAAGAGTTCGGCGAAGAGTGCCAAGCCAACATGTATGGCGGCGCACACGACAGCTTCCTCGACACCTACACGGGCAAGTTCACCAAGGTGCCGCTGACCCGATTTGACGAGAGCAGCGGCACCGCGCAGCGCGCAGCAATTGTCCGCTCAGCAGGCATGAGCGCCCGCGAGAGGATGATCCACTTCCAGATACATCGGTACCCTATCGCCTATTCGGCGGAAGATGTCGCCATTGTTGACGACCAGAACGAGCGCGTTCTCGGTATCATGAAGCACTGGTTCGATGGCAGATGGTCTCTCCCCGGCGGATTTCTCGACCCGGAGAAAGACATCGACGACGAGGCCGGTGCGCGGCGCGAACGGAGAGAGGAGCTGCTCGGCATCAAAACGACCGATGTCTACCTGCAGCTCGGCAAAAGGATCAGGGTCGACGACCCGCGCTACCGCGGGTCGAAAGACAAGATCTATACCACACTGTTCGCCAACCAGTACCGCAGCGGCACAGCGGTCGGCGGTGACGATGCCAAGGGCGCGCGGTGGTTCAACCGCAACGAGCTCAGGTCAATGTTCGTCCCGTGGCACTTGCCGCTGGTCGAGCGTCTTGAAGAGCGTTGGGATATCCTGAGAAGCGGCCGCATCGACGCGGCGTAATCAATACGCAATCGCGCCGCGGCATCCCTGCCGCGGCGCTTTTTCTTTAACCGAACGAAAGGAGCGTGCCATGCTTACTGCAACCAAGCCGGAAACGGTCGGGGTCGTCGGCGGGCGCTTCCAAGAGCCCGACCCGCGAGAGCACCCTGGCCACATTGCGACTATCGAGCACGCGCTCAGCCGGCATAAAGATGTGCTGATACTGCTCGGTGTGTACGAGGAGAGCCCGGCCGACGATCGCAACCCGCTGTCGTATCGGTCAAGGCGCTGGGCTATCAAGAGCGCCTTCCCGCAGAGGAGCTTGCGCTTCTCTCCCCTGCCGTCGCACCGCAAGCCTTACACCTACCGCTCAACCCAGGTTGACGCGATTATAAAGCGCGAGTTCCCGGGATATGATGCGGTCATCTACGGTTCGCGCGACGGTATCTACGGCACCTATGAGGGCGAGTTCCGGAAGGAGTTCGTCCCTCAGGTGTTCGACGGCAGCGCGACACAAATCCGCGAGAGCATCGAGGAAATCGACTCGGTCGACTTTCGCAAAGGGGTCGTTTGGGCGAACGTGCACCGGCGAAAGTTGGTCTACCCTACCGTCGACGTGGTTATCCAACAGCCGAACCTCGGCCGGGTAATCTTGGTCAGGAAGCCGGACGAGGATGAGTGGCGGTTCCCCGGGGTATTCTTTGACCCGGATACTGACTTCAACTACGAAGCCGCGGCGCTGCGCGCGGTCAGCAAAGAAGTGCCGACTGTGACAACGCAAGAGCCACAGCTTATCCAGTCGCAGCGCATCGACGACTGGCGGTACCGCAAGTCGCGCGACGGTGTCATGACCCTGCTTATGAAGACTCCACACAGCGGCGGCGAACCGACGCCCGGAACGGGCATCGCCGAGGCGTGTTGGTTCGAGTACGGCGAGGTTACACCGGAACTCCTGGTCCCCGAGCATCGCGTGCTCGGAGAAATCATGAGCAAGCGATGGTTCTACTGAAAACAGAAAAAGAAAATACCCCCGGCACGGATGCCGGGGGCTTTTATTTTAGAAGATCGGATAAACGCTTTGTAGTGCGTTGTCCCGAATCATCTGCTGACGCAACTTGAACAGGTCGGGGGTAACCGACACCGGAAAGCTATGCGGCTTCTCGATGCGGGAAATCCACCACGGCAGCTCGTCGGTTGCCTTCTTTACCAGAGCCTGCACCGACTGGATCGTGGGGGCATAGAGCTCCCATGATTTCGTCAGGCCGCCGTCAAAGACAACCTTCTGCCGCGCCGTCACCGTGTAGTCCGAAAGCTCTTGGGTGAGACTTTCGTTGTCCGGGTGAATCATCTGCAAGGTCTCGACCACCCGGTTCTTAATCGAGTCGAAGAGTTTGCCCTCCGGCGTAACGTTGTAGCGCCGCGCCGGATAAAGCAGAATGCCCATTGCCTCGCCCGCTTTGTTGCGGACAAGAGCGGAGAGGTTGAACCCCGGTATTGAGGTCTTGATTCCCACGCGACCGTCGGCATCGAGCGCGAGCTTGATGCACGGCTTGCCGTCGGACTCCATGAGCTTCATGACACCGCCGATAGCCGGTTCATCTTCGCAAACGCCCGGCTTGGTGCCGGCCGCCCAGACGATACGGCGCAAAAGATCCTCTGCGTTGAACCCTGCAGCCCGCGACTCTGTCGAGATCTGCGAGATAATCGAAGCAATCGCATATTCGTCGAGTTCATTGGTGAGAAAGATTCTCATACGCTCGGCAAACCATGGATCCCCAGCCAAACGATGTCTGAAGAACCGATCGTACTGCTCGATAGAGAGATACGCCAAGTCGCCGCTGTCATTGCGCCAGCCCCATAGTGCGGGGTTGGCCTTCTTGATCGCGTCGCGATGACGGTAGACCGCATCGAGCCACTCGGGGAAATCGACTTCCATGCAACGCACGGTGTCGACCAGCCCAACCGGAAGATGCGGCTGGTGAGTGAGCCAGGTGTCGAACGCTTCGCGAACAGAAGCAAACGACTGCATCCACTCGTGGCCCATGGTGCCGCGCACCGGTACTTGGAGATAGCGGCCCAGCTCTGCGTTGCTGGTGGCAACACAACCGGCAAGCATGCCGTAGAGGCTTGCCTTCATCTGATTTTGAGCACGCCGCCGGCTGAACTCCATGACACCGCCCGGCCGCGCGACGCGGACGAGACGGTTCCACTTGGTCAGCGAGAGCGACGCGAAGTTGTTTTCCGATATGATGATTGCATCCGCAAGCCGGAGCTCGAGGCTGGGACCCTCAATCGAAATGATTGGCTCGTTCGGGAAGAACGGCGTACCTTCCGGCGGCGCATAGACCTTAATCTTGAACAGGCCTTTGCGCTTCGTCATATGGTCGATGAACTTTTGCGTATAGTTCATCCTACGGAGTCCATCCGCGAACTCGGGAGTATTAAACCGGAGTTCGTTGATGAGCCGCAGAGCCGCCGTAATGCCGCCGAGCAGCATGTAGGAGCCGCCGAACGGCGCCCTGCGGACGAAGTAAGACTTAACCGCAGGCGTGTCGGCCCGGCCGGCGAGAAAGTCCGTCTCCGCCATGCGAAGGAAGTAATCGTCCCACGGGAAGAGCTCCTGCGGGAAAGCTCGCTTAATGCCATCATACAGATCGGCAGTCGGAGCCGTAGCCAGAGTCGGAGCAGAAGCCATGATGTTCATGACCTTTCCTTTCTTGTTGCGTATGTGAAAGAACTAGATTTCTAAAAGCGTCCGACCGAAACTCTCGGTCCGGCGCCTTATAAAAATGCGGAGCGGCGACGAATCGTCGCTCCGCGCTTGATGAAGAGACTCAGGCTGCTTTGGCAAGCACTTCGGCCTTAAGCCGGTAGTACTCGACGGTAAAGTAACCGCCGGCGATGGTGTCGCGCCGGTCGAACCCGAAAGCCCGCCGCGACGTTACCAAGGTCGGAGGCAGCTTATGCCGTTTGCCTTCGTAGGAGTATTGCAGCCAGGCCCACTCGACGCTGTCGACCAGCGATTGTTTTGTCGGGAAATACTTAGAAATAGTTCCCGCGGCACAACCAAGATCCTGCTCGAGCGTACCTTTCAGCAGCCGCTGCAGCACAATTGTCGGGTCCCATCGCCTCTCTATCCACGAAAGCAGAAGCTTGTCATGAAAGGGGTAGAAGATGGGGTCGCCCTTTCCTTCGTCGACATTTTGCTCCGCAGAGAGCTCGGCCGAGGGCACGATATCTATGATTCCTTTCGGGATCATCTCCTTGCCGGCGCGCGCGTTGATGAACGCCGCAAGATCGTATATCTCGCCCTTCCAATAGTCGCCGAAGAAGGACGCCGTGCCCGCACCGTCGCCGTACTCGGTAAAGTAGTTGAGCGCCACCTCGGTCTTGTTGCCGTTGTTGGTAAACGCGCACCTACCCTGGAGTTTTGTCCCCTCGCACGCGCACACGTCGGCCAATACTTGGCCGCGGATGCGGGCTTGGATGTTCTCCCGGTCGAACGAGCTGACATCTGCGTATCCGCCGCGAGCCAAAAGATCGAGCCGCGCTTCGTACTGCCAGTGGATAGGCATGACGCGGTACTCGATGCCAAGATTATCTGCGCATTGTTTTGCCAGATTCCGCGTCGTTGGCGAATTGAACGGCATCGGCATGTTGATGGCGAGAACCTTCTCGGGCCCCAGCGCCAGCACATGCATGGCTCCCGAGACCGCCGAGTCGATACCGCCCGACAGCCCCATAACGATCCGTTTGTACGGCGCATAGAAGTCGCGCATGGCGGCTATCGTCGCATCGTACTTCTCCTCGATCGGAGTCGGGCGATAGTCGACGAACCCGGGCGAGTGATTGCCGAAGCCGGCACCCGCTCGATTGGTTACAGTAAAGAGGCCTTCTTTGTTGCGCGGTGAGCGCCACTTGATAGCCCCGTCCGCCCCCATAAGGCACGAACTGCCGTCGAACCAAATGAGGTTCTTGGCGTTGTTCTGCAGCCCCACGATGTTGACGTACAAAATCGGGCATCCTGCGTCTTTGGCGCGCTTGCGCAACATAGCTTCGCGAGCGTGCCACTTCTGCGCCGTCCACGGCGAGCTGGAGATGTCGACCAGCAGGTCGGGCTTGTGCGCCGAGTACATCTGCGAAACTTTGTTGGCATATTCGTCTTCCCACAAGTCTTCGCAAATAGCGAGCGCGAGCGCAACCTCTTTGTCGTCGATGACGACCGTAAAGGGGCGCAGGATATCCTCGAGCTTGACGCCCATTTCGGCGGCGAGCTTGTAGGCCGGATAAAAGTGCCGCGCATCGTCGAAGATGCGGTATTTCGGCAAATTAGTCTTGGGTATCCAGCCGACAAGCCGTCCGTTGGAAACCCATTTGCCGTCTTGGGCGATGAGCGCGGCATTATACTTGCGTATCCTGCCGTCCTCGCCTATCCGCGCCTCATCGGCCCGGATCGAGCCCCACACGACCACCAAACCCTCGGTGGCGGCGCGGATTTCCTCGTTGGCCTCGGCGATATCGCGGATAAACGACTCATCTTCCCAGCGGTCGCCGAGCAGGTAGCCGGTGGGCGCCAGCTCGGCGAACACCACTATTTGCGCGCCTTGCCGGCGCGCCTTCGCTATCTTCTCGAGCATGTCCGCCACATTCGCCCGTAAGTTCCCGGGCTCCGGCCGCGTCTGCGCGACCATAATCTTTGCCTTAAGAGCAGGCATACGACCCTCCATTATGTTGTCTCTTCGATTTACAAAGAACTAAATTTCTAAAAGCGTCCGAGCTACATAGGACCGCCCTATGTATCAGGCGCTTTATAAAAAAGCGGTCGGCTACAAGAACCGACCGGTAGATATCAACGAAGGGCTATTTCGTGCAGTTGGCTCGCAAGCCGCTCCATAATCTCGCGACCCTGGAGAGGCGCTTTCCACTCTGCCGGGATACCCTGATAGCCGAAATGGGCTCCAAGGATGCCGCCGGCGATTGCCGCGTAGGTGTCGGTGTCGCCGCCGAGGCCGATGACTTTGAGAATGCCGTCCGCAAAGTCTTTGGCATAGCACGACGCCCACACCGCCGCCCACAATGACGTGACCGCATCACCGGGCCCACGCGGAGCCGGTGGCCAGATATCACTGTCGTCGGGCACCCTCCACATAGGGATTTTGAGCACTTGCTGCATCGCCTGATCATCGGCAAGAGTGGTCGCATTGATATTAATTGCAGTTTTGCACCATGCCAGTAGCGGCTCATTCCCCGAAAGGACGAGTGATACCATGATGCTATAAGCAATGCACGCAGCGACCGAAAGCGGATTCTGGTGTGTTACGCGCGACTGAGCTCGTGCGGTTGCAATCAGCAAAGCCGTGTCCGCCCCGAACATGAGCGGTATCGCGACGCAACGCATCAGGCTACCGTTGCTCGGAGGAGTTTTGATTGCACCGGCCGCAAAGAGCCTCTGCGACGCCTCGCGGGTCGGCGGGGTAAGCGCCGCTTTCAGCGTGCTTCCCGAGCCGTAGGCCAAGTCCGTCAGCACCGACTTGCGGTCGATGATAAAGCTACGTAGCTTCGCGAAGAGATCCTCACCGTTCAGCCCATGGCTATCGATAAGACTCATCGCGAGCGCCGCGGCAAGCTCGGAATCGTCGGTCGGCTGGCCCGCCCGCATCTGCCGAACCCCTTTCCATGGGTCGATGTAGTCGAACGGCGCGAACTTGTGCGGGACAAGCCCGCCACGCCGCTCGATATCCGCCTTAATTTCGGCGGACTTCTTCCATTCGTACGGGGCACCGAGCGCGTCGCCGCACAAGGTACCCAACATCGCACCGCGATAGCGGTCGAGTCTGCTTACCATTTCTGTCTGCTCCTTTTGAAAGAACTATGTCTCTAAAAGCGTCCCACCCTATGTGCGGCGCTTTAAAAAGATGCGGAGGAGAGGAACTCCCCTCCGCAGTAATGAACAAGGAACTGTAAGTTCTTAGGATTTTATTTCATTCGCAAGCTCCACACCGCGCCGTTTTGAATGTAGACAACGGAGTCGTTGTGATTTGCGAGCGCCATGTCAGTGGCAATTTGTCGATCGCTGACACGGTTTAGGGTGCCGCTACGCGGTATGAAGATAACAAGTTCGCCATCATCGACGATGGTCGCGCACACGCCCTTCGGCAGAATCGATATGTTCAGTTCGGAGCTGTCCGCCCCGCCCTGCCACATCGTGTAGCTTGAGTAATCCGCCGAGAACATGAACTCGAATTTTTTATACGCGCCAGTTTTGTCCATCGCAATAACGGTTGCAAAACGGTTACCTGCCTTGCCCGAGACCGGAATGACGCCATCGAGCTCGCGCGCACGCACACTGACGCAGGCTTTTTCGCCGAACGGCAGCATTAGGAAGTTTGCGCCGAAGGCTTCTTGAATCCCGAGCCCGTCGAACCATTTGGTTGATTTGGGCGACAGGATTGTCGTGCGATTACCGATGGTGAGCAGCGGCCGTCCGACGTTCAACAGATTGAGCTCTACTAGCTCGCCATCGGTTACAAGGAACAGACGGTTCTCGAAACGAAGAAAGCGGTATCCGTTGAAAGCGAAGGAAAGTGCTTCCGCCTTGCGGGTGTTCGAGTCGATGAACGTGTAAGTATGTTTTCCTTCCACGATGTCGGCTAAAAGCCAACCGTCCTGCACCTTCACAACCTCGCCTGCTCGGGATTGCAAGGTTCCGATCTGGCGCTTAGTGGCCAAATCGCACACTGCACCCGATTCGGTAAGCACTGCTCCGCAGTGAAAGATTTTCACTGCGGCATTGCCCGAGAACTCGAGAAGTTTTTCGAACATAAGCGCTCCGCTGGCGGTAGTAACCGTTCGCAGTACCCGGGCAGTCGGCGCAACCGCGCCCACCCCTTTGTCGTAAGGCGAAGGAGGAATCCCTCTCTCGCCTTTTTCAAACACCGCTTTGTAGTATTCAAGCAGCGGTGTCGGAATGACGCTAAAGTCGCGCACGGCGGCGTTGCGCGACACTCCCGTGTGGAAGACGGAGTGGTTCTTCTTCATGCGGGCTTCGAAATCGCCCGGCTTGTACCCCGCGAGCGTGCCTCGGTACGGGTGAATGCCGGTAAAAATCTGGAAGCACACGATAGAAACAGAGAACCAGTCCGTGAGTTTGGTGAAGTCCTTCGAGTGCCAATCGCGAATGGAAGGCATGACAACCGTAGCGCCGAAGCGGCCGATTGCCCATGAGTCCACATCGATTGCACGCGGAGAGGGAGTATTTTTGCCTTTGAGCACCGCTATCCAGTTCATTTCGTTCGGGTCGACCATCACTGCTTGATGATCATGAACAAACTTCACCGTGTCGTGGATGCGGCCAACAAGAGCCTTAGCGTGATCATCGTCGAACTTTTCGCGACTGCGAAAAGCGTTAGTGAACACGCGTGGCATCGGCTCCCCTTCTGCAAACGGCATATAGATGCCGATAGGGCTGCCTTTTTGGTCCAGTACGACGCCCTGCGGCGCCATAATGAATTCGCTGCCGAGTGGCCGGAGAAGTTTTACCTTCTCCGGCATGCCGTCCCGCCGCATTTTTGCCGGGTCGGTGTAGATTTTCACCGTTGTTCCGCTCGCCCGGTAAATCGACCCTTCCCCGCCTGTCGCGACATAATCGCTCGGGCGAAGTACGAGAGGACCGCGGCCTTCGAGCTCAACTTTGATGTTGCCTGTGTTAGGAGCCATCAGTCTTTCCCTCCGTTTGAATCACTTCATCCGAACGGTCGATCCGAATGACGGCATAGGCTATGTCGTCGAGCGGACCTTTTCCAACCGCGCGAGTATCCTTCATAAAGCGCATCATTCGCCGCTTGGCGAAGACGCCCTCAGCGCTTTTGAAAGCAAGGAGTTCGCGCGCTGCGTCCTGCCAGTCCATATTCTCGACCCGGCACACGCCGTCCGAAAACACTGCGACATAGGCAAGCCTGTTCGCCAGTTCGTCCTTACTAACCGGGATAGTGACGCCTCTGATTCCGTCGGCGATGGAGAAATTCCTGTTCGCTTCGGGCAACAACTGCGCTCCAGCGCGATTAGTGAAGGTTTTTTCCGTCAACACGCGGGCGTTTATGTCACCCCCATGCGCACTGACGAATACCGGCAAAGTGTTCTCAACATAGGCCGGATAGAACGGCGTGTTGTTCGGCCAGTCGTAACGACGAAGGACAATGCCGTCGTCGTAAACAAGCGCGATAACACCGTCTCCGCGAAGATGGATGAAACCGCCTTCCGGAGACAAGTAGACATACGCGCAGGTCGCGAGCATGTCATCGGATTCTAACCGCAGTGTTTCTTTGATGCCTCCGAGTATGAGCCGTTGACGCAGCACGACATCTTGCGGCGCTGATAGTGCAACCGCGTTTTGGGTGCTGCTCCAATGTTCGCGTATAGCAGCGGCTGCAGAAAGGCTCATCAGTCGCGCGCCGATATCAGTGTGGCCGCCCGATGAGCAGCCGTCCGAGACAACCGCGTACGCCGCTCCTTCGTGGACACCGGAGAGTGCATGATCCTGGCAAGGTTTCCCGCCGGTCACATGCTCGTGTCCAATGTTGAAGTGCTCGTCAGTATGGAACCGCATGACGGGTCTCCTGTGTGAGAAGAAAAAAGGGAGAAGCACGGATGCCTCTCCCCCATTACTGCGCTGCCGATCGTTAGATCACAGCGGCGATATTCTGGCTCGGTCCGCCCGTGCCGGCCGCTTGCGCGGTCGAGGACACGGAGGTCGAGACAAAGTTCGCGAGCTTCGCGATATTGCGAGGAGTCGCCTCGCCGGCATCCTTGTAATGTGTGATGCCGGCATCGCGCTGGAAATCTTCCAGCACAGCCTGATACTGCTTGGCATTAATGCCAATCAGGATCGAAATCAGCGACTCGAGCGTCTCGCTCGTGACCGCCTCTTCCAACTCCTTCTTCAACATACCCATCGTCGCGGTCGAAGCATTCTCGGCTCCGTCCGTGATAAAGAACGTGACACCGTTGGATTCGTAGTCCTTCGTCTTGAGTTCCTTGGCGAACTTGTTTGTAGCCCCCACTCCCGAGTAGCAGCCATCAATCAGGGGCGTGTTGCCGCCGGTGCGAAGGCTGTCGTACACGGCAGGATCGATGTCGGTAAGCAACTTGAAGCCGTGGACCTCTTCCACGCCCTTCGGGAACCGGTCGCTGACCAGAATCACACGGAACAGGATGTTGTCCGAACGCGGATCCTTCTTGCAGGCATCGAGAGTCATCTTGAGCATGTCGACGAGCAGTTGCCGGAACGGTCCGGTAGAACCGCTAACATCGACGGCTGCGGTCGCCAATGTGTAGTTGGCCGCGCCGAGCTTGTCGAAGCGAGCGCCGGTAAAGGCGAACCCCCCACGGCCGGCGACGGTGAGGCTTTGCATGCTTTCGTCGAGACGAGGCATGGTGTATATCCTTTCCTTTTTGAACAGAGCCGGGGTTGCGGGCAGGATTGCCCGCAACCTATTTTTACTCGCCCCTAAGCGAGAAACTCGTCGGCAGTCATGAGCGTCATCCCGCGAGCCTGCATGTCCTTGAGGAACTGCGCGGCGATCGCGGGGAAGTCGACCACGTTCGGTATCGCCGGGACCGGCGACATGCAATCCGTGATGAGGACCATCTTCTTGACATGCTCGTCACCGATATTATCGGCAACTTGCTCGACCGTGCGCTTCACGCAGTGGCTCGAGGCCCATCCAAAGATGCCGATGAGATCAACGTCCTGGAGGGTGGTGATCAGCGGAGCGTTGAGCTGCGTCGAAGGGTCGTTCGGATCGGTCACTTCGGCCATCAGAGCGCCGAAATGTTCCGTCCAAACAGAGCTTCCCTTCGTCACGTAGTCGACGACGCCCATCTCCTGCCGCTCCCAACGCGTGAGAGCTGCCATGAGATCATCTTGCACATTATGTCCCCACGTGCCGATGCGGCAATGCGGGTTCCAGATGGTGTGGGTCTTGAACGGACCGGATGCTTCCAGATCGATGAGATACTTTTGCATCCGCTTCTGGTGGGCGGGATTTCGAGCCCGCCACATGCCGGCCTTCATGCTGTCGGCCGTAATCTGAGTAAAGGGCGCCGGCGGCTTGCCGTCTGCCCCCACCCACATGTCAGGGTGAGCGATATGCATCGTGTGATGCGAGTCGAGCGTGACGTGGATGTCGTTGAGCTTGCGACCGATGCGGTCGATGAGCTTGGCGCCGCGCTTGGCGTCCGACACCGCGCCTTTGACGGGCAGCGCTGCGACGTTGATTGTGGAGGTAGTCATGAGGTCCTTGACCTGCTGGATGCTCGTGCGTTGGTCGCCTTCGAGTACCGTCTCCGTCAGCGGAGTGCCGTCGTCGTTGCCCATGAAGTCATTGTTGGGATCGACGATAACCAGGTCCACTTTGAGGTTTTTGCGAGGCATGGCAGCTTCTTTCCTGCTACTTGAGTTAAGACCCGTTGAGGCACGGTGGGTCTATACCGTTTATTCCCTTATTTGGCAGCCTTTTTAGGGCCACCTCCTAAGAACTTGTCAAAGATCGGGCGCTTACTTAAGCTAGCTAGTGTAGATAATACACTAACTGGTTCTTTATGCAAGCAGCAAAGGGACTTTAGAATTAAAAAGGGTACTTGTCAATATTTTGGCCACGTGGTATTGTCCGCGCAGATATAAGGACTTTTCAGCACAGAAAGGGCTAAAAATGAGTGGAAATAACGCCAAAGGTCGAACGGTCTACCTACATGCGGGACGGACGGTCGTTTCGACCCCGGGCATGCACGAGCTAGCGGCCAGCGTGGCAAACATTCTCAACGAGCGTTACTACAATGACGTCTCGCACGTGAAGATCAAGAACCACGAATTTGCCAACGATGAAGGCAAGCCGGAAATTTTGGAGACAGTACGAGGCGAACACGTATTCCTCATGTGCCCGCTCCAGCTCCCCAAACCTGACACCGCGATCGTGCGGATGGGATTGGCACTCGATGCATTGCAACGCGCGTCGGTCGACGGAATCACGTTGGTCATCCCCTACTACCCCTACGCCAGGCAGGACCGCAAGGCCAAGCCGCGCGAACCTATCTCGGCAAAGTGGCTCGCCAAGGTCATCGAGCGATGCCCCGCTGTCCAGCGAGTCATTACCTTCGACCTACATGCGCCGCAGATCCAGGGATTCTTCGAAATCCCGGTCGACGACCTGCACGGGTTGCCGCTGCATGCAGAATTCCTGCGGGAGCGGTTCAAAGGGAACTTCAGCAAAGTGACCGTGGTCGCGCCGGACGTCGGCAGCACTAAGCGCGCCAAAAAACTCGCTAAGCTCCTCGGACCAAACGTCCCCTTCGCGGTCATCGACAAGGATCGCCAGATCAATGGCGAAGTTGAGTCGCTCGCCATCGTCGGACGCGTCCGCGGGAGGCACTGCGTGCTCTGCGACGATATGATCGACGGCGGCGGCACCATCCGCAACGCGGTCAAGTCGTTGAAGAAACGTGGGGCTCTCTCCACCATTACGGTGGTGACGCACGGCATCTTCAGCAAAAATGCCGCCGAGAAGTTCCGCGAAGCTAAGATGCAAGTGGTGGCAACACAGACTATTCCCCGCCCGCGGCGTTTCATCGAGCAGAACAAGTCCTGGCTGAGCTTTGCGCCCATCGAAGAGTACCTCGCCAAGATTATGCACGAGGCCTCGCTCGTAGGCGGAAGCGTCAGCAAGCTCTACGCCGACTAAAACGCAAACCCCGCAGTCCTTTCGGACCGCGGGTTTTTTCTTTATCCTAAAACAGAGTTTTATTTTTTGTGGCCGAACATGCAGCGCAGACAAGCGGTCTGGCCGGGACGGGTTTTGATATAACGATTCCCGCACGTGCACAAAAGCACCTGGGTTTTACCCGGTTTGACTATCCAGTGCCCGTCCTGCTGAAACTGCTTAGGCGGCCCTTTTAGCTTGGGGACGTGCGCGGGCTTTTTAGTTGTAGGGTTGTTTGTCATAGTATTGCGTTTTATGCGCCGATGAAGGTCAAGGCTTTGCCGCGCTTGCCGGCCCGGCCGGTGCGGCCGATGCGGTGCACGTAGTCCTCCTGCGTGTTGGGGAGATCATAGTTGATGACGTGGCTGACGTCGGCGATGTCGAGTCCGCGGGCGGCGACGTCGGTGGCGCAGAGTACCTGCACGTGGTCGCGCTTAAAGAGGTCGAGCGCGCGCTGGCGTTTACCCTGCGTCTTGTTGCCGTGGATAGACTCGGACTTGATACCGCGCGCGACCAGGTTTTTAGAAAGGCGCTCGACGCCGTGTTTCGTGCGGCCGAAGATAAGCACTTTATTGAAGCCCGGGCTGATAAGAAGATCGTGCAAAACATCGAGCTTATCCTTGCCCGCCGGAACGCGCACGATGTCCTGGTCTATGTTAGCGGATGTCTCCTGTGTTTTGACTGAAATCCGTACCGGCGTCCGGAGAAACTCGCCGATGAGGCGCTCTATCTCGGGACTGAGCGTCGCGGAGAAAAAGAGCGTGTGGCGCGGGCTCGGGAGAAGCGAAAGTATTTTGCGCATATCGGCAATAAAGCCCATGTCGAGCATGCGGTCGGCCTCGTCGAGCACGGCGGTGTTAAAGTCGCCAAGATGCAGCGCGCGGCGCTCGAGCAAGTCTTTAAGGCGCCCCGGCGTGCCGATGACAATCGCAGGCTTGCGGCGCAAGTCGCTGATTTGCGGGTTGATGTTGGCCCCGCCCACGCAGACCACGCCGTAAATTCCGAGGCCTTTAGCGAAGCCTTTAAGTTCATCGTTAATTTGCACGGCCAGCTCGCGAGTAGGCACCATAATGAGCACGCGCTGACCTTTGACGGTGAGGATTTTGTTGACGAGCGGGATAAGAAAGGCCGCCGTTTTGCCGGTGCCGGTGTTGGCGATGCCGACGACGTCTTCCCCGCGCAGGACGTGCGGGATGGCGCGGTCTTGGATAGGCGTCGGGTCGGTGTAGCCTTTTGTGATGATGTTTTGCTTGAGGCGCGAATCGACGGCAAAGTCGGCGAATTTATGCTCGGGGACGAAGACGGTTACCTCTTCGGTGATGACCGCTTTGTTGACGAATGTAGAGATATCGGAAAAGAAGGTCTGAGGGCCGCGCTTCTGCGCCGGCCGGCCGCCGCGGCTGTTAAAGCCTTGTTTGCGGAAATGGGGTTTGCCGTGAGGCGAGGCAGGCTTACCCGCGCCATGGGGCGAGCCCTTCGTAGCCTTGGCGAAGTAGGGGCGCGTCCTAGACGAGAACCGCGAGGGTCCTTTATTGAACCGTGATGCAGGCATTGATAAGCCCAATAGTATCAGATTAGAAGGAAATTGTCAAATTCCGATGCTTGACATATTAAAAAAGTAGTTTTATCTTACATATCAGTTCCAGAACCTTGAGAGGAGGGTCTGTATGGCTTATACAAGCATCGCGAACGCGATAACCCGGCATCAGTATTTGCTGGTCGGCCAGCTTGCTATGATGGTCGTGCTCGCGGTCTGCGGCATCGGGGTCTGGGCCATCACTTGGTTCTTCCCCAACTTCTTCGTCTACCCCTATTTCTACTGGGGCGGATGGGGGGCGGTGCTCAACTTCTGGCCGCTCTTCGCCTGCGGCATCGGGCTTAATCTGGTCGTGATGTTTCTGCTACGCGACGATTCCCCCATACATATTTCGCAAAACCGCGAACTATTTTTTTGGGAAATCGCTACAGATACGATGGCCGGCCTCTGGGAAGAGCTTGGGTACCGCTTTATCTTCGTCTGCTACGCGATGATCATCATCGGCGTCGCCAACTGGATCTTTTCGGTCGGTGCGGGATGGATAGTGACAATCGTATGCGGCATAGTGAGCCTGATTCTTTGGCACCAGCGCGAACGTGTGTTCTCGATACTAGCGCTCGCGGGTGCAGCACTCGGGCTCTTGCTCGCCTTCTACGCCGACCCCGTCTACTGGATACACCAAGTAATCGTGTACATCGTGCACTTTACCACGTTCTTCCAGATGGACCCGGTCCTGTACGGCGGGTATGAAAAACTGTTCGTCTTCGGAGCCATTCTCGCAAATGCTTGGTTCCGCGACGGACATAAATACCAAGGACTGCTCGGCATCGTCAACGCCTGGTACGTCGGCATGGTCCTGCTCTACGCCACCGTGACTTACGGCCTGCTGACGGCCATCGTTGTGCACGCTTTGTACGACATGCTCATCAGCCTGCTGCGCTTCACCACCCAAAAGACAAAAAACTGACGTCCTGCTCCGCACGCTTGTGCGGAGTTTTTTATTTGAAATACTGCCCCTACACCGCCAAGGCTTCGTAGGGCGCGGCACATACTATTTGAAATAGGCCCACATGTTTGGGTCTTCCCCGCCGTCGAGGCGGAAGAGGGCCACCCCGCGGACACCGAGCTTTTTGGCGAGATCTATTTTGTCTTTAATCGCCTGAGCATCCTGCCACACCATATAGCGGAAGCTATGGTTTGAATTGTTTGCCTGTGCCGCGGCAAGCGCCGCAGCGCCCGCCAAGCTGTTGTTGGGCGAGTAAGCAAAGCCGAGTTCGCCGGAGGCTTGGCGCGCCGGGGTTACTCCGTATTGCGCGGCTATCGGCGTAGCATAGCCGGGGCCGAACGACCACAATAAATCATAGACATAGCCGTCGGCATAGGCGGTCACGTCCCACTCGTACCCGTACGTGGCAACGCCTATTACTATTTTATTTTTATTTATGGATTGCATCGCGACGCGTATCGCCTTTTCTACCCACACAGTGTCGGCAACCGGAGCATAGAGTTTGCCGTCGGCGCCTGCTTTGGCGGCCAACTTAAGGTCGATAGTTTGCTGGTCGTAGGTCATAAAGCGCACGCGGTCGCAATATTTATTCATCGCCGCAAAGTCATTGGCGTACAGTCCCGCGTCTTTAGGCTGCGTAGTGCCGAAGTAGCGATCGGCAAGCGGCGTGCGCGATTCGATAGTGCACATAACCCATTTTTTGCCCATGCGCTGGTAGAGGCCTTTAAGAAAAGCGGAAAAAAATACTTTATCTTCGGCGCGCTTGCCCTCGAAGTCGATGTCGATGCCGTCAAAGCCCTCGTTTACAGCAAGCGCGGTTATGTCATCCTCTAGCTTGATACGCGCCTTTGTGTTACTCAGTATTTTATGCATCGCGTCGGTGTTGCTCCACATAACCGTGGGGACAACGCGGACTTTTTTCGCTTTCGCGGCCGCGATAAGCGAGGCCCACGGCTCGTCGGCGATGCCGGCCCGGTCGGCGATGGTGCCGTCATTTTGCACCACGTAGACGAAGGGGTTGATTTCGTGAAGCTGGTCGATATGTACCAGCGCGTCTATCGTCGAAGAAGCCTCTTTCCAATACGGGAGCCAGCCGGAGTACTCAAAAGCGGCGGCAGACGCGCCCGCCGGCGCAAGCATAAAAACGAACGCCGACAATAGGAAAAGCTTTTTCACACTCATACTATAGCAGACGGCTCTATGAAATTTCTATTACGACGCAAGCGAGCGGGCTGCCAGTGCGATAAGCAAGATGCCGAAGGAGTTGAAGGTAAAGGATAAAAGCAGAAAGCGGCTCGTGCGCATGCGCGCGATCCCCAAGAGCGCAAGCCCCAGCTCGTCGGGGAGAGGCGAGGCAATAATAAGCCCGCCTATAAACGGGAGCACCCACCGGAATGTCTTGCGGTGGAACATTTTAAAGAAACGCGGCGTACCGGTGCGCTTAATAAGATACGAGAAGTCGTCTCCCAGCCTATCGCGCACAAACATAAATATAAGGTAGTCGCCGCAGACTGCCCCTGCCCCGCCGACCACGGCCAACAACAACGGACTGCTGTGGAATGAAAGTTCGCCAAAAATCGCGATAGCAGGCGCCGTGGTCGCCACCGAGGTAAAAAATATACCCGCCAGAAAACTCGCAAGCAAAACACCGTCGCCGGTGTATGCCAGAAGAACATCAACCGCATGAAAATGGACTATCGCCAAAGCGACCGCGATGCTGGCGAGCAGAATATAAAAGTCCTGCCGCAGGTGGCGTCTTGCCATTGCGTAATACTACTACAGGTTTAAAGACGCTTCCGCTTATGCGTCTCGGATATAATTTTTCCGTCATCAAGCCTGACCAAGCGGTCGGCGAGTTTTGCGTACTCCTCCTCATGCGTAACCATAATAATGGTCTGGCCTTGCTTGTGGAGGTCTGTAAATATTTCCATAATGGCGCGGGATGACTCGTTGTCGAGGTTTGCGGTCGGCTCGTCGGCAAAAAGAATTTTTGGACCGTGGGCAATGGCGCGCGATATAGAAACTCGCTGCTGCTCGCCGCCGGAGAGCTGGGAAGGCAAGTTGTGGAGGCGGTGGCCGAGATTGACTTTTCCAAGCGCGTCTGCGGCCCGCGCATATGCCGCCTTGCGCGGATGGTCCTGCATAAGGAGCGGCAATACCACGTTTTCTATAGCGGTCAGTTCCGGCAGAAGCGCGTAGTCCTGGAACACGTACCCGAACTTGTTAAGCCTGAACTTCATCCGCGCGTCCGGACTCATGGTCTCCGTCTTGTGGCCGTCTATGGCTATTTCCCCGCCGGTAGGATGGTCGAGCAATGATATCTGGTAAAGGAGAGTGCTTTTGCCCGCTCCCGAACGGCCCATAATCGCGATAAACTCGCCGTCAGCAGCGGAAAAGTCGATGCCTTTCAGCACCCGCGTTTCCACATCGCCGTTTTTAAAGCTCCTGAAAAGTTGTTTGGTTTCTATCATATAGCTCCGTAAAAACCGAAATTTCCAGGAACGCAGAAAATTTCCTGCTGATAAATTTTCCTACGACCCGGCGCCGACGCGCCTCTCGACATTCCTGAAAATTTGTTTTTACTCCGTGTGTTCACGTTCATATATTAGTTTCTTCCAAGAATTGAATCGAGTGTGTTTTTGCGGATAATCATGCGCGCCGGAATGTAACCGGCTACCACCGTAGAAACTACCAAAAGTCCCACGCGAAAGAATGTGGCATCCAGCGGCGCCACAAGAATTCCGTCGCTGAAGGGAAAGTCGATAGGATGCGCGGCGACAAAAGGAACTAAAAATCCATATACGAGCGCCAACCCCAGCCCCGAGCCCACCAGCGCGTAAAACACCGACTGAAATATGTAGGAAATTTCGATAGCGCGGCCTGTAATGCCGATCCCTTTTAGTATGCCGATGAATTTGCGCCGGGTAATGGCGTTGATAAAGACAACGATAAAAATCGTGATAGACGCCACTACCAGCCCGATAGAGGAGAAGGCGGTCCCCAGCATATTAAAGGTGGCGATTATATCTTTGAGGAATTTCGGCTGCGCATCGTCGTACGTCTGCACCTTCGCTCGCTCACCAACCCCGCGGCTAAGCAATGCGTCGCGCACCCTTTCCGGCGTGGCATCCTTGGCCAGCTTGAGCGCTATTTCATCTACGTTGCCGTCGTTGCGGCCTATGAGGCTGCGAAACTGCGAGTCGACCATGTAAGCGCGCATCGACACTTCATCGACTTTTGATTTTAAAATACCCTTGACGGTCATTTCGCGGACCACCGGCCCGACGGCCAGGCGTATCTTGGTACCGACCTGTACATTATCGAGCGTGGTAAAACCAGGCGTTTCAACCGGGAAATACTGCTTGAGCAAATACCCGCCGACCACTACTTGGTCGTAATCGCCGGGGGCAAGGAACTCGCCCTCGACAAGATTGGCTGCGATGCCGGTAACCGCCTGCTCTGCGACCGGGTTGATGCCCACCAAGACCGCATTGGCGGTATTGGGCTTGTCGGTCTCCTTACGGGTTTTGTAATTTGCCTCGAGCGTCCCCGCCTCGCGATATCGAGCGGTGTATACCGCGACTTCCGGCATCGTATCAATCAGTGCCAGAAGGTTGGGACTGTTTTCAATGTATTTTTTGTCGTCCAAGGTCGAGACGATGACGTCGCTGGTGTACTGCGTGCGCACGGCGTCAACCGCTCCCTGCAATAAACCCACCAGGATGCCCGACACGACCACGAGGTTCAGGAACGTCAGCACCATGACTCCTATGATGAGCCCGGTGGTCCATAAACTTGCCCGGCGCAGCGCGCGCGTGGCCAGAAAAAAACCTATGCGCGTATTAAGCGGCATTAAGGAAGCGTGGCGACTATTTCATCGCCCGCGCTTAAACCCGAAAGAATTTCAATTTCACCAAGACTGGACACTCCCCCCGCAGACACTTCGCGTTCTGAAATTATTCCGCCGGCAATGACCCGCACCGATGCCTTGCCGTCGCGGTACGTGACCAGCCCCTGCGGGACCGACAGCACGTTTTCTTTAGAATCGGTAGTAATGGCTACATTGGCGGTCATACCGGACTTTATGCGCGGGTCTTGCTTGTCAAACTGCAGCAGCGCGCGGTACGTAGAAACGCCGTCGCGCACAGTTTCGGCCGGGTCGAGAGACACCACTACCGCAGAGAACGCTTGCGCGCCGTACGCGTCGAGCGTGACAGAGGCTTTGTCCCGCAGCGAAATGAGCGCGATATTTATTTCCGGCACGTAGGACTCAATCTGAAAAGCTCCGGTCGAAATCATTGATATTTCAGATGTGTTTGGAGAAACTATCTTGCCGACCTTAGCTTCTACCGCGGTTACCACGCCGGAAAAAGGCGCCGCGATAAAGGTCTTTCCAAGCTGCGCCTCGGCCGCCGCGACATCCGCGGCGGCGGCTTTAACCTGCGCCTCCTGCGCGGCTATGTCCTGCGCGGATGAGCCGGCCTCTTTGAGCGTCAGATTCCGGTTGCTTGCATCAAGCGCGGACGAGGCGGATGACACGCTTGAGATAGAGGTGTTGACGTTTGTGCGCGCCGTTGCTACCGCCGCGCTGTACGTATCGAGCGTCGCCTGCGACATAGCCGTCGAGGGTAGGGCCCGGCTGATGGCAACCGCCGCGTCGGACAGCAACGATACAATACTGGAAAGATTACTCCGCGCACGGGTAACCTCCGGACGGAGGTCAACAGAGGAAGAAAGAGCGAGCACTTTGCCGGACCAGACGGCGAGCATCGCTTCGGCCGTAAGACGTTTTGTTTCGACGGACGCTTCAATGCTTGAGTCACTGGTAAAAAAAGTAAGCGAGGGGTTGGTGCGCGGGTCGGTCATAAACTGGTCAAGCGTACGCACCGCCGCATCCGCGGCGCGATACGCGTCTTGGAGAGTATCGATAAGCGCCTGCGTGTCGCCCGCGACATCGGCTTGCGCGACGGCTATTTCCTCGGGGCGGGCGCCTGCCTGCAGAGATGCAAGCTTTGCCCGCTGATTCTCCAGCGCGGCCTCCTTTTGTAGGAGAGTCGCGCGCAAGTCGCCGTTTTCGACGACAGCCAGCGTCGCGCCCGCGGCTACCCGGTCCCCGACCGATGCGTATACGCCGGTGACGCGCCCGCTCTGCGTAAAACCGAGGTCAACCTCTTTGGCGGCAATCACCTTGCCCGAGACGGACACTTGCTGAAGAAATATTTTCGGCTGCACAATAAGAGTTTCCTGCGCCACCGGAGCAGGGCGGATAAAGAAATACCACCCTCCCGCGAGCACAGCCGCAAAAACCGCAATCCAGACTATTTGGGCGCGTGTAATGCCCTTTATATAAGACGAGATTTGCTTCACAAGAAGAATTCTAACACTTCTTAATTATTTTTTCAGCGGGGCTAAAACTTCGCTCCCGGCTGCTTGCGCAGGCGCACGGACGCCGGTGTAATCTCCAAATACTCGTCTTCGCCCATGACCTCGAGCCCGCGCTCGATACTCAACTCGTACGGCGGAATAAGATGCATCGCCTCGTCGGTACCGGAGGCGCGCATGTTGGTAAGAGCTTTGCCTTTGGTCGGATTGACGAACATCTGCTCGCCCTTGGAGGTGTTGCCGATGACCTGACCCTCGTACACTTCGACTGCGGCCTTGATGTAGAGCACGCCGCGGTCCTGCAGGTTCCATAATGAGAAGCCGAGCGCTTTGCCCGCCGCCATCGATACCATAGAGCCCACGGCGCGCTTGGTTATCTCGCCGGCATACGGGCGGAACTCCACAAAACGCGAAGAAAATATGCCTTCGCCGCGCGTGTCGAGCGTAAACTGCGTGCGATAGCCAAGGAGCCCGCGGGTCGGACCCTCCATAATAAGGCGCACCGAATTTTCGTGCGTGCGCATGTCTTTAATGATGACCTTGCGCTGGCCGAGGCGCTCGATGATTGCGCCCTGATAGACAGCCGGAATGTCGATGACCACTTCCTCATACGGCTCCATTTTTACCCCGCTCGCACTTGTGTGGAAGATGACCTGCGGCTGGGAAACCTGGAGTTCAAAGCCTTCGCGACGCATATTTTCAAGCAAAATCGCGATGTGCAACTCGCCACGGCCGAAGACTTTAAAATACTCAGAGGACGAAAAATCGATTTTGAGCCCGACGTTTATCTCGAGCTCTTTTTCCAGCCGCGCGCGTATCTGGCGGCCGGTGACAAACTTGCCCTCGCGGCCGGCAAACGGCGAATTGTTGACCAAAAAGTT
>CAYHDT010000009.1:0-44602 GCA_964355655.1 uncultured Candidatus Saccharibacteria bacterium | reverse complement strand
GCCGCAAAGTAGACCGACGCCAACCCGAGGTGTTTTTGCACATCGTCAGGACTCTCCTTGACGCGCAACTTCCACACCAATATCAAGCGGTCGTAGAGCTTGAGGTTCGTATACGCCTGCATGAGCTGGACGTCGTCGACTACCGTGGTACCGAAACGCTCCACCAGCAGCGCGTCCGCCGCGGAGGTCTGCCCCGCGTAGTAGAGCCCCGCCGCGTAAAAGGTAAGCGCAGAACTATTGCCCACCGCCGCCTCGTACGCGTCTTTGAGATACTTAACCCCGTCTTGCGCGTTGCCCGCCTGTATCAGCGTCATGCCCATTTGTATTTGTATTTGCTGTTTTTTCGGCGAGTACTCGAGCGCCTTTTGCAGATGCTCGATAGCGGGAGCGGTCTGGCCGAACTGCGAGAGGAAGGTCGCCGCAAACAGCTCGAGACGCGCGTCGCCCGGGCGCGACAACAGGAGCGAGTCTATCGCGCCGCGCGCTTCGTTAAATATATCCAGCTTGGTCTGCGGGTCGATAGTAGAGCTGCCGCCGAGCCCCGAGGCGTACTGCAAAAACTGCTCGGTCGTTTCCTGTAAGCCCAGAGGATTGCCCGGCCACGCGACAGCGCCGAGTGCCACCTTAAACTCCGCGAGATTCTTTTTGGGATCTTTGGAAACCGCGACCACGACGCCGGATGAGTTGCGGCCCGCCTCCTGCGTTTGGATAGCATTGACGAGCGCGGACGCGCGCGCGAGCCCCGGCGCGTTGAGCGCCCATCCGCCGAGCAACATCGCCACCAGCAACACCGGCGCCGCCACGGCGAGCGCCTGGTCGCCGAGCGGCTTGGAGAGCGCCAACGACGGCGTCTGCCGGCTCGACAATGAGTGCAAGTACGCGAGCAAGGCAAAAAAGTAGACCGCGCTGATGAGGTTGTCAAACACGAACATATTGTTGAACGCGTATCCGGCAAGCAGGCCAAAAAACGCCGCCCTCTCCGCGTGCGACAACGCGCCGGCGCGGAGCACCGCGAGCGCCGCGAGAACATACAGAGCGATGTACAGCAAAAACGCGGGGATGCCGCCGGCAATCAGCCAGTCAAGAAACTGGTTGTGTGCGCGGTCAAACCACTGCTCTTGGTTGTACATGCCGGGCTGATAATTTTTATTGAAGACAAAGCTGAAGTTCTCCTGCCCCCACCCCATGACCGGCCGCTCCAGGGCGCCCTTAAACGCCATAGGCCAGATGTATTGCAGACGCGAGACGACCGTGGTTTCGGTCAGTGATATCGAGGCGAGGCGGCGCAGAGCCGGAACCTCTTTGACAAACGCGGTGTCGCGCACGGCATACATGAGTCCCGCAAAAACAACCACAAACGCCACTGCGCCGATAGCGATATGGCGCAGTACGCGCGACTCTTTGCCGCGCTCGAAGAACATCAAGTACAGAGCCGCCGCGACAAGCCCGATGCCTAAGCCCAGTATCGCGCCGCGCGTTTCGGTAAACAGCAGCCCCGCCGCCTGCAGTACGAGAGCGGCGCCGTAGAGCACTTGCAGAGTCGCCTTATTGCCCCTCGACTCTGCTCGGGATAAACGCGCGAGCATGTAGAGCGTGAGGAACAGGTTGATAAGCAGATACACCGCGATGTACGTCGCGTTGCCAAAGGTGGTGTCGGAGCGCGCGCCACTCTGGCTTGATATGGAGAGCCATCCCAAAAATTGCGACACCGCCCATCCGCCCTGCACGGCGCTGGCAAAGATAGAGGTGTTGATAAAGGTGTCCCACAGCCGCGCCGCCGAGAGCACCGCGCCCGCGACGACAAACCACGCAAAGAGGTGCAGCAAGCTCACGTAGCCCTCCATGCGCTCGAAGTTGCTCCAAAAGCTTTTTATGGGGTCGACAGAAAAGACGGTCGCCACCGCCATCCATGCCGCAAACGCGATGACCGCCCACATGATGTGGGAGGCGCGCGGACGGTACTTGGGCTCGCGCAGGGCTAATAGCACGTAGCACAGCAGAGCAAACTCGACCAAAATCCTAAACGCAAAGTTTTTGCCGGTAATGTAGGGGAAGAAAAGGTTCGGCCAGAAGTTCCCCGTCGCGACTATAAAAGGGACAAACAACGCTAAAAAGAGGGCAGAAAGCGCGCCCCAGCGCAGATAATCGGTGTATTTCATACCCGCAGAATATACCACACTACGAGCTGCGCTGCATTTTGTAGAAGTATGACTTGGTGTTCTGTAACAGCTCGGCGGGCGCCCCCTCCTCGACAATACTGCCGCCGCGGAGCACCAGTATCCTGTCCGCGTCGGCGACGGTCGAGGGCCGGTGCGCGATGATAAACACGGTTACGTTGCCGTGCAGAGCATGGATTGCCTCTTGGATGAGCCGCTCCGACTCGTTATCCAGAGCGCTGGTCGCCTCGTCGAGGACCAGGAGCTTGGGTTTGCCTGCAAGCGCGCGGGCAAGCGCCACGCGCTGGCGCTGGCCGCCCGAGAGCAGGACCCCGCGGTCTCCCGTGCGCGTCTGGTACCCTTCCGGAAGAGACATAATAAACTCGTGTATGTTGGCCTGCTGTGCCGCCTCGATGACATCGGTGCGCGCGAGCTCCGGCCGGTAAAAGCGGATGTTCTCCTCCAGCGTGTCGTTGAGCAGAAAGACGTCCTGCGACACATAGCCTATCGCGCGGCGCCACGTATCAACCGCTATGTCCGCGGCGGGAACTCCATCGAGCGTTATCGAGCCCGAGGCGGGCGTAAACAGGCGCAAAAGCAAATCGGCGATTGACGTCTTGCCAGCGCCGGAGGGCCCGACCAGGCCTACCGTCTCGCCGGCGCGCAGTATAAAGCCGGTGTTTTTAAGGACCGGCCGCCCCTCCACATAGGCAAAGGAAATATCGTCGCAGACAAGCGCGCGCTCAAACACAAACGGCTTTCCGGAGCCGCCCTGCTCGCGGTGCAGGTCGAGATTCTTTTTAAACCGCAGGATATGCTCGACATACGGCGCCAGCTCGCTCACCGCGTGGAGCGCGTTTTGCCCGGACTCCAGGTAGGTAAATATTTTTTGTATGAGATACAGCGACGCGGCAAAAGAGATAATGCTAAAGCCGGGCGTGTGGTAGGTCAGCAAAAAGAGCACGACCACAAAGAGTATGCTGAACGGCTGAAAGAGGCTCGAGCTCGCCGAGCGCACCAGCGCGGCGCGTATGGCGAGCGAGCGCAAGGAGCGCACGTGGGTCTGGCCCATGGCAATCGCGGCCTGCTCGGCGCCGGCGGCTTTGACCGACTTCATCCCGATGATGTGCTCGCTTAAAAACTGGGCGAAGCGCTTTTCAACCCTGGAGAGCTCCTCGGCGATGCGGCGCGTGCGGCGGAAGAGCGGCCTGATGACAAACAGCAGGATAGCTCCGGCGCCGAGCGTGTAGAGCGTCATCGTCAGCGATATGTTGATGGCGACCAGGAGATACATAAAAAATCCGGTAAAGGACTGTATCACCTGGCTCACTACCTCCAGCAGAGAGCCGCTGCGCTGTATGTCGCGCACCAGCGTGTTGTGCATCGTGCCTATCTTTTGCTGGAGCAAAAACGGCCACGACGCGCGCAGGGTGCGCCGGAGCATGTCGGCGCTCTCCGCGCCGAGAAAGTCGGCGCTGATCCAGCCGCGGATATAGCCGAACACCGCCATCGAAACCGCGCGCAATATAAAGAGGCCGAGGATAAACCCGAGCAGATAGCGGAAGGTAAACGGCAGTCCGACGAGAGAGAAAAGGCTTTGGATGCTCTGTGATATAAAATCCGTCGCGGTGCCGCCGCCTCCGGTAAAAAACGAGATGAGCGGAATGACCGCGTTGATGCCGATGCCCTCGAGTATCGCGCCGAGAAAGCCAAAAACCGCCAGCGCCGCGATGTGGAGGCGGTATCTGCGGAAGGTCGAAAAAAGCGTCCGGATGGTGGAAAACATACCGTTTATTGTCGCACGTCCGCGCCTATGTGGCATACATCCGGAGTCGGCAGTGACAGGCGCTCGAGCTGCGCGGCGGAGCGGGAGTTCTTTGACTCGAGGTTGTGCACGTACCGCTCATGGCGCGTGATATTCCATCCGTGCGTATTAACCACAAGATCCGCGCCCGGCGCGACCAGTTTTGCGGACGCCTTGCCCGGCCACAATATCTGCTGGGCGGCGATGGTCCCCATCTCCTCCATGCCGGCATTGTCCGGGTCCTGCAGAGAGTCGGCGGCGAGCACAAACCCGGTGTGCACCAGGTGCCCGACCGACCACAGCGCGCAGGTGTTCCACGGAATCTGCATGCCGCTCGCCTTGCGCACCAGCACGCGCTCTCCGGACTTAGCTTTAAAGTCGTGCGACGGCAGGCGCGCGCCCGCCACCAGCGTTTGCCCGTCCAGATGCGTCTGCAGGAGCGACACCAGCGGCGCGGTTACCGGATACTCCGTGCTCGCAAAAAGAAGGTGGTCGACCTGTTGCTCCGCGCTTTTTGAAAGGATTGCGTTGGGAGCCTGCACTACCTTGCCCCACGGAGTCACGGGGAACGCCCGCACCTCCGGGTAACGGCTGCGCATAAAATCCAAACTACCCGACAGGTCGGACTCCGCGTGGATTGCCACATACACGCAAGACGCGGGCACAATCGCCAGCGCGGCGTCGACCCAGGTCGCAAGGCGCTGTACATCGCCCTGCGTAAGCCCGTAGAAGCGCGTCGCGATGCCGAGTTTTTGGTGCATAGTCATGGCTTAATGGTTAAGCCGCCACGAACTCGACTGTTCGTACAGCGCTCTCAGCCGCCACCACCGCCTCTTTAAGCGTCGGCGCCACCGCTATGCAATAGCCGACTCTCGAAGGATGGTTTACTATCGCCGGAATTTCGTCTCCCGCTTTTACCCATATGTCTATCTTTTTTACATACGGAATGAGCGCCGCGCGGTCTGCTCCACGGA
This sequence comes from uncultured Candidatus Saccharibacteria bacterium, assembly GCA_964355655.1. GTDB lineage: Bacteria > Patescibacteriota > Minisyncoccia > Phycocordibacterales > SBAW01 > GWA1-54-10. The sequence goes on along the minus strand of CAYHDT010000009.1, from coordinate 39,668 downwards.
TCTCCCGGATAATTCCCGGCGGGGGGAAAAAATAACGCTGGGAGGACGCCTGATTGAGCGTTGGGATAAAACGCTTTTTATCGACCGCATTGCCGACCGCCATATCGATGAGGATATCCACTATGTCCACGCCGGTCGACCACGGCACCTTGTCATAGCAAAAATTGCCGCCGGAAAGTCGCGCCGCAATCTCAATAACATACGCCTTTCCGTCTTCGCCCATAACCATATCTCCTTTGGCCGGCCCCCAATCTATGCCGAGCGCGCGCACCGCCTTCTCAAATTCCTCCTCCACAAGCTTCTTGTGCGCAGACGGAAGCCTCGTCGGAATATCGCCGCCATCTTCGACCAAGTACGGAGTGGTCTTCTCTACATTCTCATAGTTGCGGTCGGCAAATCCGGTGCAATAAAAAATATTCTCGCGCATAATACCCTCTGTGCTTATCTGCGGACCGGCAATGTATTTCTCCGCAATGAGGTCGCCGGAGTAAGAATATTTTTTTGCATACTCAAACGCCCACGCCAGATCTATATCTTTGGTGACACGCAACACCCCGCGCGCGCCGGAGTTGTCCACCGGTTTTATAACCACCGGATAGCCGACGCGCTCAATAAAAGCACCGAGATCTGCGGGCACCCGCACCGGCGCAAAATCCGGTACGTTGACTCCGCCGGTCCGGAGTAACTCTTTCATCTTAAACTTCTGTATGCAATTTTGCGCCACCAGGAGAGGCAGGTGCGGCACGTCCAAATATTCTGCCGCTACCGAGACACAATGAGGAATATCGCTCGCTATAGTCATTACTCCGTCTATATTTTTTTTATACTGTCTCAAAAACTCAACTATAGCGGCAGTGTCCCGGGTACTTACAGGGTAGAACTCACCGGCGGATACCTTGCCGGGCGATTCAGGATTTTTGTCCAATACAACTGTGTGTATTCCCTTTTTCTTGGCGAGTTCTATAGCGTAGACCTGCTCTATACCCGCCCCAAGTATAAGTAAACTCTTCATATTAAGAGAGCAGCATTCCGCCGTTGATGTTCAGAGTCTGTCCGGTGATATATGCCGCGTCTTTTGAGCAAAGAAAGACGATTGCCGCGGCAACCTCGCCGGGCTTTGCGATGCGGCCGAGCGGCAGCGCGGACAGCTTCCTCTTCCCCTCCTTTGAGCGGAGCTCATTCCGGATCATGGGCGTATCAACCAAGCCCGGGGAAACTGCATTACTGGTAATGCCGTCGCGGGCATAGAGTTTGGCGATGGAATGTGTCAAATTAATGAGTCCGGCTTTGGCTGCGGCATAATGCACTTGTTTCATGCCGCCCCATTGCCCGCCGATCGAAGCGACGTTTATCACGCGCCCCCAGCGCTTTTTGCGCATATGGCCGATGGTCTCCTGCAAAATAAAAAACGCGCCGCGCAAGTTTACCTGCAACATCCGATCCCACTGCGCGTCGGTAATTTTTTCAAACGGCGTTTCGTCGATGATACCCGCGTTGTTTATTATGATATCCACACTCCGGCCGAAATGCCGCTCTACAGCTTTAAGCGCCGCCTTAACGGACTGCCGCCGGCTTATGTCTATCCGCACCGCGAAAGCGTCGGGGTGCGCGCCAAGCGCGCGGACACGCTCAGCATGCGCGTGATACCCGCAGGCGACAGCGTAGCCCGCCTCAAGCAACAAACGCGCGGTCGCCTCGCCGATGCCGCCGCTCGCTCCGGTAACCAGCGCAAGTTTTTTAGTCGTTTTCATAATGTTAAAAAGATGATTCAGATGTCATATCGTCGAGTTTGTGCCCGCCCAATAACATCGGCAGCAGGTCCTCTTGGGGGTCGACCGTGCAATGGATCAGAACCGGCCCTTTGCGTTTAAGCGCTTTGACTATTTTTTGGCGCGCGCCGCGAACGGTCGGAACCGTGACAGCCGGAATCCCATATGCGCGGGCGATGCGGGCAAAATCGGGATTATACTTGCCGCCGGTGCCCGGGTCGGATTTCCAGTTTTGGCGCTGAAATTGCGCCACAATATTGAGAGAGTGGTTATCAAGCACGAGTATCTTGATGTCGAGTTTGCGCTCCGCTATAGTTGCCAGCTCTTGTATGTTCATCTGCAGACTGCCATCGCCGACAATACATAATACAGTACTGCGCGGAGAGGCTATCTTGGCGCCGATGGCGGCGGGTATATCGAAGCCCATCGTCCCGTGACCGGAAGAAGTAAGCTGTTGGCGGCGGGGATAATCGAATGTAAAATGCCGCGGCACCCACATTTGGTGCTGGCCCACGCCGGCCGCGACGATAACCTTTTTGCCTTTTAGCGCCTGGTCCGCCCATTCGATAGCCAACTGCGGCTTAAGCGCGACGCCGCGCTGCGGCTCCACGACGACCGGATATGCGCGCTTCCACTCTCTAACCGCGGCGAGCCATGGCGCGCGCAGGCCGCGCGCGGGACTCCGGCGGGACAACATAGTGTTGAGCGCCGCCAGCGCCTCCTTGACCTCCGCATGGATGCTCAAGTAAAGCGGCACGCGGCTGTGCGCAAGCTCGCCCTGGTCGAGATCGATGCGCGCCACCTTGCCTCCCGGCGTCATTTCCTTGGCGAGACTTCCTGTTTGCCGCACATGCAGTGTCGTCCCCAGCGCAACTACCAGGTCGGCGCGATGGAGCGCAAGATTGGCGTAGCGGCTTCCAACATAGCCGCAGAGTCCCAAAGAGAGCGGGTCGTCGGACGGAATCGCCCCCATGCCGGGCAAGCTCATCACGACAGGGATAGCGAAACGCCGCGCGAGCGCGCGCATCTCCCGCGTCGCTCCCGCCGCGATTACGCCGCCACCCGCCAAAATGATAGGGCGTTCCGCGCGGGCGATCAAGCGGGCCAAGGCGGTTATTTTTTTGCGGGGCAAAGGCGGGCGGCGGTACCGTTCGCGCGGAACGCTTTGCATGCGCGCCGGAAGCGGCGCGCGCTGAACGTTCATCGGTAAGTCCACGACTACCGGACCTTGCCTGCCCGTGCGGCTGATAAAAAACGCGCGCTCCATGACGGCCGGCAGTTCGCGCACGTCAGTCACTAAAAATGACGCTTTTGTCACCGGCCGCATAATATCGGTTGTATCGCACTCCTGAAAACCTCTCTGTTTTACGGGAATGGCGCCCCGCAGTTCGTGGGTGCCTACCTGCCCGGTAAGTAAAATAACCGGAACGTTATCGAAATACGCGTCGGCTATAGGAGTAACCGCATTGGTCGCACCAGGGCCGGACGTAACCATAAATACCGCCGGCCGGCCGGTCATCCTGGCATAGGCGAGCGCCGCATATCCGGCTCCCTGCTCGTTGCGCGGACACACGATCTCAATATTTGTTTCCTTTTCAATAACATCTAAGATTGGCGCGATGGTGCCACCGGGATAAATGAAAACTTTTTTTACGCCGTTGCGCCGCAACGCTTCAACAATCGCGTGCGCGCCAAGGCGGTTTTGTTTATTTTTTTTCATGGTCTTTGCGGACTATCCAAAAAATGCCGTTTCCGGGCAGTCCGAGCGTCAGTATAAGAAAATTCAGCGGTTTGTATACCGCATATCGTTTTATCAGCGTCAACACCCTGTATAACCCGGTCAACAAGCCTTTGGTAACCATATTTCCCTGTTTTGCTATGAGCCGGTTAAGGCGGCTTCTGACGCCAAAACATATAGTGGGCGCCGCATACAGAGGAATGGTTCCGATATATAGAACACTAAATCCGCAATTTTGCAACAACCTCCTTAGACTCGGTATCGTAAAGTAGTTAACGTGCTCCGGCGGAATAAGGTGATACCAGCGCCGTCCGCGCAACCGGGAATATATACCGCCAAAGTTTGGAACGCTGCCGAGATAAAGACCGCCTATGTTCATTTTGTCACGGATCTCGGAGATATGTCCTGCCGGGTTCAGGACGTGCTCAAGGGTCATTATTTCCGTTACTACGTCAAAATCGCGACGCTCAATATCTGCGATAGACCCGCTGATTATATTGACTCCAAGATGAGCGGAACCTATACGCCTTGCGTCAGAGTCTAAATCTATGCCGGTGGCATCAAATCCAAGTAACCGTGCCGCATAGCACATGAAGCCGTGACCGCAACCTACGTCGAGCAGACGTTTGTGCGAAACGGTACGGTACGGCTCCAGCATGGAAAGTAACGTTAGATTGTCCTCTATGTCGCTTTTGTTTGTCTGTATGAAATCCTCTTTATTTTTGTGGCCGTATATGTTTGTCTTGGTCCTGCTTTCGTAACCGGCGGAATAAAAGTGCGTTAGAGCTTCAGTGAACGGCAAAGGAGAAACGGTGCCGAAACCGCACCCACTACACACAATAAGGTTGTACCGGTTAGTATCGACACCCTTTATCTTTTCATACTTGATACGGAAGTCTCTCTCGGAACACACGGGGCATACAGCCGTAAGGTGTTGCGGACTCATGGCTTGTTTAAGACCTGCAGATATCAAGCGCCAGCCGGGCCTGACGTATGGCGTTTTTTCTCAACCGCGGGAGTTTTTTTTGTATTATTGAAATTACCTCTTCACGATTTCCTACAATCCCGTCAAAGTTTTTGCTCAACGACTCTTGTGTCCAAAACTCAGGTTCGATAAGATACCCGCCGAGACCTATTTCATCAAATGCCGGCCGCACGTGCCAGCTGCCACCCAAAGGAAGCACCGGCACTCCGAGCACGGCGGCAAATATCGCCGAATGGCGGCGGTTGGAAACATGCGCCCACAACATAGGGAAAATAGAAAGTGTCGCCTGTAAACTCATCTTCTCTTCTATACAGTGGAACGAGCCGGAGTGCTTCATCCTCTTTTTTATCTCGCGCGCGACAGGGCGGTCATCCTCCATGGCGTGGTCAACGTCGTAGGTGCAGTTGGGTATAGAGAGAATAACCGCGCCGTGCTCTTCGACTATATGATCGCAGAACGCCGCGAGCTCGTCGGCTCTTTTCCCCCAAAATTCCTTACTCCACTGCCAGTAATTGTGTCGTATATTAAAACCGACGACAGGCCTGCCTTTTGTTCCGCTTTTAAAAAACTTTTTAACGGAAGCGGGCATATGCTCCGGCGAAGCGGGATTGAGCGCCCATGCCGTGTCGGACACGACGACGCAGTTATCTGTTTTTATGCCGAGCTCATGCAGTCTCTCCAACGAAAACTCTTCCCGCAAAGTGGTGAGCGCCGCGTTTTCTATACAATATTTTGTTATCTCTTTTCCGTACGCCGAAACCAATTTCGACCCCATGTGTATCGAGTAGAGCATTACCGGAGTGCCTACAAATTTTGCATGAGTGATAAGAAGCGCGGCATAAGCCGCAAGACCGCGGTTAAACGAGAGCGTTATTTCTTGAAAAGGGTCACCGCCTATGATGAGCAGGTCCGACTCCCGGATAATCGAGTCCAACGCCCGCAGATGCGCCGTTTTGTCGCCCATGTTCAATCCGTTAAACCACCTTCCTTCCGAGGCGGCCTTGGTATCATGCTCCAAGCCGACCACCACGCGGTCGCAGCCGTATTCCTTGGCGAGCTTCTCGTTTTTGTGCCGCGCAACCCAGGTAATATGGCAATTAGGTTCTTGCGCCCGCAGCTCTCTTATAAGAACGGATAGGAGCGTCTCGTCCCCGGCATTTTCAATGCCGTACACGCTTGTCCCCACGATTGTGATTTTTTTTTGTTTCATGCCTTAAGCAGCGCACCGACGGCATCCGTAGCATACTTACATTTTTCCTCCTGAGCAAGAGCCGCAGTCCGCACGCGCGCGGCATCCCAGCCGTCAAAAGCCTCGCTGAGGTGCAGTATATCCGAATCGGAAAACATGCGGTCCAACGACGTGTGGTCAACAAAATTTTTCGGTGTAATGCCGAGGCTTCCGTATACTTTGCCGACATGCGCCCGCTCACCGAAAAGATAAAAAGGGACTCCGAGCAGCGCCGCGTAAATACCGGTATGCCGGCGGTTAGATACGGCAAACTTTGACTGTTCTATAACATACAGCAACTCCTCACTCGAGAGGTAAAAATCTACCGGAACAATGTCGTCCTTTTTGGCACACTGCCCGTAAATCTCTTTCTGAAAATTAATGTCGCTCTCCCAATAATTATCGAGTTCATACGCGCAGTGCGGCACCAACAAGATTTTACAGCCGTAGGCCGCGGATAGCCGGTCTGCGTACGCGGCAAACTTTTTGGCATACTCTTTGCACTCCTCCGCACTCCACAGCCAATAGTAGGCGCGTACCGTCAGCGCAATATACCCTTTCGGCTGTATGTTTTTTTCCGAAAATACGCCGCCCAGTTTTGCAGTGCGCGCCGGCTCGCTGTATTTGAGCAGAGCAAAACCGCTGTCCGCGGATGAAACTACTTTGTCCGGCGAACATCCGTACTTGCCGGCGAGAGTATCCTTAGTTTCATCCTCGCGCGTGGTTATCAAATCCGCGTTGTCTATGCAAAATTTCGTCAGAGCGACACCGTACTCCGATGTGGGCGGGCGGCCAAGGTGTATGCCGAACAGTACTATTTTTTTCTGGAAGTACTTTGCCAGAGTTATCAGATTAACCGTATACGGCAATATGCCGCGAAACGGTTCCGTGAGCATGTTGGTATTGGAATCGTCAAACGGGTCGCCGCCTATCATAAACGCGTCAGAACTCGCGATTTCTTCCCGTATTGCAGACAGGTTCGCGGTGGGGTCACCGGCATTAAAACCGCGAAACCGTTTACCATAACTTTCTGTCTTTGTAGCAAAATCAAGGTTTTGTATGCTTCTGACACCGAACATGGTGTTTATTTCATCACCCGGATGGCGGCATATAAGGGTTACATCAAGACCCGGAGTATCATTTCTCATACCGCCCAGAAAAGACTGCAGCATTGAGTCGTCACTGATGTTACCAAGCCCATAAACGCTCGCGCCGGCTATTGTTAGTTTCATAGTTTAAATATTTCTTTATTGCGTATCTGCAGTGGTTTTTTTGCCGGCAAATCCTCGCCGGCCGCTTTGCCTACGGCGTCCTTGTACTGCAATGCGGAAATGCCGATGTCGGGGCGCAGGAGTAATAACATATCTTCCGTCAACATAGTTCCCTTTTGTACCGGCGCGCGCAGATACACGCCCCGGCGCGCCCATTGCCGCTCGTCGGCCTCCCGCATGACAAACGGGTCTTTAACTCCGGGATGAACGACAACGGTGCCGTGCATAGCCGGACGTTTGATGCCGTCGCCGAGCGCTTTGTCAAAATCCGCGCCGTACTCTTTTTGCAACTCTGCGAGCGCCGCTTTTGTGTCAGCGCGTTTTTCGATTGCGCGGATTTTTTTAATCATCGCGCCGAACTCCTCAACCGACATCGAAAAAACATCGTCGAGGCTCCCGCGCTCTTTTTTGGAGGTCACGTGCTTTTCGATTACCGATGCGCCCATCGCGACCGACATAAGCGGCACCAGCGCGCCCTTTGAGCCGTTGTCGGAGTAGCCGGACAAAACGCCGAACTCCTTCCCCATCGTCTGCATCGCGCGCACATTGGCGTCCTCAAAGCTCGTAGGGTACACCGATACGCACTGCAGGAGCACGATGTCTTTTGCTCCGCCCTCGCGCAAGGTTTTCATCGCAACCCGCACCTCCTCCATCGTCGCCATGCCGGTCGACATGATGATAGGCTTGCCGACAGAGGCGACCCTCTCTAAAAGAGGAAGGTTGGTAATTTCTCCGGACGCTATTTTGACCGCCGGCACGCCGACACTGTTTAAGTATGAGGCGCCATCAACGTCAAACGGCGTGCAAAGCAGGTCAATCCCCTTTTCGTCGCAGAGAGCTTTCAATTTTGGAAACCACTCCCGCGGCGTCTGCGCGGTTTTAAAATAATCGTACGTGCCCTTAAGCCCGGGCGTAAGCGGCAGGATGAGTTTGTCGGCCTCAAACAATTGGAATTTGACCGCGTCGGCGCCCACGCTTGCCGCCTGTGCAACATATGATGCCGCGGCATCCCAGTCGCCCGCGTGCGTGCTGGCCACCTCAAAAATGACATAGGCTGGCCTCCCCGGCCCGATTTCCCGCGTTCCTATCTTCATAAGTACTGATACTACACCGCGCGCTCCTGTTTGTCCCCGACGCCCGCGGGCCTGTAATCGCCGCGCTGTATAGCCTCGATGCCGCGCGCCTCCGACTCGAGCCGCAGTTGGTAGGCGGGTGTTTTTTTGACCTCGTCGAATGTTTTTTGAAACGCCGGGTCGGCGGCGGCAAGCACCGCCTCCGCGGAAATATATTCTACTTTTCCGAACGCCAGCAGTGCGCAAAAGGCGCGGACGCGCGGCAGATGATACTCGCTCGACACAATGCCTACCGTGCCGCGCGCACGCGCGGCGATTGTTTTGAGCGACGCAAAGGTGTTGCCTCCCGCGGACTCGGCAAACACGATACGCTCCGGCGCGACCCCGAGCTCGCGGAGCTCAGAGGCGTTTGTCGCGTCGGTAGTCAGCGCCACTGCCTGCGGAAACTGCTTCGCCAAAAGCGCGGCCGCCTCGACACGCGCCCGGCCGCCGAGCGTACCAAAGGCGTCGCCGTCTTTGTAGGTTGCCGAGCGCCCATTAATTACTCCACCCTGCAATACCGCAATAGTATCCAGCTTTGGTATCGGGGTTATCGTTTCCATACACTTGGGTTTATCACCGCCTCATCAACATTTTGTATGCCCGCGCGCACGGCGTCAATAAAACCATCGGGCACCGGCGTCTTTGCGGCTTCCAGTATCTCTTCAAGCTGAGCCAACCGCTTAACGCCAAAAACGACATACTGCGCATTGCCGTGCAGGGCAAACAATAAAGACGCCTGCAGTTGCGACAGTTTATAGTGGTTTGCGATAGCTATAAATTGTTCCAGATATGGCCGCGCGTGCAGTAGGTGCGGCGGCACATCAGCCGGACTCATCAACAAAAGCCCCTGCAAAAACGGACTGCGGGCAAACACCACCGTGTCCTGCGCCTTCTCAAACCGCCTATCCAGTGCGTTGTACGGGGCTTGCACGTACTCAAATTCGCCACGCACCTCTTCCGGTTTATACACCGATGCTCCGATATGCTTTACCAACCCATCGCGCTTCGCCTCCTGCAGCTCCGCAAACGAGCCTTTACTGTTGTGCAACAAATACCCGTCTAATACTTTCAGCCCCAAACGCCGCAGTGACTGCTCTATGTCCGCGCGACCGGACCCTTTGGAAATTAGGTTGACCTTGTCCGCGCAATCGCGGGCCGCAATCCACTCACCCAGTATCTCCTCGGCATTGCCGTAGGAGGACGCCGTATCAAACGTATCGATGCCCGCCGCGCGCGCCGCGTCCAAAATAGCAAACGCTTCGTCTTGCGCCGGCCGCGCTTGCCTGTCGATTCCGTACTCCAAGCCGAGCTCGACCGTGCCAAGCACTAACTTTTTTATGGTCCGCTTCCACTCCTCATCCTTTTTCTTTGTCTTGGCAAGCCCCTCATACCCGGTGCCGCCCTTGTTTATATCCAACAGTTCCGGCTGGCGCTCCAGCAGGGCGAGAATGTCGTCTTTGCCGAACATCGGGTTGGTTGGATATAACTGCTCGAATACTTTTGTCACAAATGCAAAGTCCTGCGGCGTGTCTACCGACCAATGCATCGCCGCGTCGTCGCGCGCTCCAACGCTCCACGGCAACCCATGAAACCGTTCGGGGCGGTTTTTAAAATACTGCGCAAGGTGCTCGCGCTCCGAGGGCAGGCGCGCCCGCGCCGCCGCCTCCTTAAGCGCGCTCATATAAAAAATGTCGGTGTCGAGGCCCTCCGGATAGTTTTGCGGCGTGCCGGAGTACGCGAGCGGGTCGCCGGCGGCGATAAAATGCCCGACCGCTTCGTCGATAACCCGCGGATCGTGGAGCACGCAATCACCGGTAAGACACACTGCCACCTCTGCCCCCGCCTCTTTGGCGGCACGGTATACGCGGTCGAGCACATCATCCTCGCTCCCGCGGAATACCCGCGCGCCCGCCACCAGCGCCACCCGCTCGATACCGTCGTCCTGCGGCTTATCGCTGGTCGCCACCACGATAGCGTCAACCCGCTTGGCGCCTTTGACCCGATGCAGCATCCGCACAAGCAGGGGCTCGCCCAGCAAAGGCTTCAACACCTTGCCCGGCAACCGCGTCGAGCCCGTCCGCGCTTGGATAATCGCGACCACCTTCATATTAATTGAGCCGGGCGAAGCCGGTATGCGCTACGGGGCCTTTGAGACGCTTGTAGATTGTTTTTGAGTCAATCGCTTTTTTGAGAATCGCGAACACTTCGTCGACCGCGCGGAGATATTTTGTAATATGCGAGGTCTTATGCGCCATGCTGGCAAAATACAAGTTGCTGGCAAGAAATCCGCGGTCGAGCATCTCCTGCACGAAAAGCGTCTTGAGCGCCTGCGCGTCTTGGTGAGCAAAACCAAAACTGCTGATAGGCACCACGCCGCCTATAGTAATGGAAAGACCGTGCTTTTTAGCGGCGGCGAGCCAGCCGCGGCGCACGCGCATACCCGCTTGGTGGAGATACTTGGGCACATTGAGCTTTTTAAATTTTCTGATGGTCGCGAGCGCCGCTACGGGGCCGACGCACTCGGTCCAGTAGGTGCTCGATATAAACGAGCCCTGCGCCGCCTCCATCACTTTGCGCGTGCCGATAATCGCCGCCATCGGATAGCCGTTGCTCATTGCTTTGCTAAAGACCGCAATGTCCGGATTGACCTTGTAATTGAGATGCGCGCCGCCGTACGCGAGCTTAAAGCCGACGGTTATCTCGTCAAAAATAAGGACCGCGCCGGTTTTGTCGGCGATGCGGCGGACCTTCCGCAAAAAGTCATGTTCCGGCTCAATCCCGTGTATCGGCTCCATCACTATCGCGGCCAAGTTCTTGCCCGCTTTTTTTACAATCGCTTCGAGTTCTTCGATTTTGTTGTAATGGAACGGCAGTACCGTCCCGAGCAAACCCTTGGGCACACCCGCGGGCAACAGCCCGGCGAGCAAATGCTCTTTGAGCCCGTCTTTGCCGGAGAGGTTGGTGGCCAGGTACCAGTCGTGCCAGCCGTGATAGCCGCAAAAGGCGATAATATCTTTGCCGGTATGGGCGCGCGCGATGCGCTCGGCAACCGCCATCGCCTCGCCGCCGGTGCGCGCGTAGCGCACCATCTGCGCCCACGGGTGGATTTTTATCAAAAGCTCGGCAAGCTCCACCTCCTCCGGCGCATTGAGCGTCGACATGGAGCCTCGGTCCACCGCTTTTTTTACCGCCTTGTTTACATCCGGGTCGGCGTAGCCGAGGATGCAGCTCCCCACTCCCATGATGCACATGTCGGTGTATTTATTGCCGTCGAGGTCCCACACCTCGCAGCCTTTAGCCTTGGAGTAATACGCCGGCCACTGCTCCGGGGCAAACATCTCCGCGCGCTTGCTGAGGAGCTGGTTCCCGCCCGGTATAAGCCGTTTGGCCTTTTGCCACAATTTTTGTCCGGTGTTCTTTTTCATATTACTATTTGCCCGTTTGATAGCCGCCGCCGACCTGCTTTTTATACAGCGTAGCGGCGGCGCGAAAGTCGTCCCCTTTGCGCCCGCCTGCGACATGCGTATATAACCGCTCTACGGAATAATAGTTGCCGCTTGCCTCAAACAACGCGCCATAATCGGCTTTATAAGTAAAGACGCCGCGGCGGTGGTGGTATGAATTTTTACGCGGCACTCTCGGCAAAAAGTCGACAATAATAAGGTGTCCGCCGTCACACAATGCGCGGTCTATCTCGGCGACCGACTGGAGCAGTGTGCCGCGCGAAACCCAATGGAAGACAAATACCGCAAGCACGAGGTCGGCGGACGCATCACGTACCGGCAGTTTCGCGGCTACGCCACGCTTGAGAAAAATTTTAGGATAATGCTTCCTACCCGAGGAAACTGCTTTGGTCGAAGGCTCAATACCAATGTATTTTACCCGCGGATTTTCGCGGCGCATGGCCTCGAGCCGCCAACCGTTGCTGCTTCCCACGTCTAGCACCCGTTTTGGATGAAGACGGTGCTTGCGGATAAGTCTGTTTACAAAGTCGTTGCGATCGACACGAGCCTCTGGAGTAAGATCAGGTGCGTTGCGCGTATACCACGCGTCGGCCTCTTTTTTTAAAAAGATGTCGTCTTGATTTTTCATAGTATTGAAAGCGCCTGTTTTAACGTCCGTACGACTTGCATCTGTTGTTTAGGGGTTATGGTAGCAAACAGGGGTATAGAAATGGCGGTTGCGTAATACTGCTCCGCACTGGGGCAGGAACCTTTTTTGTGTCCGAGCTTTTGGTAATGCGGATGCGTATGCACGGGTATATGATGCACCTGCGCGCCGACGCCGTGCGCGCGCAAGTAGTCAAAAACGGCGCGGCGCTTTGTCGCATCAATGCGCACCGGATAGAGGTGCCGGGCGGATTTTACGGTGGCGTTATCCTGCGGCGGCAATAGTAAACCGGGAATATTTTTAAGCAGAACATCGTAGCGCTTCGCCGCCGCGCGGCGCTTGGCAATAAAAGATTTCAGGCGCTTTAATTGGCTCTCGCCCAACGCGGCGTTGATGTCGGGTAGGCGGTAGTTGTAGCCGAGCACCTGTTGCTCCATATACCAGCCGCCCTCCTTTTTATTTTTAAGATGCGCCGCGTCTTTGGTGATGCCGTGGCTGCGAAAGAGTTTAACTAAGCGCGCATACTCCGGATTATTAGTCACTACCGCCCCGCCCTCGCCCGTCGTTATCGATTTGACCGGATGGAAGCTGTAGATACTCATGTCGGCAAAACTGCCGGCGGGTTTTCCTTGGTACGTCGCACCCAAGCTCTGCGCGGCGTCGGAAATAAGGACCAGTTTGTGCTTGCGCGCGAGCTTTTTAAAAGCGGTAAGGCCGGCGGGGCGGCCGGCATAGTCGACCGGCACCAGCGCCTTTGTCTTTTTGGTTATTTTTTTCCGCGCATCACTGAGGCTCATGTTCCCTGTTTTGGAGTCTACATCCGCAAACACCGGCGTGGCGCTAAGATACAGCGCCGCGTTGCCGGTCGCGGCAAAGGTAAGCGCCGGCACGATAACCTCATCGCCCTCCCTCACGCCGGCGGCAAAGTACGCCGCATGCAGAGCCGCGGTGCCGGAGTTGACCGCGACCGCGTACTTGGTCCCCGCCGCTTTGGCGAGCGCCTTTTCAAACCGCTCCACCGCCGGCCCCTGCGTGAGCCAGCCGGATGTAAGCGTCTTAACAACCGCTTTGATATCGGCCGCATTTATATCCTGGGTCGAATACGGAATCATAAATATAGTAGTACTACTTCACTAACGATTGCACAATGTCGACCACGCGCCCGGTGGCTCCCACAGGCCAGACCTCGCGCATGGGGCGGGTTTTAAACGGCCACTCACCTGCCGCGTATGCCGCAAGCGCCGATTGGAGCGCTTGGGGCGAGTCTATACGAACCGTCACACCCGCGCGATTACTGACCAGTGTGTCCGGTCCGGCGAGCGCGGGCTCGTAGCACAGCGATTTTTTGCCCGCGGCGGCGGCCTGCATCAAGACCGGTGTTGCCGGCCCTATCACAAGCCCGCTATGCGAGAGTGCTTCCTCGAGTGTGGCTTCTTGCGCGACGCTTACGCGACTGTTCAGATAGCGGTCGTATTTGTCTCTGATGTCGCGTGGGTGCAGGCGGATAGAAAGCATATGTCCCGGCGGAAGAGCCGCGAGCAGGGCATCGAGCAGGGCGTACTCGTCTACCGCAGGGGCGACAAAGCCAGGCAAGGCTCCGTCCAATCGTATTGGTTGGGATATAAAGAGTATGCGCCGCGGGTCCTCGCCCTCGCGTGTGACGCCGTCGGCAAAGTGGTCAAAGTGCGGATTGCCGGTTACCGCAAGACGCTCCGGAGGAAAGCCTTCCGCCAGCATCTCGTCGCGCGCGATGTCGTCCATGACGCACACCATGTCCGGCAGGTACCTGAAATCTTTTCCACCGGGTCCGGAGAACCTCTGCCAATAGTTGGACCAAAAGTCCAACACCGCGACCGTGGGGACAACCCCCCGCCAGCGCACCGTTGCTTCCTTTTCTATACTCGGCCCGCCGCTGGTGCCCAGCAGTACTATGTCCGGGTCCGCGATAGTGTTGCCCACCCGCTCTCCCCGTGCGGCGAGCGCGGCCGCGACCGGCGCGATGGAGTTACAACCACCCGGATCTTGGCATGCGGTAAGTACATTCATTTTTTTTGTGCGGACGCGACCACCTCTTTGACCGCCGCGGCAAAGGCGTCTATGTGCGCGTTCGTGTACGGATACTGGCAGACATCCGTGCCGATAAGCTCGCGGTAGTGCATGCGCTCGACCACGGGGCAGGAGCCGCGCGAGTAGTCCTGCTTCATGTCTTGGTAGTCGAAAGGAAAGTGCGTGTTGTTGAACGCCTGCCTTTTTTGAAACAGCGGCAATAAGTAGAGCGGCCGCTCGTACCCCGCTCCGATAGGGAATCCCCTTTTTTGCAGTTTTTTTACCAACGCCGCGCGCGTGATGCCGGCCTTAGCCTCATCTAACTTCATAATGTAGGAGTAATAGACGTGGGTATTCTCTTTTGGCAGGTACGGGAGCGTAAGCCCGGGTATGCCGTGCAGTTTTTTGGTAAGCCTATCAGCCAGCGCGACACGCTTGCGGTTTAAAAAGTCCAGCTTGCTGAGTTGTACTTCCGCAATAGCGGCGGTGACCTCCGTCATGCGGTAGTTGCTGCCGAAGATAGGCCCGCCGGTGTATCCGGGCATATCGCGCACCACCGACTCGCCGTGATTGCGCGCAAGCTGCGCGCGCAGGGCGAGCCTTTTGTCGTTGGTTACCAACACGCCGCCCTCTCCGGCCTGAATCTGCTTGTGCACGTTAAAACTAAAGACCCCGATGTCGCCGAGCGTGCCTGTGTAGCGCCCGCGCCACGCAGCGCCGGCGGACTGCGCGTTATCCTCGATTATTTTAAATGTATGTTTTTTTGCGAGCTTCAAAAGCGCGGCCATGTCGCCCGTCTGACCAAAGAGGTTGACCATCATGACCGCCCTGGTGCGCTTGGTTATCTTTTTTTCAACCGACTTCGGATCCAGACAAAACGTGCCGGCCTCGATGTCGGCAAAAATTGGCACAGCGCCGTTCATTAAGACCGCGGTCGCGGAGGCCGACATGGTGTAGGGCGGCACGATAACCTCGTCGCCCGGCCCGATGCCGAGCGCCGCGACCGCCGCGTGGAGCGCCGTGGTCGCGGAGTTACAGGAGACCGCGTGTCTTACCTTAAATTTTTTAGAAAATGCCTTTTCAAAACGCCGCACTACCGGTCCGCCAAAAAACCATTGGCCCGCCTCGCCCACAAACCCAGAAAGCGGACCCCTTTTTAGCACAGCGGCTACCGCGGCTATCTCGCGGCGGTCTATAGTGTAGACCGGAGGAAACGCTATTTTTTTATTTATTTTTTTGCGCATACGTTTGTATCTTTTCCAAAAGCTCCATCACCTGTACGCCGTTCTTGACGCCGCTTGCCGGCGGCGTCCCTTGCTCCAGACACGCCACGGCGTACGCAAGCGTGCCTTGCGGATCGGCGCGCCGCTGCAGCGCGCGCCTGCGGTCGAGCTGGCGGACACCCTCAAACACCGATGTCCGCGCGGCGGTCTCCATCAGGGTCGAACCGTAGTCGGTAAACGCGCGCTCGCCGCGCGTACCCAATAGGCGGATATCAAATATGCCGTATGCTTTTTGGTCCACGCTTTGCAGTACTATACGGACGCCTTTTTTTGTCTCGAGCATGGCATCTACGCACGGGTCGCCCGGCGGATGAGATGCGTTTTTGTTGACGCGCGCCCAGTTCACGGCCATATCCTCTCCGAGCAACTGCAGGAGCGCGTCGAGCGCGTGCCCGCCGTTGTTGTACAGCCCGTTACTATAATAACAGGTTACCTGCTCTACCCGCCCGAGCGCTCCCGACGCGATGTCGCGGCGCACGCGCTCAAACAATGGCGAGAAGCGCCGCTGATAGTTGAGCACAAACAGGGCGCGGCTTTTTGCAATGGCGCGCGCTATGCTCCGCGCCTCCCGCGCGGTGTTTGCCAGCGGCTTTTCGCATATAATCGCGCGGACAGTATGTTGTACGCAAAGCTTTATCAATGCCAAACGCGCTGAGGGCGGGGTCGCAATCACCACCATATCCGGACTCTCTTTTTTAATACAATCACCGGCCGAAGCGTAGCGTTTTACGCCGGGGAAAAGCTCCCCCGCCCGCGCGAGCGCCTTTGCATCGGTATCAACCAATGCCGCAAGCACTGTCTTTGTGTTAGACACGGCGGCTCCGGCATGCGAGGCGGAGGTGGGGCGCTTCTTTTCCGTCCCGTACAGCACGCCGACCGCGCCGCATCCTATGACCGCGACGCGATACTTGAGTTTTTTTGTCCGGCGCATGATTACCGCGTAAAAAGTTTCTTCGCTTCTTTTTGCGAAAGAAGGAACTTTTTATTATCGCTAGTATACAGGAAGCCGCCGGGGACAGAGCGGTAGCGCAACAGCCAATCGGCTCCTCCACGGTTGGGGACGGCGAACATGCGCGGCAGTTCGCGCGCCTCGCGCGCCTCATACTTGGTCAGTAAAATTTCGTGGAGCTTCTCCCCCGGGCGCATGCCGATTACCTGCATCTTACATTCAGGCGCGAGAAGTTTGACCATGTCGACGATGGGCATGTTCTTCATCTTGGGGACAAAGGTCTCGCCGCCCTGCATGAGCGCGAGAGCCTCCAGCACAACATCCATGACCGACTCGATGCGTATCCAAAACCGCGTCATCTGTTTGTCGGTGACGGTAATGACTCCGCTCTCCCTCTGCCGCTCGATAAGCTCGACAAACGAGCCGCGGCTGCCGATGACGTTGCCGTAGCGCACGACGCTAAAGGCGGCGTTGCGGTTGCCCACGTATGCGTTGGCGGCGATAAAAAGCTTTTCCGCGGACATTTTGGTAGCGCCATAAAGATTGATGGGCTCCACCGCCTTGTCGGAAGAAATCAGGAGCACTTTTGAAACATTGCAGTCGAGTGCCGCCTCTATCACATTTTTACTGCCGATGACGTTGGTCTGTATCGCCTCAAACGGGTTGTACTCGATAGACTCTACCCGCTTGAGCGCCGCCGCGTGCACGACGATATCGACACCACTGAAGGCGCGCTTAAGCCGGTCGGAGTCGCGGATGTCTCCTATAAAAAAGCGCAAACGCTCATCCTTGTTTTCGGCGGCCATTTGCGACTGCTTGAGTTCGTCGCGGCTCAGTACGATTACCTTGGCAATGCCCGGAACATCGAGCAGGCGCTTAATAAAAGCCCTGCCAAACGTGCCGGTACCGCCCGTAATAAGCACGGTTTTGCCGTTTAAAAAGCCGGTCGGGGCCTGCCAGGACGCTTTTTTGCCTATAGCCATAGCCGCGGCATTGTAGTATGCATAGCCTTAAAACTCAAGACAGGACGCAATAGTTGCTTGGCGGTCAATACGTCTTTATGCCCATCCAAAGAGGCACCGGGTCGCCGCCGAAGTGCCGCTTAAAGTCCGCGATGGCAGCCTCTTTGGGCGTAGAGCCGGTCTGCCAGCCCATGTCATAGCGCTCAAACCCCCGGCGCTTGAGCTCCTGCATAATGCGCCATTGCAAAATCTGTCCGGCGCCGCGCAATGCGCGCGCCTCCGGCTCCATTTTGGATCTGCCGTAATAAGCGCTGCGCTTGTAGGCGAGCGCAAACACGTTGGCGACGGTTTTGCCTCCGTGATTTAAAAAAGCATGCAAGCCGGCGGCGTCGCTCTCTACGTTCACGCCATAGTTCTGCCGCTCTGCAAACGCGATATCGAGCCGGTGACCCTTGTTCATGCGCGCAAGAATAGTTGCTTCCTCCGCCTGCAGGTCCACGACACTCGTCGTGATGCTGTGGTCCTTGTAGCCGAAAGCGAGCAGAGGATTTGCGGCGGGGACCACCGTCAGCGGATCGATGAACATCCGGGTACGCGCAATGCCGTGCTTTTTGGCGCAGCGGTCTATCTCCTGCATGCACAACTCGACCAACGCAGGTTCTCCTGCCGGCATCGGTGTGGGTAGGCTGTGCGTGTCGGAAAGACGCGTATTGATGCTAAAAGCAAACTCGCGCTCTCCCTCGCCAAGGGGCTGCGTAACAAGCGGCGCGACGGCAACGAGAGTATCGCCCCGCATCACCCCGAAGGAATGATCCTCGTTGTCTGGGTTAAGTGCCAACGCTCCTTTACGGCCGCGGGTGGTGTGCCGCAGCCACGCCTGCGGCGACGCGTCGCAAAAAGCATCCCACTTTTTATCTCCTATCTCCTCGTGTCCGACAATCTCCATGGCACTATTTTGCACGACGTACAATCCTAATAATTTTTTGGATGTCTTTTTGGCTGAGGTGCTGGTGGCACGGGAGCGCCGCGCACTCCACAAAGCGGGGTTGGAGCATATTGCGGTTGATGTCGAAGTGATACACTCCGCTCTCAAACCCGGCTTTTTGCAGAGCCGCGGCTATTTTTTTATTGGAACTGCCGGCAAAGAGCGGCATCATCCATGGCACGACCTCGCTGTCTTTCAGCAGTTTTTCTTCTTGCTTACCCCACAGCGCTTCGCGCAGATGCTCGAAGTTACGCCGGCGTTTCTCCAACTCGCTCTCCTTAATAGCCGCGCGGGCGCCTTGCGGCATCCGCGCCAACCGGTCATACACGGCATACGCGCGCGCGGCGTCTCCCTTCCGCAGGCTGCGCAAGGCCTCCCGCTCAGTATTCAGGTCACTTGCGCGGATCGCCGCGGTAACGGACTTCCGGAGCTTTTTATCCTTGGTGTAGAGCGCCCCGCCCGCCGGCGTATCAAAGAACTTCGACAGGCTCCATACCGCCGCGTCGCCAAAGCTCCCGAGCCACTTGCCGCGGTACGTACTTTTAATGGCGTGCGCGCAATCCTCTATCAAAAAAAGATTGTGTTTGCGCGCGAACTTTTGTATCGCCTCCATTTTTTGCGGGAAGCCCCACTGGTGGTACACCATCATCGCGCGCACTTTTTTGTTCATGGTCGTCGTCGGAAAGCAGTAGTTGTGCATGATCATGTACACCCACGTGCCCAGCCACTCCGGCACGAGCACCTGCTCACTTTTATTCTTCAGCATGTCTCGCTCGCGCAGATAGCGCAGGATAAGCGCGATGGCGGACTTGCCCGCAAAAACGTACTGCGTATTTTTGGGAAATAGGCTCATGGTTTACGCGCGGAGATGGCAAAGTATTCGACCTCCTGCGTCATTTCTTTATACGTGCGCATTACCCTTTCGATGCGGACATGAGCAAATCCCGCCGCTTTGAGCATCTTTCTTGCGAGCGGCGCGGTCAAAAAACAGGTGGTGCCGTTGTTCGGATAGGGAACGTCTTGATTAGGAGTATCGTCGGTTGTGTAACGGTCCAGCTTTTTGCCGCCTCCTTTCTTAAAGTTGACGCTCTCCGCGCCAAGGTGCCAACTGAAGAATCTGCCTCCGGGCTTAAGGGTGCGGAATATTTCCGCAAACGCCTGCTCGTGTCCTTTAAGCGTAGTGTGTTCTATCGACAGCACGTCGATCACTGCATCAAAAAAATTGTTTGCGTACGGGAGCGAGCGCATATTCCCCACTTGCAGCTTCGCGCTTGTGCCGTAACCACGGAGCATTTGTTTCGCTAGCGGCAAAGCGCTTTTGGCAATATCGATGCCGTACGCGTCAAAGCCTTCGCGGGCAATAACCCAAAGGTTGGCGCCGCTTCCGCAGCCGACCTCTAATATCCGTGTTTTTTTGCGCAATGCGGGAGATAAGGGAAAATAGTGCTCAGCCAAAAACTGCACCATCGGCTCATTGGGATAGCGACGCTGGGAGGCGAATCCCCTCGCCTTAAAATGCTTCTCGAATTCAAGGTTATCCAGCTTTTTTTCCATAGAGAGATTAGCCTAACAGAAAAAATTCTTTTAGGGAACGCTCGCGCTCCTCCAAGTAATTATGCAGGCATTCTCCATCGAGAAATTTTTCGACCCGCCACACCGCACGCGAGTTGCCGCGGGAAAATCCTTCTTTAAAGTGCGCGATGTTGAGCTCTTTCGCGCCGGGGATATGGAAGATGGATGGCGGCCATACATACAGCGGCATCTCAAAGCGCTTTACTCCAAGACGCTCGAGTTCCTCCAGTGCGCGGAAGCGTAGTGCATGCCCGACATATTGGTCGGCAAAACGCGGGTCAATAGCTACTGAGTTATCAAACGCCGCTTCTTTGTTGAGCGACACTAACAACATCCCCGCAATTTCTCCGCTCTCTTTGTGCTGTGCGCGCACAAAAAACGCCTCGCCCGCGCGGGCCAGATCGGCCTGCCGGGCATAGCTCTCGCGCGAGCGGGTCTGCTTGCCGGCATCGAGCACATGAAGTTTAAAGTATGTCTCTTCCGTATCGGCATCTACCGTCGCACCCGCAAGTACATCAAATTCAAAAAGCGGGGCGTACTTTTTGTCATAGCGCACAAAACGCTCGCGCGCGCGCCCTTTCGCGCCGACCACCTCCACTACTTGCAGGTGACCCTCCGAGCCTATATAACGGTGGACCCTGCCCACGCGCTCCACGCGGGCCGTCTCGTCTTCAAGCGGGGTCTCGGGGTAGAGCTGCAGGGCGATATGCGCCGCGCCTGCCGTGCGGGCGCGGCGCTCAAGCTCGGCAAAGGCAAAGTCCTCCGCTTCCGGCGAATTCGTAACCGGCCACGGCAAGAGGCCGGTATTGTAAGCCGCCTCAATCCACTCCTCGTCGCCGCGGACGCGGCGCTGTATAAGGAGCGGGCAGAGCCCGACCGGCTTCTCATCCTCGTATATAAAGAAAGAGCGCTCCTCCGGCTTAAACGGTTCCGCGGCGGCAAGGATGTATTTATGCCAATGCCATGTGTGCCAAAGTCCTGCCAGCGGCGAGGAGTCCACGAGCGTTTTCCACAGCGCCGGCGCGTCCGGTATATCTGCTATGTCCCGCGCGATAAAGGAAGCCATATAAGGATAGTATGCCTTAAAGCGGACGCGGCGTCAGAGGCGCCTCCAAGAGCGCGGCAAGCCGCTCGGAGGAGTGTCCGTCGAGCGCGTAACCGGTGAGAAATAATTTTTGCCGAGCGACAAGCTGTGCGCGGTACGCCTCATCGCCAAATATCTTGCCTACCTCCGTCTCAAGCTCCTGAACGCTATACGCGATAGGCGCGGCGGGCGCGTACATCTGCGCATGATAAGTGTCCGAGCGCCGCCATGGATGGAGCACGAGCGGCACTCCGGCGAGCAGAGCCTCGTAGATTACCGTAGAGTTGCCGCACATTGCCGCGCTACTGGCGCACAAAAGGTCGAAGAGGTTTTCTTTATCCATGCACACCGCACTTTCGCCGAAGAGCTCTTGCACCAGGTGCCGCGGCTCGGGATTGCGCTCGCCTGGGCGAAACTTTAAAACAACTTGCATGCCCGGCACGCGCTCTTGCGCCGCGCGCACCGTCCGGAAGAAGTCTGCAAATGCGTACGAGTCACTCTGCGCGGCGTAGCCCTCGCCGGGCACCGCCGCCAAAAGTACCGGCAGGTTTAGGTCGAGCCCGGCGCTCTTCAGCACACGCGCGCCGCGCGCGCGTGCATCCTCCCGCTCCTTAAGACAGCGGTCAAACCGCGGCGAACCGACAGTGAGTATCCTCCCGCCCGCAACGCCCAAGCGCTCGTACCACTCCCGCACATACGGCCCGTAGGAAGCGAGATAATCCGCTTCAAGCCGGGAGTACACCGAACGGGGGTCGACATGAGCACCCGCGTGCTGAATTTCTATGGAGGGAATGCCGAGCCGGCGCGCCACGCGAGCCAGCACAAAAAAGTGATGTTGGTAGCGGCTGACCGAGACGCGCAAAAGTATTTTGTCGGGCCGCTCGCGCACGAGTAGCTCCTCTATCGCCTCAATATCCTCGACCACGCGGCCGGCATGCGCGCACACCAAATGCTCGAGCGCCGGCTCGAGTTGCGCCCAACCGGCGGCAAACGCCTCGTGCTGCGCAAGTACCTCGCGGGCGGCGTGCCACTGCGCGCGGAAGCTCTCCGCCGCGCGCGCCGCGATGTCTTTTGCCCGGGAGCTGACAGAGTCGCGCGGATGCGCGAGTCGCACGCGGTGCTTCCATATCTGCCGCCAAGGTATATGCCGCAACTCGTCGCGGTCCATCAGCACCAGCTCGACATCCTGCGCATGCTCGGCATACGGCGCGATATGATGCCAATAATCGGTTACGTAGACTTTTAACTTGCGGCGCGGCGCGAACCATACCGCCGCGTTATACAGCGCCGCGGCGGCGGATTTTAGGCGCGAGCCCGCACTCCGCCCGGGCGGCACCGGCGGCTTGCCGAACGTATCAAAAGAGACTCCGCGCGCGGCGGCAACCATTCCCGCCGCGTCCGCCGCGACCCGCGCCTCCAAGTGCGTCAGCGGACCGGATGCAGGCGATACCGCCGCGCGCGGATACGGGACGATGAGCCCCATCCCCGGATAAGCGTCGAGCGCGCGTTCAAAAAGCGCCCGGTAGTACGCAAAGCGCCCAAGGTATGCTACAAGCGCCGGCTCGAGCGCCTCGCCGAGCGGAATGCCTTTATGCTCAAAAAAACGCATCGCCGGGACGCGATACCACTCCCGCGCGGCGGTCTGCGCCGCCTCTACAAGCGGTGCTTCATCCGTTTCCGGCCGACGGCACCCGGCATAGGAATGCACGGCGACTCCGCGGCGCCGCAGCGCGCGCTCGACCCACAAGTTGACCGCGAGCACCTCTGCGCCCGCAGATGCGTGCTCAACAGCCTCCTCGATATGCTCGAGGTCATAGGCGATGAATAGCTTTTTTGTGCGGGCGCGTTCCATGGGTACTCGTTATATCATAGCGGCGGCGGCCGCGACGGCGTCCATATCTATCGCGTCAAGGCAGGGCGCATAACCGGAGTAGTCGTGGCCCTCTTTGCAAACATCCAAGCGGGTAAAAAGTTTGGTCGGCATGCCCTCTCCATACATATCCTTTGACCACCACTGCACCCCTACGCAACTCGCCAAAACAACCAGAGGTTTCCGCAGGTGCGCCGCAATATGCGCCGCGCCGGTATCGAGCGACACCATGCCGGCCGCGTGGTCTATAAGATGCGCAAGTTCTTGCAGTGTGGTGTGCACAACACGCACACTGAGCGGTAATGCGCCGAGGCTCATGGTTTCTTTTTCGGTTCCG
This sequence comes from uncultured Candidatus Saccharibacteria bacterium, assembly GCA_964355655.1. Taxonomy (GTDB): domain Bacteria; phylum Patescibacteriota; class Minisyncoccia; order Phycocordibacterales; family SBAW01; genus GWA1-54-10. The sequence goes on along the minus strand of CAYHDT010000009.1, from coordinate 16,364 downwards.
GTGAGCACCAGCGGCATCAAAAGTGTTTTAGCCAAAGCATTGATAAGCTCCATTTTTTTATCCGGAGAAAGTCCGCGTGCATTACCACCGGAAAAGAGATGCAGTACGACGTAGTTTTTTTCCTGTAATCCAAGTCTCGGCAAAAGCTGCGGCTGCGGCAGATATTCAAACGATGACTGTGTAACAGCGACAGGAATTCCCGCCGCCGCGAGCACATCGCACTCAAGCAGTCGCGGCGCGCGCGAGCGGCCGACCAGCGGAATAAGTTTTGTATACAAAAAACGGTTGAACGGGGAGGAGTCGCTGTAGCCGATGAGTTTTTTTGCAGAAAGGCGCGCAGTAAGTTTAGGCAGGATACCAAACACTCCTCCGGTGTAGGGGGTCACAACAATATCCTGCTGTCCGCGCGCAAAAAAACGCGCGAGCGATAACGGATTTTTATTAACCTCCAAAACTTCAATCCATGGGTACGCGGCAAACAGATCGCGCACCATGGCGGTACGACTCGAGACCGCGAGCGAACAGCGCGCGCCGGGGCGCGCGGCGCGGATATTCTCCAGCAGATACTTCCCCATCAGGCAGTCGCCTATCGAGGACGCGCGGAAAGTAAGAACACTCTTTACCATATATGCGCCGGTATAAAACAAAAAGCGCAGACGTCGGACTTTCAACAAAAAGTTGTTCTTAATCATATATATAATAGCGGACATAAAACTTGAATTCTTTATTGATAAAGGACGTTCCTTTGGTACAGCGACAAGGTCAAAAGGCGCACTCTCCTTAAAGAAAAGCCACGCATAGGGAGCTATCAGGGCAGTAAGAAACGTTGCACTGCGGACTCGCGCAAGTTCAATATTTTTTCCCTCAAGAGGAACAAAAATACGATAACCACGTTTTGTAAAAAACCTCTCCAGAGCGCGCGGCGATACCCCGTGTGCGCGAAGCTGCGACAAGTTTACTTCAAACAGAACAACAGGTCGTGACCTATGTATCAATTTTGAACCGCCAAGCAGCACCTCAAGCTCCATACCTTCGACATCCATTTTGATAAAGTCGGCATGTTCGATCTCGTTGTCTAGCATAACAATAGGGATATCGCCGCCGCTCATAAGCGTATTTGCTCCTGAGTTCGATGCATTGCGGACAACGAGCCTTCCTTTACCGGCTTCTCTGCCTAGTGCTTTATTTACTATCTGAAGAGCCACTTTATTTTCTGTAGCATTGCGCGACAAAAGCGCGGCATTCTCCGGAGACGGTTCAAACACAATAGTCTTGCCAGCCACCGCCGCGATAGGTATTGCAAAAGTACCGACATGCGCCCCTATATCAATTACAGTATCGCCGTTGCGTACAAAACTGCGCGCCACTTCAAGTAAAACTTCATGAGGGTACTCGCCCCGCTGTAAAGCCGTTGCCATTTTTTTGTCGCGCTCTGAGTCAATATAGATTGGCCCGTACTTCGTCTCTATACAACAAAAATCTTGCATACTCTATGAATGCGAGATTATAAAATCTTTTATTTTCTGCGCGCGAGCGTCCCACCCAAGAGCGCGCGCAGCCTGCCTGGCGCGTTGTGCCCTAAGAAAAACCTCATTTGGGTCGCGTAAAGCCTCGCCTATAGCACGGCTTAAATCCGCCGCATTGTCAGGCTTGCAAAAAAATCCGCTATCCAAATCCAACACGTCGCGTATGCCAGGCACATCTGAAGCCACTATAGGCCTGCCAGACGCCATATACTCAATAAGCTTAGACGGAGATGATTCTATAGAACCGGCGGCCTCTTTGGCGGTGTTTGGTATGACCAGAACATCGGCGGCGCGCAACCAAGTAGGTACATCTCCATGAGGTTTACGTCCTACAATGACTATATTTTTTGGAGATCCGGCACTAACCCATTTTTTTCTGAAGTTTTCTATATCCTCATCGGTTCCTCCGACAAAATATATCTTCTCATCGGCGTGCAAATTCGGATGTGCATCAAAAAGAACGTTGACGCCCTTGACTTCAAATAAATGACCGACATACAACACTATCTTCTCGTCCTGCGAAAGGCCTAGAGTATCGCGCGCCTCTTGCTTTGGCATATCGAGCCCAAAACGTTCAAAATTGACACCACATGGCGCATAAAGAATCTTTTCTTTGTGCACCCGATACTCGCGCATTATCTCTGTCTGTAGAGGTTTGGTGGCTGCAATAATTCCAGACATTCTTCTTAGTCCACGCCTATTAATAGCGTCGAAGCTACTGCGATAATACATATGGATTTCGCAGAACGTCTTATTGCTCAACAAATGTGCGGCAATTGCATCACGCAGATCAAAGAAATAAAACACAACGTCTTTACGTCCGCGCATAAAAAGCATCTTAAAAAACACCGACACTATAAAGCTCCCAAGCATAAGGAAAAACCCAAACCTGCCTGCAGATTGCGGCATTATATCTATCACAGGAAGCTTACTTATTTTAAAGTTACGCTCGATTAAGTGATATTCGAAAGGGTCTGTATGTGCGAGATCATGCGAGTTCTGCCGGCGCGGCGCCCATAATTCAACATCTATGCCATCTTTGGCAAACGCCTCCAGCACACGCATCATGTATGGCGCCATGGTCTTCTCCGAAGGGAAACGCCAGTGGGAAATGCAGATTAATTTCATTGTATGCAGATATAACTGCGCTAAGTCACGGCTGGTGTCAGCCACGAATCCGCAACTTGAGTAAAAACATGAGCATCCGCCATCCGTCGCGAAACGGATTAAGCTTGGAGTGTCCCATGCGCGGATGATATGGGATGTGATACTCGGCGAAGCGGATGTTTGGATGTTTTGCCGCGCGCACTTTTATCTCTTGTGTAAGTGACATGCCTTTGTTCACCTTAGTTTCCTGCAACGGCAGCAGGTCAAGAGTCTTTTTGCGGAATATCCACATACCGGACTGCGCGTCATGCAAGCGCAGATTAAATAGAACGTTAGTTGCTATAGTGAGCCCCCAGTTCCCCACTTTGCGCAACAGAGGCATTGAGCCTCTGTCCATAAGCGGAAAACGCGACGCGGATATAAAGTCGAGATTATTTTCATCAAGACAATTAGCAATATCTACAACGGTATATGGAGGGTATTGATTGTCCCCGTCGAGCGTTACTAGTATGTCCCCGAGTGCATTGCGGAATCCGCACGCAAGCGCGGGCCCGTACCCCTGTTGACGCTCTACAACAACGCGAGCGCCGTTTTGCGCCGCTATTTCGGCAGTGCGGTCGGTTGAGTTATTGTCTATAATGAGCACCTCCAAAACGCCCTTAGGCACGGCGCGGATTACCTCGCCGATAGACGCCTCCTCGTTGTAGCACGGAATAACTACTGAGATCGATGCCATAGACTCTTAAGATACACGAATCCGTATAAAGCGAAAGGTATGATAAGAGCTTCGACCGGCAGCCTGTAGCGCGCATTTATCGTGAGACCGAGCAATAGTGTAATAAGTGCAAAATACGCGATGATCCAAAGAGCGACTGCGGCACCGGCAGTATGTACCTCACGACGTATATACGTAACCGCGCCGACAAAAAATAACATAGCGGCAATCGTCCACACAATACGCATTACCAGTATTAATATTGCCGGCTTTGTGGAGTAGTATCCAATAAACCAAATCAGTTTACCTGGATCGGAAAGGAGCAAAAAAAGAGCCGGTTTTCCGAGCGAAGTATCCGGACGCGCACCAACATGCTTAAGCACTTCGAGTGTCCCATCGTGGGTAAAGAAAGCAACTTCTGTATTTGCAAACAAAAGTGCGGTTGCTTTTGGATGCTCGAGCAATATACGCAGAGCTTTCTCGGTATATCCAGAATCATCGCCGAGACTTGACTCATTTGGACCCTTTATTCCGGATTTTTGCAGAGCATCGTACTCTTGTTGGTAGCTCGTCCCATTTTCTATAGCAAACATAGACGGCACAACATTTGCATACAAATTGATTCCTTGTTGCGGAGACAGCGCGACCTCGCCAAAAATCGAATAATTTCTCAACAGCCACGGAGAAAGAACTAGTATAAACACGAATACATATGCGGCCATATGGCCTATGATTTTGACCGATATATTTTTGCGCCATTCCCACAATATTGCCGCAATAATTAAAATGGGCAGATATTCTACGACCGGGCGAGTGAGCGCGGCAAAGGCTAGAAAACACGCCGAAAAAATCAGATGTAATACTTTTTTATCTTTCAGGTAGTCAAACAAATACAGCAACGAAATAAAAAACAACAACATAAAGACCGTTTCACTATAAAAGAATATAGAATAAAGGATGGAGAACGGTTCTATTGCCAGAAGTATGCCTGTCCAGATATATATATTTCTAGAAAAAGATAATCTTTTAGCCAATGCCATCCCAAGGAGGGGTAAAAGACCACCTATTATTATCTGCAAAGCGACAACCCCTCCAAACCCGCCGAACAGGAAATAATTTACAGCTAAAAAGTAATGATAAAGGGGGGGACGGAATGAATACGGAGCGCCAGAAGAGTCGCTGAATCCGTGTCCGGCTATGATATTTTGAGCGACAACAAAATAACCGTCAGCGCCCTCTATTGTCGTATTAAGGTCGCCTCCGCCATAGGTATTAAAACTCAAACCGAAATAAATACAGCGCAACACAAGCGCAACAAGGACTACACCTATCTCTATCTTGTGCTTTTTAATGAAATCCATACTGGATGCGCAATATGTTAGCATATGTACGATAACATGAAAAAGGCAGTTGTAACCGGAGGAGCGGGTTTTATAGGCTCACATATCGTAGATGCATTGATTGCAAGCGGATATGAAACGCACGTTGTTGATAACCTGTCCAACGGATCGCGCGATAATGTAAACAGCTCGGCAACTCTGCATGAAGTTGATATACGCGACTACGACGCATTGCGCGCCATATTTGACGGAGCCGAGCTTGTCTTCCATCTCGCGGCGCTTCCAAGAGTGCAGTTTTCTATAGAACACCCTGACATAAGCCACGACCATAATGTAAACGGAACGCTGAATGTATTGCGCGCCGCCAAAGACGCGGGCGTGAGGCGCGTCATTTATTCCGCATCAAGCTCCGCATATGGCGACCAACCTATGCCACTTAAGGAGGACCTGCCGGCGCGCCCAAAGAGCCCCTACGGACTGCAAAAGTATGTGGGTGAACTCATGTGCAGTCTATACGCCGAAATATATAAACTCGAAACAGTTTCATTACGATATTTCAACGTCTACGGTCCAAGGATGAATCCGCTTGGCGCATATCCGCTTGTTATAGGTTACTTTCTTAAACTAAAAAAAGAGGGGAAACCTCTTACCATAACAGGCGACGGCACGCAGACGCGCGATTTTGTAAACGTACTCGATGTCGTGCGTGCCAACATGCTCGCGGCTACAAGCGCATCTGTAGGATGCGGAGAGGTGATAAACATAGGAGGAGGCAATAACGTGTCGGTAAACCGCATAGCAGAACTTATCGGCGGACCTACAGAGTATATAGATGCTCGGCTCGAGCCGCACGACACGCTTGCAGATACAACCCGCGCAAGAAAACTCCTCGGCTGGTCCACGACAGTCTCTATAGAGGACGGGGTGCGCGAAATATTGTGATGGCAAGAGAAATTATCTTACATTTGTATAACTCACGGCTTGCGCGCACTTTGTTTGTAGGAGCAATAGCAGTAACGGTGCAAACGGCGGTGTTTGAGGTTGTAGCAATATGGCTCGGACTTGTCTCTCCATCGACGGGCACAATTATAGGGGCAGAAGCGGGAATACTCACCAACTTTTTCCTCAACAACAAATTATCATTTCATGACCGCAGAGCTGACGGTGTTACTCTACACAGGATATTTCGATTTCATTTGGTTGTATCGGGCTCGGTCTTTATACAGTGGTTGTTTGTATTTATAGCCGAAAATGTTGGTGCGAGCTTGTTTACGATACACGTGGCATACGCCTCTGGAATAGTACTCGGATTCGTATGGAACTACAACTGGTACCGCCTGTGGGTCTGGCGCCACAAAGAAGATACTCAGGGAAGTTTGTAAAGCTCAAAGCGGTTGTCGCTATAAACAACCGATCCGCCTAATTTTTCCGGATGGAATTGCGGATCAAGAACAATATCTTTTAGAATATAAGACACATGGTATTTTTTTAGATAAGTTTTTATATTTGGTTTTATGTCGCTTGTATATTTGTGCTCCATGTCTGTAAAAAATTGATCTCCGAGCAAACTCACTGAAGTCGGTATTTCTCCGCAATTTTTGTCCGCATCCCAAAAAAACAATATTTTGCAAACCTTAACGCCACGCTCGATTGTTTTGGCGCGATGATAGGCATCCTGCCTGCCGACATATTCCGCCAAATCTTTTTTTAGAGTTTCAACAGTTGGATTATCGAAGTAGCTCGCAACAAGGTAACGCTCCCGTATCTCTTGATTTGAAACCAGATGAAAGACTGTTGGTTGCGTGTATAGAACGTAGTGCCGGGTAAATATTGGCAACTCTGTTGTCGAGAAGTTATGTACATCCCCCCATACCACAACCGGATTAGGCTCGTTCTGCTGCAACCATTCATATGGCATAGCATATAATTGCTGCGTCTTCCAAAAAGGCGCATTAACCTCGAACAAAAAAGCTTTTAGATGCGCATATACAAAATATATTGAAACAAGCGTTAGGACTCCTAGAATGATTCCGTACACGATGCGCATAGCGCGCGTGATATGCGCACGACGAATCCACAACGATGAGCTGAAACTGACGACTGCTATTATCAACCAGGTTGCGATAAACGGCCTTATATGCTCGCCTGTTTCAAGCAGTTTACCGGTTATTACATTGCTCCCCTGCATAATCCAAAGACCAAGACCGCTCAACGCCAGGTAAAAACACAGCAAAAGAAAATCCCTGTCCCGCCGCAATGACGGCGTGCGCCAATATACGAAAGATAATAACGCAAGCATGGCACCCACCCATCCACCGGAGTATACGACCTCTGCCATAGGTAAATGAGAATCTACAAGCCCGAAACGCGCTATACTCTCCCAAAAATAAGGATTCGCGTGCGATATCCAAAACATATATATAAGCGTCGGAGAGCCGATGACACCGCCTAGTAAAGACGAAGCCAGCGTAGCGCGAAGCAGGACCCACTCGCGACAAATTAGAGCGTAAAGAGCCAGCATTCCAAGCGTAATAACAACCGTCTGCCACAAATAGCTGAACACCCAAAAAGATAAACCGGTCGCTACACCTAGCAGCACAATATTGAAACGTTCAGGTCTTATAAGAAATCGCGCGAGTGCTACGTAAAAAAGCAAGAAGACAGGATTTACAATCTGCCGGTTGCTCATACGCATGATTAGTCCGGAACACTGCAAAAAAGCAAATAGGGCGCCTGCCGCGGAAAGCCATTTTGGAACCCAAATCTCTCTTAACAACCAGTATGCCAAGGTTACAAAAATTAATCCCCACACCAGAAAGTTAAGCTCTATAGAAAGAAAAAGTGGCAGATGCAGGAGCAGCGGAATCGACGATATCCAAGTGCCGCCAAAAATCACCAACGGGTAATCAGTGGCGTGTTCAAACAGGTAAGGATTCCCAAAACCGAAATATCCTTGCGCCACCGCATGCGCTTGCGCATAGTACAAAAATTCGTCTCCATAAGCTGGTGGTATTTTTGGATAAGCCGAACCTATAAAAATCCAAGATTCAATAACTGGACTAAGTACTATCAATACAGACACGGATAGTGCGAAAAGTAAGGCGAGATTTCTGCGTGCAAAATCCATAAAAATACTGTGTAAACTACTATCTACCTAAGAACATCCAGAAGATCTTTTTTATTTTTAGTAATCCATGCGTGTATATCGCGCATTGTCTCATCTACACTGCGTTTTGGAACCCATCCGGAAATCGCGGAAAACCGAGAGTTATCTGATATATATATCTTCGCGTCGCCCCACCTGGTTTCAGGGATTGAACCGACATCAACCACATTTCCAGTTATTTTTTGGCATAACGTCGTAAGTTCCTTTAGTGAAGCGCTATGCTCTACTCCTCCGCCTATGTTAAAAGTATGTCCTGAAAAAACTTCAAATGACTTAGACTGAAGCTCAATCGCATCACATAGGTCGTCTATGTGTAAAAAGTCTCGCACTTGTTTCCCTTGTCCGCCGAAGCCTATATATGAGAGCTGCTGATTGAATACATGCTTTGCCATCCACAATACTGCCACGCCCTGATCGGCTTTTCCAAACTGCCACGGTCCCGCAATAACACCGCAACGATTGATGATTGCCTGTGTTCCATACAAGAACTCGTACTCTTTTATAAGCATCTCAGAAGCCAGTTTGGTTGCCCCATAGAGCGTGCGCTGCTCGCCGAAAGAAAACGCCTCGCTCACGCCTTGCGGCGAAACACCGAGGAGCGTCTGCCCGGGCGCGATAGCAAAACGCTCCGGAGTCTCTTCGGTTTCGATTGCATTAAGCTCGGCGACCGGATACACGCGGCTCGATGAGAGAAAAAGAAGCTTTGCCTTAGACGTACGCGCCAGCTCAAGCGCGTTCACTGTCCCCCACAAATTTGTTTCCAGAGCATAGAGCGGCGAGCCGTCCTTCCCCGCCATAACCGACGGTTCCGCGGCGCAGTCGACAATAAGATCGGTGCCAGCAAACTGTTTAAAATCCTCCGCGCGCCGGACATCGCCGCGGATAAAAGCAATGCCGGCGGCTTCAAGACGCGGAACATTGAGCTCCGATCCTTTGCGCGAAAGATTGTCGAGTGCGCATACTTCTGCGTCTGGAAACGCCGATTTGAGCCTCAGGGCCAGCGACGAACCGACGAACCCGGCGCCTCCTGTAACTAATACGTTCCGGTAGTCCATAGTGTCATTATGCACGGACATTGGCGCACAGGTCGCGCAAAATAGCGTCTATATCGTAGGTGATGTCCCAGCCCGGATAATGCGACTTAAATTTTGAAAGATCGCTTATGTACCAAATATGGTCGCCGATGCGCGGCTCATCCTTGTACACAATGTTTGCTTTTGTGCCGGTAAGCGCCTCTATCTTTTTTACCGCCTCGAGCATGGAGATGTTCGCTTGACGGCCGCCACCGGCGTTGTAGACCTCGCCCGGACGTGGCTTCTGATGAAAGTGCCAAAACATATTGACCAGGTCGTACGCGTGTATATTGTCGCGCACCTGTTTGCCTTTGTAGCCGAAAATTGTGTATGGCTTCCCAGCAGCGATGCACTTTACCAAGTACGCCAAAAATCCGTGGAGCTCCGCTCCGCTGTGGCTGGGACCCGTAAGACATCCTCCGCGGAAAATACCCGTCTTCATGCCGAAATATTTGCCATACTCCTGCGCCAGTATATCGGCGGCAACCTTGGAGGCACCAAAGACACTGTGGAGAGTCTGGTCAATACTCATCGACTCGCCGATGCCACTATGAGCCGGATGAGCAGGATCAACTTCCCACCGCGTCTCTTTTTCTACCAACGGAAGGAAGTTTGGCCTGTCGCCGTACACCTTGTTCGTCGATGTAAAAATAAACGTCGCATCCGGAGCGTATCTGCGCACGCTCTCAAGCAGCACGAGAGTTCCTCCGGCGTTGATACTAAAGTCCGTATACGGTTCCTTGGCCGCCCAATCATGGCTCGGCTGCGCTGCGGTATGGATGACTACAGAAGGCTTGCACTTTTGTATAATCGCTTCGATGTCTTCGTGACTGCGGATGTCGACATTGTAATGTTCGTATGCCCCAGCGAGTTCCTTGGACAACGTTTCGGCATTCCACGCCGTGCTGGCGCCGTCGCCGAAGAAGTATTTGCGCATGTCGTTATCAATCCCGACTATGCGATACCCCTTGGCGGCAAAAAAACGCGCAGCCTCTGAGCCTATAAGGCCTGCCGAACCTGTAATTAAAGCTGTTTTTGTCATATATATTGCGCACCCATGCTAGCATATCTTTATGTTAGAGTCCTAGCATGGATACCGCGCTAAGTATTGTCATACCGGCCCACAACGAGGATGGGTCCATAGAAGAAACAGTACGCTCTATAAACAAGACGCTAGTACGCGAGCACATATCTCACGAAATAATTGTAGTAAATGACAACTCAACCGACGGCACACAAGCCATGTTAGACGTCTTGTCAGCTCATATACCTGAGGTGCGTCCTATGGTGAACAACGGGGCAGGAGGATACGGCCGGACTGTAGTTGCTGGTATAGACGAGGCAAGCGGAGAGTATGTTGCGATTATGATGGCCGATCTATCCGATGACCCGGAAGACTTAATACGTTTTTATCGCGAAGCCAGAAGAACAGGCGCGGACTGCATATTTGGCAGCCGTTTTATAAAAGGAGGGTCTGTTCGCGATTACCCGCGGATGAAACTCTGGCTCAACCGTTTTGCCAACACACTCGTGCGTCTTTTGTTTCGAATCAAATATAATGACTGCACAAACGCTTTTAAGCTTTACAAACTATCTACATTAAACGGGTTGAGGCCGTTTCTTGCGCCTCATTTTAATTTAACGCTCGAACTTCCGCTCAAAGCGATAGTGCGCGGATATTCTTATCGCGTACTCCCCAACTCTTGGAGTAACCGGAAGAGCGGTATTTCCAAATTAAAAATAAAAGAAATGGGGAGCAGGTATCTTTTTATACTTTTATACTGCCTTATAGAGAGATATTTCAGCAGAGGTGATTTCAATAAAAACACCGAATAAATAAAAACTCTCCGCTAACTAGCGGAGAGAGTCGTTTTTTGCGGCGTGCTGACGCGGAGTATCCGGCCGGGCAGGCCTGTCTGCCCCATCGAATGCTCGTAGAGTTGCGACGACGCGCTCGGGTTGAACGGGATACCGAGATGCTCGCGCACTTCGTGCTCGAGATTATCGCGCTCGCGCACCAGGCCCTCAGCTGAGAGGGTCTCGGTCCAGACATGGCTGACGTAGTGCCCGGGAACGCCCTTGTAGCAGTCGGTATCGACCGTGTAGTCGATTTCCTGCTGGTAGAGGCGATCCCCGTTCGCTTCGTACACCCAACGCCCGGGTTCGAGCTCCGTCGCCTGGTCGTAGTACGGCGAGCCCGGATACGGCGTGATGACCGTGACGTCGAAGTCCGAAGGTTTGGCTTCGAGCAGCCAATCGCGCGTATCCGCAACTGTTCTCGCGGACTCGCCCGGATGTCCGATGGACATCAACGCTTTTACCTTAAGTCCGGCCGCATGCGCGAGAGCGACACAACGCGTGTTGTCCTCGCGGGTAGCTTTTTTATTGATGTTCTCGAGTATCCGGGGAGACCCGGACTCGAAGCCCACCAATATCTGCCGGAACCCCGCCGCGTGCATCGCCTCGGCTTGGCTCTGGGTAAAGAGCTCCGATTTGATGAAACCGCGCAGGCGGAACTCGACGCCGAGGTTGCGCTGAAGCGCCGTGATGGCCCCCATCAGCTCGACCATCGACTTGGAGACGTTGAGCTCATCGTCGTAGAACATAAAGCCGGTGTGCCCGTACGTACGGTGCACCTGCTCGATCTCCTCGACGATGTTGGCGGTCGTCCGCGTGCGGATGTGGCGCAGCATCGGGCTCAGCCGACCGGCGCAAAACCCGCACTCGAACGGACATCCGAGCTGAGCGATAAGCGACGTCGCGGAGACGCCGTCGATCGTGTAGCGATAGCTAGGCAGGTCGATCAGATGCCGCGCCGGAAAGGCGGAGGCATTTAACCGCGTGTTGTCGAGGAAGAGGTCTTTGCGGGGGGACTTTCGTCCATCCGCATCGATTACCTGCGGCGCGTCGTCTTGCACGGCAAGAAAGATTGTCTCTTCCCCGTCGCCCGCGACGATAGTGTCGAAGTACGGCAAGAGTCGGTCAAACGCGCGGTGCGCCCTGCCGACAGTGCCCTGCTTCTTTTCGTAATTGAGCGCCGCCACGGTAAGCGTGGCATGCGTTCCGCCGAGGATGATCCGCGCATCGCTGCGCGACTGCCGGATTGCATCCGCAATCTCGACCGCGGCGGGCAGCTGCGGCGTCGTCGCCGTGATGCCGAAGTAGCGCGCCGACGTTTCGTCAACGTGCTCGCGCACGATGTCGGCGAAGTTTTTGTAGCCTGAGAGGTCAAGCACCTCGACAGGCACTCCGGCCGACTCCAGCGCGGCGGCGACTTTTAACGGCCCCAAGAAGGGGAACACCCGCTCGTCCAGTAGAAACGGGGACGGCGGTACGATGATACAGACTTTTCGCGCGTCCATGCGCTCCTCCTGTTACAGTGTGTCAATGAGAACGTCTGCGCCGAGTATATCGTGATTTATATCCTACGGCATCTTGACGGAGACATCGGACAATTGCCTTATTATCTGCTTCATTTGCGCGTCAATGCGCAAGTAGTTAACAAATACTTCGCGGGCTTTGCGCTGCATTGCTTCGAACTTTTCGGGAGTTACGTTTTTGTGGAACTCGGCTATTTTTTCCGGCAGTTTTTTGATATCGCGGAAGTCGACGATGAAACAAAAATCCCTGTAATTAATGACATCACCGAACGGGAGCCGGCGCTCGGTGTCCACAATAACCGGTATGCGCCCGAGCGAAAGGATTTCAAACAGGCGCGTCGAGTCGTTGGCGTCGCCGCGCACATCAAGCGCGTAGTCACTGCTTAACACCGTATCAACAAAGTCTTGGCGCAGGTGGCGCATGTCCCCTTCCGCTGTTTTTGTACTGCCGGAGAAGGATGCGCGTACTTTGAGATTTAAACTTACTAGCGGCGAACGCCCTAAAATTTGTATCGCCCGGGCGCGCCACAGCACGCCCTTTTTCATCGCGCGATAACGGCGGTCAAAAATACCGCGAACGCGGACCGGAATTTCTTTAATGACCGTACGCAGTATCTGCATGGGCGTCAATTGCGCCCACCCCGCAAAGCCGACTACCGGCTTCCCGGCGCTTTTTTTGCGTATCTGTAATTGCCCGCCAACACAGCGCTCCAAAAGGTCGTCGGCCGCGGGCGGTATCTGTATGCGGCCTTTCTCGGGTAAAAACCGGTACCCACCGATACGCAGTACAAAAGCGTTTTCAAGGTTTATTGGCGACTCTATGTCTCCAACGCCGTCGATAAGCAGAGGCAGCCGCGCCTCGCGCGCGGCACGCGCGCACTCCTCGAGCAGTGCTTTGTCGTGCAACAAAAGCCAATTGTGCCGGTAGGGCGGAAATACCATATCGGCTTTTTGCAGGTCGCCGGTAATCGTGTAGAGCGACGTGTCAAACGAGTACGCGTCAAACATTTCTTTTGCAAACAGCGACACGTCCTCGTTGGGGTTGCCCCAAAACGGATACAGGAGCGGCGAGTGGAGCCCCTCGCGTTTCCATGCGGGGTTAACATATAAACACAAAGAGTGGCAATCAACTAAATTTAGAGAGACGTTCATAGTCGGCTTTTGCCATCATCTCTGCGAGCCCCTCAAATGTAACCCCGGGACTCCACCCTAGTTTGGCAAGCGCCTTTGAACTGTCACCGAGGAGATAGTCAACCTCAACCGGCCTGTAGAATTCCTTACTGATCTTAATAATTGTTCTGCCATTTGAATCTTTGCCTATCTCGTCAATTCCAACACCTTCCCAACATATACTCATATCAAGTGCGTGTGCTGCAGCCTCTACAAAATCACGCACCGAGTGGCTCACACCAGTTGCAATAACGTAATCTTCTGGTTTGTCTTGCTGGAGCATAAGATGCATTGCTTTTACATAGTCCCCAGCATATCCCCAGTCTCGCAAAGCCTCTAGATTTCCAAGGTCAAAATTCTCTATCTGTCCGAGTTTGACTCTCGCAAGCGACGTCGTGATTTTTCGAGTAACAAAGTTGCCTCCCCGGCGAGGGGATTCGTGATTAAAAAGAAATCCGGAACAAATATACAGACCAAGTTTTTCTCTATATCCTTTGACTAAATTTTCATGTGCGAGAAGTTTGGCTTCTCCATACGGACTTACCGGCTGAAGCACTGATTGTTCGTTCTGTGGCGGCAGAGTCTTTCCAAACATCTCACTAGTAGATGCCTGATAGATGCGCACCGATGGATTTACCCGCAAGGCCTCCTGTATCAACCTGTCTAGCCCGTAGTAGTTGACCTCTCTTGTCTCATCGGGGCAATCGAACGAAATTCGAACATCTGATTGGGCTGCCAAATTATAAATCTCATCGGGCCTGCTCTTTTCGACAGCATCGCGCAGAGTGGCGCCGTCGCGCAAATTACCATAAACAATACGAATATTTTTATTCTTTGTAAGCGAATCGATGCGCATATGCGGGTCAAGGCTTGTTCGACGAACCAATCCCCATACCTCGTATCCAAGATCAAACAGGTGTTCGGCGAGATACGAGCCGTCCTGCCCTGTAACTCCAGTTATAAGGACTCTTTTCTTCATAGATTCATTCACGATACTGTTTTTTCTAGAAAGAGCAAATATTCTCGTGCCGTCTTGTCCCATGAAAATTTCTCTGCCTGCTCATATCCTTTTTTAATCATTCTCGTACGCAAGTTCTGGTCTAAAAAGACTTTCTCCATCGCTAAGCTGATTTCAGTAATATTGTGTGGGTCAACCAAAAACCCTGCATCTCCAGCAGCCTCTGGCAAGGAAGAAATATTTGATGTGATGACGGGCGTCCCTAAACTCATAGCTTCAAGAACCGGCATTCCAAACCCTTCGTTGAGCGATGGAAATACGAGCGCAACAGCTTGCACATAATATGCACAGAGCAATTCTTTTGAGACAAATCCGACAAAAAAGACATCATTTTGTAGACCATTTTTTGTAAGTTCATCAACCATACGCCTACGGTAGTCTCCGCCGCTCTTTCCAGCTATTACAAGCTTGCAGTCTGTATGTACTCGTTTCTTAAACTCAATAAAAGCAGACACGATGGCATATACATTCTTGCGTGGTTTGACCCTACCGGTAAAAAAGAAAAATGGCGTCTGTTCTTTAGCCACTAGTGGCATTATTTCTTTAGTTGTTATCAGATTTTGAAATCCTATATATATGACTTCGATCTTATTATCCGGAGCACGGTAATATTTCATTATGTCCTCCTTTGTAGCGTGCGATATAGCAACAATAGATGTCGCGCGCAAAAAACATCTGGGCATAAGCAGTCGGTCCCGCACAAAAGCGACAATTTTACCGGAAAACGCTTCTGGTGTAATTTTTTGGCTGCCTAATTCTGGGCAAATAGCTACAACTTTGATTCTTTTTGGGAGCCATAGCGGTAATAGTGGCGTAACAAACAGAATCACGTCTATGTCCTCCTTCGTCCATAAAAACCAAAAAAACTTTCCAGCGAAACTACGCGGCACTATAACATTCCTAATCGGCACCGGTATTGCACTCTCTCTTATTGGTTTTGAGGAATAGATGGTGAACTCGTGATCTTTACACGCGGCCGGAAGATGTCTCATGAGCTCCCATATCATGTACCCCATACCTGAAGCACCTTCCTCTTCATACGGCTCCGCAATAAATCCAATTTTCATATCTCTACAACAAAAAAATGATGGTATTGGTTACCGAAGGGTACGAAGTCTTTGATTATTTTGCCATGGCAAGAAAGTTTCTGACGTATGAGCGAAGGTGGGTAACCTTTCTTACCTACCTCCCAATAGTGCTGGCCGTTGAACGTATGCCGCCGCGGGAACGGAATCTTAAACGCAAAATGCATCTGCGGAATAAACGGGATTTTGAGCGAGAACGACAGCATCGGGCCGAAGTGCGGAATACTGATAACCACGTGCGCACGGGCAACGCGTGCAAGCTCGGTGAGCGCTTTATCAAACTTTTCAAACGGCAGGTGCTCCAACACCTCGAACGCGCACACCACATCGTGCGACTTGTCCCCGAACGGGAGCGCGAGGATACTGCCGACCACGTCTGGGCACAGGTCTTCCGCAATGTCGACGCAGGTGTACGCCACGCCGGTATTGTCTTTAACAAAATTACCGAAGACCCGGTCTCCCGCGCCGACCTCCAAAACCGAGCCGGGGTTGAGCGCCAACACCTCTTTGAGCTGCCAGTAATAGCTGACGAACCGCCCTTCAAACGCGTACTTGCCGAACGCATAATGTGACTTATCTACTTGCGGTCTATTTGTATGAGGCGCAGTCATGAAAGTTCTTTTAGTATCGCAGGAATAAGCTTGGCGAGCGAGTGATGCTCCCGGATATACGCAGGGGTTGCGTGCTCAAGATGTTTGAGCGCGTGGTCGTTTGTTTGGACGGAGCAGCCGCAGGCAAGAGCCTCGAGCACCACTTTGTCCAGCGAGCCGGTTTCGCTGGTGTG
>CAYHDT010000008.1:0-45908 GCA_964355655.1 uncultured Candidatus Saccharibacteria bacterium | reverse complement strand
GGCGGCCTTACCGCCTATGCGTCTTCCACCATTGGCGCGGGAGGTCAAACCACCGGACTCACCATCTCGGGTGGCGCGACGACGACGGGGAATGCGTACTTTGCGGGGAATGTGGGCATCGGGACGACGATACCCAGCACGCTGCTTCATGTCAGCAGGACGACTACGCCCAACACGTCTCTACTTACTCTTACGACTCCCGATGGCGGTATAACGACTGGCGAGCTGACTTTCGATAGCAGTCATGCGAGCGGAATAGATTTTGGGGTAGGCCACATCACTAACTCGAACACCTTTGCAATCAGAGATCTTACTACGAGCGGCTTGCCCGTCAGATTCTTGATAGACAATGTTGGCAACGTCGGCATAGCAAACACCTCACCCTCCTACAAACTCGACGTCTTCGGCATCGGCAATTTCGCTGACTACGCACGCGCCTCATACTTCACCGCCACTTCCACCAGTTTGGCCTCGACCTTCCCGTACGCTTCCAGTACCGCACTCACCGTCAGCGGCACCGGGTACTTTGGCACCGCGACGACTACCGCGCTCAATGTGTCGGGCACGGCGACTTTTCAGTCGCTTGCTTCCACACTCCTTTCTTCTACTGCAAGCGGCGCGGCGCAAAGTACCACCGTGTCCGCACCCCTCAGCTTTTCCGGTTCAACGCTCTCAATATCCCAATCCGCCGCCGCCGCCGACGGCTATCTCTCCTCCACCGACTGGACTGTGTTTAACAACAAAATATCGTCCTCCAGCCTTTCCGCCGGAGCCGGTATCTCTTACAATTCCACTACCGGAGTCATTGCCTCTACAGTAGCCTTTCCTTTTACCGCCACGACCAACTACGGCGCGGCGGCCAACTCGACTTCCACCCCCGTTTGGTTTACCGCCGGACTGCAAGCATCTTCGACCTCGCACTTTGTCTACGCTTCATCGACTGCGCTTACGGTGTCGGGTAGTTTGTATGGCGCGGGACTTTCGACCTGCGCTTCGGGTGCTGACAAACTGTTGTGGACGGGAGGCACTTTCTCCTGCGGCAGCGATTCCGGTGCGTCGGGCACCTCGGAGATAAATTGGGCCTTCTTTAACGGTTCGGGCGTGCGGCTGGGCACCACCACCAACCAGGTACTCATCGGCGCGACCGCAACTTCTTCGGGCGTGGTGCCGCTCGCAAAATTTAATGTCATCGGCGGGGCGGGTTTTGATGCCGCCACCTCTACCTCCTTCTTTGCGACGACTGCCAGCTCGACGAATCTTACGGTGGGGAGCAACGAAATAATTTGGGGCAACTTAGGGCTCGGCTCCAGCTCACCCTCGTCGCGGTTGAGTATCCTGGGCGGCAATATTACCCAGCAGGCGGCCGGCGCGCCTACTTTTGCCACAACTACATACACGGCAGACCATACTTATTCGTCGACAGTACAAGGACGGTACGTGTATGTTGCCGATAACGTCAGCGGGTTAAAAATCTTTGATAACAGCAATCCGCGCAAGATGGCGCTGGTGGGGACATACTCCGGCATCAGCGGAACAGTATCGGTGGTGGTGGCGGGGCGCTACGCGTATGTCGGCGATATAACTGCGGGCTTGGTAATAGTGGATGTCAGCAATCCTTCCGCCCCCGCGCTCGTGGGTAGCTATGCCGGCGGCGACGCCTATGGCATCGCGCTTTCGGGCAAATACGCGTTTGTTTCCAACCTCACCGGCGGCAAGGTCAATGTTGTAGATGTCAGCGACCCGCGTTCTCCGAAGCTGGCCTCCAGTACCTATCTGGGCGGCAATCCGTACGGTCTTGCCGTGCAGGGGAAGTATCTGTATGTCGCTAACCAGGCAAACGGAAAGTTGCAGATAGTCGACATAAGCAACCCCGTCGCGCCGGCGATTGTCGGCACCTACAGCGGCGGGACCAACCCGACCGGCGTCTATGTCTCCGGCAAATACGCCTATGTCGCCGATGCCGGCAAGGGACTCCTTATAGTAGACATCGGCAACCCTGCGTCTCCGACGCTCACAGGCTCGTATGACACTTCCGCCGCTTATTACGGCGTGTCGGTCGCCGGCAATTACGCGTACGCCGCCGACAACAGCGGGTTCCTTAAGGTCATCGACATTTCAAACCCGGCCAGTCCTCAGGCGGCGGGTACCTACACGCTCTCTGCGGGCCAGCCGCTCGGGGTAACGGTGTCGGGCAAATATGCCTATGTCGCCGGCGACACCAACGGACTCAACGTCATCGATATCAACGGCATCGATTCGCCCGCCGCGCACATTGGCAGTATCGCCGCCAACAGCATTGACGTCAGCGACACACTTTCGGTCGGCAACAACATATACGCGGGCGGCGGGCTTGATGTCGGCATCAGCGGCATCTTTAGCCGCGGTACTATCAGCGCGTTTGTTGCCTCGACAACACAAAGCAGCCCGACAGTCGCCAACTTTATGGGAGGCAACGTCGGCATAGGCACCAGCTCGCCGTATGCGGCACTCTCTGTTACAGGGCAGTCGGTCTTTAACTACATAACCGCCACCGGTACCACCGCCTCTACCTTTGCCGGAGCCATCACCTCCGCTGCTACCGCGGCCAACACCTTCCCGTATGCTTCCACCACGGCCCTTACCATCTCGGGTACCGGCTATTTTGGCACCGCGACGACTACCGCGCTCAATGTGTCGGGCACCGCAACCTTCCAAAACCTTGCAAGCGCAGGACTCGCCGTTAATTCATCGGGAGTAGTTTATGCAGCGGCCACCACCACCTTTTCAGGCGGCCTTACTTACCTCAATGGCAATGTAACCAACACACTCACGGCAGGCGACGGGCTCACACGCACCGTAGACGATTTTGATTGCGACACCGCCAACAGCGCTACCTTTGGTTGTCTTGCCGCTGCAGATTGGAGCGTCTTCAACAACAAAATCTCGTCCAGCTCGCTCTCCGCCGGAGCCGGCATCTCTTACAACTCCACTACCGGTGTTATTACCAACACCATCGCTTACCCGTTTACCGTCACCGGCAACGCTACCTCGACCCTCACGCAGTTCAACGGTGGCCTTACCGCCTACGCTTCCTCTACTATCGGCTCTGGAACGCAAATTGGAGGACTCACCATCTCGGGCGGGGCAACGACGACGGGGAACGCGTACTTTGCGGGGAATGTGGGGATTGGAAAAACGAATCCAAGTACAAAGTTGAATGTGCTTGGCACGAGCAACGACAGCATATCGGGGACCAACGCCGTTGCCATCATCGAGAGCAGCGGCACGCAGGCGTTGCACTTTGGCTCGATAGTAAGCTCGCCTTTCTCGAACTACATACAGAGCGGGGATAGGCTCGCCCCCGAGTCAAATACATATCCTCTCGCTCTCAATCCGATTGGCGGCAAAGTCGGCATCGGGACGACGAGTCCGTATCAACTGTTGAGTGTGGCGGGCGGGGCTGTGTTTGATGGTCAAGTGCTTAATTCCAACGGCTCGGCCGCGGCGCCGAGTGTCAGCTTTGCAAACAGTCCTGCTGCGGGTATGTATCGCGGCGGCGGAAACAGAATAAACTGGGCAACGGGGGGTGTTGACCGGTTGTCTCTTGACTCGTCAGGTACGTTTGAGATTGGAGGGGTGGCAGCAAACCTCACGGCGAACTTTATTCAAAACACGTCAAACGTAAACTATTTGGAGTTTAACGGCGGCACGACTGGCAACAAGGTGTCGCAACAGGCACGAGGTACCGATACCAACGTGGGCATTAGTATCCAGGGCAAAGGCTCGGGCGACATCCTTCTTAATCCTTCAACAACCGGCAACGTCGGCATCGGAACCACATCGCCCTACGCTAAACTCAGCGTCGACGGCAGGGGAGTCTTTAATCAAGATGTCCGCGCCGACTACTTTACGGCTACCTCCACCACCGTTGCCTCGACCTTCCCCTACGCATCCTCGACCGCGCTGACCGTCTCGGGCACCGGCTACTTTGGTACGGCATCAACCAGCAACCTTACCGTTTCGCTCCTCCCCGGCACCATTCTTTCCACCAACTCAACCGGTGTTGCACAAACCACCACGGTCTCCGCACCCCTAAGCTTCTCCGGTTCAACGCTCTCCATCACCCAGTCCGGCGGTGCAGCCGACGGCTACCTGTCCTCCACCGACTGGAATGTCTTCAACAACAAAATTTCCTCCTCTTCGCTTTCACAAATCTTCCCCTTTACCCCGACCACCAACTACGGCGCGGCAGCAAACTCGACTTCCACTCCCATTTGGTTTACCGCCGGGCTGCAATCATCGTCGACCATACAATCGTCCGGTTTTATCAACACCTCCGGCATCACGGGCGGATTCCAGATAGATGGCAATCTTGTTTTACAGGCAAGCAGTACCGTACACAGCATTTTTGTAGGCCAAAATGCGGGCGACTCGACCAACGGCTCGTCTGACTACAACACCTTTGTCGGCTACAACGCGGGGACCAACGTAACCACCGGCGCAAACAACATTGTGCTGGGCGCCGTGCCCACCGCCTCGAACGACAACCTCACCACCGGCTCGGGCAACATTAAAATTGGGTATAACATCTCCTTCCCCAGCGCCACGGCCAACAACCAGCTCAACATTGGTAACTTGCTGTACGGCCGGAACTTGGACGGCTCGGCGCAGACCTATTCGACCGGCCAGCTTGGCGTCGGCTCTACATCGCCCTATGCCCGCTTTTCTATCCAGGCCAACAACGGCGACACCAACACCACGCTCTTTGCCGTCGCCTCCTCGACCGCCTCGGCAACCTCGACGCTGTTTGTGGTTACTAATTCCGGCAACGTGGGGATTGGGGAGACGGCGCCAACGACGAAAGTGACAATCGGCGGGGTCGCATCGGTACTCTCATTCAACGGCACTGCCGGCGGGGCCGGCGAGGGCATTCAATATCTGGATTCCGGAGGCGCCAACCGTTACGGACTCAACTTCCCTGGAAGCGACATCGTTGCGCTTTCGAATCGAGCCGCAAACGGCGTCGTGCAGATTCGCGCCAACACTTCAAGCGCCGGCAGCGGCGGAGAAGTAACGGCAGCGGTATTCGAGGACGACGAAATCCAGCTGCTTCCGAGCGGCGGCAACGTCGGCATCGGGACGACGACGCCGAATGCGCCGCTCTCCGTTCAGTCGCCAACAGGCAGTGTGCGATTCCTTTCAACATATGCCTCCAGCGCGACATACCCCAATTACATGTCTATTTACGGCGGCTCTTCGGATGAGACTCGACTTGGTACTGAAGGGTCTACCGTATGCAACTTCTTGAGTGGTTGTGTAGTAGGCGCCTCGGTGTTTGAAGCTGTGGGTAATAATGCCGTGCAATTTGGTACAAACAGTCTCGCCCGTATGACCATCAACTCCTCCGGCAACGTCGGCATCGGCGACACAACTCCAGACTACCTGCTCGATGTGGCGGGTACGCTTGGCGTAGATGGCGCGACGACTCTTGGCGGCGCACTTACCTACGGCGGCGTTACACTCTCCAATGCGGTCACAGGTACAGGCAACATGGTCTTGTCTGCATCTCCTACATTTACTGGCACTGCGAATTTTGCCACTATCACAACGAGCAACACAGGACTCGTGACGAATCTTAATGCAGATAAATTGGATAGCTTGGACAGTAGCGTGTTCACCCGATCAGACCTCACCTACCTAGGCCAGACGGGCAACATCAGTCTCGACACGGTCACCGACACCGCGGCCGAATGGAGCGCCTTGCCTGTGGGGTACTCTCGCATGTGGGTCAACACAATTGGTACCGCCGGAGGAGCGCCGCTCGACAGTTACGGCTACTTCACAAAGGTGGCCAACAGAGATGCCAGCGGTGGGTGGGGCGGACTCTGGGCGGGCTATGCGGCTGGCCAGAATTACATCGGTCGGGCAGCCACGAGCGCAGACCTCCCGAACTGGGACTTGTTGTGGTCCAATGCCAACGACGGCTCGGGCTCCACACTCGATGCCGATTTGTGGGACGGCAACAATTTCGCCACGTACTTGAATCAGGCAGTGCTCACCAGCTCCTCGCCGACGTTTGCAAACGTAACCGGTAGTACTGCCATGTATACGCCCATCCTGTATCTCAGTTCATTGGGCGATACGAACCATGCTTTTAAGAAAGCGAGCGACAACTTCGGCGGCGACACCAACGGCCAGCAAATACGATTCTATGACTATCAAAATTTCTACTCGACTCGAAGCAGTGCGAGCGTGCTACACCTACAACAAGGCGGCAACGTCGGCATCGGGACGACGACCCCGCAGAGCCTCTTGCACGTCTCAAACGGTTTTTCAGGTACGGTCCCCCATTCGTTTACCGACCTTCTGGTAGAGGATGACACTGACGTTGCACTCAGCTTATTAGGGGTAAGTACTCAGCAGGCGTATATCTTCTTCGGCGATGAGGCGAATAATACCGTCGGACGCATCACGTACGACCATACAGTCAACTCACTATCATTTGGGACCAATGCCGACACCGAGAGTGTGACGATTAATTCTTCAGGTAACGTCGGAATTGGGACGACGAGTCCTGCAGCCCCGCTCGAAATAGCGGGCAGTGGAAGCTCCGCCCTCCGCATAGACGGGGCCGCCTCCGACGAAGTTGCAGATATAGTAGTAGGCGCGACCGGCCAACTAGTTATCTCTACAATAGCCGGTAGCGATACTGGAGGGTACATTGACCTCCGGTCTGAAGACGATGCGTTCGGCCTAATTTTGCGCGACTCGTCAGGAGTATTGGTAACCCCCTACGCCAACTTTTATGTCACCGACGCGGCGACCGACTACCTGTCTATTGAGGTGAGCGGCAGCAGTCACACAGATTTTATTCTTACTTCCACAGGCAATACCGTGTTGTCGCAAGGGTCATCACAAGCGGGTGCCGTGCTTTCCTCCGCGGCGCTTCAGATTGGTTCTACTGCTGTCAATTCCGCAAGCGCGCTGCTTGCCAGCTGGAGCAGCACATCGGGAAACTCTGCCGTTCTAGAGTTTGCTCGCTCTGACGGGGGGACTATTGGCACTATCAGCACTCCGGCAAGCGCCGCCGACCTCGGTAAAATATCATTTAGTGCGGGTTGTGACTCCTGCGGGGCAGGTCCATCAGATATTTTTGTAGAAACTGCGCGGATTTTGGCAGAAGTCGACGGGACGTCGGGTCAATTCGACCTTCCTTCGCGACTCACCTTTTGGACCACACCCGACGGTTCAACTACCATCGCGGAAGCAATGCGCATCGACGACGCGGGCAACGTCGGCATTGGGAACACCGCGCCCACGGTGGCGCTCGATGTGACGGGCGCGGGGGCGTTCAGTGCGGGCCTGACAGTTGCTGCGGGGGGAGCCACTGTGATATACACAGGCGCGTCACGAACCCTCGTTGTGCAGAATACAAACAGCAATACCGACGGCGATGTGGTTGACCTCTACGCGGGTGCCAATGTGAATCCAAGCACCAACACCGACTACATTTTCTTCCGCGATGGCGACGGCACGATCATCGGCTCAATCGACGGCGACGCCGCCGGAGGCGTGCGATACAATCTGACCTCCGACAGGCGAATCAAAGAGAATATCCAGGACACTTCGTATGGTCTCGACGATCTCTTGAATGTCCGCGTCGTAGATTACAACGGTATCGGTGGTGGCTCAAAACGGAGGACAGGCTATATAGCACAAGAGTTGTATGAAGTATTTCCCGACGCAGTAGGCACCAATGGCGACGACGGTCTTGTCCCTCTTGCGGCAGATGCCGAACCGTGGCAAGTCGATTATTCGAGAATGACGCCATTGGTAGTGAAAGCTGTCCAAGAACTCAACCTTAATCTCGAAGCTATTGCCTCAACAACTGCAAGTTCGACTCCCCAGTCGCAGGCGTTTGCTGCGAGCTTCTTCAACAATCTCTTTGCACGGATGACTGCATGGCTCGGCTCGGCAAGCAACGGGCTGGCCGACCTCTTTGCCGCGCACGTGCACGCGCAGGTGGTTGATGCCGACCGCGTTAACACACAAACACTATGCATAGGTTCTACGTGTGTGACGGAGACACAGCTGCAAGTGCTGTTGCAAAACTCAAATTCCAATACCCAAACATCAAACAATACTCAAAATACAAATAACCAAAACAGCACTTCAACCCAGGCTGACACCGAGGCTCCGGTGATTACCATCAACGGCAATAATCCGGCGCAGGTGCAGGTCGGCGCAGTCTATGCAGACTTGGGCGCGACCGTTACGGACAATATCAATGATAATCTTGGTCTGTATGCCGCGGTCAATGGGGGAGAGTTCCGCACGCTCGACCAGATATATATAGATACCGCCGCGGCGGGCACCTCGACTATTATCTATCAAGCCACCGACCAAGCGGGTAATGTCGGGCAGGCTACGCGCATGGTGATTGTAAGCGGCGGCTTGGCAGATTTTGGCACGGTTGCCTCGAGCACGCCCAGCGAGCCCCCGGTAGAAACTCCTCCTGCAGGCGATACGGCCACCTCCACCACCCCTTGACAAATACAGAATGGTGATTATACTGTTGTGGTACTAGTTTTTTGACTGGGGGGCAAGGGCCCCAACCGCAAACCGACGGTTGTTTCGGAGGAGGACGTTCTATGAAGAAAGTCGTTTCGTTGATTCTTGCTTCGGCTGCTATCGCGGCCGTGTCGCTCGCTGCAGCCCCGGCCGCTCAAGCCTTCACGATCGCCGAGTGCACCGTGCCGACAACGTGCATTGCTACTGGCCCGGCCAGTTTTGTGGTCATCGACAACCAGGTCAATGTGCAGGTTTCGTGCGCGTCGGCGTACGAGGTCGGTGTCACCGAGCTCGTACGGGCCGTGGTCTCGTTCAAACCCAATCGTGTGGTGCTCCGCAAGTCCAAGAAGGGGCCGGACACGATGGAAATGTACTGCAACCGCATCCCGTAATCCCTCGCCACCGGCATCGCCAAGCCCGCCAACGCTATATGCGTTTGGCGGGTCTTTCTTTTTAGTGTGTGGATTACCACTTGACAGCTAAAATTTTGTGGTAATATTAACAAACAGGTATTTAGACCTGTTATTTAATAATATTTAATTTTATGAATCGAGTTTTACCGTTTTCTCTAAAGCATGTGTTAGCCGTTGTGGCTATTGTTGGCCTCTTGGTTGTAGTTGGTCTTGTCTTGGCTTCTTTCAGCTCTATCTCGCCGGTAGAAGCCGCAGCGGGGAGCCTAGTCGCCAAGCCGAACTCCGGCAAAGTTCCACTCAGGGTCAATTTCAGCTCAAATTACAAGCCCGGTAGCGATTGGAAGCAGAGGACCTTTACCATAAACTACGGAGACAAAACGAGCGCTTCGGCGAGTGTCATCTGCTCGGCGGCACCAAGCGGAACTGGCCCCGGCTGCAGCTTAGTCATTCCGGCTCACGTGTACAAGAATTCGGGTCTCTTTACGGCAAAATTGACCATGGCCTACGACCCGTGTGCACAAACAGGATGCATGGCTCCCGCGCAACTTACTGTAATAGGTACCGCGCGCGTTACTGCGTTGTTCGAGGTTCCTATAGGGGAGCTCTAACATAGAGAAAAGTATTGAGGGTGTCGAACAAACCCGCCAGATGGCGGGTTTGTTCATGGTAAATGGGGTCAGGTACCATTTAATATGCTATCCTTCAAGTATGGCTCAGGAACATGGGTAGCACGCTTGGGAAAGAAATTAAAGATTCCCGAGAAAAAAGCACGGGGGAGACCAATAAATGGTACCTGACCCCTTTTACTTCTTCTACTTTTATTTTATTGACTACGTTTACGTCTAGTCTTGGCAACCGGCGGGCTTGGTGGCGGTGTAGGTAGGAGTTACCGACGCGCCTGCAAAATACATATACACGGCCGCGCCGGTAGTGGAGCGGAAGGTCATGCACGTTCCTTTATTTTGCCCCGCCTTACCGAACGAAATTGATGTAGTGGAGTTGGGAGCTGGGTTAGTAGCCTGAAAGTTCGCAAGGGGGGTAGTTGTTCCAACGCCTACATTGCCGGTGGAATCTACTACCATGTTTGGCACCGTGAGGTCGCTGGTAGAGCTATCCGATTGCGTATAAAACCACAGCGCAGTCGGATAATCGTAGTCGCCCGCGCTCCACCCTGCGGTCGAGGCCGCTGCAATCATGGCGCCTGTGCCGTAGCCTTGGTTATCCCCTCCGCGAAAACGGATTGCTCCGAGGGTATTGGTACCAGAGATACTACTGTCGTTTGCAATGAGGCTTATAGTCGGAAAGAGGTTGTTGCCCGGAACACCTTCTATTTCTAAATCGTATGCAGGGGTTGCTGTGGCGATGCCGACAAAGCCGCCGTCTTGCTGAAGCACCAAATTGCGAACAGCGCCGAAACCCGCCGCCGCCGTGCCGACGTACGCCGCGCTGTTGTAGGTGCTGGTCGAGTACTTGCCTATGCGGAGACACTCGTATCCTGACCCGGTGATTGCTTGACCGTTTATATCGGTCGAACAGATGTCGGCCCATACGACGCCGTTGCTAGAGTTCTGGTCGGTAGGAAATCCTTTAGGAAAAAGGTCAAAGGCAATTCTGCGGTCGGCAATCGTGGGCGTGAAATACGGAACCGGAAAGTTGATGTTGAGCCTCCCCGTAAAAAGGAAGGCTTCTTCGGCGCTCATGCCGGGGTTAAGCTGTATATTTCCACCGAGTATTTCGAGCTCCTCTGCGGGAGTGTTTGTACCAATACCAATCCTTCCCGTGTAGTAGGCGTTTCCTGTGGTGGTGGAGCCGCCGGATATCAGAAGCCCGCCTGCTTGGGTGCCGCTGCCAATTGTTGAGGAGGCAGTAGATATAAAACCATCGAAAGTCATCTGTGCAAACACAATGCTTGGGAAAAATAAAACAGCTAGAAGGGTAAATTTGTGTGTATTTGACATGGGTCGGAGTGTACAAAAAAAGTCTGTTTTTGTCTAACCGTGCTCTCCCGCCTAAAACCCGCCTTAAAATCTGGTAGTAGAATAGAGGAATGACACGAGTTGCGATAAACGGGTTCGGGCGCATCGGGCGGGCGTTTTTGCGCGCGGCTTGGAATGACCCTTCCGTGGATATAGTGGCCATCAACGACCTCGGCGATATCGAGAACCTCGCTTACCTTTTAAAATACGATTCCGTGTACCGGCAGTTCCCCGGCCAGGTTTCGGCGGAAGCCGGAGAGTTGGTGGTCGGCGCTAAGCGTATTAAAGTGACGGCGGAAAAGGACCCCGCCAAACTGCCTTGGAAGGATTTACAAATCGACGTGGCGGTCGAGTCGACCGGATTCTTTACCGAGTATGCCAAAGCTAAACTGCATTTAGATGCCGGCGCCAAGCGGGTGGTAATATCCGCGCCGCCCAAAGGCGAGCCGGTGGCGGGGGTCGGGTGCGCGGTAGTTTTGGTGGGAATAAACGAGGACAAACTGGCCGCCTGCCCTATAACCTCTAACGGCTCCTGCACCACCAATGCCGCCAGCCCGGTGGTTGCTATTATTGAAGAGACGCTCGATATCGAAAAAGCCCTGCTCGATACTATCCACAGCTACACCGCAAGCCAGTCTTTGGTCGACAGCCCCAACAAAAAAGACCGCCGCGAGGGCCGCGCCGCCGCGCAAAATATCGTGCCGTCTTCGACCGGCGCGGCGACCACGGTTACCAAAGCGGTGACCGGCGTGCCGTTTTTTGACGGGATATCGGTGCGGGTGCCGACCGTCGCGGGCTCGTACGTCGACCTGACGTTTGTCACAAAAAAAGATACCACCCGCGAGGAGGTCAACGACATTTTGCGCGCGGCCGCCGCGAGCCCGCGCTGGCAGGGGATATTTACCGTGAGCGAGGAACCTCTTGTTTCGAGCGACATTATAGGCAACCCCTACGCGAGCATTGCCGACCTAGAGATGACGCGCGTGGTCGGCGGCAACTTGGTCAAAGTGTTGGCCTGGTACGACAACGAAATGGGGTACGCACACACTTTACTGCGTCACGTTAAGGGAGCTGGAAAACATATTTAGCAAAGAGGCTAAATATCATCAAGGTTCGACCTTGATGGAATTATCTCCGTAGGAATTCCATTCTTCAAGTTCTTTAGCAAATTCTTTTGGAGACGAAAAATACAGCGGTAAGCAATTTTTATTTAACAACTTGTTCTCGATCCGCTCTACTTCCATAAAATCGAGATAGCTTGAGTAGGGATATTGTTCGTACTTTGGGGGATTGAGATGAATATAAGAAAGTAGATACTTGAGATATCGGTCTTCGCTCGCGTGGGAGGATTTGAACTTTCCTTGAAATAGAGCACCGGAGCGCTCGTGGCGTTTATTGAAATACATCGTATAGCCGGTGATTAGTTTTTGCATAAATTTACTAATACCGTTTTCTGTCCGTTGGCGCAGCAACAGATGAAAATGATTTTGCATAAGGCAGTATGCCCCAAGGTCTACCAGTGGTTCCCCGATATCGAGAGCTAATAAATCCATCAAGGTCGAACCTTGATAATTACTGATGTGAACAGGCACTGTACTATTGCTCAGGTAGAGTAGTGCGAGGAAGCGCTCGTAGTCTTTTTTATTTTTGAAAACATTTCTTTTCTCAGTTCCACGATTATAGACGTGGTAGATCTCATTTTCTGCGAGTACGGCTCTGGTGCCCATAGATATGAGTATATCATCAAGGTCGAACCTTGATGGGCTTGGATGAATGGTATAATTTAGGGAATGAAAGTGTATCTGGCTTCCGACCATGCAGGTTTTGAATTGAAGCATATTTTGGCCGGTTTTTTGCGCGCGGGCGGGCACGAGGTTGTCGACCTGGGCCCCGCGCAACTCAACCCGCAAGACGATTATCCCGACTATATTGAGCCGCTGGCAAAAAAAGTCGCGGCAGAGCTGGGGAGCTTCGGCATCGCGCTTGGAGGCTCGGGCGAGGGCGAGGCTATGAGCGCCAACCGGATAAACGGAGCCCGCGCCGCGGAGTACTATGGCGGCAATTTAGATATCGTAAAAACAGCGCGGGAGCATAATAACGCGAACATTTTGAGCCTCGGTGCCCGGTTTATAAACGAAGAGCATGCCAAAGAGGCGGTGACATTGTTTTTGCAAACGCCTTTCTCCGGCGAGCAGCGCCATACTCGCCGGATAAAAAAACTTGATGACTGATTCCCGAACAATAGAAATAATCCCCGCGGTGCTGCCGAGCTCTTTTAAAGAGATTGAGGCCGCGCTCCTGCCGCTCTCCAGCGTTATCAGGCGCGCGCAGATAGATGTAGTCGACGGAAAGTATGCCAAGGGCAAGACGTGGCCGTACCGCGACCGCGCAAGCTTTGACACGGTGGTGCAGGCGGAACACGGACTGCCGTTTTGGGACAAAATCGATTTCCAGTTTGACCTTATGGTGCAAGACCCGACGATTGAGTTAAAAAACTTTATACAAGCGGGGGCTACCCAGGTAATACTCCACGCGCGGTCGCAAAATGTAGAGGCCGCGCTGCAGACGGTGGTCGATATGCGTACCGACGAGATAGGGCACTACTCGGTGCGTGCGGGCATTGCGCTCGGACCCCAGGAGCAGCCCGATATATTAGAGCAGTTTGAGGCGCAGTTCGACTTTGTGCAGGTGATGGGGATAGACCGCGAGGGCCGGCAGGGAGAACCGTTTGATAAAAAAGCCCTTTATTTGCTTGAGCGGTTGCGCGCGCGATACCCGCACCTGCCTCTGCAGGTCGACGGCGGGGTAAGCTTGGAGAACGCGCTCGCGCTCGTTGCGGCGGGAGCAAACCGCCTGGTCGTGGGCCACGCTATAGTTAAGGCCCCAGACCCTGCGGCGGCTTATCAAGAATTCGTCGCGCTCGTCAACCGATAACTCGCTCATGATTACCAACTCAACCATAAAAGAAATCGAGCTTAAGGCGGAGGCTATCCGCGAAACTATTATCGAGATGCTTGTGGCAGCGGGCTCGGGACACACCGCCGGCCCGCTCGGGATGGCGGATATTTTTGCCGCTTTTTATTTTTATATTCTGAATCATGACCCGAAGAATCTGGAGTGGGCCGAGCGAGACCGCCTGATATTGAGCAACGGGCATATCGTACCGGTGCGCTACGCGACGATGGCGCATGCCGGGTATTTTCCCGTAACGGAGTGCCTCACGCTCCGCAAGTTCGGCAGCCGGCTGCAGGGGCATCCTGAGCGGCTGAGGCTCCCGGGTATGGAAACCACCTCAGGCCCGCTGGGAAGCGGGCTCGGCCAAGCGGCCGGCTACGCCTATGGCGCGCGCATGGATGGGCGCACATTCCGCATCTATTGTTTTATGTCCGACGGCGAGCAGGATGCTGGCAATACGTGGGAGGCGGCGATGTTTGCCGGAGCAAATAAACTCTCCAATCTTACGGCGGTAATTGACCGCAACAACATACAGATAAACGGCATGACCGAGCAGGTGATGCCTCTGGAAAACTTGCGCGCCAAATACGAGGCCTTTGGCTGGCATGTGCTCGAGATAGACGGCCATAATATCAACGCTATTGTCAGCGCCGTCGAACAGGCCAAAGCTATTTATGAAAAGCCGACGCTTATTTTGGCGCACACTATCCCCGGCAAAGGAATCAAAGAAATAGAATTTGATTATAAATGGCACGGCAAGCCGCCTAACAAAGAGGAGGCGCAGAAATTCCTTGCCGAGCTGCGCACCCTGAAGGGCAAGATAACGGGCGAACACCAATAATATGCTGCATGATGACTCAAAACTCGCTCAGGACCTTTTAGAGAAGCCCGCGCTGGCGCTTACGCGCGACGGGTTTGGCAGGGCGCTGCTTGAGTTGGGAGCAAGCAACCCCGCTGTGGTGGCGCTATGCGCCGACTTGGCGGAGTCGACCCGCATGCTCGCGTTTAAGGAAAAGTATCCCGAGCGTTACATTGAGCTTGGGGTCGCGGAGCAAAACTTGGCGACCGTGGCGTCGGGCCTCGCCAACTACGGCAAAATCCCGTTTATCGCCTCGTACGCGACTTTTAGCCCCGGCCGCAATAACGAGCAGATACGCACGACTATTTCGTTAAACAACGTACCCGTTAAAATCGTCGGTTCGCACGCGGGGCTGTCGGTCGGTCCCGATGGCGCGACGCATCAGGCGCTTGAAGATATGGCGCTTATGCGCGTGCAGCCGAACATGACCGTCATTTCCCCCTGCGACGAAGAGGAGGCCTACAAAGCAACGCTCGCCGCCGCCGCGCATCCGGGCCCGGTGTACTTGCGGTTGGCGCGCGAAAAGACGCCCGTTATCACCACCGCCGAAACGCCGTTTGAGATAGGAAAGGCAAATGTGGTGTGGGAGTCCGACCATGCGCCGGAAGTTGCGGTTTTTGCTACCGGCCCGCTTTTGCACAGTGCGCTTCTGGCGGCCAAAGAGCTGGAGCACGCGGTACCGGTAACGGTTATCAATATCCATACCATTAAGCCGCTTGACCGCGAGCGCATACTGGCTGCGGCAAAAAGCGCGGGCGCGGTAGTAACGCTAGAAGAGCATCAAACCGCCGGGGGCTTAGGGAGCGCTATAGCCGAGTTGCTGGCTGGGGAATGTCCGGTGCCGATGGAGTTTGTTGGCGTCAAAGACAGCTTCGGCCAGTCGGGCGAGCCAAAGGAACTCGCGGAGTATTATGGCCTTTCGCCGGCGCATATTGCGGCAGCTATACGCAAGGTACACGTCCGAAAATAATTTTTATGCTCTTGTCGGACCGCAACTTGCTTAGGTCTAGAGTCAACACCTTTATCGGCAGTTTGTTTTTGGCCTCGTGGGGTTTGGCGTGCGGATTACTGATGTGGCAGGCCTCTACCGGAGAAAATCCGGTCGCAAACGCTTTTACAAAAATGATAGCAGCACAGACTGACGCCGATTTTTAAAGTGGAACGATATCCCACGGCGAGGGGGGCCTTGCGACATTTTTTTCCAATTGCGCTCGGGTAAGGAGGCCTTTTTGAGCGCCTATTTCCTGCAAAACCGCCGATGCATTGACCGCGCCCCATTTAAGAGCATCCTGCAGCGGCAATCCGAGGCCAAGTGCCACAACCGTAGTTGAGGCAAGCGCGTCGCCGGCACCGGTTATTTCGTACGGCGCCCTGGGGTCGGGGTAGCGCGGACAGCGGAAAGCGTTTCCGGCTTCGTCGATGGCATATGCGCCGCGCGTGTCGTCGGTAATGACGACCATTTTGGGCCCCAACGCGCGGATTTGAGCAAGAAGATTTTTTATATCAGAGCCCGCGGGGAGCTCCAGTATCCGCTCGGCCTCTTCTTTATTGCAAAAAAATATATCGCTGCGGGCGTACCAACCCGCGAGCGCTTCTTTGCCCAACTTCATTTGGAAGGTGCCGGGCTGGAAGGCCACTTTTGCCTGCGGATATTTTTTAAGCCACTCCAGAAGCGCGTTGTGGTAGGGAAGAGAGTTTGCCGCGAGCGAAGAAAGGTAGACCCACTTAGGCTCGGTGGCGAGCGAGGGAGCGGAGTAGTCGAACTCTTCGTGCTTAACCAGTATAGTGCGCTGCGACTCGAACCACAGCACATAGTGGTAGTTGGTATGTTTTCCTTCTTGAGTAACCATATACTCGGTGTCTACGCCTTCTTTGCGCAACACATCGACGCACTCGGCGCCAAAGGCGTCGCGCCCGACATAGGCGCGCAGTGCCGAAGAAGCCCCAAGCCGCGCGGCCGCTACGGCGGCGTTGCTGGCGTTGCCCACCGCGGCGCACACGGTTGCCGACTCGTAGGGTATCTTGTCGCCCCAGCGCATGCATATCTCGCAGGACTCGTCATTTATATTGCAATGCACGCGCGCGTCCTTAAGCCGGATAAAAGGCTCGGTGACGATGTCGCCGACAGCAAAGAAGTCCATAAATACATTATATACTGTAGGTATGAAATCCTTGCGGGAAGTTGTGCAGGAATATAAAGAAAAAAGTATCGCGGTCGGGCATTTTAACTTCTCCGACTCCAACCAACTGAAGGCCATCGCCGAGGCAAGCAAAGAAACCGGACTCCCTGTCATCGCGGGGCTCTCTGAAGGGGAGCGCGACTATTTTCCGCTTTCGCACGCCCGTTCGCTTATTGATATATATGTCAGCCAGGGAATACAAATTTATCTGAATGCCGACCATACCTACAGCGTCGAAAAGGTGGAGCGCGCGATAGCCGCGGGCGTCAACTCGGTGGTTGTCGACGGAGCCAAGCTCAGCATGGAGGAGAATATCCATATGACCGCCGCCTGCGTTAAGCGCGCGCGCGGCAACACGAGTGACGTTGTTATGGAAGGAGAGCTCGGCTACATTGGCGCGTCGAGCAAACAACTCGACAGTTTGCCGGAGGGAGTGACGCTCGAAAACCTGACCACGCCCGAGCAAGCGAAAGAATTTGTGGCAAACACGGGGGTAGACTGCTTTGCTCCGGCGGTGGGCAACGTGCACGGGATGCTTAAAAACGCGGCTGAGCCGCGGCTCCATCCCGAGCGGGTTAAAGCTATCTCAGAGGCTATTGGACTTCCGCTGGTGCTCCATGGTGCCTCGGGCAATACGGAGGCGGACATTAAGGCGTGCATTGCCGCGGGGGTGGCAATCGTGCATATCAACACCGAGCTTCGGGTGATGTACCGCGACCGGCTGTATGACACCATCCGCTCCAACCCGGGCGAGGTGGCCCCGTACAAATTTCTCGGCCCTTCGGTGGACGCGATGAAAGCATATATAGGAGGGAAGTTGCGGCTTTTCGCGGGGCAGTAGCCTGTGTATAAGTGCGGGCGGGGCAGGCGTGGGGCAGTACACTGTATGTATGAGCACTAAAACTTGGCTCGGGGTTGCTTTTGTCGCGGTTGCGGCGGTCTCTTTTTATGCGGGAGGTAGTTTTGTTTTGCACGGAGGTTCTCTGACCTCTCTTCCCAGCGCTTCGGGCGTTGATTACATTGCAATCTCGGGTATCGTAGTATCCAACACAGGAGGCTCGCTGGTCATCGAGACCGGCGACGGCAGCAACACCACCGTATCGCTCAATCAAGGCACGCAGATACTGGTCACCCCCGCGCCCGTACCCGCAACGTCCGCGGACTTTGCCCCCGGCGCTATTGTCACTATCGAGATGCAAGACGGCGTGGCGCAGACAGTGCGCGTTCTTGCCGCCCCAACAAACTAATGAACCAGCGTTGGACACCACTGAGGCATCTGTCAGACGATGAGTCCCGTGCGCTCGCGTTCCTTTGTGCGGGCGCAGCGGTGTTGGTGGCGGTCGGGGTCTTTCTAAGCGGTACTCCTTCTTTTAGCGTGTCCAACAGCGGCGCTCAGCCGGCCGCCACCGCGCTTGGCGACAAGCAGGGGGTGCCGCCGGACTATACGGGCAAGGATACTCCGGACCAAAAAAGTTGTTATATAAATCACAGCCCGGGCTATGGTTGTGGAGGGTTTGGTTGCGCGACCCTGTGCCCCGGCGGTCCGTATAAGGGTTTTTACAGCGGGATATTCAGCATCAACCCGACAGCCACGCCGGCGGTTGGACAGTCAAAGTATATGGCCAGCAAGTACACGGCCTCTTATCATCAAAGAGATGTATATGTTGGTATGCCCGTAGTTATTTATGAAGAATATGGTGACCCCCTGTATTATTGCGGCACAAGGGAACAGAAGGGTGATGGAGACTCAGGATATTATTATGAGTACACTCCATTTCCGGTCCCCGCGGGAGATGCATATGTTGCGGCCGATTCATACGTCCTTTATACCTCTAATTTTCTGAGCAAGAAGATACAAGGACTTACAGGAGACGGTAAATGCTATGGCTTCAAATATTTTCCCGAAACAGTAACAACCGGCAACCCGATTTCGGCGGGTGGGGCTATTGTGGTGGCCCCTAACATCCCGCTTACTCTTGAGTGGTCGTGTTTACCGTGGCGGATTGTTTACGGCGAACAGAAGACTGGCCAAGGCTTGTTTTCGAGCGGCGAATGGAATTCGTGGGTTATTTATTATATCCGTACACTCAGCACCGGCGCTTCTGGCGGCGGGCAGGGGTTTAGCGCGAGCGGTTTGACGGGTACTACAAAGATAAATGCTCCCGCCACGGCCGGCGTTCATACCTACACCCTTACGTGCGAGGGACCCTGGAGCTTGCCGCCGATGAGCATATCCGTGACGGTGGGTGACGCTCCGCCGCCCGCTGCTCCAACAGTTTCTATCACCGGCAACGGCAAACCGAGAGCTGTGACGGTAGAGCCGGGAGATCCGGTGGATATAGAAGCCCTCTTTACTGCCGGAACAGAAGCGCTGGCCGCATCGGCAATCAACGGCTGTTTGACGCCTAACAAATCAAACGAAGACGTCAATTGCCAGACGCCGGTAAACAGTCAAGGAGCTCTTGGCAAAAAAAATTACTCGTTTACTCCTTCCGCGGAAGGCAAATACTACTTCTATCCGGTAGTCCGGACCGCGAGCCTCGGGTGGAACGACTACGGCAAAAAATTGACGGTGACCGCGGACTGTCCCGCGAGCACCAAATTTAAGAACGGAAGGTGCGAACCCAACCTATGCATAGGCGCGTTTGATCATGCGACACTCTGCACCGGCGATGCTGATGATGTGCCGGGCCGGACCAACAGCCAGCTCAAGGACGCGTGCAGCGCGGCCGACAAATGCGAGTGGACGTGCACCGAGTTTGGATACGAAAGAGACGAAGCTACAAAGAAATGCAAGCCGGTGGCGTGCACCGACCCGCACGCTATCAACCCCCCTACCTGCACATGCGATACCGCTAACGGCTGGAGCGGCCCGCCCGGCGGTGTCTGTGTGGCTGTGCCGGACTTGGATATCAGTGTTGCGCAGGGCAACGTACGCCCCAACACTCCGGCAGTACTCTCGTGGACTGTAAAAAAACTCCCCGAAGAGGGCGGCATCGAATGTAAGGTTACTTCATCTCCTGCGAACGTTTTTGCCCGGACCATGCCGGACCCCAGTCCTACCGCGCCCACTTGGAGCGGCACTAATGTCCAAACCGGCAACATTACCGGACAAACCGTCTTTACCCTTTCGTGCGACAACGCGGGCTCCGTCTCCGTGACGGTCAACCTCATTCCGAGTTTTATAGAGATATAGAGGCAGCTTACACGCGATTGCCAATACCCTCTACTTACGGTAGGGTATCGGCAGAAGTATTTTGGTAACTCATGGAGGCCATCATGGCTGTGGACATTCCCGCGTGCGGCATCAAAGCGTACATGGAAGGCGAGGTTCGCAAACACCTGCCGTCGAACGGCTGGTGGAGATTTTTGAAAAAAATCGAAAACTCGCAAAAATGGCTGGTGTTGCTTGGGACGCTCCTCGCGCTGGGTCTGATGGTCCTCGACTATCAGCGCGGGACAACGATATTGGCGGGTCATGGCGACACCGCACCGTTCATTGTTAGCGTCTTTGTCGACGCAGTCTTCGTTGTCGGTTTTGGCGGATATGCGCTCTGGATCTTGGGCAATATTCCTGCAAAAGCGCCCGGCGTATGGCGCCGCTACGCACTCAAGGACTTTACCAAAAAGTATGGCCCTTGGTGTTTCCCCGGCATTGCGGCTGCAATAGCGCAAATCCGCAGGTCAAATTACATGGCGGAGTTTGAGTTCGCCGTTCTTGAAAGGCCGTTTCCGGACCCGCAGAATCCCGAGTACTTTGGCCTCGTCCTTTTCCAAACCACGGATAGGGCAGGTCAGATTCCCACGGCGTTCAGGGATGGCTTGCCGTTGTGTATTTGCGACAGCGCCGGACATCAACTTCAGTTCGACGAAGGCTACACTCCCTCCGGTTCGTTCGGCACGGCCCTCGGCCCGCTCGCCAAAGCCTAGCCGACACCGCCCTTTCTTGGGCGGTTTTTTCTTGCAATTTTAAAGCTTTTTAGGTATATTGTGCGGGCAATGGAACTGGTTGTAACCAAGCGCGACATAGCTAAAAAAGCAAAAGCGCTCCGCGAGGAGGGTGTTTTGCCCGCGGTCGTATACGGCCGCTCCGAGGAGTCGACCCCTATTTCTATAGACCGCAAGGCTTTTGAAAAGGTTTACAAAGCCGCCGGCGCCTCCAGTGTGGTTACCCTGACCGGCCTTGGTTCCAATAAAAGCACCCTTATCCAGCAGGTAGACGTACACCCGGTTTCGGGCGCCGTGTTGCATGCCGATTTTTATGCGATTGCAAAAGGACAAAAGGTCACCGTGTCGGTGCCTTTGGAGTTTGATGGCGTTGCTCCGGCGGTTAAAGAGCTCGGCGGCATTTTGACCAAGGTCATGCACGAAATCGAGATTGAGTGCGAGCCGGCGGAACTCCCGCACTCCATACTCGTGGACGTAACCAAGCTCGCGGCGCTGGATGACCAGATAAAGGTGTCTGATTTGAAATTCCCTCCGTCGGCCAAAATTTCCGTCGACCAAGACGAGGTTGTGGCGATGATATCGGTCGCCAAGGACGAGCCGGTAGAAGAGGCCGCTCCGATTGACCTCTCGGCGATCGAAACCTCCGTCGAGCGCGGCAAGAAAGAAGAGGACGCCGAACCCGCTGCCGAAGGCGAATCAAAAGAGTAATCAAAAACCCGCCCCGAAATGGGCGGTTTTTCGAATCCTAGTAAGTCAGACTCACTAGACTACAATTTTCGCTGCTGTCCACAATTAACCCAGTAAGTCTGACTTACTAGTGTAGAGTAACAATATGAGAGTTGAACCTCACACTGTTGGCTCGATTGTACATGTTGTAAAACGGGGCGCACGCGGTTTGCCGATAGTTCGTGACCAAGCCGACAAACAGCGTTTCGTTAGGCTGCTTTATTACGCCAACGACGCCTACCACGATGAGTTTTGGGAACAATCGACTAAAAATTTTGATAGATTTTATAGGCCAGACAAATGGCCGGAGCAAGAGCCTTTGGTAAAAATATTGGCGTGGACTCTCATGCCTAACCATTTTCATCTTGTATTGAAAGAAACAACAGAAAATGGAGTCCCGAAATTTATGCAAAAACTTTGCAGCAGTATGACCACGCACTTCAATAGAAAGTACAAAGAGAAAGGAAGCCTATTTCAAGGTGCTTACAAAGGACGTACGGCTGACCTCCATGGAGATTCCTATCTGAGGTTGCTTGCAGTATATGTGATGCTAA
Source organism: uncultured Candidatus Saccharibacteria bacterium (assembly GCA_964355655.1). GTDB lineage: Bacteria > Patescibacteriota > Minisyncoccia > Phycocordibacterales > SBAW01 > GWA1-54-10. The sequence continues at coordinate 23,747 of CAYHDT010000008.1, read as the reverse complement.
AAAATCCATTTGAACTTTATCCTGGTGGATTAACAAAAGCAATTCGTTCTTTCGACAAGGCGTATGAGTGGGCACTCACGCAGCCTTTTTGTAGCGTCGGAAATTTTTTGGCAGGAAAGCTTTCCCCAATTGGTGACCCGGACATATTTGACGAACTTTTCGAAAGTCCCACTGATTTTAAAAAGTTTGCCAAAGAATCCCTCTTGTATAAGCTGGACAAGCTAACCAGTAAGTCTGACTTACTGGAATCGGAACTTTAAATGGTATAATTTTTTTCTATGAAAAGAGTTTTTATTGTACACGGGTGGGACGGGACACCAGAAGATCCTTTGTTTGTTTGGTTGCAACAGCAATTTGAGCAAAAAGGATTTATTGTGTGTCTCTTGGCAATGCCCGACACGGCATACCCTCGCATTGGTGCCTGGGTCGAACATTTGAAAAAGATTGTCAACCAACCAGACTACGAGACTTTTTTTGTCGCTCACAGTATTGGTGCGCAGGCAGTCTTGCGTTATTTGGAGAGTTTACCGCAGAACGTAAAAGTAGGTGGAGCCGCCTTTATAGCCCCTTGGTTCACACTGCAAAATATAGAAGAAACGGAGGTTGTTGAGCCGTGGCTCCAAACTCCGATTGATTTCGAAAAAGTAAAACAACATAATCAAAAATTCTTTGCAGTTTTTTCTGACAACGATACCTGGGTACCAATCGAGAACAAGAAAATGTTTGAGCAAAAATTGGGCGCAAAGACAGTTGTGGAAATAACCAAAGGACACTTTACTGAAGCTGATGGAGTAAGGGAAATTCCAATTATCGTAGAAAAAATACTCGAAATGGCGCAAAATTAGGGCTTTATCGTAATCAAAAACTGGGTCGGCCGTCTGGTATAATACAGAATAACGATGAGATTCGGGCTCTACATAGGGGCGTTGGTTTTTGGATTGGCCCTGGGGGTAGGGAGTTTTAATGCTTTTACCGCCCCGACGCCCACGGCAGCGGCGCAAACCCTTACCCCCGAGCAACGGGCAAAGCTCCAGGCCGAGTGGGACCAACTCAAAGCCGAAATCGCCCAGTTGGAAGGGGCACTGGTAGGCTTACGCGCGCAGCGCAACACACTCACCGGCGACGTGACGGCACTCGATGCCCAGATAAAAAAAGCGCAGAAAGAAATCCAGCAGCGCGGCATTACCATTACCACGCTCGGGAGCGAAATAAACCAAAAGACCGCGACCATTACGACGCTCGAGCAGCGTCTTGTCGCGGGCCGCGAGTCGCTTGCCAAGCTGATGCGGCAAAAGAATGAGCAGGAGTTGCAGCCGCTCGCGATACTCGCCCTTTCTTCGGAAGATTTGTCGGGCTTCTTTAGTGATATAGAAAATATCGATACCATCAACGGCCGGCTGCAGGATTTATTTGCCGAGCTGCGCGGGGTCAAAACCGAGACGCAAAAAGAGCGGGCGGCTTTGGACGCAAAAAAGAACGCCGAGCTGGATGCCCGGCACGAAGTGGTGGTCAAGCAAACCCAAATTAAAGAAAACCAGACCGAAAAGCAGAAGCTTCTGGACGTAACCAAAAAAGATGAAAAGGCTTACCAAGCGGTGCTTGCCGAGCGGCAGAAGCGCGCGCAGGAAATCCGCAACGCGCTCTTCGAGCTGCGGGACAGCGCGGGCATCTCCTTCCAGTCGGCGCTCGAGTATGCCACCGAAGCCGAAAGGTCAACCGGCGTGCGCGCCGCGTTTATCCTCGGCATTTTGCGGCAGGAGTCCAACCTCGGAACCAATGTCGGGCAGTGCCTGTTGGTTGACCCCGCGACCGGCGCCGGCAAGGGAAAAAACACCAGCACGCCCATTAAAAATGTGATGAAGCCGGAGCGCGATGTACCGCCGTTCCTCGACCTTACCGCGCGGCTCGGTATAAGCCCGTACGCGCAAGTAGTGTCCTGTCCGCAGTCGATAGGATACGGAGGCGCCATGGGCCCGTCGCAATTCATTGCCTCGACGTGGAAGATGTATGAGGCGCGCATAACATCCGCTACAGGAGCATCGGTGGCCGACCCGTGGAAGCCCGCGCACGCGGTTATGGCCACGGGGTTGTATTTGAAAGACCTTGGCGCCCATAAGCAAACCTACAGCGCTGAGCGCGAGGCGGCGGCGCGCTACTACGCCGGCGGCAATTGGGCTAAAAGCGGTCTTGGCTACGCCGCAAGCGTGCTGTCCTTTGCCACTAAATATCAAACAGACATAGACTTTTTGAAGGACAATTAATATCCTGCCGTCGGGCGGACAGGTTGCAAGCTTCATAAAATGTGCTAAAGTACCGTTTATGAAAGCAGAGACCCATCCGGCATATTTCCCCGAGGCTAAAGTGACCTGCGCGTGCGGGCGCAAGTTTAGTGTGGGCTCCACCAAGGAAAAGCTCGAGGTAGAAATCTGCTCGAACTGCCACCCGTTTTATACCGGCAACGAAAAGGTCCTCGACGCCGCCGGCCGTGTGGAGAAGTTTAAGGCGCGCCGCTCCAAGGCAGCCTCCAAAAAGTAGGGGGGCTGTTTGCGCCGCAAAAAACGAAGTTTGGAGGAGGGCAGAAAATTTCCTGCTGATAAAGTTTCCTTGCGCCCCGCCGTCGCGCCTCTCGACCCTCCTAAAAACTTGTTTTTTGTCTCGCTAACTTATGGATATCTCCAAATACAAAGAAAATCCGAAGACGGCGTTTATGGCGACCGAGCTGGAACGCCTGCTTGTGGAAGAAAAAGAGGTGAAAGAATTGGCTCAAGGAGATTTGGGCGACTTAGCCGCGTCCGACCTTAAACGCATCGCCGAGCAAAAAGAAATGCTGGTGGGGGAAATGGACCGCATCCTTACCGCAGAGGCCGAAGAAGAGGAATTCCCCAACGAGGCCGTGCTCGAGGTCCGCGCCGGAGTGGGCGGGGAAGAGGCGGCACTGTTTGCCTCGGAGCTTGCGGCTATGTATACCGCCTACGCTGTCGTCAAAGGCTGGCATGTACGCGTGTTGAGCGAAAGCAAGACCGACCTTGGCGGCTACAAAGAAGCGGTTTTTGAAATGCGCGGATTAGGCGTGTATGAGAAGCTCCGTTTTGAGACCGGCGTGCACCGTATCCAGCGCGTGCCCGCCACCGAGAAGTCCGGCCGCGTACACACCTCGACCGCCTCGGTCGCTATTTTACCTATACGCAAGAAACATAAGTTCGAGATAAACCCCGCCGACCTCGATATGGAGTTTTCCCGCGCGGGAGGGGCCGGCGGACAAAACGTCAACAAAGTGGAGACCGCTGTGCGTATTGTGCACCGGCCGACCGGCATTGAGGCGCGCAGCCAAGCGGAACGCAGCCAGCTGGCCAACCGCGAGCGCGCCATGGCTGTTATCATGGCCAAACTGGATGCTTTGCAAGAGGAACAAGAAGCGGCTAAGCACGCGGCCGAGCGCAAAGAGCAGATAGGCACCGCCGACCGCTCAGAAAAAATACGCACGTACAATATTTTGCAGGACCGTGTCACCGACCATCGTATTAAAGAAGACTGGCACAATTTGCCGAAGATTTTTGCCGGAGGCATAGAGCCTATTATCGAAGCCCTGCAGTCAGCCGACTCTAAAGAATCATGAAGCGGGGATTGGCGGCCGCCGGCATCGGGGCGGCGCTCGGGGTAATTGTTTTTGCGCCGTCTACTCCCGCACGGGCCCCGTTTTGGCAGCCTGAGGAACCTCCGTTGGTGGTGCGCGTCATGTTTGGCGGAGATATAATGCTCGACCGCAATGTCGCCCGCACGGCCGCGTCCGAAGGGCCGCTTACTTTATTTGAAGGAATAGCGACTGAGTTTATCGACTCTGACATCCGCGTTGCCAACTTAGAGGGGACCATTACCGCCAACCAATCGTTAGCGATGCAGGACAATTCTATCTTGCGTTTTACCTTCAATCAGGACATAGCTCGTCAGGCGCTCGAACCGCTGCGCCTCAGCGTAGTATCGCTGGCAAACAATCACGCGCTCGACTTCGGCGCTTCCGGCTACAATGACACTCGCGCCGAGCTGGACGGACTCGGTATCAAATATTTCGGACATCCGCTCAATATCGCTGAAAATATTTCCACCGCTGTCCAATATAAAAACAAAACTTTCTGCTTTGTAGGCTATCACTCGCTCTATGACCCGGCCACAGTAGCGGTAGTTGCCGAAATACAGGCGCTTCGATCGTCATGTTGGCGCATTATCGCCGTGGCGCACTGGGGGGTTGAGTACGAATATGCGGCCGATAACGCCCAGCGTGATGCCGCGCACGAGTTTATAGACGCGGGAGCTGACTTGGTAGTGGGAGCGCACCCGCACATGGTTCAAAATGCGGAGATATACAAAGGCAAGGCCATTTTTTACTCACTTGGGAATTTTATGTTTGACCAAAATTTTTCCTGGGGGACGACCCATGGGATGCTCCTGCGGGCCGATTTTAGCGAAGCGGGGACGCATTTTACTCTCATTCCGACCGTTATACAGGGGCAGAAAGCCGGATTGGCTACAGAGGCAGACCGGCAAAAAGTCCTTGATTTGGCGGGCGTAAGCGTGGACGGCGCGCGGGTTGCAGAGTTTAGTCTGCCGTGATAATCTCTCTGTACTAAAGGGCTCGGGCCCTTTTTTAATATGGAAGCAACCAATCCTATAATCGACAAGCTTTTTGCGGCCGGAGCGCATTTCGGGTATGCTCCTTCGCGCCGCCACCCGTCGACCTCCGGGTATATTTTTGGTGTCAAAGGAGGCGTAGAGCTTTTTGACCTCGAAAAGACCGCCGGTCTGCTTGAAGCCGCCAAAGATTTTGTAAAGCGGCTGGCCGAGGAGCGGAAGACTATTTTGTTTATCGGCGGCAAAGCAGAGGCCAAGGAAGCCATTTTACGCGGAGCCGGCAGCACGGGCGCGCCGTACTGCGCCGGCCGCTGGATAGGAGGCTCGCTCACTAACTTTTCTGAAATAAAAAAGCGCCTCAACCGCCTCGAAGAGCTTTCGAGCATGCGGGAGAAGGGCGAGCTCGCCAAGTTTACCAAACTTGAGCGCCTGCTCATCGACCGGGAAATAACCGACCTGGAGAACACGTTCGGCGGCATGCGCGGCATGCACAAACTTCCGGACGCGGTTTTTATCGCGGACCCGCGTAAAGAGTCTATCGCTCTTGCCGAGGCCGTGCAGCTGAAGATTCCGGTTATAGCGCTGCTCAATTCCGATTGCGACAGCTCAAATATCGCCTATCCTATCCCCGCTAACGATGCTTCGCGCGAGACTCTTTCTATCGTTCTCGGCGAGCTGACTAAAACATATATAGAAAATCTTGCCGCCGATAAGCCGCCGGCAGAAGCGCCGGCAGCTCCGGTACAAACCGCCCAGTAATGGAAATCACGAGCGAACCCCGAAGAGCAGCAGAGCTGTCTACGGGGCAGGCAAGTAAAATAATATGATCACCAGCGAACAGGTAAAAGAGTTACGGGACAAGACAGGCGTGTCTGTCATGGAGTGCAAAAAAGCGCTTATCGCAGCCGAGGGCGACATGGCAAAAGCTCTGGAAATATTGTCCAGCCGCGCCGCCGCGTCGGTGGACAAAAAAGCCGACCGCACTTTAGGCGCGGGCATCGTCGCCGCCTATATCCATAGCGCCGGGGCGGTAGGTGCTTTAGTCCAGCTTATGTGCGAGACGGATTTTGTCTCTAAAAACGAGGAGTTCGGGGCGCTCGCGCGCGACATCGCGATGCATATCACCGCGATGCGTCCGGCCGACAAGGATGAGCTTATGGCGCAGGTCTTTATTAAAGACCCGTCCAAGACCATTATGGACCTTGTGTCCGGCGCGACGCAGAAGTTTGGCGAGCGGACAGAACTCTCAAACTTCAGCTGCTTCTCCGTCAAATAGCCCTGAAGTTGGAGATTTGTTATTTGTTATTTGGAGTTTATACTGATGCTATGACCCCATTCCTTGTAGCGCTTCTGTGCGTGTCTATCGCGGGACTCTCCGCACTTTTGGCGGCTAAGCGCTGGGAGACGGCCACCGGGCGGGTACTTTTTTCTGAAGTGCGCCCCGCAGCCGGCCGTATTTTAGGAGGGGGGCTCCACTTTGTGGAACGTCGCGCCCCGGCGCTGTTGCGCGGTCTGGCGCGGACTCTGTACCGGACCGTTCGCCGCTGGCTGCATGTCGGAACCGCGTGGGCGGTACTGCGCGCGGAGGCGCTGCTGGAGCGCGTGCTCCACACGCTCCGGCACACGACTGTCTCTCCCGGCAATGGAGAAGCGTCGGCTTTTCTGCGCGAGGTCGCCGAGCATAAAAAATTGCTCCAAAAAAGCGATTCAGCGGAAAAAAAGAACGCAATATACGAAGAGTAGAGTTATCAACAACAGAGCAGTTGTTAACTAATAGGTTCTCTACTAAAATTAATAGGTGGAGAAAGAGGAACGGAGAATAATTGATTCGTACCTAATTTTTAAGCTGTCTGAAACACAGATAGCTGAACGTTTGGTTATTAATCAGTCTCGCGTCCGTTGGGTCCTTAAAAAACACAAAATCCAAAAAAGAACAATAAGTGAGGCGGTCCGACAACTTTACATTACTAAGTTTAATAAGAAAGAGTTTGTTTTAAATACAAAACTTACTCCTGAACAAGAAAAACTCAAACTTGCCGGGATAATGCTCTATTGGGGCGAGGGAACGAAAAAGGGTTATAACGTAGCCTTGGCAAATTCTGATCCGGTAATGGTTGCTCTCTTCGTCCGTTTTTTGAGAGAAGTGTGTGGAGTCGACGAAAATCGGTTGCATGTTACTTTACATCACTACCCCGATCAAAATGAAGTTTCCCTTAAAAGGTTTTGGTCAAAAACTCTAACTATTTCCATTAAACAATTTTATCACTCCTATGTTCACTCCAATACCGGGGGGAGTTACAAAAAGAAGTCGCAATATGGTACGGTATCTGTACAGTACTCAGATACGGTGCTTTTGAGAGTTATCAACAAGTGGATATCCGAGTACAGTGTTCTAAGCAAAAAGCCAGCGTAGCTCAGTTGGTAGAGCAGCGCATTTGTAATGCGTCGGTCGGGGGTTCGAATCCTCCCGCTGGCTCCAAAGTTATTGTATCGGGGAGGTAGAAGTGGCGAGGGTTTTTAATTCGGGAACGAGCTTCTCCATTTCCTGCAGAGTTTTAAAGCCGTAGACGGGTGCGCGGTTATTGACCACGAACGCCGGGAACTCCGGCTTTATCTTGCGCAGGGTTATAAGCGTGCGGAGCGCCGAGAGGTCGAGGCGATAGTCAAACGAGTAGACCCGGAGGCTGGGGTACGTCTGGCGCAAGTAGGTCAGCACTTCCGCCATGCGTCCGCAGTCGGCGCAGTCGCCCTGATTTGAGTAAAAGTAGAGTATATAGACCGGCTTGAGGGAGGCGCATTTTTGCGATATCTGCTGCATGAGCAGATAGTCTTTAATCTCCAACAGCGAGTACTGCTTCTTAAGCGAGGTTACTTCGGCGTTTCCGGCGCCAAGATTCTCTTCCGCGAGGACGAGGCGCCCGGCGAGCGAGTTAAGCTCGTCGGAGAGGATAGGGTTCTCCTTTAGGGCCACGCAGTCAAGGTTGCCCAGGAGGTCGAACTGGGTTTCCAGCGACAGGATGTCTATCGAAACCGCTTCCTGAGTGGCGCGGATATCGGCCAGGCGCCGCGCGTCAAGCCGGTTTGCAATATAAAACGCGGTAAAAAAAATTGCCGCCGTGATGCCGAATGCCAGTATGTATTTCTGCCAGGACATAGAATAAAAAATTAAATTACGTAAGCCAGCCGCGCTCGCGGGCGGTCAGCGTATCCCATGCCGCTCGCGCAAGCCAGAGCGGAGCCACGAGTCCGTAAAGAAGGAAGTACGAGACAAAAGACCGCACGGAGAGCCGGTCTTGCACAATGCGCGTCCCAAGCAGCACCACGGTAAGTGTCGTGCCCGCCATAAAAATAGTCAAAAACAGCATCATGCTCGTGTCGAGATAAAACCAGCTGAACTCCTGCGGCAAGTGCAGCGGAATGCCGGTGGCAAAGAGGTCGAACGAACGCTGGAGAACAGCCTTGATGCTCCGGTAAACGACGAAACCCGCCGAGTAAAGGCCGGCTACAAAAGCGACGAGCCCGATAGGGAGCACGAGCATGCCAAAGTGGCCGTAACGGCGGTTTAAGTACATAAAAGAGTAGTCCCGCGAGTTCTCCAAAAAGCCGCGATTCCAACGGGTGCGTTGGCGCACGAGCGCGCCGAGTGTAGACGGCACGTTGGTGTGCACCAGAGCAGTATGCACGTTGGCGATTTTAAACCCGTAGTAGTGGAGGCGGAAAGCCATTTCCATGTCCTCGGTGTGATGCGCTTTGCGGAAGGCGCCGACTTCTCCAAAGAGCGCGCGGCGGTAAATAGAAAAAGGTCCGGGGAGGACCGAGATGGCCCCCAGATTGTCGAACATTTTTTTATAAAAAATTCCGAAGGTGTACTCGACCGACTGCATGAGCTCGAGCCAATTGCGGGGTTTGTTGACCTTCATCGCGGGAGCGACAGCCATTACTTTCGGGTCGGCCTCGAATCTTTTGACAATTTCCAGGAGCGCGTCCCGGGCGACAAACGAGTCGGCATCAAGACATCCCACGAACTCGGATTCGGTCTGACTGATGCCGAAGTTAAGCGCCGAGTACTTGCTCCCCTCATTTTCCTTGCGGTGTATCTTTATCTGCGGATTGTCCGCGAATTGCAGCGCTGCCTCGTAGGTATTGTCGGTCGAACCGTCATCAATGATAACTACCGACAATTTGTCCTTAGGGTAGTCGAGCGCAAGCAGGGACTCGACCGTGCCGCCAAGCGTGGTCGCTTTGTTCCAGCAGGGGACCAATATGGCGACAGAGGGGTAGTGTTTTGGGCGGGCGGCGGTCTTTGGTTCGGGTCTCTTTTCGATAAAAGAGATAAGCAAAAAAACCTCAAAGTAGAGGACGAGAAACAAGGCAAAATATATGCCAAAAGCGGCGACATCCATTGAGGGGTCAGTATAGCATTTTGTGCTATTTTGAGCCATACTTTAGCGATATGACAACCGATGCTAAGCGGGGCAGTATCCACCCGATTTCCAGCCTTATCCGGGAGGCTAACCGAATATTTCTGCAGATGGGCTTCACTTTTGCGGAAGGGCCGTTGATAGAAACAGAAGTCTATAATTTTGATAGGCTTAATGTCCCGAAAGATCACCCGGCGCGAGATATGCAGGACACTTTCTTTATTAAAGACCTGCCCGAGCATGTGCTGCGCACACATACATCCGGTTTGCAGATACGCTACATGACTGAACAAATAAAAAAAGGGATACTGCCGCCCTATCGCGTTATTGCTCCCGGCAAAGTATTTCGAAATGAAGCAACCGATATGACTCATGAGGCGGAATTCTTTCAGATTGAAGGGCTCGCGGTCGGAGAAGACATCAGCCTTGCTCACTTGAAAGCTACGTTGTCGAAGTTTTGTAGCGAGATATTTAAAGGCTCGGCAGAAATTCGCTTCCGCCCCAGCTTTTTTCCATTTACCGAGCCAAGCATCGAGTTTGACGTCCGGGCGGTAGGTGACAACGTGCCGGAAAAATTGAAAGATAAATGGATAGAACTCGGGGGAGCCGGTATGATACATCCAAATGTACTTGAGGCGTGCGGTGTGGATTCTAAAAAATATCAAGGTTGGGCGTTCGGCCCCGGCCTCGACCGCTTTGCCATGCTTAAGTGGGGTATTGACGACGTGCGCCTCATGCACTCCGCCGATTTGCGCTTTATTAATCAATTCTAAAATATATGGATAAAAAACCCGAACAGCTCGCGGAGTGGAAGCAATATTTGGCGGAGTGTCTGGACGCGAGCCAATTTTTGGCGCTGGGTACTGCCGGGGCTGACGGTCCGTGGGTGATGCCGGTTTACTTCGCCTTTGACGCCAATTTCGCGCTCTACTTTATTTCCGAACCGTCTACTGTCCACATGCAGAATATCGAAAAGGACGGCAGGGTTTCCTGCGCGGTCTTTAGCACAGCCCAATCATCGGGCAGTCCCGTGCTCGGCCTGCAGATAACCGGAGACGCAAGCTGGGTAACTCCCGCGGAGGCCGAAAGCGCCTGTAAAGCTTACTTTACCGCCATGCCCGCCCGGCACCCTATAAACCAGAGCAACCGGGCCGAGGAGTACGCTAACCCTAAAACCGTATGGCGCATGGCCAAGATAGTGCCGCGCGAGGTATGGGTCTTCGACGAAAAAAATTTTGGAGGAACCCGGATAAAAGTCCCGCCGGAGGCGCTGCAAAATTAATATGAAGGTAAGCAAGCTTTGGCTCGATAAATTTTTTAATGCTCCGTTGCCGGAGGCTCGCGTGCTCGCCGAGGCGCTTACCTTCCATGCATTTGAAATAGACGGTGTGGAGAAAGTTGGCGAGGACGAGGTATTGGATGTTAAGGTCACGCCAAACCGCGGGCACGACGCGCTATCGCATCGCGGCATAGCCAAAGAGCTTTCGGCAATTTTAAAAATCCCATTAGCTCACGACCCGCTTGCCGCCGCCCCGGTGCTTGCCCCCGTAACCACCGAAATATCCGTACAGATACAGGGGACCTTGTGTAAGCGGTACATTGCCGGGTATATCAAAGGAGTTAAGGTGGGCCCGAGCCCCGAGTGGCTACGCCTGCGGTTGGAGGCCATCGGCCAGCGCTCCATCAACAATGTCGTCGACGCGACCAACTTTGTAATGTTTAACACCGGCCAGCCCTTGCACGCGTTTGACGCGGGCAAGCTCGGCGGCCTGCAGTTGGGCGTGCGGACGGCTAAAGACGGCGAGGTTATGGTGGCGCTCGACAAGAAATCTTACACGCTGAAAGACCATATGATGGTGATTACCGCGGGCGACGCACCGGTAGGCATTGCGGGCGTTAAGGGCGGCCTGCCGGCAGCTATTGATGAGTCGACTAAAGACATCGTCATCGAATCGGCCAACTTTGACGGCGTCTCGGTGCGCAAGACGGCGAGCGCACTTAAACTGCGCACCGATGCCTCGGCCCGTTTTGAACAAGGACTCTCGCCGGAGTTGGCGGCCTACGGCATGCAGTCGGTTGTCGAGTTGATACAAAAACTCGCAGGCGGGGAATTAGCCGGTTATGTCGACGCGTATCCCGAGCCCCAGCCGCCGATGTTTGCCAGCGTAACGGTGGAAAAAGTAAACAAAGTGCTGGGCACCACGCTGACCGGCGCGGACATTGCAGACGCTTTTGCCCGGCTCGGCTTACCGTACAAAGAGGAGGCCGGAGTGTTTGAGGTCACCGCGCCGTTTGAGCGACTTGACCTGATTATTGCCGAAGATTTGATAGAGGAGGTGGCTCGTATTGTCGGCTACGACAAAATACCCTCAACACCACTGCCCGCGTTTGATAAGAAGCCGGGAATAAATAAAAATTTTGCCGCGGCCGAGGCGGCGCGCGAGGAGTTAGTGAGCCGTGGATATTCCGAGGTATACACGTCGGTCTTTGCCGACAAAGGTGAGCGGATGGTTTTAAACAAAGTAGACTCGGTGCGGCCATACCTGCGCGACAGCTTGTTGCTGGGTCTGACGGAGGCGCTTGCCAAAAACAAGCCAAACAAAGACCTACTAGGGTTGAAGGAAATTAAGCTGTTTGAAATAGGTACGGTATGGAAGGGCGGTAAAGAAGTTATTATGCTCGGCACCATCAGCGAAAGGGAAAAGGCTGTTGAAAAAATATTGGAGCCCGCAGCCGCCGCTTCGTACGCCGACCTTCCGCTCTCGACTGCGACGCGGTTTGAGCCGTTCTCCAAATACCCATACATCGTGCGGGATATAGCCATGTGGGTATCAGCAATAAACGACGAACAACAAGTACAACAAACGATACAAAAAGAGGCGGGGGAGTTGGCCCAAAAAATAATGCTGTTTGATAGATTTGAAAAAGAGGAAAGAGTGTCGCTCGCATACCGGATTATCTTTCAGTCTTTTGACCGCACCCTTACTGAAGTCGAAGTAAATGAAATAATGGAAAAAGTTTCCGCCACGCTAAAGGCCCAAGGGTTTGAAATAAGATAAATAAAAAACCGCCGCGCAAGAGCGCGGCGGAGTCTGTTTAGTAAAGCCCATGGGCGAGGATTGTGTTAGAAACAACATGCGGCCGGCGACGGGGCAGCGGCACGTTCTCAATCATGCACGAAGGCCAAAACTTTTGCGCCTCCGCATAACTCATCCACAACAGCGGGTCGACGGGGAAACCGCCCCGGTCGTTGACCCATTTGGCCAGCTTCGGACTTACAGGCATGTCGTGGAGATTGGTCTTTGTGAGAACCTTTTCTCCATTGGCCTCCGTCTCAACAAAGATGAAAGCCTTATGGAACCCGAAGCGTGCCTTAGGCGTAATGCACGCGCGAGGTTTGGCAATCTCCGCGGCTATTACGCAGGCCGAGGCACAGTCGCCGTTGATGACGAGCTGCTCTTTATTGCGAGCGATTTTATTTCCCGCGGACTTAAACTTATGGATTTCGCCGCCGTAGTTCTTGTTCACGATGCATGGGCGCGCTGTGCACCCCAACACAGTGTCGGCGTGATTCTCAGCTTTCGCGAAGCTCGTTTCCCAGAATATTGCTCCCATTAAAAGAGCAATACTGAAGAGAATCTTGAGCGCGTGTTCCATCCTCTCCCCCTATGAAAAACAACTGAATCCCTGACGCCTATTATAGCACTATTTCGAATAAATTACAAGGGTTATACACACCCTCTGGAGCTTCCAAAGTAAGCCTAAATTTGGTAGAATATAGGGGTAAGCCGAGCATCGGCTTTCTCTATTTAAATGGCTACAAATAAGGAAAAACCAGAGGTAAAAAAGCCTTCATATAGCGCTCAGGATATTACCGTCCTAGAGGGGCTCGAGGCGGTTCGCCGCAGGCCGGGCATGTACATCGGCACTACGGGTCCGGACGGCCTGCACCACCTGGTATGGGAAATTTTTGACAACTCGCGTGACGAGGCGATGGGCGGATTTGCCGACGATATCGAGGTTGTACTGTTGCCCGGCAACCTGGTGCGCGTGGCCGACAACGGGCGCGGCATTCCGGTCGACGTCCACAAGCAAACCAAAGTTTCTGCGCTCGACACGATTATGACGACGCTGCATGCCGGAGGAAAGTTCGGCGGCGAGGGTTACAAGGTTTCCGGCGGATTGCACGGTGTGGGCGCCTCGGTCGTCAACGCGCTTTCAACCTACTGCATGGTCGAGGTGCACCGCGATGGCGCGAGCCACATGCAGGAGTACAGTATCGGCAAGAAAAAGGGCAATGTTAAAAAAATAGGCTCGTCGAAACTCCACGGCACCGTCGTATCGTTTGTCCCCGATACCTCGATATTTACAGGCGGTATCGAGCTCGACTTTGACAAAGTGGTTGCCCATCTGCGCGAGCAAGCCTACTTGGTAAAAGGCCTGCGCATCAGCATTATTGACGCACGCAAAGGGGAGTACAAGGCGCCGAAACCCGGCGAAGAGTTTTTTATACGCAGCGCCTTGCATGACTATCCGTCGCAGACTTTTTATTTCGAGGGGGGCTTGCGCAGCCTGATAGCCTTTACCAACCGCTCGCATAAGCCCGTTCATAAGAATATCTTTTATATCGAAAAAGAGCAGGACGGCGTGATGGTTGAAATCGCTTTGCAGTACGTAGATGATATTTCCGCCCGCGTATTGCCTTTTGCAAACAATATTTACACTGCCGAGGGCGGCACGCATATTACCGGCTTTAAGGGCGCGCTTACCCGCACGCTCAACGCCTATGCTCGCAAAGGCAACGCGCTTAAAGAAAGCGAGGAAAACTTTACCGGCGAGGACGTGCTCGAGGGCCTTGCGGCCGTCGTGTCGGTAAAACTCCCGGAAATCCAGTTCGAGGGCCAGACTAAAGCAAAGCTAGGGAGCGTCGAAGCGCGCGGCGCAGTTGATACCGTCTTCAGCGAAGCGTTCAGCATGTACCTGGAGGAAAGTCCGGAAGATGCCCGCTCCATTATAGGCAAGGCGGTGCTGGCGCTTAAGGCTCGCAAAGCCGCCAAAGCGGCAAAAGACTCGGTCCTACGCAAGGGCGCGATGGAGGGCTTTGGCCTGCCGGGCAAGCTGGCCGATTGCCAGAGCAAAGAGGCCTCCGAGTCGGAGCTGTTTATCGTGGAAGGAGACTCCGCAGGTGGCTCGGCCAAACAGGGCCGCGACCGCCGCATCCAGGCGATACTCCCGTTGCGCGGCAAGATACTCAACGTCGAGCGGGCGCGTTTGGACAAAATGCTGGCGAGCCAGTCTATCAAAGACCTCATACTCGGGCTCGGCACCGCCATCGGCGACATCTTTGATATTTCTAAATTGCGCTACCATAAAATAATCCTCGCGACCGATGCCGACGTGGACGGCGCACACATCCGCACGCTCCTGCTGACGCTCTTCTTCCGGCACTTCAAACCAATTATCGAGGGCGGCTACCTTTTTATCGCCCAGCCGCCGCTGTACAAGATAAAGCGCGGTAAAGAAGTTATGTACGTGTACTCCGACGAGGAAAAAGACGAGGTCATCGGCAAAGACGCCGAGATAGAAGAGGATTCCGCATTTGATCCGGAGGCGGCCGCGACAAACTCTGATGAGGAAGTCCCGACGCCCGAAGGGGTCGGGACCCCGACCTCTGGCAAAGCCAGAGCGTCGGGGCAAAAAGTTTCCATCCAGCGCTACAAAGGTCTTGGAGAGATGAACCCCGACGAGCTGTGGGAGACGACCATGAATCCGGCTAACCGCGTCCTAAAACTGGTAAACATCGAGGATGCGCAGGATGCCGACAAAGTCTTTGACATCCTGATGGGCGAGGATGTTTCATCCAGAAAATCCTTCATCCAGTCCAATGCTAAGTTAGCAAACTTGGATATATAAGCTCCGCAATCAAAACTCGGACATCCGATGTCCGAGTTTTGGCGCTTGTGAATAAAAAATCCCGCGCACTTTTTTTGTGCGCGGGATGAATGCCGGTCTGTTTTCAGTGCGGGACAGCGAAGAACACTTCGTCATCCGGCGTGAAATTTGAACGGGCTTTATTGACCGCGTGGAACCAGACCTTGCTCCCGTCGTGTTCCAGCACATAGATCATCTCCTGCATTTCCTGCAGGAGCGAATCCGGCTGTTGGTAAGGCGACATCGCGTAGTAGATGCGCCGCCGGGGAGCCATTTCGAACATCTTTGCGATTGCCGGCCCCATTTCCCAGGCGCAAGGGTCGAGGTTGAGTTGATGACCGCGCCCGAGGACATCGGAGAGGCTGAGGCCGTAGTTGCAGAATCCGAGCCGCCGCAGCGTGGAACAAACGTACTCGAACGGTTGTTCAACGCCGGCACCGACTCTCGACCAATGATGGTAAAGAATCGGGTACGCGTTTCTGCCGATCATAATGCCGCGCTTGTTGAGCGCCCCTTCGTATTCCTCGGGCTGGCTGCCCGTTGAGGCTGTACGTATGGCACTTGCAGAGACAAAAGCACTAGCCAGTTGTCGCATGAGTATCCTCCCATTTCCGGCCATAAGCCGATTTCAATTCCGGTCTAATTGTATCATAATAATTATATTTGTCAAATAGTAAATAAAAAAGAGCCGGACAGTGCGTCCGGCTCCGAGCCTTTTCGTCTAGAATGCGAAACCTCCCATGGCGAATATCAGCACGACTCCGACAATAAAGGCGGCGCCGATTACCCAGGTCATGATATTCCAAAGCAATGACCCGAGGCTGAACTTTACCACCATGGCCCCCGGCTCCACCTTGACCTCTTGCACGGACCACTTGGCAAGCGTGCCTTTCCAGCCCTTGATTTCGTAGACGCGCTTGCGGCCAAGATAGTCTTCGCCGAGAGCCTCGATAAAGCTCTTAGAGAGATTCTCGCCGCGCTTGGCGTTGTCCTGAACCAGAAGCCTCCAGCCGGGGTTGGTGAGATAGCGGTCGGCAACTGCTTTGATCGTCATTTCGATCGGCTTGCCGTCGAAGATGAATTCCTCGATCTTGAGGCTCCCTTTTTCGACGTCGATGAAAACATCGCTGCCGCGCAGGCGCGGAACACCGCGCCCCGAAACCACGGCGGCATAATTTTTATCGAAAGCGCCGACGCCCTCGATGCGTACCCTCGCCTCTATCCGGTTTTCTCCGAGTGAGAATTGGATCTCCTTAGGCGAGATCGTTTTGATGATGCGGCCGAGGACGCCGCGCTTGATCTCGATGGTACGCTCGGTCTGCTTTTCTGCCTGCGCGCGAATGATCTTATCGGATATCCGGATAGTGTCCGGACCCCAGATACTCCAACCAATGCTGAGTAGGCCAACGCATAAAAACAGGCCGCCGGCGATAATGCCAACAACTGTTCGCATGACGTTGAAAGGGTCTCGAGTGGTAGACGCTGGAGTGGTAGACGACTGCTGGCTCATCAATCTCTCCTGTGGCCGATTGTCTTCTGGATTGTATTTTACATACTTTTTATAATTAGTCAAATCAAAACCCCGCTCATTTGAGCGGGGTTTTGTAATCAAGGACCGTCCTTGATTATTTAGTAGATTTGGTAGGAGACGCCGGCGGTGTTATTGGACTCATTGGACTCCCAAACAAGATTGTACGGGTCGACAGTCACCGAGGCGCGCGATGTTTGACCGTAACCGTAATTTTGGTTGTACGAACCGGCGAACATCCAGCCGGAAGGGTCGGCGCCGTAGGTCCAGCCGGCTGCCGGATTAGTTACGGTAGTGCAATTGGTATTGGGATATTGCTGGGTGCAGACCTGATTGGCGGCCGGCGTGGCGATATAACCGAGAGTATAGACAACTTTGTCGCCGGGGTAGAGTGCCGGTTGAGAAGGCGACTGGTACGTGTAAGCGGGCGAGTACGGAAGGCTGGCGGTAAATATCCAGTTTTTAGGAGCGACATTGGTGCCCACGTTCTCGACAATAAATTGGAGAGATACTTGGGAGCCCGCGCGTACTCCCGCGGCGAGATTGCTGACGATACGAACCTGCAGGTCGGGCGAGCCGAAGAGAGCGGCGCGCGGCTGCGTGTTTGCGACATACTTGGCCGCGGCCGGTTTAGCCACCGTTTTTACGGGAGCCGGGGCTGCGGCAACAGCGGTATTTGCCGAACCGGTAGCGGTAACCGCCCCGGAGGAAAGTTTGGTTGCCGATACGGCAAAGGAAACAGGAGTTTTGGCAGTGGCGGTATTAACAGCGGTAAGCGCCATCTGCGAAACAGCGCCGGTGTAGTTAAACGGAGTATTGCACGGTACGCTCTGGAGCGCTCCGGTAGGGAGCGGCGCCTTGACCGAAAGGCCGTCGGCGCAAGAGTAACTGACCGCGTAGGAATATTGGCCACTGCCGTCGGTGTGCGACCACGAGAGCGTAAAGGGCTGGTTGACCGCGACAGATGAGGGGACCGAAACAAGAACCATCTCTTTGGCCGCCGGCTTAGCAACACCGCCCGCGAGGTTAGAGAGGAATGTAGGGATAAAAAAGGCGAGCTGGATAATGCCCCAAGCGCCGAGTAAAAGCACGGCGATAAGCCCTATAACCGCTATGATGCGGAGTACGTGCTCTTTAAAAGTGTTTTTTGTGGTCATAAATATATATAATTGCTGTAGTTACAAGGCTAGCATAATGCCATTTATTTGTCAAGTACGCAAGTTGACCCCGTTAGAAAATGTGTTGTTTATAATTTATATAAAATACTAGGCAAAAAGTGCATTCGGTAGGTTTTTCTAACGGGGTTGACAAAAACCTTATATGCTGTACACTATACCGCGATATGGCTAAACAGTCCGCTCTCTTTGCACTAACTTTTGTAGCGCTTTTTGCGCTCTCTTTTTTGTTTCTTGCCTGGGTGGATGTGCTGCCCGAGCCTATTGACCCGGTTTCTGCACTCTCGCAGTCGCCGGCCCCCGTTCCCTCTACGGGACAATACGCGGAGCTGCCGGTGCGCATTGTCGCGCCGGCTATAGGGATGGACAACAACGTGCTTAACCCGGAGTCGTCCGACATTGCAGTGCTTGACGCAGCTTTGCTTAAAGGCGCGGTGCGCTCCCCGGACTCCTCACTGCTCGGTGCGGAAGGAACGGTGCTTATCTTCGGGCACAGCAGCTACTTGCCGATAGTGCGCAACCAAAACTACAAAGTTTTTAATAATATTAAAAAACTGAACGAGGGCGACATTGTGAGCGTGATGAGCGACACGGCGGAGTACCGCTACAAGGTAAAAAGCGTTACCACCGACACGGCGGATGCCGACCAAGTGTTGTGGGTCGAGCTGCCCAAAGAGGGGAGCAACCTTATGCTCGTTACCTGCGACTCGTTCGGCAAAAAGTCGAATCGTTTTGTCGTAACAGCCGAGTTTCAGGGAGTCTACAGGCTTTAAGGGGTATATTTTGGCTGAACAGGCAGATACTTGACAAAAGTTTAGTGTAGTGATACACTAGACTCAGCTACAAAAGTTCCCCTAATTTGGGCTATAGTGCCCGCAGAACAACTGGAGAGACAGCCATGAAGACAGTGCGTTTGTTTGCTGCCGCTTTGTCGGTAGCATTGGCTCTGGCCTTCGCCGGGGTCGCACAGGCTCAGGCCAGTGCCCCTTCGTACGAGAAAGCCGGCGACTATGCCAAGCACTCCGCGAAGTACCAAGCGTACCTTGCAAAGTGTGATTCCGGCCGCATGCGGCCGGCCCTTCACGACGAAGCGGCGAAGCAGATCGAGGAAAGGACGCCGGAACAAATCCGGCTCCAAATCCTCAACTGCCCGAAGCCAAGGGTGTTCGCCAAGCAGGTGAGCACCAAGACCGCACAGATGTACGGTCGCGATGGCGCTGATGTCGGCCGTCCGCCTCGTTCGCAAACCCATCGCAGCCGCGGTGGAAACAACTACGCGGAGATCAGGGCGTATCTGAAGAACTACAAGGGTCCGCTCTGGAACGTCCAGGGCGATCACTTGAATGCCTACAAAAACAAGCCCGCGCCGGAAGGGTCGGTGCCGTGTCGTCCTCCCGGTTTTACCCGCACCGTATTGTGTCATCCGCGCGATTTGCCGGAAGAACAGCCGGAAGAACAGTAGGGCACGTTCCTCGGTTTTCGGGCGTCTCATCTTATTGAGACGCCCGAGGACTATTTTTCAATTTTCGTATTCTGAGCTGAATGTACTCCTTATATTGAGCCCGGAACGTGAGTATTGACATTATCAGCATAGATTGGTAAAAAGCCTTCGTCAGGCTTTACCAAACAAGACAGCATTATATGAATACAATTACTAAAAACTTTCAAAATATAGGCCTCGCCTTTGCGATGGCTCTTTTGGTTGCGCTCTCCTTTGCTTTTGTACCGAGTGCGCACGCAGCGGATTGGAGTGGCGGTGGCTATGACACCTACGACTACGACTATGGCGGTGGCTACGACACTTATGATTACGACTATGGCGGTGGCTACGGCTCCGGCGGCGGATTCGGCGGCGGGGGCTTTAGCTTCGGCGGCGGCGGATTTTCGATACCGATGAATTACGGCGGCGGTGGTGGTGGCGGATACACGTATTCCAGCGTCTACGCTCCGACCAACACCAACACGTGTACCGCTTTTAACAGCTGCAACACGACCTACGACGACCACTCAATATTCAACGCTCCGACCACTATTGTGACCAACACCACCACCGCTGCTCCCCAGCCGGTTGTCTACGCGCAGCAGCCGTACTACCCTCCGCAGCAACCGATTGCTTACAACCGGCCGGCTCCGTACGTAACACTTGCGGCGGTACCGTACACCGGTCTTGAGCTGGGGCCCGTTGGCACGGCACTGTATTGGGGATTCCTCGTACTATGGTGCCTTATCGCCGCGTATCTTATCGCGGTTAAGAAAGTCCAGAATAAAGTTGCCGCGTGGTTTACCGGTTCGACTATCGCCCCGGCGCACACAGCGCATGCTCCGGTTGCCCATGTAGCCTATGCGGCTCCTAAAGCTGCGCCGGTTTCTTCGGCACAATTTGCGGGTATAGACCCGTTCATCCAAAGCCAAATCAACCGCACTAACTAAATAGTGTCGAAAAACAAAACCCCCGCTCATCTGAGCGGGGGTTTTGTTTTATGCCCGCGACTTTATTTCCTCGGACAATTTTGCAATTATGTCGAGGATGGGGAGTACGCCGACCTTTCCTTTATCGCGGCTCTCTAGCGAGGCGGCGCCCGCCGCTACCTCGGCATCGCCGATAACGAGAAGATAGGGGATCTTTTGCCCCTTGGCTTCGCGGATTTTTTTGCCGAGTGACTCGTTGTTTTGGTCGAGTTCGGTGCGGATGCCCGCGCTCTTAAGCTGCTGCGCCACCTGCGCGGCAAAAGCCTGATGCCCTTCGCCGATAGGGAGTACGCGCGCTTGCACGGGGGAAAGCCAGGTGGGTAGCACGCCGCCGAGGTGCTCAAGCAGTATCGCGACACCGCGCTCGATGGAGCCGGTGATAGCCGCGTGGACCATGACGATGCGCTCCTTCTCTCCTTTTTCGTTTATACAATTAAGGTCAAAGCGTTCGGGGATGTTCATGTCTAATTGAATCGTTGCTACTTGCCATTCGCGGCCCGCGGCATTTTTGGCCATAAAGTCGAGCTTTGGGCCGTAGAGCGCCGCCTCGCCGGGGCCCTCTATATAGTCTGCGCCGCGCTCTACCGCTATCTGGCGCAGCTCACCCTCGGCTTTATTCCACGTTTCTTTAGTGCCGATATATTTTTCGGGCGCCGCGGGGTCGCGGAACGAGAGCCGTACGCGCAGGGCAAAGCCGAACTTTTTATAAAAAGTGTCTACGATGTCCCAAATCTTCAAGAACTCCTCGCGCACTTGCGTAGTGCGGCAAAACACATGCGCATCATCCTGCGTGATAGAAAGTACTCGCGTAAGACCGCTGAGCTCGCCGGACTGTTCGTCTCGGTACACCATAGTGGTCTCCGCGTAGCGCTGGGGCATCTCGCGGTAGCTGTGCGGCTTGCGGTTAAATATCTGCGTGTGGTGCGGGCAGTTCATCGGCTTAAGGGCGTATTCTTTGCCCTCGCGGCTCGTGATGCGGAAGAGATCCTCGGCAAACTTGTCCCAGTGGCCCGACTTTTCGTACAGCTCTTTTTTGGTTATATGGGGGATAACCACGCGCTCGTAGCCGTGCGCGCTGCGCAACTCCCAGACAAACCGGTCGAGCTCCTCGCGCACCACGGTGCCCTTGGGTGTCCACAAAGGCAAGCCGGGGCCAACCAGGTCGGAAAAGGTAAAGAGATCCAGCTCCTGGCCTATTTTTCTATGGTCGTTGTCCTCCATACAAGTATTGGCCTATTCTAGCGCGTCTTCGCCTTTTAGCAAAAAATAAACCCCCGCGCTTTTAGCGCGGGGGTACTTGCCGGCCGCGTAGTTTACGCGGCGTTAACGAAGGTTATTGGAGCGCCGGCGGTAGGCATTTCTTTTACCGTCTCTCGGACGGTTCCGGAGCGCGCTCCGCACAAGCAGTCGGGGGTGTCCTGGTAGGACTGGAACGATTCCCCGCAGTTGTCGCACACAAAGTGACGCAGTTTAGCCTGCTGCAGAAAGGGGTGCTGCATGGTCTTGGTCCTCCCCAATAAAATAAATGACCGTACAAATAGCTACTCTGAGGGTACTTTACAATGCTTTTAGAACTTCTGCAACAAGCGACAGTTCGCCGTTGCGGTTGGAGAGCCGCCCTTTAAGGGCGATACAGCTTTCCGGTTTTAAAATATCTTTATATTCAGCGAAGCTTTTTGGAAATATGACCGCCTCAATTGAGGATGTTTCGTCCATCAGCCTGATAAACGCCATTTGGTCGCCGCTTTTTGTGAGTATCACCCGCACGTCTTCAACCATGCCGGCGGCGACCGTTGTTACTCCCGGATGCACTTTTGTTTTCACCTCGCTGATGCTCATGGAACGCCTGCTCAATTTTTCTTTATACTGGTCGAGCGGATGGCCGGAAACATAGAGGCCGAGAAGCTCTTTTTCCCATTTTAGTTTTTCTCCGAGCGGCGCTTCTTTGGCCGTCGGCAGGGAAAGGTCCGTGGCGCCTCCGAGCCCCGCAAACAGCGAATCGCTCGAGCCGACTTTTTGGCCGCGGTGGTACTCTAGCAACAAGTCAATATGCGCGAGCATTTGCCCCCGCTCGCCGAGAGAGTCGAGCGCTCCGCACCTGATAAGGCTTTCGAGGCCCTTTTTGTTAAGATTTTGATCGGTGGCGCGGCGCAGAAAGTCAGAAAGAGAGACAAAGCGCCCGCCTACTTTACGTTCGGCGATAATGCCCGCGGCCACGCCTTGTCCGAAATTTTTAATCGAATTGAGACCGAAGCGGATAGAATCCTCCGATACCCCCGCGGCAAGCGCCGCCGCTTTTTCGGTGCGCTCGGTGGTGGCGCCCAAGAGCACGGTAAAGTCGCCGAAGCTTTCGTTTACGTCCGGCGGCAGAACGGGGATGCCCATGCGCTTGCACTCGGTGACCATTACCGCGATGGTGTCTATGTCTCCGGCCTCGGCGGTAAGCACCGCCGCCATGTACTCGACGGGGAAGTTGGCCTTCATATACGCGGTTTGATACGCCACCCTGCCGTAGCTGGCGGCGTGCGCTTTGTTAAATCCGTACGCGGCAAAGGGCTCGATGAGCTTCCATAGTTTTTCCGCCAGCGCGGGCGTGAGTTTTCCGTAGCTGACGAATCCTTTTATCAGCTTTTCTTTTTCAGCCTGCATGACCGCGGGTATTTTTTTACCCATCGCTTTGCGAAGCATGTCGGCCTCGAGCCACGAGTATCCGCCCAGAGTTATCGCGGTCAAAAGCACGTCGTCCTGATACACAAGCACCCCGTAGGAGAAGTCGAGATACTCTTTCATCCTCGGGTCGAGGTAGTGGATAAGCGCCGGATTATGCTTGCGCTCGATATACATCGGAATTGTTTCCATGGGTCCCGGACGGAACAGCGCCACCATCGCGTTGATATCGTGGATGGTCGTCGGTTTAAGCTCCTTCAGGTAACGCGTCATGCCGGCGCCGTTAAGTTGGAAGGTGCCTTCCGTTTCGCCGCGCGCCAGCATCTGGAAGGTCCGCTGGTCGTCGACAGGCACATTTTCTATATCTACCTTTATGCCGCGGGTTTTCCCCACTATCCGTACCGCGTCGGCCAAAATAGCGAGGTTGCGGATACCGAGAAAGTCAAACTTTAAGAGTCCGGCTTCCTCTATTGAGTACATGTCGTACTGGGTAATTAATTTGCCGCGCTCCTTGTCTCCTTTGGGGTCCAATTGCAGCGGGGTGTAGTCCCACAGCGGAGTGGGCGACATTACCACGCCCGCCGCGTGTACGCCGACGTGGCGCGCGCAACCTTCAATTTTGCGCCCCAGGTCGATGATGTCTTTTGCCTCCTCCTCGGTGTCGTAGATTTTGCGCAGCTCGGGGTTGTCTTCCAGAGCGCGCTCCAGTGTCATAGGAAAGCCCTGGCTGCCGAAGGGTATTTCTTTAGCGATGCGGTCGCCGATGCCGTAAGAATGTCCGAGCGCGCGCGCGACATCGCGGACCACTCCGCGGGCGAGCATTGTTCCGAAGGTGCCTATCTGCGCGACGTTATCGACTCCGTATTTTTTTCGCGCGTACTCGATAACCTCATCGCGCCGGTTGTCGGCAAAGTCCATGTCGATGTCGGG
>CAYHDT010000007.1:0-54788 GCA_964355655.1 uncultured Candidatus Saccharibacteria bacterium | reverse complement strand
ACTGCGGAGAGGTGCGACGGGGGGGGCACGTCGCATGAGGGATTCGAAAGCCGGAGCGGGCCCCACACGAGTACGTGTGGGAGCGAGGCAGGGTCGTGCGGCAAAAATTGCGACGGTAATTTTTGAACGCCTGACCGAATCCCTCCCTCTCCGCTAGGACAAAAAATGAGCGCCGCTAGGCGCCATTTTTGTTAGTCATTCTAGCTAACCTTTATCTGAAAGCTATACATCCCCATTCCGCACACACCCTGCACTTTATCTCCAGATTTTGGAGTGCCTAAATCTATAACCTCTTCACCTGTTGGCTGCAATATTTTTTGGAAACCAACAGAACGAACTACAAGTGATGCCGAACAATCATACGTGCCGTCTGTCTTCACAACCAACTTGGTGGGCAGTCCTCCTTTGATTTCCGTGACGCGCGGGGAGTATCCTCCTTTTGCGGTTATGGTCACATACTGCACGCCGTCTCTAATCTCGATATTCTGTGATTGTGCAATCTCTCCACCTGAAGATGCCGACCTGTCAGAAATAAAGTAAAGAGTCCCGCCAATAAGAGCGACACTGATGATAAGGGATATGATTGTGTTTTTTTGCATAGGCAAGCTGACAAGATTATATGTTAAATAAAGGATCGATAATACCGAGCCCCGCAAGTCCTGCAAGAAGTGCAAAAGCTCCAAGACCAATCACTAAAACACCTGCGGATTTAAAAAAGAGCGGAGCGTGTTTTGATTGAGCAAATGAAGCCGAACCAAATGATAGAAGCCCGAGCATTGGTAGTGTCCCAAGTGCAAATGCCCCCATAATCAAGAGTCCGGAGATGAATGAACCGCTTGAAAGCGCCGCGACCTGCATTGCCTGAGTAAATCCACAAGGCAGGAAAAATGTACCAACGCCAACCAAGAAAGGGGCTATCGTCTTGTGCTCAACCTTACGAAAGAAGCTAAAAACTCCTGAAGGCAGGGCAATCACATTTTTCTCAAAAACTCCCACCAGATTAAGACCGAGTATAATCATCACGACTGAAGCAATAATTCCGAGTATTGCCGTGACTGTAAAACTTATGCCAATCGCGCTTCCAATAGCGCCAAGTACTCCTCCGAGCACGGCAAAACTAATAAGGCGACCCCCGTGGAAAAGCATCATCGGTTTTATATCGCTGACCTTGTCCTGAGACACTGTTGCCGAAAGAGAAAGGACAAGCCCACCAACAACAGCAAGACAGCTCGAAACTGATGCAACGAGGCCAATGATAAAACTAGTAGCTGGTGTTACTGCCCCACCTAACCCAAAATTCAGTATTCCTGACTTCTGGACAATAAAGAACAGGGCAAGAAATGCGAGCCCGATGGGAAGTGCCTGCCAAATAACTCTATTGTCTTTTTTCTCCTTAGTTTTTTTCTCAACTGAAAGTGAGTAGCCGTTGTGCTTTATTTTCTCAGTCAGTATCTCAGCGAGTTTGTGCTGACTTTCATCAAGAGTGGTTTCAACCGAAACAGTTTCGTGTTTCAAATCAACTTGTGTCTGCTCAATCCCGATTTGCGCATTTAAAGTGTCCTCAATGAAGATTTTGCAGGACGGACAATGGGTGCCAGAAACGTGGAATAGTAATGTTTTCATATTTATAATTTCATTGCTTTAATTCTCAGCGAGTTTGAAACCACCGAGACGCTCGAGAACGCCATCGCCAATCCTGCAAACACGGGGTTCAAGAGCCATCCGAAGACTGGGTACAAAGCTCCCGCCGCTAGTGGGATTCCGACAATGTTATATATAAAGGCCCAAAAGAGATTCTGCTTAATACCTCTCATGGTAATCTTGGAAAGCTTAATAGCTTTAACGAGCTTTGAAATATCACCCCCAAGCAGAGTGATTCCCGCTGACTCGATGGCGACGTCTGTCCCAGTACCCATAGCGATACCCACATCCGCTTGAGCGAGTGCTGGAGCATCATTTACGCCGTCACCTGCCATAGCAACTATTCGGCCCTGTGACTGGAGTGCTTTTATCTTCTCAAGTTTGTCCTGTGGCAATACGTGTGCCACAACATCATCAATGCCAACAAGCGACGCAATGTATTTAGCAGCTTTTTCATCATCACCGGTGAGCATCACAACCTTGATGCCCAGCGTATGAAGATCAGCAATAGCCTGCTTTGACTCCTGTTTTATCTCATCAGCTACCATCACGAAGCCAAGAACTTTATCTTTCGTGGAAAGAATAATAGGTGTTTTACCTTGTGAGGTAAACTCACCCAACTTCGTGCTGTCGAACGAGATCTTGAGGTCGCTTGCGAGTCTTGCATTCCCTACAAAGTATTCAGTGCCGTTTATTGTTCCCTTGAGACCTTTGCCTTGTATCCCCTCAAAACCTGATATGTCAGATATCGTAATATTTTTTTCTTGTGCATAGTTTACAATCGCATGTGCAATTGGATGCTCTGATTTTTTCTCAAGCGAAGCGAGAATGGATACCAACTCATCATCCTTTAGATTTGAGAGATTCTGTATATCGACAAGTGCTGGCTTGCCTTTAGTTATAGTTCCTGTCTTATCGACAACAATCGTATTCACTTTGTGCAGCTTCTCCAGAGTTGCCGCATCTTTAATGAGAATGCCTTCCTTAGCTCCTTTGCCGACTCCGACAATTATTGCAGTCGGTGTAGCAAGTCCGAGAGCGCAGGGACATGCAATAACGAGGATTCCAACAAACGAAACGAGACCAAATGAAAGTGCTTGAGAGAAGCCTAGATACTGTGACCCAACAATGAGCCATGCACCAAGGGTGAGAAAAGCGATTACTAAAACAATGGGCACAAAGATTGCTGATATTTTATCTGCGAGGGCTTGTATCGGGGCCTTACTACCCTGAGCATCCTCAACCATTTTTATAATTTGAGCGAGAAGCGTCTCGGACCCAACCTTTGTAGCCCTGAACGTAAAGGAGCCACTTGTGTTAAGTGTTCCTGAAACAACGCTGTCACCAATCTTTTTCTGTGCAGGCATCGGCTCACCTGTAACCATAGATTCATCAACGAAAGAACCGCCCTCGGTTATGACACCGTCCACAGGAATCTTTGCACCTGGTTTAACAATAATTAGGTCGCCATGTGTAACGTCGTTTATAGAAATTTCTATTTCCTTCCCATCGCGAATTACCAGCGCAGTCTTTGCCTGAAGATTGAGAAGTTTTTCAATGGCATCTCCGGTTTTGATTTTTGATCGCGCCTCAAGATATTTGCCAAGTGCGATAAAGGTAATGACCACAATTGTTACATCGTAGTATTGGTATTCAACGTTGATAAAAGGACGGAGAACATCTTCAAAAGCGGTTACGGCAAAGCTGTATAGAAAGGCGGCAGTAGTACCAATGCCGATGAGGGTGTCCATATTTGCCTTGCCGTAGCGTAGAAATCTATAAAAACCAAGCAAATATGGCTTGCCAACCACAAACAAAATATAGGTGGCAAGTATTGGAAGCAGGTGGTGGACAAATTCTTTGAGAGTGTAGCTCATCGCGGGAGCGATGCTGTATTCGGCAAGTATGTCGGAGCCCATGACAAGAGCCGCAAAAATTGCGATGGGGATAGCAGAAAGCACTTTCGTTCGCATATCAGCCACTTCCGCGAGCTTCTCTTTTGTGGATTGATTAAGACCTAAGTGCGCCGCGTGCGACCAATTTTTCTCGCTCGTATTTGAGCCTAGAAAAATGGAAGTGCCCTTGTGGTGCTCACTTTCAGACATTCCCATCTCTTCTGCACTTGTTGGAACTTCTAGGGAATATCCAAGCGGTTCAATGCGTTTTGAAAGGTCGTGGGGGTTTGTTTTTGATGGATCAAAAGAAACTTTTGCTTTTTCTGTACCATAGTTAACTTCAGCAGAATGCACACCGTCCACCTTTGTAAAAGTCTTCTCGATAACCGAGGAGCATGAAGCGCAATGCATCCCTTTTACTCTGTAGGTTTGTGTGTGCATATTATTTTCTCTTGAGCTTATACACTTTGATAATCTCCGCTTTCGCCTTAGCGGTCTGCCCGGTTTTCATCTGATGATGGACGCAGTGATCAAGGTGGTTTTCAAGAAGCAAGTCTTCAACATTTGAAAGGCCCTGCTTAACCGCCGAGGTTTGAGTAATTACATCGATGCAATAGGTATCATTCTCGACCATCTTTTGAAGACCTCGTACTTGTCCTTCAAGTAATTTGAGACGACGAACAACCTTTGCCTTATTTTTATCATCCATATATTTCATACAGAGTAGTATACCCCCTAGGGGGTATAGAGTCAAATGCAATTCTCGCAGGTATTCGAATCGCTCAAAAACCTTTACATTGATTGATACATAGGGCACTTAACCCGAACGCATCGCGGATTAAAAAATTAGCGGCCGAATTGTAGTTCGACTTTTATAGTATCCCTTTCTTCCCCCTCGCCGTCTCTGATCTCCTGCCGCTGCGAGCGGGTTTTGAGTTCCTTAAGAATCTCTTCTTTTTCGCGCAGCGATTCTCGGAGCGCACCGCGCTGTCCGGCAGTTTTTTCATTGTGGAACTTCTCCTGCTTTTGCGTGGTAGTCGACTGGGCAGGCTCGGGCACATTGACCGAGAGAGTCGTCATCATCACGGTCCTCGCAGAGGCGGGAGTTTGCGGCTCTTTTGCGGACAAGGTTATCTCCACATCTGCGGAAGAGTCTTCCGTCTCCGACTCGGCGAGCGCGAGAGAGGCGTGTTCGTTAAAATCGTCAGTAAGAAGGTTGGCGGTCTTTTCGTCAAGCCGGCCCTGCGCGGCAAGCGTCTGCGCCTCCTCGACGCGGCGGCCGGCCAAGCGCACCTGGACCTCGGCCTTGGCGGACGCATTCGACGCAAGGGCGACCTCCACTTTTTCGTTTACCGCTAGTTTGATCGGATAAAGTATATCGCCCGGCAAGGCGCCTTGCGCGGCCGACACGGTGCCGCTGCCTGCGAGCACAAAAAGTAATAGCCCGGCGAGACTCATGCGCATGTTGTAAGAAAAGAGAGAGGCAAAAACGTACGGACTGGATTGCACAGGCACAGAAGAAACCGCGCCGAAAACAGCGGCCTTCATGGCGACCTTTTCCGCAACACTCATGCGGATGTGCCCTGCCTCCTGTTTTATATTGTGAAGAAATTTTTTCATGCTATTTGTTCTCCCTCGAGGATTTCTTTCAGTTTACGCAGTCCGCGGTGGATGCGCACGCTTACGGTATTTTCTGTTTCGCCGACGATGTCGCCTATTTCCTTCGGACTTAAACCCTCGACATAGCGCAACGCTACGGCTTCGCGGTAAGCATCGGGCAACTCCTGAAGGCACTGGAGAGCGCGCTTCCCGTCAAAGCGCTCTATCGCCGCCTCGAACGTGTTGGTCTCGTCCGGCGGCAGCAGCGCTTCGACGCTCATATCCTCGTACCCCTCGGCGATAGCCTCCAGCGACACGGATTTTTTGCGGCGGTACTCGTCGATAATAAGATGCCGTAGCGTCCGATAGAGGAACGGCCGCAGTTCGCGTATCTCCTCGCCCTTTTGGGCATAGGCCCACACCTTCAAAAAGCATTCCTGCACTATCTCAAGCGCGCGGTCGCGGTCGCGCAACCGCATGCTCGCATGCCTGAACAATTCGTCGTTGTAGGCCTCAAAGGCCGCTTCGAAGTCTTTTTGGAGCTTCCTCATATGCAGACGTTTCTACTATGCCCTTCTTTCAGGGGCGCCGCAACGCAGCCGCTACCGGATAGCCTTGGCCACCGCTTCACAAACACCCTTATCAAATGGTCCGGGCACGACCCTTTCGGCCGTGGGCCGCTTAACCAGCGCGGCAAGGTTTTTTGCGGCTTTAATCTTCATTTCATCGGTAATTTGCCCGACGCGGTTGTCGAGCGCCCCGCGAAAGATGCCGGGGAACGCGAGCGAGTTGTTGATTTGGTTGGGGTAGTCGCTCCGGCCGGTGCCTACGACCATCGCTCCTCCTTTTTTAGCCTCCTCCGGAGTTATTTCCGGAGTCGGGTTGGCCATGCCAAATACAATCGCGCGCGGCGCCATGAGGCGGATATCGGCGGCTGCCGCGAGCCCCGGGCCGGAGACGCCGAGCAACACGTCCGCGCCAAAAAGAGCTTCTTGCAGAGCGCCTTTAACTTTGCGCGGATTGGTAAGTCGGGCGAGCGAGCGCTTGTGCGGCTCGGGGCGCGCCGTATTGATGATGCCTTTGCGGTCAAGCAGTACGACATCCTTAATACCGGCCTTCAGCAGCAGGCGGGCCGAGGCTGCACCCGCCGCGCCCGCGCCCGACACCACTACCTTTAATTTTTTAAAATCTTTCTTAACTACCTTTGCCGAATTAATGAGTGCCGCGAGTATGACCACTGCCGTGCCGTGCTGGTCGTCGTGCATCACGGGGATGTCGAGACGCTTTTTGAGTTCCTCTTCTATATAAAAGCACTTGGGCGCGGCAATGTCCTCGAGGTTGATGCCGCCGAACACCGGCGCAATCGCACAAATGGTTTCAACGATAAAATCCATTTGTTCTTGCGTACTTGCACTTCGAAGCCTTGGCGAAGTAGTGTCGAGCACAATAGGAAACGCGTCTACGTCTGCAAAGGTCTTAAACAGCGCGCACTTCCCCTCCATCACCGGCAGCGCCCCGTAAGGGCCAATGTTGCCGAGCCCCAGCACGGCGGAGCCGTCAGAGATAACCGCTATCATTTTGCCCTTAACCGTGTAGTCGCGCGCGAGCTTGCTGTTTTTGTGCAATAGAGAAGAAACCGCCGCCACCCCAGGCGTATATACAAGAGAGAGGTCCGCGCGGCTCTTGACCTTCATAACGCTCTGTATCCGGATCTTCCCCCCGAGCTTTTTGTGGAGAGTGATTGCCGCTTTGTTTATGTCATTTTTAGCCATGCGGCAAAGTATACACCCGCAGGGTAGATAAAGAAAAAATCCGCCTTACTTAAGCGGATTTCGGAACTTCAACTGGCTTGGAGTCATCGTTCCAAATGAGCATCCAATAGATGGCGTAAGCGCATCCATAAGCAATCGCCAATACCACGAGAGCCCCCTGGCTGAGCCCCCACAGAATCCATGGAGCCACCGAGCCGCAGAAGCTTACGCTAAGCGTGATATGGATGAGCACTGCCCTCTCGCGCAAATGCGAGCGGAACGGCATCACCACAAAAAGCAGGGTTTCGAGCGCGCGGTTAACCACGATTGTCCAGAACGCCCCGGTCGGGCCTAGCCAGCCGACCAGCCAAACGTAGCACCGGGCTATGCCGCCCGATGAGGCCAGGTAGCTGACTCCCAACACGTACAGTACCGTCGCAACAAACAGCGCCATCATCGACACCGAGGTTACGCGAAAGTCGAATTTTGCGAACATGGATATTCCTCCGTGCTGACTTCTGCCCTATTGATATACTCAGCCTATGCTTCTGTCAAACCTACTTACCGAACACTTCCGGCTCACGGATACACAAAAATCAGCACTCAATAAACTCGGCATTAAGACCGTGCGCGACCTGCTCTATCACTTCCCCTCCCGCTACGAGGTCGGGGGCGAGGGGGCGGCGGTAAGCGGTCTGGTGTCGGGTCAGGAGGCCACACTGGTGGGCACGCTCGAAAAAATGGAGACAAAGAAAGGGTGGAAGTCCCGTATCCCCATGAGCGAGGGATATCTGCGCGACCAGAGCGGCCGGATAAAGCTCCGGTGGTTCAACCAGCCGTATATAGCCAAAATGTATGCCGAGGGCAGCCTCGTGCGTGCGGTGGGCAAAGTGTCGGGGAGCGAGGACAAATTGTATTTGGCCAACCCGCAGCTGCAAAAAATCTCCGCCACCGAGGCGGGGTTGTTTGCGGAGCATAAACAGGTTATGGAAAAGTCTGGCCTGCCGGCCTCTGGGGGCTTGGCCGAGACAGGAGATCCGAGGACTTTTTCAGAAGCTGTTTCTGCCGTAGCTGACCTCTTTGCTGTGTATCCGGAATCCAGAGGCATCTCGTCGCTATGGTTCCGCAGTGCAGTCAAAAAAATATTCGAGCAAAAAATCGAAACAGAGGACCCGATACCGCCCGCAATGCTCAAAAAGTACAGTTTGCCGGCGCTTAAAACCGCTTTGGTGTGGGCGCACCAGCCTAAGGAATTAAAAAATGCCGAAGCCGCGCGCAAGCGCTTTGCCTTTGAGGAGGTTTTTATGATACAGCTCGAGCGCCAGCGCGAGCGGATGCTGCAGGCAAAAGAAAAAAGTTTTTCGATAGAGGTGACGCACGGCGACATTGCCGAGTTTATGGCCGAGTTTCCCTTTGAGGCGACCGTGGCGCAAAAAAAGGCTATAGAAGCGATACTTGGCGACATGCGCGCCGGGCACCCGATGTCGCGACTACTCGAAGGCGATGTCGGGAGCGGCAAAACCGCCGTGGCGGCCGTAGCCGCTTATGCCGCGGTGCACACGCGTCCGGCGGGACAAAGCTTCGGCACTTTGCAGGTCGCGTACATGGCACCGACCGAGATTTTAGCCAAACAGCATTTTGAATCT
The DNA here is from genome assembly GCA_964355655.1 of uncultured Candidatus Saccharibacteria bacterium. Taxonomy (GTDB): domain Bacteria; phylum Patescibacteriota; class Minisyncoccia; order Phycocordibacterales; family SBAW01; genus GWA1-54-10. Next base: position 46,256 of record CAYHDT010000007.1, on the reverse strand, counting down.
TTTATACAATTTTTTGAACGCTTTCCTATTAATATCGGGCTTATTACCGGCTCGGGCTGCTACAAATTTCCCTCTAAAGTTTCCGGCGGGATTACCAACATCTCGCGCGCGCAACTTTTAAAGTGGGTGGCAAACGGCGAGATACCGGTACTCATCGGCACGCATGCCCTTATAGAAAAATCGGTGCAATTTAAACATTTAGCACTGGTAGTGATAGACGAGCAGCACCGCTTTGGCACTAGCCAGCGGCGCAAACTGGCAAAAAAGGATATCCAACTCCCTCACCTGCTCTCCATGACCGCCACCCCCATACCCCGCACACTCGCGCTCACTATATATGGCGACCTCGACCTTACTCTGCTTGATGAGATGCCGCCGGGGCGCAAAAAGATTATCACCGAGGTGGTGCGCCCCGCCGAACGCAAGGCCGCGTACGAACAGATGCGTGAGCAATTGCAAGCGGGAAGGCAGGCCTATGTCATCTGTCCGCGGATTGATGAGCCCGACCCGGACAAAGCGTTTGCCTTGCAGGCAAAGTCGGTCAAAGCCGAAGCCAAGCGCCTGAAAAAAGATATATTTCCGGAGTACGAAATAGATATCCTGCACAGCAAAATGACGCCGAAGGAAAAGGATTCGGTTATGGCGCGGTTTTCAAACCACGAAATAGATATTTTAGTTGCCACCTCGGTGGTCGAGGTCGGAGTCAACGTGCCAAACGCGACGATGATTATGATAGAGGGTGCGGAGCGCTTTGGCTTAAGCCAACTCCACCAGCTGCGCGGCCGCGTCGTACGCTCTAACCACCAAGCCTACTGCTTTGTAGTACCCGAGAGCCGCGGAGAGTCGACAACCGCGCGGCTTAAAGCCCTGGTCACCGCCAAAAACGGCTTTGCGCTGGCGGAGGCCGACCTATTGCAGCGCGGCCCCGGCGAGCTGTCCGGCCGCAAACAATGGGGCATCTCCGACGTCGGCATGGAAGCGCTGAAGAATTTAAAATTGGTGGAAGCCGCACGAGAAGAGGCGCTAGAGCTTATTAAAAAAGACGAACAGCTTTCCGGCCATCCGCTCCTTGCACAAGCGGTTGCCTCCCGGACGGCGGCAATGCATTTTGAGTAGCTCGTATGAATAAAAATCCTATAGGACAGTAATTCATACGCACCTTATCTTCTACAATTGTGGTGGGCGCGCCTGGGCTCGAACCAGGGACCGGTCGAGTATAAGTCGACTGCTCTACCAACTGAGCTACACGCCCATGAGCTAAACTCTACCCGAAACTTCCCCGTTGTGCTACTGTTCCGCAAGACTTCTTTCTCACACGGAGGCGACTCATGCCGGCAAAAAAAATCCCGCATGTCCTGCGGGCGCAGGACTTTGACCGCCGGCGCATCGACGACCTTTTTGACTCGGCGAACATGCTCGAGCAAAAAGGCAGCGACTGTGCAAAGGGCAAGACGCTCGTGTTTTATGCCTGCCAGCCCAGCACCCGCACGCGGCTTTCTTTCTGCATCGGATGGGAGCGGCTCGGCGGCACCGCGCACGCCGTTTCCAGCTCCGACTCATCGCAGGAAAAAGGCGAAACTATCGAGGACACGGTACTCTCGCTTGCAAAAATTGGCGCGGATGTCATTGTGCTGCGGCATCCGGACGAAGACGCCATATTTCGGGTGGCACTGCTCTCACCGGTACCTATCATCAACGGCGGGTCCGGCAAGGAACAGCATCCTACGCAGGCCCTGCTCGACGTATACACCATCCATCGGGCGCACAAAGATATCGATGATTTAAGTATCGCGCTCGTCGGCGACTTAAAGTTCGGCCGCACCACCAACTCGCTGGCGTATCTGCTTACCAAGTACCGGGGAGTTAAGCTCTACTTGGTGTCGCCCGAGCATCTGCGCATCAAAGGCGACCTGTTGCACTATCTCCACGAAAGCGGCGTGCAGGTGGAAGAGACGGCCGACCTCGACCGGATTATCGGCCAGGTTGATGTGGTGTACCAGACGCGCGCGCAAAAAGAGTACACAACCGATCCGAATGCGCATGCCGGACTGGCACCCTATGTCATCGACCGCAGGGTGGCCGAGCGGATGAAAAAGGGCGCCATCATCCTGCACCCCCTCCCCCGCAACCAGGAGCTCTCTCGCGAGATCGACGCACTGCCCCAGCAGAAATATCTCGACCAGATGTACTACGGCCGGCTTATCCGCATGGCTCTGCTACAGGAGATTCTCCGCTGATTCCAACCCCGCCTACCGCGGGGTTTTTCTTTTTGTAGCTCCGTGCTATTGTTCGGCACAGAAATTCTTTTCAATCAGAGGAGTACGACTCGTGAGAGAAGTTGCATCATTGCAGCGTACGGTCAAAGGAATCACCTTCCCTTATCCTGTTATGGTTGCCGGCGGGGTGGTCAAGACTGTCGAGCAGTCTATAAAGTTTGCGAAGGCAGATGTCCTGGCCGAGTTCGGCTCAGCCACGACTCCGGCACTTGCCGGCAACGGAGGACGCGATTATTTTGCTGTCTATGACAATGGGGCGCTCGTCTGCACCTACAACTCGATCGGTTTGTTGAACCGTGGTATGGACTATGTCGAGGAACATGCGAGCGAGCTGATTAAAACCCATGCCGACTACGGCAAGCCGTTCTGGCTTAATGTATCCGGCAATGGCGTCGAAGACACGCTTTCCCTCCTGAAACGGGCTGTGCAGGCCGGCATTAAGGTCATCACGGTCAACGGTGCCTGTCCAAACAAGAAGGACCAACCGATTCTCTGCGACGACCCATTCGCAGTGGATGAAGTCTTCGACCGGGCAGACCGCGAAATTGGCGACATCGACGCCGTGGTCTTGTGGAAAGTCTCGTGTGCCATGCGCCGGCCGGCACTCTCGCATAACCGTGACCGGGTTCGCGCATCGCGTGTCTTTACCGGCGCGATTACTGGCAACACTATCCCGAACGGACTCGGTTATATCGGGACTGGCGCCACGGTAATCAAAACCGCGAACGGGATTGATCGCGGCGGCCTAGCCGGCCCGGCTATCTTCCCCATCGCACTGGACCATACCCAGTTCATGGCGGAGGGTATGCCTGCCGGTAAAGTTGTACTTGGGGCCGGCGGAGTCAACAACATTGAAAAAACTTCTCAGATGTTCAAGGCGGGCGCCACGATGGTACAAATCAATAGCGCCTTCCGCGAAGCCAACGAGGATCCAAACTTCATCCGCGATCTTAACTTGGGGCTTCTCGAACTTCCCGATGCTGTCTGATAAGTAAGCCGCTTCCTCGGGAGCGGCCTTTTCTTTTTTCTGACCCTTTGTTACAGTGCCGAGCAGACTACCAGTTCTAACCAGAGCGAGGCACGACATGCAGATACAGGAGTTGTTTCCCACATTGAAAGCCGTAGAGTTGAGCGTCTCCTACCCGGAAACGGTCGATACCCCCAACATCGTCAACACGCACTTCCATCCGCGGGACACCGACGCCGAAGGTGACGGTCGCGCCGAGATGCTTATCCCCCGCGCCGCCGAAGTCTACGAAACGCTCATGTGCATGGGAAATACCAAACCCCCGCTCACAACCAGCGAGCTCGCCTATCGCAAGGGTGCGCAATGGCGAGCGTTGTTGCCCGCCGACAGCAGCACGAAAATCCGCGTGGGAGGCCTCATGACCGAAGGTACCGATCCGGCCGACGTTGTCTCTGGCTACGACCAGCCCGAAGGCAAAGCGGCGTGGGACTACATGAAGATGTTCGTCCGCGCCGCCAGCAATGCGCACGGTGCGGACGTCAACGACATCTCCACAATGATCCCGGTGCTTAAGGCGATGACTTACACCAAGTTCAGCCATCGCCGCGAGCCGATGACCCTGGCTGTCCACATGGAGCGCAAGTACGACTTGTTCGGGCGGAGGATCTATTTTCTCCACCGCGAGCGGGCCTCAGTCGAACGGGACCTCTCGCGGCTCTTTCTTGAGGTGCCGGATGCAAAGATCGTGGTCTGCCACGTCACCGATAGCTACACGATTGACGTGATTCGCTACCTGCGTTCAAAGGGCTACAACGTGTGGGGCGAAGTCTGCCCTCACTATAGCCTGTGGTCGTGCGACGATCTCGTCGAAGCACCGGACGGCGGCACTATGTTCGCCGCCGACAAGTTCTGCCTACCCATCTTCAAGACGGAGGAGAGCCGACAGGCGGTCGACTCGGCGATGTTGTCGGATGAACCGTATTGGATCTACGGCTGCGACGACGCGTGTTGGTGGGATGACCCGACCCAGCCTGGCGGAGTCAAGATAAACAACCACGGGTTCGTCATCGGCGGGCAAACGCAGTCGCCGGCGGCCAACGTCTCGTACGTTATCGAGCGTTTCGCCGAGACGGGCAATCTTGACCGTTTGAACGATTTTATGTCGATCAACGCGCGGGAAGCATATGGGCTTGATTATCCCAAGACGCTCAAAAAGTTCGTCCGCAAGGATTGGATTGTGGACGAGTACTTCGTCCGCCAGACCCCTCGCGGCGAAATGCGGGCCCGGCTCGCAATGGCAGGGATGAAACGTAAGTATGTGCCTGCCGAACGAGTGATTGCCTAACCGATTCCCCTCCCGCACCCGCGGGAGGTTTTTTATTTATAAAAGGCGTGATATGGTTTCGGCAGACGCAGTTTCAACTAGGGAGAAACTACATGGCCGAAATCACGTCGGAGGTCAAAATAGACGCTTGGTTGCCGATCAGCATAGTGACGCTCTTGGGCCTTGCGGGGATTTTTTTCTATCTCGACACGACCCAGAATCCGCCCTTTTTCCTTGGACTGGGGGCCTTCTGCATCATGATCCTGGTGGCGCTGGGCTATATCCTGCTTGGATTACTGCGCCAAAAATGGAACAGCACCTACCACCACCCGTACGTCGGACCCTGATCAAGACGTATAAACTATCCCCTCCCGCACCCGCGGGAGGTTTTTTATCCAGCACCAACTGTTGGTGCTGGATTTATCCGGCAATCCCGACCGTAGCGTCGGGACTAGAAGTTTACGACTTGCGGCTCGACGAGGATGTCCTCTTTTTTCTTCGGAGTAATGCCGTGGGCAATGAGTATCTGCTCAAACTCCTCGCGCTCCATGGTCTCTGTCTCCACCAGTCGCTTGGCAATGGCATTGAGGAGCTTGCGATGCTCTTTGATTATTGTTTCGGCCTTCGTATACGCCTCGCCGATTATTTTCTTTACCTCCGCGTCTATTTCGGCGGAAATCTTTTCGGAGTAGGCTTTGCCGTCGATGCCGCCGCCAAAGAGCGCCCGGCCGCCGTCGCCCTCAAGCGCCACTGTGCCCATCTTGTCGCTCATGCCGTAGCGGGTCACCATGGTGCGCGCCAGCGCGGTCAGCACTTGCAGGTCGTTGCTCGGGCCCGTCGTAATATCGCCAAAGACCGTTTTCTCCGCCACATAGCCGCCGAGGCTCATAGCGATGTCATCGAGAAATTCTTTCTTGCTTTGCATCTTCTTGTCCTCAAACGGGAGCTTGAGCGTGTAGCCGGCGGCGCGCCCGCGGGAAATGATGGAAATTTTGTGCACCGGGTCGGCGTACGGCAGCACACTCGCGACCAGCGCGTGGCCGGCCTCGTGATAGGCAGTTATCTCCTTTTCCTTCTTATTAAGCACGTGCGACTTACGCTCGGGACCGAGCATCACTTTTTCTATCGAGCGTATAAGGTCGTACTGGGCGACCGTCTTGCGGTTTTCCCGCGCGGCAAGTATGGCGCCCTCGTTCATTAAGCTAAAGAGGTCCGCGCCGGAGAATCCGGGCGTACGCTCGGCAACAACTTCGAGGTTTACGTCTTCAGCGAGCGGCTTTTTGCGCGCGTGGATTTTAAGTATCTCTCTGCGGTCTTGGCGGTCGGGCAAGTCGATAGTGACCCGGCGGTCAAAGCGGCCCGGACGCAAAAGCGCCGGGTCCAGCACATCGGGGCGGTTGGTGGCCGCCATGACTATCACTTTTTCGTTCGGCTCAAAGCCGTCCATCTCGACAAGTATCTGGTTGAGTGTTTGCTCGCGCTCATCGTTGCCGCCCCCTACTCCCGTGCCGCGCACGCGGCCGACGGCGTCTATCTCGTCAACAAAGATAATCGACGGGGACGCTTTTTTAGCCATCAAAAAGAGGTCGCGCACGCGGCTGGCGCCCACCCCGACAAACATCTCGACAAACTCCGAGCCCGAGATAGAGAAAAAGGGCACCCCCGCCTCGCCGGCCACCGCTCTGGCCAGCAACGTCTTGCCGGTACCCGGCGCGCCCATAAGCAGAATGCCTTTAGGGATGCGCGCGCCTATGTCGAGGAATTTTTTCGGATTCTTTAAAAAGTCGACGATTTCGAGCAGCTCTTGCTTGGCCTCTTTGGCGCCTGCCACGTCTTTAAAGGTCACGCGCGATTTTTCGTCGTTCGGGTCGGTAATCCGCGGCTTGGACTGCCCGAAGGAAAACGCCTGCATACCCGCGCCTTTTACCTGTCGGGAAAGATACCAGACGAAGAACGCGAGCAGCAGTATCGGCGCGAAGAAAGGAGCTAGCGCGATCAGCCAAAATTGGAAGCCTCCCTCGCGCTTGATGTCGATAGAGGTTTTGGTAAGTGCTTCGGTGGTAACGCCGTAATTTTTAAGGCTCTCCGAAAGCGCCGACTCCGGCTCTTTCTTGGACTTCTTTTCCGTCTTGTCGGCGTAAACTACTTTGAGATTATTGCCGTCAACCTCGATATTTTTTACCAACCCGGCGTTGATGTCAGCCGCCACCTGCGAGAGCGCCACGTCAGCCGGTTTGTCCGCCGCGCTGCCCGTAAAGTAGCTGTAGGTGGCGGCGAGCAAAAGAAGCACCAAAATACTGGTCGCCAGGTTGACCCAGAAGGAGTCGCCGGTCGGCATATTGGGAATCTGCGGAAAATTAGGCATCCCCGGCCGACGCGGCTTCTTTGGCTGCGGGTTTTTTTGAGGAGTCGCCATTAGTAAACAATACTACCATTCCGCCTGTATTTAAACAAAAGAAAATGCCCCGCGCAAAGCGCGGGGCATGAATGTCTGCCGTCATTTCGGCAGGACGTAGGCGTAGATGCGGCGGCGCGGGTAGGGTACCTCGGCCACAGTACGGTTGTAGTTACCCGAGATAATAATCTGGTTGCCGTTGGCGTCTATGCCGCTGACGATGCCGACATGTCCTCCTCCCCGGCGGCCCATCACGGCAATAGCGCCGACGACGGGTCCGGAAACGCGGGTGCCGTAGTGCGCGTAAGCGCCGGCCAGGTTGCTGCCGGGTTTGTGTCCGGTGCGCCTGAGCACCATGTCCATAAACTTCCCGCACCAAAGGCTCTTCCAACCTGTCGGGTTGGTACCGATATAGCGTCGGGCTTCCGCCACCACTGAAGAGCCGCCAAAGACGGCAAGTGATTGCGACGGCGCACCATCCGGGCTGTCTAAAGACGATTGGGCCGATGCCATGGCAGGTGCCATGACCATAACGACGAGCATGATGGTAAAAGAACAGGCGGCGAGCACTGCCCGCCGAAGTCGTGAACGTATCATTACGCACTCCTCACATGAGTTTCATTAGCGGGGACTTACCCGTTTTTTACCGTAACACTGAAAATATGATTCGTGAATGAAGCGCCCCGTATTTTAATAGAAAATAATGCTATAGTCTCGGCATGGCTCTGGTGGAACACAAAAAGGCACGCCTAAACTACGAAATCCTCGAGGAATATGAGGCGGGGTTAGAGTTGCTGGGTGGCGAGGTTAAGAGCCTGCGCGGCGGGCAGGGCAAGTTAGAGGGCGCTCATGTCATTGTTAGAGGAGGCGAGGCCTACTTGGTGGGGGCCAGCATCCCACCCTATCAGCCGGGAAATACCGCAGAGAGTTATGATGCGGGCCGTACGCGCAAATTGCTCCTGACTAAGAAGGAAATATTTGATTTGTCGAAGTATGAGGGGCAAAAAGGCTTGACAATAGTGCCACTTAGAGTGTACAATAAAGGCAGGAACTTAAAGCTTGCCTTGGGCGTGGCCCGCGGCAAGAAAAAGTACGACAAGCGCGCTACACTTAAGGAGCGCGACACCAAGCGCGAGATGGACCGTTCGTTGAAAAATCAATAGACGAGTGCTGAAATGTGGCGAGGCTATAATTGCTTTTTGCCACTTGTTGTGGAGGAAACGATGTCGCTAGGATATCATGGAGAAATTACTGAGTACCCCTGGCGTAAACCCCGGAAGCGCAGGCTGACGGGGAAACCTGCCGGAGCATCGCAGTGCCATGCACGGCCCGATGACCACCTGAGACGTTTTTCAACCTTGGATGCTCACCGCATCAAAGTGGGAGACGTTTCCGGCCATGGTCACCGGGCGCGGGCGCACTTCGGTTCTGCCGACGGGGAGGACCCCTCTCATCGCTTTGGCGATGGGATGTCCTGACAACCGCCTACCACAAACGGCGAAGTTTTGACTTGGACCTTGAATCCAACTCAAAACTTCGCCCCACATTTGAGCACTCGTCACAAAAGTCTGTACACCGTCTCAAACACCGGTTAGCGTCGGGTGTTTTAGGGGGATGACAGGCTTAGACAATGGACTGACGCGCGCAAAGCGCGATGCAGAAGTGAGGCATCTTCTCTAAAATGCTTCAACTCATAACTGCAAAATCAGTTACGTCGCCGTTTTTCACGGCGAACGATTTCTCTTTCGCCTACGCTAAGGCCTAAGAGGACACCTACCTGCTTCGTTTAGCGAGCGGGGTTCGGGTGTTATACAGCTAAACTCGGGAGCACTGGGTCGCTTACTCGGTGTACTTAAAACTCAAAGCTGCTGCTTGATTCGATTTGGTTTGTTTCATACGAATCTTGCCTAAGACATAAAGCAAACTACGCATCGTAGAAGCTTGCGCCGTTATCCATTGCACCGGAGTTCAATTCTCCGCATCTCCACATACTAGGTGTTTTTGTGCCGCAAACTCTGTAAAGAGTCTTGTAACGCAAGCTAAATCGGCGGTTTGATAACCGCCGACTTTGCTATATGCCAATTTCTCAGAGAAAACAAAGAAAAAGAGCTTGTGCTTCTCGAACACATCCAGTTTATTCCAAGCTCTATAAGGATTTTTGAGCAGTTGTATCGACATGCCTAGCGCGGTTTGATAAGGCACCGCCAACTCTGCGTCAGTAAGAGGTTTAAGAGCCTCAAGCGACTTTAGTTCCTTAGCAGCCCCCTCTAACTGATCCTCATATACTTGTTTCAATTCACTACTCTTAGCAGCAAGGGTTGCGTTCAAGAGCTTGTTCATACGCTCCTTTACTTGCTTTGCTTCGTCAACAAAGAGTTTCTCGCGCTCTTTTGCGTAAGTAGCCTCTTGCTTCCAAGCATGTTCGAAAGCGGCCTCAACCACTTTTTCAAATTCAGGACGAAGACGATTGCGCTTTAACAGTGCTGCAAATTCTAGTTCCACTTTCTCTCTCCTAGTAGTGCTCTTTTTGCTTACAGCACAGCCTTTGTTCTGACAGAAGTAGTAACCGTATCTTTTTGTACGACCTTTTGACCACGCTGCCGTCAGAGGTTTTTTACATTCGGGGCACACCAGCAATCCTCTCAAAGGAAAGTCTGGCGAGGTATCAATACGGATGCGAGCTCCATCTCCCCTATCTAGCCGCCGCTGAATAAGATCGAAAGTTTCCCGAGAGATAACTCCCTCATGGTGTCCTTTACGCCTTTCCACTTCCCATGCTGGGTATGCAATATCGCCGCAATAGAACGGATCCGCCATGATGCGGCTGATTTTATCGATGTATCGTTCTGGCTTTTGTTTCTTCCAAAAACCTACTTCAACAAGATACCTACATACATCGACTTTTCTTTGGAGAGTACCTAGGGCGTACATCTCAAGGGCGACTTTAAGGGTTTTCTTTGCTCGAGGTGTCGGTACCGCCAGTACTCCATGCGTGTGGTCGCGGGTGTGCATATAGCCCGTTCTAGGACCAAATGGCCAGTAGCCGGCCTCTAGACGAGCCTTCTGCTTTTGGATCACCTGTCTTCTGTTTTGTTTTCGGAATAGCTCTGCATTACCCGCCATTACAACCTCCGCAAACTCTCCCTCAGGAGTGTCTTCAAAACTGTAGTTCAGACACAGAGGGGTTATTTCGCGTAGACGGAAGATTGCTCGCAACTTTATATGTTGACCTACATCACGAGCCAGACGAGATATGTCGTCGAAGATGACAACATAGTCCCGATGGGGCTTGCTGTCGATGTACGCAAGCATTTCGGCCATCGCAGGCCTCTTAGAGAAGTCGCCGCCACCGGTGAAGCTGTCTCGGAAGACAGCCTCTACCTCATACCCCTTAGCTTTGGCAAAATCCCTACAGCGATGCTCTTGGCTTTCTAGCCCATGCCCCTCTCGAGCCTGAGTTTCAGAAGATACTCGTGCGTAAATTATCGCTCTTGTATTGGCTGACGCAGGCCCTGCCTCATTTGAGATTGCCCTTCCTCCCCTTTGCCTCTTTGGAGGCTTTCGGTATAGTATTTCGTTTTTCATTTTTATCTAGTTGAATTTTTATTACATTGCTGCAAAACGCGTGTAGGAACTCGAGCCTTTCAAGGATCACTTCGTCTGTGGTGGTCTTGTCATTGGTTAGCTCACGATACTTCGCGATGGATAGCATCGGCTGTGATGTTTTTGATCGGGTCTACATCACCGAGGATTAGCTGTTAGTGATGTTAAGTACTTAGACAAAAGTACCCAACTTAGTTCTCCACAAGGGCGGTCAATCCTTTTCGATTTTTCTTTTGAAATCTGGGTACCATTCCTCCTCGGTCATGTACTCCCAGATTGACTCTTCGTCAGGCTTCTCTTTAAGACGCCCTTCGATGTCGATATTTAACCGACGGCAAAACGACTCGAGGAGCCAAATATTTGCCTGTGCAACTGCTGTAGAACTAGAGTAGTCGTCCATTAGGGCACGGTACTTTCTAACTTTCATAATGATTTCTGATTAGAGTTAATGAGTGAACAACGGTTATTCAATTTTCAAGGTACGACAAAAAACGCTTTATCTTGCCTGATAAAACGTTCCCAAAATTCGGATGACTAGCTTTGTCCCCGCCTTGGTTACAGCTCGCTATCTGCGGACTGGTTCGAGCGCATCTCGCTCTCTATGCCCGCAATCATATGCATCCTTTAAAAGGGAGTAAAGATACTTTTCGGACTGCGAAACATTGTGGAGCAAAAAGCAATGCACTTTTTCTAAAAAACGACTTTTTTGCTAACTAAATATTACGCCTTCACCTTCTCGCAGAGAGCTGCGCAGAAATCATAGTAGGCCTCCTTCTTTAGGTCTTCTTTACTGAGTTTAGATATTTGATCGAAGAACGCTTGTTTTACAGCTTCTTTTTCCTCATCTCTATAAGGCTTACGATTTTCTTGCAGTTTCTGCTTTACTTGCGCAATCAGTGGAATCTTTTTATCTAGATCTATCTCTAACTCGTACTTATCTTTTACAGCCTGAATCAAAAACTTCTTATCAAAGAGATCTTCTAGACTTGATTCTTTTTTCGTATCGAATACCTCGTTTATCTCAAAGGTGTTTTTACTATCGTATCCCGGCTCTTTAAGCACAAGGGATTTTTGCTGTACTCCATCGTTGTCGGAGTCAACAACAACATAGCCCTTAACAACTTTTGTGTTAAAAAACTTCGTATATTTGATTATGTTGCTACACCCATCCGCTGATATGAGTGATACCTTTGGAGGCTTCAGGTCTGCCTTGAGTTTGCGCGTATAAAGTTCAAAAATGTCCCTGTCGGTCTTCCCTTCAAATATGAGAACATTGGGCTCAATAAGCTCAAGCACAGAAGTTCCTAGTGCCTCGTAAAGTACTTCTTCTCTATATGGATTGTCTTTCTCTATCTGAGAAGCCTTTGTTCTACCTTTACTCTTTTTTATGCTGAAGTGCCTATCAATATTTTTTGTATCAACCATGTATACAGAGTGGGAAGCAAAGAAGATGATGTTGTTTTTTGAGATGTCGAGTAGTTCATCACGAAGATACCTTTGACCACTGGGATGTAAGTGGATTTCGGGCTCATCAAGAAGAATTATGTTGTTAGTCAAAACTTCTGTTTTGTTCTCAGCCGAAAGATTCAAAAGTATGGAAACGAAATGTCTAAAACCATCGCTCCGTTGAGGAATGCCGTACTTTGGAAGAGTGTCATCGTTATCTTCAACCAAGAACGAAAGCTTTGAATTATCAATGGAGAATTGAACGCTTACATCATGTTCCTCCCAAATCGCATTGATATGCTCAGTTACACTTTCACTCAGTTTTTGTTGCAACTCCAAGCTTTTGCTTGCCCTGCCTGCAATTCCTTCAATCTTGGCCTTTATCTTTTCTGGAGTTTTAATGCCTGCAATTCGGAAACAATTACGCAAAGGGATGGAAATGTCAGGATTCTCCTTAAAGGCATTTAGATCAACTTCTCCATTGATAAGGTACCTCTCATCAGATGGCCGCCAAAAGATAACCTTTGGCATGTGTTGATCCAACAAATCAAAAAGTTCGATCTCAAGTCGAGTTTCGAGCCTTGCTTTCGTTAGAATATTCGAAAGGTCAGTTCCATTCCCTGTATGCAGTACTTCATTTTCGGGAGTTCGAAGCTCTATGCTTTCTTTCCCCTTTTCATCTTTTATAAGAACATACTTGTCAAAACCTTTATCCTCTTTAATCCAGATTTGATATTCGTCTTGTCTTTCTTCACCACGATCAAGAAATATTCCCCTATTTACAGTAGTGAATTTGATTTTGCTTACTAAAGTCTTATCCCAACCCTTTCCAATCAAAAACTCTTTATATTCAGTTCCGTCGCCTATATCGAGATCATATGTAATGTCTATAGCTTCATCTTCCTCTTGAGCCTCCTTATGGCAATCAAGCTCATAGTCCAGTTCATCTTGATTGTTAATGAGGGCAATAGCATCAAGGATATTACTCTTCCCGCTCTCGTTGATCCCCAACAACACATAACAAGTACCCTGGCCTATTTTCTTAATAGGTAGGACCACTTCCTCCCGGATACTTCGAAAATTCTCAATAGAAATAGATAGGACTTTCATCATCAAGCCTCAACAGGAGGCCACTAAAGAATACTCCTTTTAAGTAGAAATGAAAGATTCGTCTGGCCCCACCAAAATAGGCCTGTATTTAAGGCTTATTTGCTTAAAGAGTCAGCCATGGAGGATATGAGGACGGCCCTAACTCTCACATCTATTGGCCTTCCGTCATAGCCGTATTTCTGCAGCTCCGAGACACACCCATTAGCTATGTAAAAGTCTATTCGTGCAGCAAAAAAGTCATAAGGGGTGGTACTTGTTGGTAAGGCTTTCGCAAAAGAAATGAAAGCCTCTGCTCTTTCTTGCTCTGTCACGTACGATGACGGGCATTGTTGCCTCACAGCTTGAGGTCTAACGAGGTAAAACCCCACTCCCCCTATGCAGACTAAGAGGGCTACAAAGATGAGCATATAGAGCCATTTTCGCAGTACATTCATTTAGAAAAGAAATACAAAAGCCCACTTCAGAACAGCGAGTAGAACTACTGCTACTAAGATTCCACCAGTAAGCCAGAGCCATCCTAGTCTGAAAAACCAAGAAACTTTTTCCAATACTGGATCAGCTGCCTGACTAATAGTTTCTACAAGCCTTGTCTTTGAGAGCCAAATTATCACTTTAAAAACCAGCAGCCCAATTACAGCTAAACCAAAGAAACCAAGAGCAAGAATGCTTAAATCATTCATAGAAGTTATTTTTAAATACAAAAAGCCCGCCACGGGTAGAGACCGAAGTCTCTCGTACCAGTTTCCCGATACGGCGGATCACGCAACCCCATGACGGGTTTTTTATGCGTGATCCGGCTTGTCAACCTTACCTCCTGAGAGGGTTAGGCCCTTTTATTCAATTGTTGGGTGCAGAGGAGCTGCACAAGCCCATTATAGTACCAATTGCATAACGCAAATAGAGACTTAATTTAGGACACCCAAAACGGCCATTCTAAGAACAAGCTTATGTTCAGGCATAATCCTTTCAAAACAAGCCGTTGATAAAATCGATTCAGACACTTAATGCATTTGAAAAACTTTCTTCAAACTTCTCTAGCTTCTCGGAGGCTTTATCTAGACTTTCAATTTGAGCCTCTAAGTAGTCCGGGGTCATCACTCTCGTGATCGCATACGGCCCCTTTTCATCACTGGATATCTTTATACGAATCCTATAGTCTGAAACACCGTTAAGCCAGTCTGCATGAGCAATATCGTTTCTAATATCCTTTACTGCATATAAAGACTTCCACAGAGGCTCAAACTCTGCTGATAATGCATCATTGTCTAGCGAACTTACTGCAATACCAAGTAGTGCCTTAAAAACTGAAACCTTCTTCGCGAACACAGCACTCATCTCAGCGGTAATGGTATAACCAGGCTGATGCGCTCTACCGTTGATAGCTTCCGCTATTTGCCTATCCAAGTCAGTCTCCAAAGCATTAAACTTGGCGAGGATTGTGCCCACCAAAGGCATCAGTTGCTCTAACTGTTCCTCCGTGATCAGGTTATCTATAGGGTTCCCATCATCATATTGTTCAAGATATGTTTTAGTGTCCGCCATGCCGCAATAGTACAACGTTCTTGTTTAATTACTGAGGTTTGTCTATACCTCCCCTTAGATAAGCCTGGAGACTTTGACTACTAAGCCAGTAGCCCCAGAACCTAAATAGGTAGTCTTTCAGCGGTTTGATGTTTTGCCCGATATCTCCACAAAATTAAGAAGCGAAGCGCCTATAATTTTGTAGGATGCCGCACTTCCTAGTGCGGCGCCACAAACAACAAAACCCCCACTCGATGTGGGGGTTTTGTTGTCGTGCGTGGGGATTCGAAAGCTGGAGCGAGGCAGGGTTGCGAAATTTTTTTACGGCGACAAAAAGTTACTTGTGACCAATTCCTCAATAAGCTTAGTTTATCGGCCTGGTGTCTGGACGGAAAATTCTTCCTCAACTCCCGCGCTGAAATTTATTTTACAATTTAAGGGTAACCCAGCTGTGATATTCTCTTGGATTGCTGCGGTTGTGATGTGAGTATCGTTATCGGGATACACAATTGAATCAACAACATTCGGGGCGCCTGTCCCATTATATGTTGCGACCACACATGACACGTGGGCCGACGCCGCCCCCTTAACGGTTACAGATACAAACCTATTACCGTGTCCATCATTGTAAGTATAGGGAGTCCCGACGACGCGAGCCTCTAGTAATTGGATATTTATTTTTGCACTGACCGTGGCCCAATCTTTATCAGCACACACTATCCAGAAGGTCAGGCTTTTTGAAGTCCCTGTAGTATCCACTATCTTGTAACTGACTGACCCTTGAGGTAAGCGCCCCACGAATGGAATAGCCAAATTTGAAGGGTCGGCAACGGGTACGGCACAACTTACAGCATTCTGTGCTGACCAAGAAAATGTCACATCATCACCATAAGATGCCGATGTGGGTGAAACATCAAATGACCGAATTGTTGGGGTAATTTTTGCTGATGGTGAGACCGGCACTACGGCTTGCGTCGGTTTGGGATTGACTGCTTGCACAGGCGGGACTTGAACAGATTTTGTTGCTGGTGTAGAAGTTTTTTTTACCGTTGACGTCGGTGTTGCGGGTACTATTTCTGATGTGCTGGTCGCTGATGGTGCCGGCAACGCATCTTCTTTTTGAGCAGGCGAAATAAACCCCGCCACACCAATGAGGACACCGGAGATACCTAAAGCTATTTTCCCAAAGAGGCTGGAAATCCATCCAAACATAGCCTATTTGTAGACCCTATTTAACTATTTAGCAACAACATCTTTATGGGATCTGACCCCAATCCCAATCCCTCGTCAAGCGCGTCAAATCAGAATGACTATTCCCCCCATGTATAACGACCCCTCAGGTGATTTAGCTGGTTGAAACCAACCAACTCTTCAAATTGAAGTCTACCTACCACTATTCCTGGGTGAATTTTAACTTTTTGGGCGAATTGGTTTATCGCTTGAGCATTAAACTCTCCTTTACTTATAAAATCCAGATACTTATCGGAAGGAATGAGCAAGTCTTTAGCATATTCATTCGCTTGCGCTTCTTTTAAGTCAATATTTGGTCCATTGCTTATGTCTATGTTGAAGTCTCTTTTCCCATGCAGGATAATATGACCTATTTCATGGAATAGAGAAAACCAGAATTTATCTGCAAATCTTCCGTAAATACTCAGTTGGATTAGGGCCTTATCACTCCCCAGCCATCTTGAAGCACCATTTACAGGTACATTCTTTAGATTTCGTGTCACAACAAAGGCGATCCCGGCTTCCGCTAGACAACTCGTAATTTTCTCTAAAAATTCTTGAGGTTTTTCAGAAGTTAGTTCTCTGATTTGAGTTAGTTTTTCTTTTAGAATTTCTTCGTTAAACGGCTTCGTATTTATTTCTTGAGCATCGACGGCTCCTTTTCTTAACCAAGCGGAAACAGCAAAAGAGTCTACTTTCTTTTTGGAAGAGATTTTGTAGAAGACTGGCTGCAGTAATCTGTTTTCAACCACATTATCTAGAGAGTTCACAGCAAAAAACTCCAATAGATTCCTGGCTTTAGTTACTGCACTATTTGCCGCAGATACCCAACCATTTTTTACCATTTCTGCATAGGGATAGAGGGGGACTTTTTCAATCTCATCTACAAGCCTTTTATCCGCCTCTTGCCTAGCAAGAGCCTCTTGAAACCCTGCCTCTAAGTTAGACCAAAAAGCTGCTTCCTTCCCCAGAACTCGTTCCAATTGGATTGCAGTCTCCGAAGTGATAGACGCTTTACCTTTGACGATTTCATTTACCAACTTAAGCGGACGGCCCATTCTTTCAGCCAACTCTTTTTGGCTCATGTTCAAAAACTCGAGCACCTCGAGAAGGGTATCCCCTGGAGGGATAGCTACGGAGCGATATGTATATTTTTTAGCTTCGACAGTCATGTTTTTTAGTGATAGTCCTCTATGCTTAAAATCTCTACAGAGCGTACCTTTGGCCATTTAATCTCTCTCCCCTCTAAATACTCCTTCGTCTCGTCGTCCGGCTTAAAAATCATCCGCTGTGGATGTACCAGGTCAACAGCAAAGCAGCCCGCACGGTCTCCCTTAAGCTCATGGCATCGACCTAGGTTGTGCATGGCTTCTAGAGTGGGAGACGCGAGGAGTTGGTTGAGGCGGCGGAAGATAAGTTTTGTCATTGGGACCCCGTAGCGAGCACGACAAGCCTTCTCGTCGGCCAGATACTCGGCGAGGTCCTCGCCATAGCTGACTTTCATTGGATGTTGGGTACGGCGCGCTGCGTATAGGCGTCGTCATATTACTTATCCCCCATTTACCATCTTGCACAATGCAATTGAAGATATTATGATGGTGGGCAGGGGTTAATATCTTTATAGCATACGGCTCCTGTTCGTGCAACCGAGCTATCCCCAGTGGGAGACGGTAGCGAATAAGGGCCGCCCTGCGATAAGGACGACCCCCTGCGGCATATTTTGAGGGGAAGCCCGGTCGACTTCCTTGCGCTTTAGACTTGCACCTTAAGCGTACCAGCTCGTATGGCGCTTTACAAGGATAGTTATTGTTTATGGTTTACCTAATTACCTACGACCTCAACAAAACTAAGGACTACGAGCGTTTGTACACCGCCCTCAAAGCTTTGGGCGATTGGATACGGGACAACGGCTTGGATTCCGTTTGGTTCGTCTCAACTCACTTGAGTGCGGACCAAATAAGCGAAAAGTTGCGTGGGCATATAGATTCTGACGACAATGTCTTCGTCACTCGGCTCCATAGTGGCGGGCACGCAGGTTGGATGCATAAGGACATCTGGCCATGGCTTAGCAGCCGTATCTAGTGCGCAAAGCGGCCCTTCGGGGCCGCTTTTAATTCCACTACCCCCTTGTAATCCTTCCCCCTACTGGGCCAAGGCGTAATCGCGGGCAACTAGGAGCTCGTATTGCTCAAAAATGCTGGGAACAAGGCGGTTCCAACTTTCCGGGGATGTGTCCACAAAATTAAGAAGCGAAGCGCCTATAATTTTGTAGGATGCCGCACTTCCTGATGCGGCGCCGCAAACAACAAAACCTCCACTCGATGTGGGGGTTTTGTTGTTATGTAACAGGGCTATTTACAAAGTTTGCTTGCTTGGATACTCTGTGGGGAGAAAGAAGGGAGCTTAGGAATGAACACGCAAGAACAAGCGATTTGTACCGCGCCTGCGGGCAAACTGCGTATTGTGCATATCGACCCGCGGGACCACTGGCCGACCAAAGAGGCCGACGTGGACAGCACCGACGAAGCTAAAAATCTCCTCGGCGGCATGCTGGTATGCCAGCAGGAAGTCATGGCGGTGTTTGATGACAAAGGCAAGCGTGTCGAATTTTAATGCAGTAGTACCCCGCCAACTGGCGGGGCTTTTTTATCCAGCACCAACAGTTGGTGCTGGATTTATTGCGCCATTTTGCTATGGTAGGACCAGACGAAACAGGAGGGGCCAATGGCTTCTTTCGCAAAGATAATCAGGATTAACTCGCTTCCCCACGGCGACGCACCCGAGGCGGTGCGCCGCGGCTGGGTCGGCTGCATTCTCCCCACGGCGAGGGTCACCTGCGGCCACGTGCCGAGATATACGCGCAGCGTCGTGCCGCGCACGAAGAAGGGCCTGCTTACGGTAGAGGAGTTCTTGGCGCTCGATCGTGTCAACGACAAGATCGACGGCTTTGACGTCTACCAGGAAATCGCGCTGCAAGTACTCGCCGTCCATTCGCCACTTGCGGCCAAATGGTTCTACCAACACGGACACCCTGTGCAGGACAAAAACTGGGATTGCTTCGGCTTTAAGCTCGCCGAGGTCGAAATCCTCAGGACATACACCACGGCCGAACTTATGGCGCTGGGCCCCTTTATCGAGTACGACGATATGGAGACCGGCACCATGCGAGCGAGGCGATGAGCCTAAAGCTCGCCGCTCCTCAACCCCGCCAGTTGGCGGGGCTTTTTTATTTTTTAGAGGCCGCGGCAGCATCCACTTTAACGAGCGCGGCCTGCACAGCAGACCGCGCGGCGATTGCATCGAACCAGCGTTTTACGTTCGGCAAATCGTTTAAGTCGACGCCATGTTTGGTATAGTTGCGCACCCACGGCCACGTGGCGATGTCGGCTATCGAGTACTCCCCCGCCAAGTAGTCAGCCTCGCCGAGCCGCTTGTCCAATACTTTATAAATTCTTTGCGCCTCGTCGCCGAAGCGCTTGAGCGGATACTCCAACTGCTCGGGCGTGTCGAGTCGAAAATGTTTGGCTTGCCCGAGCATCGGCCCGACGCTTGCCATCTGGAACATCAGCCACTCCATCGTAAGAAGTTTGTTGGAAATATCTTTGGAGAGCAGCCGCCCCGACTTTTCGGCCAGGTACCAAAGTATCGCGCCGGACTCAAAAATAGTAACTGGCTTGCCCTCCGGCCCCTCGCTGTCGGTAAGGGTCGGGATTTTGCCGTTGGGATTAAGCGCCAGGTACTCCGGCGCCTTTTGCTCGCCGGCACCAATGTTGACCGGCACTATTTCATACGACAGCCCTAGTTCCTCGAGCAATATAGGAACCTTGTACCCGTTCGGCGTCGTCCACGTGTAAAGCGTAAGCATAGAAAGGTAAGTATAAACGAAGCTTTACTAATTGCATTGCCTGCCGTACAGTGCCGGCAGAGTCCCTTAGCAATGGAGAGTACTGTGGCCGACGACCCTAAATATCTGCCTTATATCATTAAGGAATACACGCACTGGACCCTGTTTCTGCACAAAAAGCAGAACCCGTACGTCGGGCGCTGCTACGCCTGGTGGAAAAAGGACGACTCGCAGGGTCAAGGCGAGAATATGCGCCCCAGCGACCTCTCGCGCCAAGCGGTGTTTGAGCTTAACCAGACCGTCTTCGACGAAGTGGTTGACGCCTGCCGGGCGCTCGGTCATCAGGTCGACCCGTACGGCGAGAATTTTCTGCTCAACATGGCATACCTGGCCAACTTGGCCGAGCATAAGCACTATATGCACTGGCACTTCGTGCCGCGGTTTAAAGAGCCGTTGGCGGTTGGGAAGATTGGTCTATTGACTGCCGATCACGAGTGGGGGCAGCACTACGCCAAGCCCGCGCTCGGAGAATACGAACTGGACGAGGAAAAACTGCGGTTCATCCGCCTTACCATGGCCAAGGCCATCGGCGGCAAGTTCTATTAGCAGCCCAATGGGCTGCTTTTTTAATTCATTTCCTCGCGCTTTATCTTTTCTATCAAAGGCTCTTGGCACAGGCGGACTAAAAATCCGCTTGGTAGTTTAATATCATGAGTCGTATGATGCGGGCGCACAACTTGTAGCACTGTCTCCCCTGCCTGCTCGAGTTTTGCCACCAACTCTTCATAGGTCCCGGCGGTCGGATACATCTCCACGTGGTCAAAACCTTCCGTCTGCGAGCCATCGGGCTTCTGGTCGGACAATTCCAAAAAGAAAATATCTCCTATTGAGCTGGCGACGGGCTTCTTAAATTTTAAATAAGCAATCCGGCGTTTGGAAATTATCGACTGGTGGATATATTCGCTCTCGAGCTCGAGCATCTTGCGCTTTTCTTCGAACGACTGCGTCGAGTCGCACTTGTAACAAATATGGTCGGCGCGCACTTGACCCGCGAGAGCGTGTTTTCGCACAAAAGCGTCCACCTCACCCACAGACCGGCGCGCCCCCTCATAAAAATCTCCCGGAAACATAGGCCCATGATACGCCTGTATTTAAAAGAGGTATATGGTATAGTAGCCCCACAAACTGCTTTGGATACTACTCGAATCAATCATCAAATACGGGCTAAGGAAGTGCGTGTCTTAGGCCCTGAGGGGGAAAATTTCGGCGTTTTAGCTCTTGCTGACGCTATTGCGAAAGCTCAGGAGTTCGGGCTGGACCTTATCGAGATAAGCCCCAACGCCGTCCCGCCGGTTGCAAAAGTGATGGAATATGGTAAATTCCAATACGAACAGCAGAAAAAACGCCGGGAAATGAAGGCCAAATCCCACACTACCGAGACCAAGTCGGTCCAGGTAAAGATAGGCACCGGCGACCACGACATGCAGCTTAAGGCCAAAAAGGCGGCCGAGTGGCTTGCCGAGGGCCATAGGGTCAAAGTGGACCTTTTTCTCTGGGGACGGTACAAGTACATGGAGTTTGCTTTCCTCAAAGAAAGACTGGAGCGGTTCCTCAAACTTATACCGGCGGACTACAAGCTCGGCGAGCCTATAGCAAAGAGCCCTAAAGGGCTGGCGACAGTGCTGGAGCGGGCAAAAAAACCATCATGAAAACCAATAAATCATTTTCAAAGAGGCTCAAAGTTACCCGCACGGGGAAGATTGTCGCGCGCAAGCCCGGCAAAAATCACTTTAACGCCAAGGAGAGCCGCTCTAACCAGATGGCCGGCAACCGCACCGAAACGCTCTCCCGCCGCACGATGACCCCGAAGGTCATGCAGCGCTACATCGGCAACCCTCTTAAGACCAGCAACTAGGGGCTACTAACTAACAATTAATTTTATATGGCACGCGTAAAGGGAGGAAAAACCAGTAACAAGCGCCGCAAGAATATTCTTGCGATGACCAAGGGCTACCGCTTCGGCCGCTCCACCAAAAAGCGCCAGGCGCGCGAAGCCATCTTCCACGCGGGCAAATACGCCTTTGCCCACCGCCGCGACAAAAAGAACGATTACCGCCGCCTCTTTAACGTCCGCATCAACGCGGGGCTGCGCCTTATTGACGAAAAGCTCTCGTACTCGAAATTCATCGGCGTCGCCAACAAAAAAGGCGTCGAACTTAACTCAAAGATGCTCGCGACGCTCGCCGAGTTCCGCCCCGAAGTCTTCGCCCGGATTGTCAAACAGGTTCGCTAACTCAAAACAAAAACCCCGCTCATTGAGCGGGGTTTTTGTTATGCTATATTCTAGACATGAAATACCCTTGTCCTGTCTGCCAGTATCCGGTCTTTAGCGAACCACCAGGCAGTTACGCGATATGCCCTATTTGTGGCTGGGAAGACGACCAGGTGCAATTTCGAGACCCCGACTATCAGGGTGGAGCCAATAAGGAAAGTTTAAATGAAGCAAAAGAGGTTTGGAATAAAAGCGGTATCTTGGCTTGTATATTAACTGGAGACGAGGGAGGTCTTGAATACGTCTTCAGCCGATTAGCTAATGACTTAAAACTTCCTTCCTACTTCGGTAAAAATTTCGATGCACTTGATGAGTGTTTAGCGGAGGACATTAAGAAAGCCCGGATTATTTGGAATAACTCGGAACAAGCGCGGGTTTCGCTCGGAAATGACTTTTCTCTATTAGTTTCAGTAATTGAAGATGCTGTAAAGGTAAATTCCGAGTTGAAATTAACACTTCAGTAACTACAGGGTTGGGGGTGGCGGGGTTTTTTGTTTATAAGCTCCTAAAGTATTGCTCAACTTTTCCCCGGATATACTTGCGCACCCTTTCTCTTTCTTCTGTTTCGTCTGGTTTGACAGTATGATCACGAGTCTCAAACCATTTAACTTAAAATCGCTAGGAGTTTTGCTCGAACCTCTTCAAACGCTTTGATTTCAAGCTTTCCTACATATACAAATTTTCTTGCTCGCCAATCCAGGGCTCGCACTTGGTCGACTAGCACAGCCCCGTCCAGTTTATCTATGCTAAGCGGCACTTCAAACGGATACCCTTTGCGTTGTGACGTAATCGGGCACACAAGCGCTAACCCTGATTTAGCGTTGTATTTTAGGGGAGATACCACAAGCGCTGGCCGGTACCCACGCTGTTCGTGGCCTACGGTTGGGTCGAGAGACACTTTATAGATGCCTCCTTGCACTGGCACGGCACTTTTTTTCTTTACCATACTTCTTTTCCGCGCGGCTTACTCCACGACACTTCTGCGTGGCGGTTGCGGGGAGTTATTTTGCGTATAAGCGCACTAAGCGAGAGATGCGGCTCGGCTACAGGACGAAGAGTGAGCCTCCCGTCCCGTTTTTCCAACGCGACCTCCTTTCCCTCAGAAAGCCCGGTGTCTTCGGCAATCTCGCGCGAAATTCGAACTCCCAAACTGTTGCCCCATTTTCTTATGGTCGTAGTCATAGTATATACAGTGTATACACATCTGTTAGTGGTGTCAATAAAAAAATAACTTACTTCGTTGCTATCGGAGCGGGCGCCTGCACCGGAGCGGCCGGGTCAAAGCGAAACGACGCGCGGTTTATTTTGTCTTTATTGACCAGCTCTACGACACGCTCCACAAGCGCTTTAGGGTCGGTGTCAAATACAATACGGTCATTGGGGCGGTGGCCATTTGCGAGGATGCTCTTAAGAACTTCATCAGTCTCCCAACCTGCTTCCAGTATCCCGATGGGCTTTTGGTCCTCAAACGCGATAGTAAACTCATGTATGGTACCGATGCGCCCGCACCCAAAGAGCACCGCGTCGGAAGAGCGGGTAAGTATGAGGTCGCGGCCCGGGTACCCAAAACCGGTGTAGACAATCAGGTCGAGATACTCGACAGGCAGATTGTACCGTTCGATATGCTCGCGCTCGGAGTTTGCCGGAGAAAAGCCGATGGTATACCCGCCGGCCTCCTTGGCGCCCATCGCCGCCCACAGCGGGAAGCCGGTGGTAGCGCCGTTAACAGTAACCGCGTTGTGTTTGGCGATTTGGCGCCCAAGCTCGAGCCCTTTGTCGTACGCATCCACACCGCAATGCCCCGTTTCGGCCGCACCGGAAACACAGAGTTTTATCTGCAGATGCAAATGTTTCGGATCCATTGCTACCATTTTAACACGACCTTATTGCCGATTTCTGGCGCAGTTGCTTTAACTCCCAAATAATCGCGGATGCGCTGGGTCAAAAATAGAGACGCCGCCGACTCGGCGTGCACCACAAACACCTCCTCGGCATCCTGTGCCGCTTTGTTGGCGAATTCCAGCAGCCTCTCCCCGTCCATATGCGCCGAGTAGCCGTACAAGGTCTCGACTTTGGCACGCACCGGAATTTTTTCTTTATGATACTCAATACTCTTCGCCCCCTCGATAAGGCGGCGACCCATGGTGCCGGCGGCTTGATATCCGACAATAAGCAACGTTGAGGCCACATCGGGCAGATACTCCCGTTCATGAGAGAGTACGCGGCCGCCGCTGGACATTCCCGAACCGGCGAGAATTATCTTCGGGCCGGGAGTATTTTTAATTTTGTGGGACTCTTCAACTGTCTCGACAAAATGCATCTCGGGGAAGCCGAAGATGTCCTCTCCTGCCGCAATGCGAGCTCGTATATCCGCGGACATATACTCCGGATGCGCGACAAACGCGCGCGTCACCCGCGAGGCGAGTGGCGAGTCGATAAAAACCGGCATCGAGGGGACGCGCTTCTCTACCATCAATGTCTTAATTTCATACATCAAATCCTGCGTACGCTCGGTAGAAAACGCGGGGATAAGCAGGGTTCCTCCGCGTTTAGCTGAGTCTTCGATAATGTTCTCCAACTGCTCACGGCGCCCGGCGTCATCGGGCCGCGTCCGGTCGCCGTAGGTGCCTTCCATCACCAAGTATGTTGCGCCTCTCAGTTCGTGCGTCGGCCCCATGAGCGGCGAATTGCCGCCGCCGAGGTCTCCGCTAAAAACAATATTCCTCCCTTCGCGGACGAGTCTTACCATCGCCGAGCCGAGGATATGTCCCGCGTCTAAAAGCTCAAACGAGGCATTATCTTGCAGGTCTGTTTTTTCTCCATACCCGATACCGGTCCATAATTGCATGGCGGAAGAAATATCATGTTCATTAAAAAGCTCTTCGCGCCCATGTTTCTCTGCGGCATGCCCCAGAATCTCCATCGCATCAAGCAAGAGCGGCTCGGCCAGCGCGAGCGTCGCCTTGGTAGAAATTATTTTTCCTTTGAATCCCTGCTTGACCAGCCGCGGAATGCGCCCGATATGGTCGAGGTGCGCATGCGTCACCAACAAGTGGGATATATCCGCCGGATTATAGGGAAAGGATTCCCAATTTTTATCCTCCCCCATCCCCTGCATAAGCCCGCAATCAATAAGGAGCTTTTGTGAGCCGGTGTCGAGTAAAAAATTAGAGCCGGTTACCGTACCCGCCGCGCCGTAAAAATATAAAATTGATTCGCGCATGAATACTCATCTTAACAGAAAGTCCCCTCAGTGGGGGACGCTCTGCAGGATTCCGAAGGCGTATCCTAGTTTTCACTAGGTGGGTGCCCTATGGATGACCGTTAAGTCACTCACCTCGAGCTCCCTGTGTGTAAGTAAGGATTTTGCCTTCGGCCTCCTGCTCCTAGTATATCAAATAGTAATTCCGCGCACTATGATACGGGGATAGCGTCGATAAGTGTTACTCGTCAACACCGAAGCTGTCTACAAGGCGAAACCTTGTAAATCTTGTGGGGGCAGTACAATAGAAATATGCTCAGAAAAACCGCACTCGTACCTGGCGAATGGTATCACCTTTACAACCGGGGCACGGACAAGCGCGACATTTTTACCTCAGATAAAGATTATGAGAGATTCTTGCGGTTAATGTATTTGTGTAATAGTTCCGTCCCTGCAGATTTAAAATTACAAGGCGAAACCTTGTATGAGGCAACTCTACTTAATCGAGGGGAAGCACTGATCGATCTGGCCGTATATTGTTTGATGCCAAATCATTTCCACTTTCTTGTCCGCGAGAAAGCTGGAGGCAATATAAGTCGATTTATGCAAAAACTGACAACGGGATACACTATGTATTTTAATAAACGCCACGAACGAAGCGGTGCCTTATTTCAAGGAGTATTCAAATCCCAACACGCGAAGGACGACCGGTACTTCAAATATGTTATTTCTTATATACACCTCAATCCGATAAAACTTATTGAACCTAAATGGAAAGAAACTGGGATAAGCAGCAAAGATTTAGCATCCGATCACTTGCAAAAATATCGCTACTCTAGCTACCCAGATTACATCGGAAAAAATCGCCTGGAGGGCGCAATCATCGAGCAGGCAGTCCTTAGAGAATTTTTACAAACTCCTAAAAACTTTGAAGATAGCGTTACAGACTGGCTATCCTACCAGCCGCTACAAGGCGAAACCTTGTAATGTCATTATTTCTCAAAAACTTTAAATTCTCCTTCCCGCAAGGCTACCAGGGGCAAATCCTCTTTAAAGGCCCTAAGCTCCGCCTCGGCTTTGTTCCAATCGATATTCGGCGCATTATAATCGGAGAGGTAGTGTACGAGCACTTTAACCGGCACCAACCCGAGCCCTTCCTCAAGCTGAAGTGAGTCTAGCCCCCAAGTATATTTCGCAAGCGCGTCCGCTCCGGCAGAGGTGCCCGCCAAAGTTTTACCGCCAAGGTGTTTTGTCCACGCCAAATCGACACGCAACGCAGGAAAAAGGCGGTCATTTAAACCTCCGCGCAGAAATATCGCGTCGGCCCACTGCACCTGCGCGGCAAACACTTCGACCGAGGCCATGCGTAACTCGAGATCTTTCTCCGGCAGCTGAGTACTGAAAAATTCTTTATCAATAGCAAACTTCCTGGCCCAAAGTTCCTCCGGTTCGGCAAAAAAACAATCGAGTATTTTTACCGGCACATCAAAACCTCTTACCAATTCCTCACAAAATGCTTTGCCGCCGTCCGCCGCTTTACGCACATACCCGCCGACCAAAATAAATTTGGTCATGAGACCTTACTCGTCAACACCAAAGCGCTTGTATTTGTAGATGGGGCTCGATTTGCCGAACCAGTGGGCTATTTCGTGCTTTGCTTCCTCCGGAGTCTCAGAGGCATGCACCAGGTTGTATACCGAGCGGCGCTCGACATTGGCATTGAGCGGCGAGTCGTTGGAGAAGTCGCCGCGGATAGTGCCCATCTCGGCGAGATACGGCATTGTGGGGCCGACTATTTTGCGGACCATATCCACCGCGTGCACGCCTTGCACTACCATTTTGACCAGAGGTGCCGAGGACATAAAGTCCAAGAGCCAGCCGCGCACGGTCTTGCCGACGCGCATCAGGTCACTGGTGCCGAAGTCTTTTTTGACATCGTGGCCGTACTTGGCGTAGGTGGCCATGGTCTTCTCGCCGAGGCGGCGTATCCACTTATCATCCTTAGGATAGTGATTATCCATTTCCTTGCGGGAGGGGTGGAACATCTCCAGCGCCACCACTTTAAGGTCGCGGCGCTCGAAGCGGGTAATAATCTCGCCGACCAGGCCCTTGCGGACGCCGTCGGGCTTGATGATGACGAAAGTCTTTTCCTCCTTCGGATGCATAATGGAGCTAACGGTACAACATTAGGCCGTTCTGTGCAACTGGCTGTTAGTGTCGAGTCTGCCTAAAATTTTTTACTATTTCTTCTAAAATCGTCAGCACTTCCTTTGTTTTATCATCTCCGCCGAACATGCCCCCGAGCGGATCCGGAGCTAATTCCCCTATCGACCGAAACGCCCCCTCGCCAAATGTTTTTTCAATAGTACGCAACCAGATAGTCTTGCCGTTGAAATAGGCTTTTTGCATTTCTGTCCACACTGCAGCGTGAGCTTCTTCATAAGATATTTTTTCCTCTTTTGTTTTCTGAAGCGCCATTCCTTCGAGCAACAAATCTAGCATTTTTATCCCGTCTTCATAGGCCCCGCTTTCAGTGGGCTTCAACCAGGCGTTGCGGATATGTTCCAGCGTTTTGCTCTCCATAATATCCTTGTACACCTCTAAATGAGATTCTTCCAGCCGTATAAGTATGTCGGCGGTTTCGCGCGCGTATTTAACTGCGATATCCTGATGCTCTTTAATATGAGTGCGTTCGGTTTCCAGCATTTCCGGATTTCGTGCTTCTGTCTCCAATTTATCCAAATCCGCAAGACTTTGTTCGGCAAACGCCTGATGCCGCTTGATCTCTGCCTCCATATTTTGGATAATTTCGGCTTTTTTCTTCTCAAACTGCTCGCGGTCGGCCGCAATCCCTTGGTTTACATATTCTTGGGCGCGGGCAATATGTTCTTGAAAGCGAGTTTCATACTTGCGCGGCAAAGCCGCGATATATGCTTCGTGTTTTGCGGTAATCTCCCGGGCTATTTTTTCAGTTACCGCTTCGTTTAAAAGAGAGAAATTCTTCTTATACGCGGGCGCTTCAAGCGTATGCTCTTTTTTCTGCCAGACCGTACTAAACCCGGTCTTTGCGGGACGAATAGCTTCTTTTGATTCGACCTCTCCGCGAGCTTTATACTGCCATTCTGCTGAAAAAGCGTGGAGGAGCTCGTGCTCTGAAGTATGCACATTTGCTTCGGCAACAGCGGTCGAGAGGACTACCCAATCGTCATCTATATTCCAAGAACCCCGGTCGTTGCCGTAATAGTCGACATAGGTTATGCGCCGCGAGTCGAATGACCGCCCGGTAATACCGAGATTCTGCAAATGCTCCTGCACGAAAGAAAGGGCACTCTGCGCCACTTCTTGCTGCAGCGGAGTCTTTTCAATTTTTAAAAGCGAGATGCCCCCAACCTCTATATCATCGGGCCGGCCTTCCCTTTTCTCAATCGGCTCTATATCTCTATGTTTCTGGAAGTTTTCAAATCGAGAAATCCGTTCCATACCCGAAGTCTAGCACCTTACGCCGTGAGAATTTCGGCGCCGGTTTCGGTAATAAGTACCGTCTCTTCAAAGTGCGCGGCGCGTTTGCCGTCCTCCATGCGGTAGGTCCACTCGTCCTCGTCCAAAACAATGTCGCCCTTCCCCTCGGCGAGCATTGGTTCGATAGCAAGCACCATCCCCGCGATTATTTCCTCGCCCTCGCCGCGCTTGCCGTCGTTGGCGATAAAAGGCTTTTCGTGCACCGCCTTGCCCACCCCGTGCCCGCCGAGGTCGCGCACTATGCCGAGCCGGTATTTGGCGGCAATGCCCGCCACCACCGCCCCAATGTCCCCCACATGATTCCCCACGCGCGCGACGCCTATAGCGCTCGCAAGCGCCTCTTTGGTGGCGGTAATCAGCTTGTGCGCCTGCTCGTCTCCTTTGCCGATGCATAACGTACGCGCGGCATCGACAAAGTAACCTTGGTAGTTGAGCCCCGCGTCTATAGAAAGTATGTCGCCGTCGCGCAAAATACGTTTTTCGTTCGGGATGCCGTGCACCACCTCGTCGTTGATGGAAACGCAGAGCGTCGCAGGATACGGATACGCCGCACCCTCGGGCTGATAATTAAGAAACGCCGGAACCGCGCCCCGCGAAACGATTGCGTGCTCGGCCGCCAAGTCGAGCTCGGCGGTGTTGGCCCCTTCTTTGCAGAGCGCGGCGACATCAATAAGCACGCCGGAAAGTATTTTGCCGGCGGCACGCAGAGCCTTTAGTTCTTCGGGAGTGGTCGCTATCATCCCGTTAGAGACAGGAAATGCAAGCATTTCCGTCGGTTATTTGAGTAATTTTCGTAATCATACAGATGTAGTCTCTAACGGGATCATTGGAGATTAAGCGCTTTAAGCACATCGCGGTGCGTTGACTCTATAGACTGCTCTCCGTTTACCTCAACGAGCGTGCCCACAGAGCGAAAATGCTCTATAACCGCCTCGTTCTTTTTTTTATATTCCTCAAAACGAGTGCGGATAACGTCCTCACTATCGTCGGCGCGGCCACTGTTCTTGGACCTCTGCAATAAACGCTTCCATGCCTCTTCTTCTGAAATATTAAGATAGACAGCCGTGTAAGGACGCGGTAGCCACTTTGAAATTTCGTCAAACAAAACCGCCTCGGGCCCCGTGCGGCAAGCCCCCTCGAACACGATTTTGTTCTCGGGCTCAAGACTAAAAATTACTTGCTCAAACGTGTATGACGCGAGCCAATTAGGAAGCAGTTCACCGGCCTCCATAGCGCCCTTAAGACGCTTACCAACGTAGCTCTCTCCTGCGGCCCAAGCACGAAAGTTGTCGCCGGTCGAAAAAAGTTGAGCGCCTATTTTGTCCGCTAATAATTTAGCCTGCGTCCCCTTGCCCGAACCCGGCCGCCCCACCATCAAAAAAGTATTTATATCCACGCCTCCTACAATACCAAAGTTTAGTACTCCCGGATAGAGATCTGGGCATCGATGCGGCGCGCGAGGTCGAGGATGACCTGGACGACAATGAGGAGCGCTGTACCGCCCAGCGCCAGGGACTGGATACCGGTCAACGACTGCATGACGATAGGCAGCACCGCGATAAGGCCGAGAAAGAGCGCCCCGACGAAGGTAATACGCGTGATAACGTGGCCGAGGTACTCTTGCGTGGATTGGCCGGGGCGCACGCCGGGGATAAAGGCGCCGTTCTTTTGCAGGTTCTCCGCTATCTGATGCGGGTCAAAGGTGACCGCCGTGTAGAAGTAGGTAAAGAGGAATACGAGGATAAAGTAGAGCGCGCCGTAGACCGGTAAGTTCTGCAGCAGCCCGAGCATCCAGTTGGATATATTGGCCAACAGCGCTACCGAAGAGGTCGCGAAGAAGCTCGCGAACATCTGCGGGATAAGCAGGAAGGACAGCGCGAAGATAATCGGGATAACCCCCGCCTGATTGAGCCGCAGCGGCAAGTAGGTCGACGTGCCGCCAAAGAATTTCATCCCCCGGACGCGCTTGGCGTAAGTGACCGGGATAGGACGCTCGGCCTCGGTAACAAACACCACCGCCGCAATAACCGCGAGCGTCGCGGCGATAAACGCCAGATACAGCGGTATTTGCGAAGAGTCAAACGTAAAGAGGAGCTGGCTTACTTGAGCAGGGTACCCCGCCACGATGCCCGCGAAGATGATAAGCGATACACCGTTGCCGAGCCCGTACTCGGATATAAGTTCGCCTATCCACATAAGCAAGAGAGAGCCTGCAATGACGGTAATAAGGTTAACTGCAAAGGGAAAAAGTCCGAGCGCCGGCAACACGCCCTGACGCTCGAGGATGATAAGGAAAGAGATACCCTGCACAGCGGCAATAGGGAGTGTGAGCCACCGGCTGTACATGCTGAACTTCGCCCGGCCGGCTTCGCCCTCCTCTTGGTAGAGCTGCTTAAAGCGCGGAATCATGAGCGTGAGGAGCTGCATGACGATACTGGCGGTGATGTAAGGGCCTACGCCGAGCATCACGAGTGAAAGGTTGGAAAGCCCGCCGCCGGAAAAGAGGTTGAGCAGGCCGAAAAACTGATTGTTATTGAAAAAAAGTTCCAGTTGCGAGGCATTGATGCCCGGAATGGGGATGGTTGCCAGCACGCGGAAGACAACAAACGCCCCGACCACAAAAAGCAGGCGGTTGCGAAGCCCTTTGTCCGAAAAGAGCATGCTAAGTTTTTGAGCGAAACCGTTCATCCCGTTAGAAATAGGAAATGCCGAGCATTTCCGTTGTTATTTTGATAATGTCCGAATTCATAAAGTTTTGATTTCTAACGGGATTCATGGTTATTTGCCGACAGACCCGCCCGCCTTTTCAATCTTAGCTGATGCGGCGGCAGAAACGCTGCAGCCGGTTATGACGAGTTTTTTTGTCAGCTCGCCGTCGCCCAGTATCTTCACGCGCACTGCCACACCCTTGCGCGCGCGGACTGCGCCACGCTCGCGGAGTATCTCCGGAGTAATAGCGTCACCCGCGGCAAACATGCTCTCAAGAACCGCTAGGTTAACAACAGCCGGCTTCATTTCGATGGAATTAAAGGCGTACCCGCGCAACTTAGGAAGCTTTTTGAGCTTTTCGCGGACGTCCGGGCGGATACGATGTCCGGCGCGGGCTTTCTGGCCTTTGGTGCCGCGGCCGGAGGTTTTACCGCGACCGCCGCCGCGACCCACGCGCTTAATACCCTTATTCGGCGTTTTCCGTTGTAATTGATTTAGTTGCATAAGGGTAAATTTCAAATCTCAAGTTCCAAAATTCAAATTTGTTATTTGTGATTTGATTATTGTTATTTATTAAGCTTTGAGACTTTTCAAAGCTTCAATCGCGGCGCGGGCGTTGTTAAGCCCATTCTTGCTGCCGGAGTGGATCTTCGCGACGGTGTTGGTTATCCCGGCAAGTTCCAACACGGGGCGCACCGAGGAGCCGGCAACGAGTCCGCGGCCGCGCACCGGCATGAGCTCAACCCGCGAGGCAGTGTATTTTGCCGACACTTGGTGCGCAATCGAGTTGTCCTTGGTCAGGTTGACCGTAATCATGTTTTTCTTTGCGTTGCGGACCGCTTTGTCTATCGCAAGCGTAGTGTCCCCTGCTTTGCCCAGCCCCACGCCTACCTTGCCTTTTTTGTTGCCTATAATCAGAGCCACCGAGAAGGAGAAACGGCGTCCGCCGGCGACGGTGCGCGAGACGCGGCGGATAGTTATCATCTTTTGGTCGTACTCGCTCTTGGCGCGCGGCGGACGGCTGGAAGGGCGGCGTCCGCCGGCGCCTCCACGCTGGTCGCGACCGCCGCGTCCGCGCACAGCGCGTTGAGGCGCGGCTGCCGCAGGCGCGGCAACAGGCTCGGGAGTCAGTTCCGTCGAAACATCCGAAGAGGGCTCGGCGCTTGCGGGTGTCTCGATTATTTTTTGTTCATCATCCATATAATTTAAAATTCCAAACCCGCCTTACGCGCGGCCGCCGCGAGCGTTGCAATCCGGCCTATGTAGCGGAATCCGCCGCGGTCGAAGACGACTTTGGTAATACCCGCCGCTTTGGCGCGCTTGGCAAGCTCGGCGCCGAGCTTGCCCGCGGCGTCGGTTTTTTTATCCTTGCCCATCTCTTTGGTGGAGCCGGCTACCAGAGTCTTCCCCGCTTCGTCGTCGATAATCTGCGCGTGCAGGAAGCGATTAGATTTATACACCGCCAAGCGCGGGCGCGCGGATGTCCCTTCAATTTTGGCGCGTATTCGGTTGTGTCTGCGTTCACGGTTTAACATATATCAATTTATGCGGCCTTCTTGCCCTGCTTGCGGCGGATGACTTCGCCGTCGTAGCGGATGCCTTTGCCTTTATACGGCTCGGGCTTCTTCATCGCGCGAATGTCTGCGGCAAATTGCCCGACCAATTCTTTGTCGAAGCCCGAAATATCGAGGGCGCCCTTGTCGGCCTTAACCATAAGACCCTCGGGGATCGCCACCTTAACCGGATGAGAAAATCCGAGTGCGAGGTTGAGCGTCTTCCCCTGCACGTCCCACTTGTAGCCGACTCCCTCAATCAGAAGCTTTTTGCTGAATCCGGTAGTGACGCCGCTCATCATGTTTTTGACATGCGATGCGTACGTGCCAATAAGCACGCGAGACTCGATAGACGAGCCTTTGGGAGAAACCTGTACGCCTTCGGCGCCGACCTCAATACCGACCATGCGGTGTATCGGCTTTTGCAGAGTTCCTTTGGGTCCTTTGACCACAAGCAAACCGCCCGAAACAGTAACTTCGGTTTTGGCGGGTATCGCAATAGGGCGTTTAGCAAGTCGTGACATATAATTTACCAAATTTCGAACAACGCTTCGCCGCCGACACGGTGCGCCCTGGCCTGCGCGCCGGTCATGATGCCTTTAGGGGTCGAGAGGACAAGGAGGCCGTGACCGTGGCGGACGGGGCGTACATCGCGCACGCCCATGTAGGTGCGGCGCGAGAGCTTAGAGATGCGCTTTACCCCGGTAATAGTGGGGCGGCCGTTTTTATACGAGAGCGGGATAGTGAGCGCGTAATTTTTTTTGTCGGGCGCGCCCACGTAGCCTTCTTTAGAAAGTACGTCTGCAATGGCGAGCTTCATTTTAGAGAAGGGCACCGACACGGACGCCTTACCCACGCGGGAAGCGTTTTGGAGGCGGACGAGCAAGTCTGAGATAGGGTCGTTTACCATATGATTACCAGGATGATTTGCGGACGCCGGGGATCAACCCTTCGTTGGCGGCCTCTCTAAAGCACGCGCGGCACATGCCGAAGTCGCGCATAAAGGCGCGCTTGCGCCCGCAGCGGAAGCAACGGCGAACAACCCGGGATTTAAACTTCGGGGGTTTGTTAGAACGTGCAACTGTGGATTTTTTAGCCATCTTTAAAGGTGGTTACTCCCCTTGCCTAGAGAGTTACGATTCTGAGGGTTTGCCTCGCCACTTTGCTTGATTTCAGCAAAGCTGATGACTAAGCGGCACCTATCAGAAAAAAGGAGCCCTTGAGGGCTGAGACGACTATAACCTAGCGTAAGGAGAAATGCAAATTCCATAAATGGAGTCTGACCCTATTTATCGATTTGGTTATTACTATTTCACCTGCAAAAAAGGAATGTCTTTTATACGGACTCTGGCTGCTGCCTCCGGGCCGAATGCTTGTTCCACATCGCGGGCTATCAATTCACGCTCAGCAACCTCTTTTTTGAGCCACACTTCTAGTTTTTGATTGTCCCGGTTAATTGTCTGCTCCGTTATGGCCCATGATATAGAAGGGTTCTTTATTGCTCCCGCTAGACCAGACATTCCGTGCTTAAAATTTAATACCGTGAATACAGCGGCTTCGATTTTCAGTTGTACTGTTGATTTTTCACGAACTGTCTCTTCATAATCAACAGCCGATCCTCGAACCTCCGCTACTCTGTCACCGATAATGCGCAGATCGTCCGGCGTAATCCCTGATTGCACAAGCCTCTTAAAATATTCCGCTGAGTAAAGGACATTGATGTCGGCAACTTTCGGTCTCCACTCGAGAGTTTTCGAGAATGCCTTAGGGTCTTTGAGATACTCCTGAAACCGCCCTGCCTGTTCGTGATAGAAGTCTTCTGTTTTTGCCATCTCACGCGCCTTGTCCTGATTCTCAATTTCTTTATTTCCTTTCTCGGTAACCGTGGCCTCCTGCCCTTTAATGTGCCCTAACTTCACACCTTCAAATTTATCCATATACAACAATAGTATAGCGTCGTTCTAAATATGCAAACGACACAGGGGATAAGTTTATTCGTGTTCTATGTGTTGTCCGGTAGTTGCCTATTGGCCCAGCCTTTTATATTTTTCTAAAAATTACTTCTTAAACGGGAAGCCGAGGTGGCGGAGGTAGGCTTCGGCCATTTTTTTATTCTTTGCGGTGGTGACCACCGTAACCGCCATACCAAAGATGTCTTTAATATCCTCGTCTGCTGTTTCGGGGAAGACGGTATGCTCCTTGATGCCGAGCGTGTAGTTGCCCATTTCATCAATACCTGCGACGCTGACGCCTTTAAAGTCCTTGGTGCGCGGGAGCGCGATATGCACGAGGCGGTTGAGAAAGTCTTCCGCGCGCTTGCCGCGCAAAGTAATCTGGTAGCCTATCTTGTCCCCCACGCGGGTTTTATAAGTGGAAATAGCTTTCTTGGCGCCTCGGGATACGGGCTTTTGTCCGGTGATTTTTGCCAGGCGGTCGGCGACCAACTCCACTTTGCCTTTGTCCTTGGTCATTTTACCGACACCGACGGAAATAACCACCTTAACAAGGCGGGGGCTTTGCATGAGGTTTTTCCACCCGAAGTCTCCTTTAAGGGCACTGAAGGCCGTCTTCTGTTGTTCTTGAATAAGTTTAGGCATAGAGGTTATTTCTTGAGGGCCACCTTGCTCGCGTTAATAGGATGGAATTTCTCGACAATCTGGCCCGACTGGCCGGCTTTGCGCGGCTTTTGGTGCTTGGTGCGCTTCCCTACACCCTCCACCATGACCATGTTCTTTTTCGGAAAGGTGCGCGTAACCTTGCCGGACTTGCCCTTGTCGACTCCGGAGAGTACCACTACCGTGTCGCCTTTTTTTACGTGGAGAGTATGCATACAATTATACGACTTCCGGCGCGCGGGAGATTATCGTCTGATAGCCGAGCTCCTGCAGCTCGCGCGGGATAGGGCCGAAGATGCGGCCCGCTTTCGGCTCTTTTTTGTCCTTGCCGCCCGTCTCGAGCACCACTACCGCGTTTTCGTCGAAGCGGATATAGCTGCCGTCCTTGCGGCGAAAGGGCTTGCGCTGGCGCACCACGACGCCGATGAGTACGTCTTTCTTCTTAACTGCCTTGCGCGGCTCGGCCGTCTGCACCGAAAAGACCACCAGCTCCCCTATCTCGGCATAGCGCTTCTTTGACGAGCCGGGTATCTTGAAAATGCGTCCGATTTTTGCGCCGGAATTGTCTGCAACGACTACGAGTGAGCGGTCTTGGATCATATAATTATTTATCGAACACTATTTCAAAGTGTTTCGTTTTGGAGAGAGGGCGGCAGCTCCGGATGGTAACCATGTCCCCCTCCTTGGCTTTGTTGCCGGGATTATGCACGGAAAATTTTGAGGTCTTCTTCATAAACTTCTTGTACTTGGGGTGCATCACGAACCGTGAAACTGCCACCACGGCGGTGTCCTTCATTTTGTCCGAGACAACCTTGCCGCGGAATTCCTTTTTTTTAGTAGTAGTTTCCATGTTATTTTTTCTTTGCCGCGGTCAACGCCGTCAGTGCGCGGGCTATATCCTTGCGGAGCTTCGAAGCCTGCTTCACATCACGGTTTTTACTACCTGCGACGTTAAAACGCAAGACACGGAGCTCCTCACGCTTGGTCATCGCAAGTTTGGCGAGTTCAACTTCCGTGTGGTTTTTTAGATCAAGTTTCTTTGCCATAATTAGTGTGTACGGGCGACGACCTTAGCTTTCAGCGGCAATTTGGCGGCGGCTTTTTTCAACGTCATGACGGCCAGCGCATCCCCTACCCCGTCTACCTCGAACAGAACGCGGCCGGGCCACACCTGCACCTCATAACCGACCGGGTCGCCCTTGCCTTTGCCGAGCTTAACCTCCGGGGGTTTTTTGGTAAAAGGCTTGTCGGGGAAAATGCGCACCCAGAGCTTGCCGGTCTTGCCTAAACTGCGGGCAATAACCTTGCGTGCCGACTCGATTTGGTTGGAGCGAACGCGCGCCTCGGTAATGGCCTTCAATCCGTGCGAGCCGAACGCGACCGTAACACCCCGGGTAGCCAGCTTTTGAGCTTTGGGGTTGCGGCGCATCGTGTGCGACTTGCGGAATTTTACTTTTTTAGGAAACAACATATGTTTTTATTTGTCCTTTTGGGATTTCGAGAAGATATCGCCCTTGTATACCCACACCTTGATACCCAAGACGCCGAGCGGCAGGTTGGCGCGCTCTTTATGGAAGTCAACGTCGGCACGGATGGTCTGGAGCGGCACGCGGCCTTTCTTCAGCGTCTCAGTGCGCGACATAGAGCCGCCACCGAGCATGCCTGAGAGCGTGATGCGCACGCCTTTGACGTCGCGGTTAGCCATCACCTTTTCGATGGTTTGCTTGAGCACGCGGCGGAACGGCAGGCGCTTCTCCAAGCTTTCGGCGACCATATAAGACACGATAGCCGCGTTGCTCTCGGGGCTGCGGATTTCCTCGATATCGAGCTTTATTTCCGGCACTACTATCTTCTTGCCAGCCAAGAATTTGGCGATAGAGTTGCGCAGCTTGGTCGAGCCCTCGCCGCTCCGGCCGATAATGAGCCCGGGCCGGCTGGTCTTGATGATGATGCGCAGCTGCTTGCCGAGCTCAAGCTCAATACCGCCGACGTACATGCCGCGGAGCTCTTTAAAAAGGAATTCGCGCAAGAGAACACCGGTCTTCAGATTTGCCTGATACGCCGGGCCCGTGGCAAACCAGCGATGGCGCCAATCGCGTATCGTGCCGAGCCTGTGTGCAAATGGGTGTACTACTTTAGACATAAATTATTTTGCGGCGGTCTTAGCCGGTTTTTCCTTTTTAGGAAGTTTTTTGTCCAAGGAAAGAGTGATGTGGCTGGTGCGCTTGAGTATCTGCGCCGCGCGGCCGCGAGCCCTCGGCATGGAGCGCTTAAAGACGATGCCGCCATTGACCTCTATCTTCGATATGTACAGGTCAGCGGCGGAAACATCTTTAGCATTGGCCGCGGCCGATTTTATAAGCTTGGCCATCGGCTCGCTGCCGCGCTTGGGGAGCATGGTCAGCATAGCAAGCGCGTGCGTAACGGACTTGCCGCGCACAAGGTCGGCAATCAGCCGCACTTTGCGCGGAGCCTGGCGATAGTTTGAAAGTTTAGCGGATGAGGCGGACATACAATATTATTTTGCGGGAGCTGCCTTCTTGGCGCCAGCGGCATCTGCCGCGGCCTTGGCGGCCTGTGCGGCTGCTATCTCGCCCTCTTTGGCCTTGGTCTCCATTTCCTTCTGCATCTTGCCGCCGTGGCGGACAAACTTCTTGGTGGGAGAGAATTCGCCCAGGCGGTGCCCGACCATATCTTCGCTTACGAGGACCTCGATGTGTGTCTTGCCGTTATGGACGCCGAATTTAAAGCCCACCATCTCCGGCGCAATCTGCGAGCGGCGTGCCCACGTCTTAATAAGCTCAGCCGTCTGAGGCTTCTTGCCCTCAATCTTTTTGAGGAGCTTTTCGTCCACGTAAGGACCTTTTTTAAGCGAGCGGGCCATATGGCAATTGAAAACCCCGGCTGGCCGTAGGCAGCGAGCGCCTAGGTCGTCAGCACGGGAGTTGCACACAATGTACCGCAAAGCCTAGCGGAGCGCAACCTACCTTGCAAAAATAGACCTTTGTGACATAGTAGCTCCAGACGACCCCCCACAGGAGACACCGCATGCGCAGCTATAACTTCCGCTACCGGCACGGACAATCGATGCCGTTCGCGACCCTGGCCGCCACCGACGATGCGGACTTCTTCGATACCGCGCTCCCCGCCTGGGAGAAAAGGACCGGGTTCAAGCACGTAGCCGGCTCGGTCACTTGCACGGTGAGCGAGTACCGCAAGGTCCCCGAGCCGACCATCCCACAACCGCGGCCTGAGTACCTTCTGCACGCAAAGAAGATGGCCGACCCCAGCAAGCCGTTTGTGTATTAAGCACTAGCGGTTCCATTGAAACGCCCCGGAAATCCGGGGCTTTTTTCTTTACTTGCGGAAGTGGCGGTGCCTGGATAGAGTTCAACTAGACAGACACAGGAGAGTGATCATGCACATACAATACAAGGGCCCGGACGGCGCAACCATTCGAATGGATATACCAAAGAGCGTGGAAAAAGATTACAAGAAGGTTAATAAAAGCGGCCTTCTGGATAAGATGCTCGAAAAGCTGGCAATGCGCTTTTACACGACGATCGTGTTGGGATTGATGGGCGACCTCAAGCTTATAATCGAAGGCGGCTTGCTGCCGACAGAGCTCGTAAAGGGAGAGGAGGCCGGGATGCAGATGATGCTCCACCGACTTCACCAGCATCTTGATGAATTTGCCGAGCGCGAACTCGCTCTCACTCCAACAGCAAAAAAACATTAACGCAAAACGCCCCGATTTTTCTCGGGGCGTTTTTTCTTTTATTGCTTCTGTCCGCGTTTGCCGACTTTGCGGCGGGAGACTATTAAGTAGTTGGAGTATTTCTTCGGCGTGCGGGTTTTTTGGCCTTTGCCGGTAGGCTTGCCCCAAGCCGACTTTGCGCGGCGCAATCCCCTGCCCTGGCGGCCCTCTCCTCCGCCGTGCGGGTGGTCTACCGGGTTCATGGCGGTGCCGCGCACCGTCGGGCGGATACCGAGCCAGCGACTGCGGCCAGCCTTGCCGATAGTACGCAGGTGATGCTCGTCGTTTGAAACTTCGCCTATGGTCGCCCAGCAGGTCTCGAGCACTTTGCGTACCTCGCTGGAAGGCATTTTAAGGTCGGCGTAGCCCTGATCGCGCGCGATAAGCTCGATAGAAGTGCCGGCCGAACGGGCCAATTTGCCGCCGTTGCCCGGCTTGAGCTCTACGTTGTAAATAAATGCGCCGATAGGAACATTTTTAAGCGGCATGCGGTTGCCGGGAGTCGCCGGCGCATCCGGCGAGGTCTCGATAACGGCACCGACCTTAACAGACTGCGGCAAAAGAGCGTAGCGGCGTTCCCCGTCTTTGTAAAGCAAAAGGCCGATAAAGCCGGAGCGGTTCGGGTCGTACTCCACCGTCTCTACCACGGCAGGGACGAGTTTTTTGTAGTCAAAATCAACATCGCGGAAGAGGCGCTTGTGCCCCCCGCCCTTATGGCGCACGGTAATGCGGCCCGCGTTATTGCGGCCGAAGTCGCGCTTGCCGCCCTTGGTCAGGGCTTTGTGCGGTTCATTGGTAGTGACCTTCCCCTTAAAGGTGACGGTTGTCATGTGGCGGCGGGAGTCTGTGTAAGGTTTGTAGGATTTCATACGATTGTTTACGCGATATCGATTTTGTCGCCTTTCTTCAAGAAGACGTAGGCCTTCTTGCCGCCGGCTGTGAGTCCCATGCGGTTCGTGCCCCGGGTCATGACGCGCTTGCGCGGGATAGCAACGAGCGTCACCTTGCGCGCGGAAACGCCGTAGATTTCTTTAATTGCGC
Source organism: uncultured Candidatus Saccharibacteria bacterium (assembly GCA_964355655.1). Lineage (GTDB taxonomy): Bacteria > Patescibacteriota > Minisyncoccia > Phycocordibacterales > SBAW01 > GWA1-54-10. Next base: position 5,812 of record CAYHDT010000007.1, on the reverse strand, counting down.
CCGCAATGGCCTTTTTGTTGGCGCCCGGAGCGACATTAAAGATGTAGGCGCCTTGTTCTGCTAGGTACGCACCCTTTTCGGTGATGCGCGGGGAGATGAGTATGTGTCCGGAGTGCTTTTTCATAAATTATTTAGAGGCCTTCTTGCCGAGCAGGGCAAGCGCGGATTTGGGGTCTGCTATGACCAGATATTTAGCCGAGAGCACCGAAAGCGGGTTGAGGTTGCGGGCCTCTTCGACCGAAATGTTGCCGAAGTTGCTGAAGGACTTGATCGTCGGCACGCTGCGCGACGGCAAAGCAATAAGCGCGGCGTTCTTGCGCTTGGAGAATCCGGAAAAGTTTTTACCGAGCGCCGCCAGTACGGCCTTGCCCGCAGCCGCTTTCGGCGAAGCCATCTCAATTTGGTCGACAAAAATAACTTCGCCGTCTTTGTATTTGCGCGAGAGTACCGTCAAAAGAGCCTTGGCCGCCATGGTGCGGTTGATTTTTTGCGCGTAGATTTTATTTTTACGCGGGCCGTGGGTAACGCCGCCGCCCTTCCAGATAGGCGAGCGCGAGGAGCCATGGCGCGCGCGGCCGGTGCCCTTCTGCTGCCAAGGCTTCTTGCCGCCGCCGCGCACCTCACCGCGGTCTTTAGTATGGGCGACGTTCGGGCGGGCGTTTGCCTGCATGGCAAGCACTACCTGATGCACCAGGTCGGCATTCCACTTGAGGCCGAAAATATTTTCGGGCGCGTCAAATTTCCCCACATCTTCGCCCTTCATGTTGTAAAGTTTAGATTCCATATCTTTTATCCTTTGATTTCGACGACGGTGCCTTTGCGGCCCGGGACAGCGCCTGAAATCACAATCTCATTGGTTTCGGGATGGACCTGCAAGACCGACAAGTTGCGCACCGACACGCGGTCCTGCCCCATGCGGCCGGCCATGCGCATACCCTTGGCGACGCGACCTCCCGCGCGACCTCCGCCGCCGCCGATAGAACCCGGGGAGCGCTCGGAGTGTTTTTGGCCGTGCGAGCGCGGGCCGCCATGGAAGCCATGGCGCTTAACGACACCTTGGAAGCCGCGGCCCTTGGAAATGGCGGAAACGGTAACTTTGTCTCCTACCGCAAAGACGGAAACGTCTATGGTAGAGCCGACTTCAGGAAAATTCACGTCCGGCTGCCCACCGCGCGTCGCGGGGCGGGGACGCATTTCGCGGAACATCTTAAGCGCCTTGCCTTTGGCATGGCCGAGCTGCGCTTTGTTGACGTGCTTGTCCGTAGTTTCGCCCGCGCCCACTTGCATGGCGGCGTAGCCCTCCTTTTCGGCGGTCTTTATTTGCGTAACGATATTAGGGGTAGCAACAATGACGGTCGCGGCAAAAGCCATACCTTCTTCGGTATATACGGTCGTCATCTTGCCTTTTGTTCCAAGGATGAATTTCACCCCGTTAGAGATTTTTGTTTTATCTTCAGTTTTGTCCATATCTGCACTGAACCCTATTCAACAGACATTCGTAGAAGATCTCTAGGATCTCTAACGGGGTTCATTGTTGTCTATTGGTCCCGCTGCTTGGGGCGAACCCCGGGGACATGGCCAACGCTATTTACTGCGTCCCAAGGACTATAACCTAGCGTAGGGAGGAGTGCAAGTATTGCTTGCAGTACGACTGGAGTGACGGTTATATGAGCGTTGAGGCTCATATAGGGGCACTTTTATGCAACTCGCCTGCAGTCAGGCAGGGAAACGAAAAAGTGTCCCGTGCACGGGACACTTTTTCGTTTACTTTCTTTGCCTGGCGCGCGGTTTTACCCTGTGCGTGCCAAACAAAAAACCCGATTCTAGAAATCAGGCCGACATATGTCCGAACGAATGAACAACTTCCTGCAATTATATAAAAATTTTCATGAAAATCATATGTGGAAAAGAAAATCCCGACGGGAGTCGGGGTTACTGCTTCTTTTCTTCCTTTTCTTTTTCGGCCTCGTCGAGCGCGTCGTTGCTCTTGTTAGCCGCCTTGGCAAGTCCAAAACCCAGCGCGCCGGCGATAGCCGCCGCAGCCGCGATAAGCAGCCGAAAACCGATCGGGATCAATATCGGGTGTGGCATATGTTCCTCTATGCTGTCACTTCTGCCGCTACGCTACCATGAAAAAACCGCCTTTACAAAATCGTATGAATAAATATCCTATAGGACAACTAATCATACACAGTTATCCTAGACCAAAATGTTTTCGGAGAGGAAGATCGTATTCGATAGCATCGGCGACCACGTATAAAACATCTTTACCAATTTTAAAATCCGCCTTTAGCAAAGTTACCAAGTCTTCAGCGTCGTGCGGGTAGACCCACACACTGTCCTGTAATCTGTAAAACCCCATATGCACCAGGGACGCACGGATTTGACTGCGTACACGCCGACGGTTCTCCGGAATATCAAAGATAAGCATCCTCCATTTTTTATCCCACCGCCTTGGTTTTTTGGGTATCAATTTTCCTTCCCCAAGCATTGCGGCGTATCGTTCCCCTTTTTCCGTAAGACGCACCTTCTTTCCCTCCTCTCTACCTTCCAAAACTACATAGCCGTGGCGAACAAGGCGGCTGAGCGATTTCTCCACTCCTTGGCGTTTTTGCCGCGGATTATTAATGAGACCGAGTTTACCCAGTGCCCCAAGCACATTCGGAGCAACCAAAGCCACTGCGAGCCCGCCAGTAACAGCAAGCGTAGTAATAACCGCCTTATTAATTTTAGTTTTTCGAATTCTCGCCCTAACCCCTGCCTCTATCTCTCCCATGTCTGTATAGTACCTCCGTATGAATAAATATCCTATAGGACAACTATTAATACTCCGGACTCACTCTCCTCATTGGTTGTGCAAGAAAAAGCCCCGCTGAAGCGGGGTCGTTGGGGTGTTTATCTTTGCTTCCGCCTGAGCAGGTACTGCCAGCCGAGCGTAAGGATGATGCCCCATATCGCGGTGATTTGGGCGCCCTCCAAGGTCAAAATGAAGTTAATGCCCGAGACGACAGTTGCAAACACGAACGCCGCGAGAAAGGGAAAGATATTCACAAAAACGGTGAAAAGGACGTCGCCGATGTACATCGGCTCATCATACTTGTCCCAATAGAGGGGTTTCTGCCACCACCTCCGGTTAGCGTACTTATCGAGCAGCGACCCAAATCCTTCCTCCCGCAGCTGACGTTTTACTTCGTCGCCGGAGATGACGTTTTTTAGCGGTCGGCTGCCGGTCGGAATTCTGCTTTTTGGCATTTCTGTCTCCCCATACTATTCTCCAGTAAACTTACCAACTCTAGAAAAATATGCAAGAAAAAGGGCGGCAGTGGTGCAGCCCTATACGATCGGTTTGTGCGAATGTGCGGTTATTTCTGTTGCCTTGCTCAATTCATCGTAGACGGCCGGATAATCGATCGGAATAGCGTCGAGGCCAATTTCGTACAAGACGCTTGTAATACGCCGAACTTCTACATCCCGGATTTTGAAGATCTGTTCGAGCCGCTGTCTGTCTGACCCCGTAAATTTCGCTCCGAACGAATGCTCGCGGCCCGGGTACCACCCATCGACAAGAGCGCCGAGGAAGTAGTTAAGCACTTCCCGGTTGCGCGTGAGCTCATAAGCGAGCCGCGCAACCAGTTCTTGATCAGGCAAACGTCCCGTTGCTTTAGGCGCCACTCTCAAGTCGGCCATGCAAACCTCCCGTGCAACTGCCTCAACCCTACTGTCCCCTACCAAAATATGCAAGAAAAGAGCAAGCCCCGGCACATCGTGATGTGCCGGGGCCGGTTCTGCTCTCCCGTTCGACAGGGAGGAGAACATACTGGGCTCGAATGGTAGGGTTGACCCAGCCTTTGCTTTATACAACAGAGAACCCGCTCTTGCAAGCAGATTCTGTTTGGTTTTCCTACACCATCTTTACATCGATGGTAACGCCGGACGGGAGAGACAGGTTCGTCAGCGCCTCGATGACTTTGGGGGTCGGGTCGAGGATGTCGATGACGCGCTTGTGGATGCGCATCTCAAACTGCTCGCGCGCGTCTTTGTAGATAAAGGTCGAGCGGTTGACCGTGTACTTTTTTATCTCGGTCGGCAAAGGTATCGGCCCGGCAACTGTCGCCTCGTAGCGCAAGGCGGTGTCGAGTATCTGCTTAACAGACGCGTCGAGCACCTTATGCTCGTATGCGCGCACTTTGATGCGCAGTTTCTGCGGCGTGGCGACCGCGACCTTCTTGGCGCGCGGCTTCGTTACTTTTTTTTCTTTTGGTTCGGTAGCCATAATTATGTGGGTCTAGTTCTCTCCGACATGATGCCGTAGTAACCTATACCCGATTAGCTTACTCTTACAGATAATAAATGAACACTTTCGAGTATGCGACATCTATTTGAAAAAAGCAACCGTCCAATTACACAATTGCTCTCTTTAAGGATACATGTTAAATAGAAACGAGTTGCAACAGAGGAGTTCTAAATGGTTTACCGGACTTCGGACAAAATCGTCAAAACAGCGATGAATCATGAAGCTGGCGTGCGTCTTGCTACAGAGGCGCGGGACCGCGGCGACCATGCGACAGCATGGAAGCACGCCAAAGCCTATGGCCTTAATGCGCTCGATCTCATGGAACTCGGGCTACCCGAAAAGTACCGGCCAAAGGGGTTCAACCCCGGCACCCCTAAAGCGATGGGTTGCGTCGCATAATTTGAAGGTACGAAAAAGCCCCGCATCATTGCGGGGCCCTTTCTTTTTTTATTTCTTAGAATTACGCGATGATTTTGGTGACGACTCCTGCGCCTACCGTCTTGCCGCCCTCGCGGACCGCAAAGCGGGTCTGGGCCTCGAGCGCCACCGGCGCTACAAGTTTGACCTTAAAGGTCACAGTATCGCCCGGCATAACCATCTCGGTTCCTGCTGCAAGGGTTACCTCGCCGGTAACGTCCGTAGTGCGGACGTAGAACTGCGGTTTGTAGCCGGAGAAGAACGGCGTGTGGCGGCCACCCTCGTCTTTGTTGAGGATGTAAACCTCGCCCTCGAACTCGGTGTGCGGATTAACCGAGCCCGTCTTGGCAAGCACCTGGCCGCGATGGACGGCATCCTTGGCGGTGCCGCGCAGGAGGATACCCGCGTTGTCGCCGGCCTGGCCCTGGTCGAGCTGCTTGTTAAACATTTCAATGCCGGTGATGGTAGTTTTGGTCGTGGGGACGAGGCCGACGATTTCGACTTCCTCGCCTACTTTGATGACGCCGCGCTCGATGCGGCCGGTCACGACGGTGCCGCGGCCCTCAATCGAGAAGATGTCTTCAACCGGCATGAGGAACGGCTTGTCGAGCTCGCGAGTCGGCATCGGCAGGTAGCTGTCCATCGTGTTGACGAGCTCAAGCACCTTTTTTGCCCATTCGTCGTCGAGCGTCTTGGCTTCCAAAGCCTTCAGCCCCGAGCCGCGGATGACCGGAGCATCCGTATATCCCTGCTTTACGAGGAGCTCTTTAACCTCCTCTTCAACGAGGTCGACGAGGTCTTTGTCGTCCACCATGTCCACCTTGTTAAGGAAGACAATAATCTTCGGCACGCCGACTTGGCGCGCAAGGAGAATGTGCTCGCGGGTCTGGGGCATTGCGCCGTCGGTCGCGGCAACTACGAGGACTGCGCCGTCCATCTGTGCGGCGCCGGTAATCATGTTTTTGATGTAGTCGGCGTGGCCCGGCGCGTCAATGTGCGCATAGTGGCGGTTAGGAGTCTCGTACTCGCTGTGGTGCAGAGCGATAGTAATGCCGCGCGCCTTTTCCTCGGGAGCGTTGTCGATGCCGTCGACGCCCTCGA
>CAYHDT010000006.1:23500-54869 GCA_964355655.1 uncultured Candidatus Saccharibacteria bacterium | reverse complement strand
TGAATCCCATGCCGGAAAAGGAAACCCCGGGCGCTAGCCCGGGGAGGAGGTCATTCTTTGCTAGAATAGGAGGGATGCGCCTGAAATCGATAGAACTGTCGGGGTTTAAGTCTTTTGCCAAAAAAACGGCGCTCGATTTCGGTACCTCCATTACGGCCATTGTCGGCCCCAACGGCTCGGGCAAGTCCAATATTGCCGAGTCTTTCCGCTTTGTGCTCGGCGAACAATCGATGAAGAGCATGCGCGGCAAGCGCGGAGAGGATTTGATTTGGAATGGTTCGACAAGCTCGCCGCGGGCGGGGCGGGCAGGGGTCAAGCTTGTCTTCGACAACTCGGACCGCGCGCTTAATCTCGACTTTGACGAAGTTTCAATCGAGCGCGTCGTGCACCGAGACGGCGGCAATGACTATTCTTTAAACGGCAGCCACGTCAGGCTCCGCGATATCTCGGAGCTGCTTAGCCAGGCGAACATAGGCGCCTCAGGGCACCATATAATCTCGCAGGGCGAAGCCGACCGGATACTCTCCAGCAGCGCGCGCGAGCGCCGCGAGATGGTGGAAGACGCATTGGGACTAACAGCGTTTTTGTATAAGCGCGAGGAGGCGGAGCGCAAACTGCTTAAAACCGGCGAAAATATGCGCGAGGTGGCCGGGCTGCGCCGCGAGCTCTCCCCCCATCTGAAGTTTTTGTCGGGACAGGTTAAAAAAATAGAGGATGCGCAAAAACTGCGCGACGAGCTTTCTGCGGCATATGCGGAGTATCTGAAACGCGAAAGCATCCATATAAGGATGGAGCGCGGACAACTGGACGAAGAGCGCGGGCCGGCTGTTGAGCATAAAACGCTCGGGGCGCGCATAGAACATTTGCGAGCGGGTTTAAGCAAAAAACATGATGCCGGTACGGAGGAGCTGATTGCGCTGGAGACCCGGGGCACGGAGGTGGCAAGGCGCCGCGAGAGAATAGTGCGCGAGCTCGGCGCAATAGAGGGCGAATTGCGGGCGCATGCGCGACTGGTTGCCGAAGCGGGAGGCACCGTGCCGGTTGCCGAGGCGCGGGACTTCGGCGAGAAAATTTTGCAGCTGGCTGCAACGTCAAAATTTGCCGAGCTTATAGCGCTGGCGAAGAATTTTTTGCAGAAGCTGTCGCAGAGCGCGCGTTCCGCCGAGCCCGAGCAATTGGAGCAAAAAAAGAGAACGCTTGAACAGGAACTCAAAACTCTGGAGGAACAGGAGGAGAGCGTCCATAAAGACGTGGCCGCTTTGCGCACCAAAATAGAAAATGAGAAGGACGCTTCGCGCGACGCGGAGCGCGAACTTTTTGCCGCTATGGCGCGCCGCAGCGAGTTGGAGTTCGCGCTCGCGGCCCTTCGTGCGCGAGAGGAAGTGCTTGCGGGCGAGGAAGACCGGTTTAAAGAAGAGCTGCGAGAAGCCGGAGTGCTGCTTGGACAGATGCCCGACTATGAGAATATCGAGGTTGTTTTTGAAGATGAGCCGAGGTCCGCGCAGGATGACCGGCGGCGCAAGCTCGAGCGGCTTAAAATCCGGCTCGAGGAGGCCGGGCTGGGGAACAGCGCCGAGGTGCTTAAGGAACACAAGGAAACGCTTGAACGCGACCGGTTTCTGGAGCGCGAGCTTGCCGATTTGGAGGCTTCGGCCGCGTCGCTCCGGTTGCTTATAGAAGATTTGACAAAGACGCTTGAAACCCGCTTCGGCGACGGTATAGATTTGATAAATAAAGAATTTAACAACTACTTTAAACTTATGTTCGGCGGAGGCTCGGCGATGCTGAGCATCGTCAAAGAAACGAAGCTCAGGCGAGCGCCCGCGGCGGACGAGGACAGCCTGTCCGGCGAGAACGAGGAGGATATGAATGTTGAGGAGGGAATTGAGATTTCGATAAGCTTGCCGCACAAGCGCATTAAAGGCCTGCATATGCTCTCGGGAGGCGAGCGCGCGCTCACCTCTATAGCGCTCATTTTTGCGATGTCACAGGTCAACCCGCCACCATTCCTTATACTCGACGAAACCGACGCTGCTTTAGACGAGGCCAATAGCCGGCGCTACGGCGACATGATAGAAAACCTTTCCCGCAAATCGCAGCTCATACTCATTACCCACAACCGCGAGACAATGAGCCGCGCGGGCGTGCTCTACGGCATTACTATGGGCTCCGACGGCGCCTCCAAGCTCCTGAGCGTAAAGTTCGAAGAAGCCCTTGCTGTGGCAAAGTAGTATGACTTTTTTCGCTGAACCTTTAGTTGTGTTGCTTGGCGAATTGTATGGATTTAAGAACCCGCAGCTTGTACAAATGCTCGACCGCGGTCGTTCGGCAGACAATTTTGTAATCAGTGACACTGGATCAAAGTATTTTGTTAAAATCTATAATCCCAAACGCACGAAGGAAAAGATAGTCGAGATACAAACAGTCGAACAGTTTTTCTTTAGCCACGGCGTTCCTGCTGTCGCACCGATTACCCACAGCCGTGGTGAGGCAGTTTTTGAGTACGAGGGTAAATATTTTGCTGTGTTCCCGTATATCATCGGCCGAGAGCTTAGTACTCTGCCGAGTGAAAAGGCGATAAGATCGATTGGTTCAACATTGGCCAGACTGCATCTGGCGAGCAAAGACGAACACAGTCTCTCACTGACTAAAAAGATGGATCGGTGGACTAAGGGCAATTTTTTACAAAAAGCGGAGGAAATACTGGCTATTATCGAAAAACAACCAACCAAGGGAGCTTTCGATATGCTAGCCAAAGAGTCTCTGGAATTAAAAGTAAAACTCGCTACCGAAAATCCAACAACATTCGAGTCTTTGGAATTTACAGATGACGCTATTTTGCACGGAGATTACCATTACCATAATATGTTTTTTAACGCAGACGATGAACTTTCCCATGTGTTTGACTTTGAGAGGACGATGCGAGGCTCACGTGCAGCTGAGCTTGGCTACGGACTCTTTTTTAACTGTTTTGATCTGAACGTCGAGACTCCGGATGAAGTCGAGGAAGTACACTATGCGCGTGCACGAGCGTATCTTGCTGCTTATAACGAAATTTACCCCCTGGCTCCCACAGAGATAGCGAGGGGGATACGTTGGTATTACTTGTCGCAAATGGTACATCTGCCTTGGCCCGAGAGAATTCATTACTTGGATGGGGACATGCGTTGCGACAGCCTGCTCCCTAAACGTTTTAGCCGTCTTAAATTTATTTCCAAAAACCTCGATTCAATTCTTGCCCTTGCAGAGGCCGAGTAGTTGGGCGTATTCTAGCAATATGCGTACTAACATTGTTGCTTCCGGAGCCGATGAGCTTTCCTACGAGATACGCGAGATAGTCGACTTCGGCAAGCAAGTCGAGGCGCTTGGGGTCGAGATGATATGGGAGAACATCGGCGATCCGGTCGCTAAAGGCGAAAAAATTCCCGCATGGATAAAAGAGCTCATAGCCAAAGCACTTACCGACGACAAGACATTTGCCTACTCGCCGACTAAAGGACTTTTGGAGACGCGAAAGTTCCTTTCGAAATTCCGCAAAGAAGCGGGCGACGGCGAGCTGGACCCGGAAGACATCCTCTTTTTCAATGGGCTCGGCGATGCGGTTTCCAAGGTGTACACCAACCTCAACAAAAACGCGCGCGTCATCGGCCCTTCTCCCGCGTACCCGACCCACTCCTCGGCCGAGGCGGCGCACGCAGGCTCGCGCCACCTGACCTATGAACTCAATCCTAAACGCAACTGGCTTCCGGACATCAACGACCTGCGCAACAAGGTTGCTTATAACGAGTCCATTGCCGGCATACTTATCATCAATCCGGATAATCCGACCGGCATGATATACCCTAAGTCGGTGCTTAAAGAGATGGTGGCTATCGCCAAGGAGCACGACCTCTTTTTAATATCGGATGAGATATATGCGAATATCGAATATGGTTCCGACGCGTTTGTGCCGCTCTCGCGGCTGCTCGATGGCGTACCCGCCATCATCATGCGTGGGCTCTCCAAAGAGGTGCCGTGGCCGGGCGCGCGCTGCGGCTGGATAGAGGTCTACAACAAGGAAAGCGACCCGGTATTTGCCCGTTACATAAAGTCGATCAACGACGCAAAAATGCTCGAGGTGTGCTCGACCACGCTGCCGCAAAAAGTGCTTCCCGATATTTTGTCCGACGCGCGCTATAAAGAGTATCTGCAAAGCCGCCGCGATGCTTACAGTGCGCGGGCGGATACCTCACATAAGGTGTTGAGCAAAATCAAAGGGGTCTCAGTGGTCAAGCCTTCGGGCGCGTTTTATGTAACCGTCACCTTTGACGATTTTGGCCTCAACGGCAAGCAGACGCTTGCCGTCTCAAACCCCGCGGCCCGCGCGCTGGTAGAGCAAGCAGTCGCCGGATTCGGCCCCCATCAGCTCGACAAGCGATTTGCCTACTATCTTATGGCCGCGAAGGGGCTGTGCGTTGTGCCGCTGTCAGGCTTTAATACGCACCTGCAAGGGTTTCGCATGACGCTGCTGGAGGAGAATCCGGAGGTATTCAAAAAAACACTCGACATCCTTGCCGAGGCAATCCCGGAATACCTTTCCTCCTAAAACTAGGACACTTTACACATTTGACAAAAGTAATTGTAATAGCATATTATGCGCGGTGGCGTTGGACAAATCCGACAACCGCGCTACGGCGGATTACGTAGTAAGTTCTTCGATAACTTTTGGAGGTTTCCGATGACGGAGACGTTAAAAATCGGGCGCGCTTGCTTCATCGGCGGCGTGCTCTGCTGTGCAGTAGCCTTTCTGGTCGCCCCCAAGTTGTTCTGGCTCGGTATTCCTGCCGGACTCGCGGGCGGCTACGTCGCGTATCAGTTCCGTGATGTGTTGTTGGCAATTCCGCGCGCTTTTGCGGCGGCGCTTTCCGTCGTCCGAGGAATGTCTGGCTTCTTTGTCGAAGTCGGCCGATATGCCTGGATGGATATCTGCGAACAGGCAGAAGATATTTGGTCCTGGCTCAAGGATCCACACCCGTTCTTCTATCCAGCTTTCGCGCTTTGGACAACACTGTTCACTCTGGTCTACGTACTACAGATTCCCTTCCAATGGGAAAAGAGTTCTGCAGAAATGAGTATTATGGGAGCCATAACGCTGGTCTTTATTGTGGGCCCCATACTTTTCGGTGTCATTTTTGCAATACCCAGTGTAATCTTGGGTCTCCTGTTGTGGGGTTCGGCAGCACTGGGCGCGCGGTACACGGAAAACTCTCTTTGGCATGGAGAATGGTTCATCCCCGGTGAGTTTATGAGAAACGGAATCCAGAAGGCACCAATGACCTATGCCAATGCGTACCGCTGGATCGGCAAGTTGTTGGTCTTCTTACTCAAGAAGCTCGTGGTGTCAGGTCCTTCGGCCCTGGGTGGTTTCCTTCGTGACTGTGCCATAGCAGTTGCGTATGGTGTCTATCGGGCAGCAGTCTTCATGCCGGCGTTTCTCTATGAACTCGTCCGGCTGGTGCACTGTAACCAGCGGGTGCTGTGTTCCATCGACGGCACACTAGGTGGCCTCGCCGCTCTCGCAGGATTCTATTTCTACGGAAACCTGGATCCAACACCGGTTGACTACCTCATGACCGCTATCTTCGGCGGTTTCATCGGTGCTGCACTTGGTGTTGCTAACTGGGAGTTAATCTCAAAACGCTACTTTGGCTTCAACGTGTCGTCAATGTGATGATCGCTACAGCTCTTGCCCTCGTGTTGACTAGAAATAGTTAGTACGAGGGTTTTTTATTTTACGAGTTCGAAGTCGAGCTGCCGGGCCGACAGGTCGGCCGCGACCAGTTTGACGCGCACGGAGTCTCCGAGCGCGTATTTTTTTTGCGTTTTTTGTCCCACCAGCGCGTACTCTTTGGCCGAGTAATTATAAAAATCGTCGCCGATGGTGCGCACGCGCACCAGACCCTCGGCGGAGCTCTGCTTATCTTCGACATACAGCCCCCAGTCGGTCACGCCGCTGATAATGGCGTCAAAAGTCTGGCCCACCTTGCCGGTCATGTACTCGACGAGCTTGTATTTAATGGAGTCGCGCTCGGCCTGCACCGCTTTGCCCTCCTGCTCACTGGCGGCGATGCAGAGCTTTTCGAGGTCGCCGAACTCTTTGTTGGTGAGTGGATGGCCGTCTAGATGGCTGGCAAGTATCCGGTGCACTAGCATGTCCGGATAGCGGCGTATGGGCGAGGTAAAGTGCGTGTAATAAGTAAACGAGAGTCCGAAGTGTCCGATGTTTTTTGTGGAGTAAATTGCTTTTGCCATACTGCGGAGCGTTGCGGTGCGGATAAGCGCCGCTTCCGGCTTGCCCTCGATTTGTTTAAGCAGGCCCTGAATGTCTTTTGCTCCGTAGCCTCCTTTTTTGCGTTTGTTAAACTCGTATCCGACGGCGCGCACAAATGTTGCCAACTCCTCAATCCGGTCGGCCTTCGGCTCGTCGTGGATGCGATAGAGGAACACCATGTTGCTGCCGGGCACCTTTGCGGCAAGTTTAGATATGTAAGTCGCGACCTCGCGGTTGGCCAAAAGCATAAACTCCTCGATAAGCCAGTTGGTGTCGATGCGCTGCTTGCGCACTACGCTAAGCGGCCGGCCAGCTTCATCCAACTCGAAGCGTACCTCGTTGTCGCCGAAATCGATGGCACCCTCGTCGGCGCGTGCCGCGCGCAAAATGGTCGCGAGCTTCAGCATCACGTTAAGCTCTTTCAGGTACGGACCGTTTTGTTTGTCCAACACCTCCTGCGCCTCTTCATAACTAAAACGTTTGTCCGAGCGGATAACCGACTTAGTGAATGTTCGCTCAAGCACGTTGGCGTTTTTGTCCAAAACAAATACCGCGGAGAAGGCGAGCCGGTCTTCATCGGGCTTCAGCGATGCGATGCCCGCGGAGAGCGCGTGGGGGAGCATGGGGATGGTGGCGTCTACCAAGTACACGGAGGTGCCGCGCTTCTGCGCTTCATCGCCGATAGCGGTGCCCGGCGCGGCAAAAAAGGATGCATCAGCAATGTGGATGCCGACCTCGTACTTGCCGTCAGGGAGCTCGCGTAGCGACAGCGCATCGTCAAAGTCCTTGGCGGTTATCGGGTCGATGGTCATGGTAATGCGGTCGCGGAAGTCGGCGCGCTTAGGCAGCTCTTCTTTTATTATTTGCTCATGCCGCGCCTCAAGAGCCTGTGCTTCGGCCTCCACCTCCGGAGAAAAAGAGGTTTTAAATCCGTGTTCCATAACTATCGCGTTCATCTCGACGCGATGTTCGCCCGCCTTGCCTATCACTTCAAGCACCTCGCCTTTTGCCGTTTTCCCGTCAAAGGAAATAAGTTTGATGAGTACCTTGGAGCCCTCCTCTGGTTTAGTATCAAGCATGACCGGCTGATTAAAGCGACCGTCTGAGGGGATAGCGACTCCGTCCTTAATGGTTGCGACAAATTCGGTTTTGGAGCGCTCGACCAGTTTAGTGACGCGGCCGCGCGGGCGCGGGTGCAATGAAAGCAGCTCTACCTCTACCTGATCGCCGTTTAAAGCGCCGTTAAGCTTCTCGGGGAAAATCTCGATATCCTCCTTGTCGGTCTCCCATGTCATATACCCCGTGCCTTTGCGGGTTACTTGTACGATGCCGGATATGGTTTTTTTGGCCGCCTGCGCCTTGTGCGGGCCGCCCGTGTGTCTCCGAGGCATTATTGGAGCTAGTATAGCGCGTTTATTGACTTTGCGCCAGTATTTGTTAAAGTCTTCTCATCCCGCATCGGCGGGCAATTTTTTAGAAATATGCTTACTATCAGACTCACTCGCGTCGGCAAGAAGAAGGACGGCTCCTTCCGCGTAATCGTCGTGGAAAGCAAGCGCAAGGTCCAGCCGGGTAACTACCTGGAAATGGTAGGCTCGTATGACCCTAGAGTCGACACCGTGTCGCTTAAAGCCGACCGCATTAAACACTGGATAAGCATGGGCGCGACCGTTTCCGACACGGTGCACAATCTCCTCGTTTCGCAAAAAATAATCGACGCCAAGAAGATAAACGTTTTGCCGAAGAAGACCGTTCCGAAAAAAGAAGAGGTAAAAGAAGAGGCGAAGGCAGAAGTAAAAGAGGAAGCACAAGCGGAGGCCGCCGCGGAAGAGCAAAAAACAGAGGATAACGCAGTTGCGGCGGAAGAGCCGGCACAATAGAATTAGAATAGTTCGGTTTAATTAATTAAATATACTGATATGGCAGAACGCGACCAGGAGTTTTTGGAGTTTGTTATTAAAGGTTTGGTTGAGCATTCGGAGGACGTCAAAATTAACCGCGTGGTAGACGAGATGGGAGTCCTTTTGACGCTCGACCTTAATGCCGAGGATATGGGCAAGGTGATAGGCCGTTCGGGCAACACCGCCAAGGCTATCCGCACGCTTCTTCGCGTAGTCGGGATGAAGAACAACGCCCGCGTCAACCTTAAAATAAACGAGCCGGCCGGCGGCCGTATGGACGGCGCCGCCCCTTCGGGGGGCGCGGCGGCCCAGGGCTGGGACGGCACGCACGAAGCGCCCGCCACCCCTGCGATGAAGTCGATAGACGAAGCGATGGGCGACCTGGGTAACCTATAAAAGCTCTGCAAAACGAATTTTCCAGGAACGCAGAAAATTTCCTGCTGATAAATTTTCCTACTGCACGGCGCCGTCGCGCCTGCAGACCCTCCTCCAAACTTGTTTCCCTCCGCTCCGCAAAAGTCCCGCAAAAGCGGGACTTTTGCTATACTGTTTTATAGAAAGAAATTGGGAGCCAGCTATGGTTGAGCGTGTAAGAAAGTTTTCTATCGGCGAGGAATTAAAAATTGAGTTTCCTCGAGAGACATTAAAACCGGGGGATACTCTGGAATTGAGCCGTGGAGAGCCGAAAGATTTCTTCTCGGCGCACATTGTCAAAAAAGATGGTTCAAGATTCGAAATCGACCTCGGTATGGCGGAAATGATGTTCCGCAACGGGACCCTCGGATAAGATAATCTGTACGCCGCCCATAAAGGCGGCTTTTCTTTTTATGCAACTCGCGATAGGGTAACGGGATGGAAGACAAGGAAAAAGATTTAAACTCAGTCACCCATACGGAAATACGCTTTTTTACCCCGCGTTTTTACCCGTTCGACAGTTTTTCGGCCTATACCGTCGAGTTGTGGGGCAAGAAATTTCCTACCGTAGAGCATGCTTATCAGTGGAAGAAGTACGAGCTGTCTAACCCCGCACTTGCCCAACAAATTTTTGATGCCCCTAATCCGAACGCGGTTAAAAAGATATCCGATGCGCATAAAGACCAGGTGTCTTCTGTGTGGGACGAACAGAAAGTTAGCGTCATGGAAGAAATTTTAAAAGCCAAGACAGCACAGCATGAAAAGGTGCGTAGCTTGCTTGTGGAGTCTGGTACTCGGACCATTGTCGAAAATTCGCCGACGGACGGCTTTTGGGGCATTGGACCGGACGGTAATGGACAAAATATGCTGGGTACATTATGGATGAAGGTTCGCGACGAACTTAAATGAATTTCCACGTCATAACTCTTTTCCCCGAGGTTATAGATGCTTACACGCAGGCGTCGATACTCGGGCGTGCTCAACGCGAGAAGTTGCTTAAAGTTAAGACCTATCAGTTGCGCGACACGGCGGGGAATAAGTGGGGGAAAGTTGATGAGCGGCCCTACGGCGGTGGTCCGGGGATGGTCTTGCGCGCCGAACCGGTCATCCAAGCCGTTGAAAAGATACGAAAGGGCAAGAAGATGAAAATCCTGGTGACTGCTGCGGGAGGGAAGCCGCTGACCAACGCTTACGCAAAAAAATTGAGCGGGCTGAAGGATGTGATTATTGTCTGCGGACGCTACGAGGGGATAGATGCGCGCGCAATCAAAGCGCTCAAGGCGGAGGAGGTGTCAGTCGGCCCGTACATACTAACCGGCGGCGAGGTGCCAGCCATGGCTATTATTGATGCGACCGCCCGGCAGATAAAGGGCGTGCTGGGCAAGTTTGAAAGTTTGGAGGAGTCGCGGGTCGCCAGCCACGAAATCTACACCCGTCCAGAGATTATGATATATGGGAATAAAAAATATAGGGTCCCTAAAGTTCTGCTCTCCGGCCACCACGCCAACATGGATAGCTGGAAGTCCAAAAAACGCAGCAACCCCTAAATATAAAGGCCGGTCCTTTATATTTGTGTTTGCGAAGAACTGTTCTTCGCAACTGTGGATAACTAGGACGGTCCTAGATAATAAAAAAACCGGAGCTTGCGCTCCGGTTGTACTCAGATGAGAAGCCCGCCTACCCAAAAGTGAGAACCTATACAGGTATTGGTGGGCAGAAAGACTATTGATTCATCCGCCGTGAACTTTTCGAAACTACCGGAGCAGTTATTGACGTAGAGGAGTTTTCCATCCTCGCTAAGCACATTCTGCTTACCCCGGCCGCCATAAAACTTGTTGCCGTGGTACGCCTCCATCAGCACTTTGCGCAAAAGCGGTAGAGCTTCTTTGGCGTACTTTTGGCCGCGGGTACATTGCATACCCCACACCGGGATGGTGTGTAAGCTGGCAATGATGGAGCCGCCCGGCCGGACTCTCCCGTCATCTTCCACGATGTCGCCCCAACGATCGGTAACAGTGATACCCAGCGAATAAACGGTGTACTCGATCATTTTCCACGTCGGATACCCAGGCGGTCTGAGTATCTCACGCCCCGGATCTCCGTTGGCCCAACCTTTGCGCATAGCCTTGAAGAAGGCCTCCTCAGTCATTTCCAGCAACTCTTTCATTGAGCTCTCCTTGAGTAAGACCAGTCTGGCGACACTTTGCCTTGTGGAGGCGGGGGAGTCAACTTGTGGAAGGAGGGGTTTGACAAGAAAGGCGAGTTTGCTATACTGGCTAGCGAAACCAACAGGGGCTCCGGAGGGAGCAGATTGCGTATCGAGTGGGGGTTTCGATACAATTAGAGTGCGAAAAATTACCTAGAGCTTCATAAAAAGAAGCAGCCGGGAGCGTTATACGCGCCTGCTCTTTTTGTGTTTTGTGAGTGTGCACAAACGAGTTGCGTTCGCTCATAAAGTACTAACTAGGAAAAGTAGGAGGAGGTTTGGCTTATTAATCTTCATCACAAAAACATATGCGTGCAAAAAAGCATTTCGCCCGGTTCCGCGCTCCGCTCACCGCGACCCCCAACCTCGTCGAAGCCCAGTCCGACTCCTATAAGTGGATACTTGAAAAAGGCGTCCGCGAAACTTTTAAAGAATTTACGCCAATAAAAGACTACTCCGGCAAGAAGTTCGACCTGGAGTTTTTGAAGGTGGAGCTCGGAGAGCCGAAGTTCGATGAGCACTACGCCAAAGCCCAAAAGCAGACGCTGGATATCCCGGTCCGCGCGGTTATAAAGCTTATCAACAAAGCTACCGGCAGCGAGAAGGAGCAGGAGATATTCCTCGCCGATTTGCCTATCATGACCAGCCACGGCACGTTCGTCATCAACGGCGTCGAGCGCGTCATTGTGCCGCAGCTCGCGCGCTCGTACGGCGTCTTTTTTACCAGCGACGAAGTTAAAGGCAAGCGCCACTTTGGCGCAAAAATTATCCCCGCTCGCGGCGCGTGGATAGAAATGGAGGCTGACGCTACCGGCGATATCAACGTGCGTATTGACCGCAAGCGCAAATTCCCCGCCATCTCGCTTTTGCGCGTACTCGGCGCTCCCTTTGACAGCGATATTAAGTCGCTCTTTTCCAAAACTCCCGAGGGTAAAAAGTGGGCCGAGCTTGCTTTGGAGAAGGACCCCGCCAAGACCTTGGATGAGGCATATGTCGAGATACATAAGCGTCTGCGCGACGGGGACCTTGCTACCGCCGCAAACGCGCGCGAATACATCAATTCTATATTCAGCACCGAGCGCTACGATCTTTCCCGCGTCGGACGCTACCGTTTTAACCAGCGCTTCAACAAATCGCTCGACGAGGTCGAACTTAAGCGCAAAACTCTTTCGCTGGACGACCTCGTGCTTGTGATAGAGAACGTGCTCGCGCTCGAAAATAACCCGGACGCGCAGGAGGACAACATCGACCACCTCGGCTCCCGGCGCGTGCGCTATGTGGGCGAAATGCTCCAGCAGCGCCTGCGCGTAGGGCTTACCCACATGAAGCGCAACATACAGGACCGCATGTCGACTATCGACGCGGATGCCACGTTGCCGCAACAATTCGTCAACCCGCGCCCGCTGCAGGCCCGCATTAAAGAATTTTTTACCACCAACCAGCTTTCCCAGTTTATGCAGCAGGAAAACGCTCTGACCGAGCTTGAGCACCTGCGCACGCTCTCGGCTCTCGGCCCCGGAGGACTTACACGCGAGCGCGCGGGCTTCGAGGTGCGCGACGTGCACCCGTCGCACTACGGCCGGCTCTGCCCTATACACACTCCCGAAGGCCCCAACATCGGCCTTATTTTGCGTCTCTCCACGTTTGCCCGGCTCAACGAATTCGGCATGATTGAGACTCCGTACGCCAAGGTAGTGAAAGGCGTCGTTACTAAAGAAATCGTGTTCCTAAACGCCGCCGAGGAGGAAAAACAGCGCATCGCCCACGGCGGTACGGTGTTCGGCGCGGACGGCAAGATAGAAGAAGATGTCGTTGATGTCCGCCAGAGCGGCGCGCCGCTGCGCGTCGCGCGCAACGATGTCGACTATATCGACGTGTCTCCGGAGCAACCGTTCTCTATCGCCACCAACATGATCCCGTTTCTTGAGCACGACGACGCCAACCGCTCTCTCATGGGTTCGAACATGCAGAAGCAGGCTACGCCCTGCATCCTGCCCGAGGCGCCGCTCGTCGGCACCGGCATGGAGGAGCGCGCCGCCAAAGATACCGGCCGTCTTATTTATGCGCTTGAGGCCGGCACCGTGACGCACGCCGATGGCCGCGTCATCAAGGTCAAGAATGAAAAAGGCAAAGAAACCGAGTACCCGCTGGTCAACTTTGTGCGCACCAACGGCTTTACTTCGCTCCACCAGCGCCCGAGCGTCTCTGTCGGAGACAAGGTCAAGAAGGGCGGTCTGCTTGCCGATATGTCGACCTCCGACAACGGTCAATTGGCGCTGGGCCAAAATGCCCTCGTTGCTTTTATGTGCTGGTCGGGCGCCAACTACGAAGACGCCATCATTATTTCCGAGCGCATGGTCAAGGACTCCAAATTCTCTTCCATCCACATTGAGGAGTTTGTCTGCAACGTGCGCGATACCAAACTCGGACCCGAAGAAACGACGCACGATATCCCGAACGTGTCCGAAGCCAAGCTCCGCAACCTCGACGAAGACGGCGTTGTGCGCGTCGGCTCCGAGGTGCGCCCGGGCGATATCCTCGTCGGAAAAATTACTCCCAAAGGCGAGACGCAGCTTACCCCCGAAGAGCGCCTGCTTCGCAGCATCTTCGGCGACAAAGCAAGAGACGTTAAAGATAGCTCGCTCCGGATGGAAAACGGCAAACGCGGCCGCATTATTGGAGTAAAAGTCTTCTCCCGCGAGCAGGGCCACCACCTCGAAAGCGGCATCATCAAGCGCATCCATATTGAAATCGCGCAGCTGCGCGTCGTTTCGGTCGGAGACAAGCTCGCCGGCCGCCACGGCAACAAGGGCGTTATTTCCCGCATCCTCCCCGAAGAAGACATGCCGTATACGGCGGACGGCCGCCCGGTCGACGTTATTTTGACTCCGCTCGGCGTTCCTTCCCGCATGAACCTCGGCCAAATCCTTGAGCTCCACTTGGGGTTGGCCGCCAACACGCTCAACTACCAGGCTATCTGCCCGCCGTTCCAAGGCGCAACCGAGAGCGAGATCCGCGCCGAGCTGAAGACCGCCGGCCACAATGAGTCCGGCAAAATGCAGCTGTTTGACGGCCGCACCGGCGAAGCTTTCGAACAGGAAATAGCGGTCGGCTACATGTACATCCTCAAACTCCATCACATGGTGGAGGACAAAATCCACATGCGCTCTATCGGACCGTACTCGCTGATTACCCAGCAGCCGCTCGGCGGCAAGGCGCAGGGTGGCGGGCAGCGCTTTGGAGAAATGGAAGTCTGGGCCCTGCTCGGATACGGCGCGGCGTACACGCTGCGCGAGATGCTGACTATCAAGTCCGACGATATTACCGGCCGCTCATCCGCGTTTGACTCGATAGTCCGCGGCGAGCGCATTACGCACCACTTTGCGCCGGCATCGTTTAATGTCCTGTTGCACACTCTCCGCGGGCTCGCGCTCGACGTGGAACTTATGCGCGGCGATTCCCCGATACGCTCCGGCCGCAAGACTCCGGGAGCGGAGGTCTCCGACTTTGACGGCGTGCGCATCCGCCCCGCAAGCCCCGAGCGCATACTTGAGTGGTCGTACGGCGAGGTTACCAAGCCCGAAACAATCAACTATCGCACCCAGCGCCCCGAAAAGAACTCGCTCTTTGACGAAAAGATTTTCGGCCCGGAGCGCGACTACGAATGTTACTGCGGCAAATACCGCGGCATCCGCTATAAAGGCATCGTGTGCGAGAAGTGCGGCGTGGAAATTACCCGTGCTATCGTCCGCAGAGAGCGCATGGGCCATGTGGACCTCGCGGTACCCGTCTCGCATGTCTGGTTCCTCCGCGCTATCCCGAGCCGGCTTGCTATGGTGCTCGGCATCAGCGGCGGCGAGCTCGAGAAGGTAGTCTACTTTGCCGGCTACATAGTCAACGCCATACATCAAAAAGAGAAGGACCGCGTCACCGGAGAGCTCGAAACCGAGTATAAGAGCAAAATCAAAAAGCTCGAGGACGAAAAGTCCAAGGAGAAGATGAAGGAACTGTACCTCGAAGCCAAGAAAGACATCGAATCTATCCAGGTCGGCGCGGTGCTCGACGAGCCCAAGTACCATCGCTTTGCCATCAAGTACGGCGCGATGTTTGAAGCGGGTATCGGAGCCGAGGCTATCTACAATCTCTGCAAAGGCCTCAACCTGAAGGACATGGTCAAGCATATAGAAGAGGTGTTGCCCGACGCGGGCGCGGCTGAGCGCGAAAAGCTCGGCAAACGCCTTTCGGTCCTGCGCGGCATGCTGCGCGCGAACGTCCGCCCCGAGTGGATGTTCCTTACCCGTATTCCTGTTATCCCGCCGGGCCTGCGCCCCATGGTCGCGCTCGACGGCGGCCGCCACGCGACCTCGGACGTCAACGACCTTTACCGACGCGTCATCAACCGCAACAACCGCCTCAAAAAACTTCTCGATATCCACGCGCCGGATGTTATTTTGCGCAACGAGAAGCGCATTTTGCAGGAGGCTATCGACGCGCTTGTTGACAACTCTATCCGCCACGGGGGAGCCGCATTTTCGGCGACTACTCAGGCCCGCACGCGCCCGCTGAAGTCGCTCTCCGACAACCTTAAAGGCAAACACGGACTCTTCCGCCAGAACTTGCTCGGCAAACGCGTCGACTACTCGGGCCGCTCGGTGATTGTCGTGGGCCCCGAACTTAAGCTCAACCAGTGCGGTCTGCCGAAACACATGGCGCTGGAGCTCTTCCGCCCGTTTGTGATAGGCAAACTGCTCGAGAAGGAGCTCGCCTACAACATCCGCGGCGCCGGACGCCTTATCGATGAGGGCGTGCCGGAAGTATGGGCGATACTCGAAGATACTATTAAAGACAAATACGTTCTGCTTAACCGCGCGCCGACTCTGCATCGTCTCGGTATCCAGGCTTTCCAGCCGATACTTATTGAAGGCAACGCAATACAATTGCACCCGATGGTTTGCCCGGCCTTCAATGCCGACTTCGACGGCGACCAAATGGCCGTCCACGTGCCGCTAAGCCCCGAAGCTCAAGCCGAAGCGCGCGAGATTATGGCTGCGCCTAAAAACATCCTTAAGCCGGGCAACGGTGAGCCGGTTGTAGCCTCCAAACTTCTCGACATTCTCCTCGGCGCCTACTGGATGACCAAAGAAGTCGCGGGTGCAAAGGGAGAGGGAATGGCGTTCCCGACCCCGAACGCCGCTATTCTTTCGTACGATTACAAAGCGGTCGGCTTCCAGGCGAAGATTAAGGTCATGCCGAGCGAAAAAGAGAAGTATGCCCAGTTCGGCGGGCAGCTGTTCGAGACTACCGTCGGGCGACTCCTCTTTAACACCGTGTTCCCGAGCGACTATCCGTTTATCAACTACGCCATCGACAAAAAGTCGCTCGCCAAACTGGTTGACGACCTTATCGCGCGCTACGGGCTGGAGAAAATCCCCGAAATTATGGACCGCATCAAGACGTTCGGCTTCCGCTACGTGACGCAGTCCGGCATTACCTGGTCGCTCGACGACATCCGCATCCCGCCCGAAAAAGACGCTATCGTGGAAGTTGCTCAGGCAAAGTCCGACGAGATTATGAAGCACTGGCAGGAAGGCCTCCTTTCCGAGGAAGAGCGTTACCGCATGAACATTGAGGTGTGGCATGCGGCCAAGTCCGATGTCGAGAAACTCATCCCCGCGTCGCTGCCCACCAACGGACCGGTACAGGACATGCTCCGCTCGGGCGCCCGCGGTTCTCTCGCCCAGATGACCCAAATGGTCGGCATGAAAGGTCTTATCGCAAGTCCGACCGGCGAGACCATCGAGCTCCCTGTGACGAAGTCGATGAAAGAGGGTTTAAGCCCCATAGAATACTTCACCACCACGCACGGCAGCCGCTCGGGCCTCGCCTCGACCGCGCTGTCGACCGCCAAAGCCGGATACCTGACCCGCAGGCTCTTCGATGTAGCGCAGGACGTCGTTGTCGTTGAGGAAGACTGCGGCACCAAGGAGGGCTTGATTGTGCGCCGCGAGTCAGCCTCGGGTATCGGCACCTTTATGGCACGCAACATAACCGGCCGCTACCTGGCGGAAAATATTGAACACGACGGCAAAACGCTCTACAAGAAAGGCCACTTTATGACTGAAGTTGACGCAAGGTCGGTGGAGGAGTCGGGAGCCGCGGGCGTGTACGTCCGCAGTCCTATCGCCTGCGTTTCCGGACGCGGCATCTGTATGCGCTGCTACGGCTCTGATCTCGGCACCATGAAGCCGGTCGCCATGGGCGAAGCGGTGGGCACCATCGCCGCGCAGGCTATCGGCGAGCCGGGCACCCAGCTGACCATGAACATCAAGCACGCCGGCGGCGCCGCGTCGGCCGAAGGAGACGTGACGCACGGTCTTCCGCGCGTTGAAGAAATCTTCGAGCGCAGAGCTCCGCGCAACCCGGCGGTCATCGCGACCATCTCCGGAGAAGTGGTAGAAATCCGCGATGATGGAAAAGAAAAAGTGATAGTCGTGGCTCCCGACATTGAGCACGTTAAGGCGGGTAAAAAAGCAAAAGAGACGGTGGAGTATGAAGCGCATTTCCGCCGCGTGCCGACAGTCAAGGTAGGCTCCCGCGTCGAAAAGGGCCAACTGCTGACCGATGGGTCCGCCGACCTCCAAGACCTTTTCAAGTACGCGGGTAAGGAGCGCGCGCAGGAGTATGTGATGGCCGAAATCATCAAAATCTACGAGCTGCAGGGCGCCAGCATCTCCATCAAGCATGTCGAGGTAATCATCCGGCAGATGTTCAGCCGCGTGCGCGTCACGCACAGCGGCGGGACGGAATTCTCGCCCGGCGATGTGGTGCCTATTGCCGACCTCAACCGCACCAGCGCGCGCGCCGTCGAGGCGGGCGGCGAAGGCGCCAAGAGCGAACCTATGGTTATGGGTATTCTTGATGTCTCGCTCTCCCGCCAGAGCTTCCTCTCGGCCGCCTCCTTCCAAAACACGACTCGCATGCTCATCAAGGCGTCTATTTACGGCGCGCTGGACAAGCTTGAGGGGCTTAAGGAGAACGTAATCTTGGGTCGCTTGATTCCTGCGGGCACAGGCTTTAAAGGCTCGGTCAAGGAAAAATTGGTCAACAAATACGCTCCCGTAGCGGGAGAAATGGTGGACGACCGCGTCCGCCCGCCGCTCGCGAGGGGAGAGTAAAAGTTAAATCATAAAAAGAAGAACGCGCGTCCTTTTCGGGACGCGCGGTTTGTTCGAACTACTTGACGAAGTGAACGAAAATAAAATCGGCGATTTGTCTGGAGAAGAGCCAGCCAACTACCGAGATGACGATCATGGTGCCAAAGACAGCAACAATCTCTTGTTGTGAAGCTGCTTGGTCCCACCACGCGTCCAATCTGTTCTTCCACTCCGTCCATATGGCCATTTTTTGCCCCAAGGTTCAGCTGTTCCGTTGTCAATTCTACGCCCTAATTAAACTATTGTCAAGTACCCCTGTGCTACAGTACAAAAACGGCTACATTATAGACCAACGATAGAATAGAAATATACGTAACTTATGCTATAGGATAAGTTACGTACTAGCGAGTTAAGTTAAAATGTTTAAGAAGGAGATATTCATCATCGATTTGTGTCACGACCATGCCGCGCAGGTGCTTGCGGAGGAAGAATACTTCTTGCGCCAAATTTAAAAACTCTCCGCACGGCTGTGGTCCTACAAAAACAGAATCCTGCAGCCTATAAAATCCCAGCTCAACCAATTTGCGTTGTATAAGGTGACGGACATATTTGCGCTTCTCGGGGATATCAAAACAGGTAACCCTCCATTTCTTGTCCCATTTTTTGATAGTGGGGAATTGATAGCGGTCGAATTTGCCACGTGCAAACTCACGCTCCCCGCGCGTGGTTAAGCGATATCCTTTTGGACCTTTTTCAACCTTGCCGCCTTGGACTAGGGCTCGGAGCGCGCGGTCGAGCTTGGCAGACGCCTTGCGCGGATTAGGATCAATAAGTTTGAGAGCCGCGCCAAGTCCGGGGGCCAGAGCAAGCGCCACAACAATTCCAGCGCCTGCCAGAAGACCCAAGGCAATATATGCAACTACCCCTCTGTTTTCCATGTACGTAGTTTATCCTATAGCATAAATTACGTGGGTCGTAGTAAGGGTGTGGAAAAGTAAAAGGCCGCCGCTCGCACGAAGGGAGTAACTAAAACTGAATTATAAAAAGAAGACCGCGTGTCCCGAAAAGGACACGCGGCTTGGTCGTTCCAATATTTTAGGATTCCCGGGCGTAGTCAATAGCTCCCGTTACCAGGGACCACACCGCCCCGCCGATGAGGGCGGAGACAAATACGGACGGAACAATTGAAGTGTCATGAAGAAAGCCGGGGGAAACTCCTCCCATTGCGTCCTTCAACACGAGTCCCAAAATCGCAGCACCGATAAAGATCATGAAACTAGGCATGGCATTTCCTTCTGCTCAACAATGAACCAACCTTATTATAACCCAATGAATAGTAACTTGTCAAGTACCCCTGTGCTAGGCACGAAAAACGGCTAGAATACGGGTACTTATGGACTCGGATGTTCAGCAAATCAAGGACCGGGTCAACATTGTTGATGTTGTCGGACAATATGTCGCTTTGCGGCGCTCGGGGCGCACGTACACGGGCAAATGCCCGTTCCACAATGAGCGGACGCCAAGTTTCCACGTTTCGCCCGAGCGGGGGACCTATAAATGCTTCGGGTGCGGCGAGGGCGGGGACGTGTTTTCTTTCCTGCAGAAAATGGACGGGACAGACTTTCCGACCGTCTTAAAGCAACTTGCAGAAAAGGCCGGCGTTAAGCTTACTCCTAGAACCGGCGTGCGGACGGCAACGCCCGAGCAAAAAGAACATGATGAGCGTCTGCGCGAGGTTTGTGAAGCTGCTACGGCATTTTTTGAGCTTACACTGCGCGAGCGCAAAGACGTGCAAGAGTACTTAAAAACCCGCGGGGTGCATGATGAAACAGTTTCCGCATGGCGCTTGGGGTACGCGCCCGCCGAGTGGGAGAGTCTTTCAAAACATCTGGCGGACGCGGGGTTTAAAAAAGACGATATTGTTGACGCCGGTTTTGCGTTGAAGTCGGAAAAGAAGCCCGGTGAAGTTTTTGACCGCTTCCGCGGGCGGATTATCTTTCCAATATTCGATATGGCGGGCAAACCTATCGCCGTCTCGGGCCGCTTTTTTGAAAAGATTGCCGGCGCGCGCGACGAAGAGCCTGCAAAATATGTCAACTCGCCTGAAACGGCATTATTTAAAAAGTCGCGAGTGCTCTACGGCCTCGACCGAGCGCGCAACACTATCCGCAAACTGGATTGTATTTTATTGGTGGAAGGGCAATTCGACCTCATCCTCGCACATCAATCGGGGTTGCACTTTGCGGTCGCGCTCTCCGGCACGGCGCTGACGCCCGAGCATCTGTCTATCCTCGGGCGGCTAAGCAAAAGGCTGGTGTTGGCGCTTGATGCCGACCAAGCTGGCGTCCGCTCGGGGCTGAAGTCCGCCCACATGGCTTTACTTGCCGGGTTTGATGTCAAAGTCCCCACTTTTCCGCCCGGGCAGGACCCTGCTGACATGGCACGAGAGAATCCGGAACTGCTTAAGGCCGCTGTGCGCACCTCAAAAACCGCCGTGGAATTCTTTCTGGACGCGCTGCGTCCCGGGGCTCGGGACGCCCGCGCCTACGCCAAGCTTGTAGAGGCGCAGGTCTTGCCGCTGGTCGCGGCTATACAAAGCAAAATAGAGCAAGACCAGTACATACGGCTGGTGGCCTCCCAGCTTAGCGTATCCGAGTCTGCGGTGCGCGCAGAGATAAGCAAGCGCCCCGCCCCGGTAATAGACAGCCCTATGGAAATTACCGCTGGTGCCGCCGAACCAGCGTTGACGCCGCTTCAAAAAAAGGCGGGCATGCTTTTGTTCCGATTCGGCCGCGGGTCGGCGGTGGGCGAGAAACTTGTGGAGTTTTTGGGAGCAGAAGCCGTTGCAGCGCTCGAGGCAGAGCTGGCCGCAGAGGCGGAGTCGCTGCGATTCCGCTTTGATGCCGAGGTTGGCGAGCATAGCGATGAGGATACTATCGCCAAAGATATGCTTGCCGACATAGGCCGGCAGGTACAGAAGGAGCGTTTCAAAATGAGATTTTTGTGATAGACTAGTCCGTAAGTCAAATGGCGAAAAAGATAGACTCTAAATCCCGACGTAAAGTCGGGACCCCGACCAAGGCGTCGGGGAATAAGGCCAAGCGGCGTCCTGTAAAGAACGTTGCCAAGGCTAAAAAGTTCAAGGCTGCGGCTATCAAGCGGCGCGCTTCTGTCGCGCTTAAGCTCCGGAAAAAACTCAAGAAAAAGGGAGGCAAAACCGTCCGGGCCGCCAAGCCCGCCGCCAAAATCAGTCCAAAGCTCCAGCGCCGGATTGACGACCAAAATAAGAAGGCGGAGACTCTTATGGAGCGCGGCCGCATGCGCGGCTTTGTCACGTATGACGAAATACTGAAAGCGTTTCCCACTATCGAGTCGGACGTGATGTTTCTGGAGGAGTTGTACGAAAAGTTTTCGACCGCGCGCATCGACGTGCTTGAGGGCGGCGGCATGTTGGAGATTACCGAAGAAGAGCCCGTCAAAGGCTACGCCCGCAGCGACTCCCAGTACGACTCTATCCAGATGTATCTGCGTGAGATAGGCAAGTACCCGCTCTTAAACGGCGAGCAGGAGCGCTCGCTTGCCAAGCGTATTACCGAGGGCGACGCCGAGGCCCGCAATCTGCTGGCCAGGGCAAACCTGCGCCTCGTGGTATCAATCGCCAAAAAATATGTCGGCCGCTCTCCCGATCTCACATTGCTCGACCTTATACAGGAAGGGAACCTTGGCCTGTTTAAGGCGGTAGACAAGTTTGACTTTACTAAAGGGTTTAAATTTTCGACGTACGCGACCTGGTGGATACGCCAGGCCATTACCCGCGCGCTCGCGGACCAGTCGCGCACTATCCGCATCCCGGTGCACATGGTGGAGACGATAGCTAAATACAAGCAAGTTTCGCGCCGGTTGGCGCAGGACCTCGGGCGCGACCCGCTGGCTGAAGAGGTGGCGCTTGAGATGGGCGTCGACGTGGCAAAAATCTACCAGATAGAAAAGATAGACCAGGACACCGTGTCGCTGGAAAGTCCGGTCGGCTCGGATGACGGCGAGGACAAGTCGGTGCTCGGCGATTTTATTAAAGACGACAAAATATTGAGCCCCGACCAAGAGGTCTCCCGCCGCATACTCGGCGACCAGCTAAAGGAGATTTTAGACGAGCTTTCCCCAAAAGAACGCGAGATTTTAAAGCTGCGCCATGGGCTCGAGGACGGTATTTACCACACGCTCGAAGAGGTGGGCAAAAAGTTCGGCGTGACCCGCGAGCGCATCCGCCAAATAGAGGCCAAAGCGCTGGAACGTATCCGCACGCATGAAAAGTCCAAACGCCTCCGCAGCTACTAAATAAAAATCCCCGCCTTATTTTGACGGGGGCTTCGTATCAAGTAGGCTCGGGGCGACCGCCGCTATAAACATTACCGCTAGAGCCATAACTGTTTCACGATATTTTGTTGCCAGATAGATTGCGGCGCCAAATGCAGTTAGTCCGATTACCCAATTCATCACGCACTCCTTACTAATTACAAACGAACTTCCTATTTTCCTTGTACCCCATATACTGATGTTATGCAAGCAAAAGCGGGGAAAAAGCGAAAGCATAAGTATCCTATAACTCACTGGAGCCACTCCTCGCTTATGTCGTTTTTGAGGAACCCTTTGGCATGGCACAAGCGCTATGTCGAGTTGGTGTACGATATGCCCTCCACGCCTGCCGGCATTGTCGGCCGCGCGGCGCACACGGCGCTCCAGCATTACTATGGCGGGATAGGAAAAGAAGACGCGGTGGCGCTCGGGCTCGAGTACCTGCGCGATGTGCCCGACTTCGAAATCAACTTCGGCAAAGCCGCAACCAAAAAAGCTCAAAAAGCCA
Source organism: uncultured Candidatus Saccharibacteria bacterium (assembly GCA_964355655.1). Classification (GTDB taxonomy): domain Bacteria; phylum Patescibacteriota; class Minisyncoccia; order Phycocordibacterales; family SBAW01; genus GWA1-54-10. Next base: position 32,023 of record CAYHDT010000006.1, on the reverse strand, counting down.
AACGCGAGTCGATGGAGCGCGAGTACCTGCAGGGGATAGGCTTTTATTTAGCGCGCCCGCCGAAGTACCGGGTGCTTGCGGTAGAGACCAAAGCCCAAGTCGAGGTCGAGGGACTCCCGCTCCCTATTAAAGCGGTCTCCGACCTGGTGGTGGTTTCAAAAGTTGACCCGCGCGGTGTTGACGTGGTCGACCACAAGTTTGTTTCGGCCTTTAGTCCTTACAAGAGTGACAAGGCGCTGTTTGTCTTTCAGGCGATATTTAACTACTACACGGTCAAAAAAACTTTCGGCAAGCCGGTGCGGCGCTTTATCGTCCACGAGTGCAAAATATCGCGCAATGCCGACGGTAAGGCGCAGATGCGGCGCCATGTCATCGACTTCCGGACCTTCCGGCAGGAATTTATACTTTTTAACCGCCTGGTCCGCGACGCAACTGCGGCTCTGGCAAATATGAAGGTCTTTTTGCCCAACCCCTCGGACATGTTTGAGGGGGAGAACTCGCTCGACATTTATCGCATAAACGTCCAACCCGAAGAATACGACACCCACTTTAGGCCCGATGAATAGATTTTTTTCTACTGAGTCGTAGTAGTAGAGAGTGAGGGGGTGACCGGCGTGCCGAGGTCGCCAAGCACGCTGTCGATTGCCGCGCGCATCGAGTCGTACGGCTGCGCGCCGTTAAGGACGACGGTTTCGGTACCGACCATAATGAATGTGTATGGAGTTCCTTGTCCGCCTGCGGCGATAGCTTCATTATAGCTGGCGGATATCTTATCGTTGTATTTGCCCTCGCTCATGCAAGTATTGAAGGCGGTTATGTTGAGGCCTATTTCCTGCGCGATCTTCGGCAGTTCCGCGAGGTCGAGTCCGTTGTTTGACGGCGTGATTTCAAAAACTTTGTCGGTGTAGGCAAAGTATGCCGTGTCGCCGCCCTGTGCTGCCGCGCATTCGGCAGCGTGCGCCTCCTGTACCGCCTTGGAGTGTATTTGGGAGAGCGGGAAGGGACGCTCTACCCAGGCGACCTTACCGGAGGCGCCGTAGTACGCCATTATTTGATGCATAGTGGTGTGGAAAACTTTGCAGTGAGCACACTCCAAGTCCATATACTCCACGACCTTAACAGGGGCGTTCGGGTTGCCTAAAATATGGTCAACTCCCGGCGTGTAGGCTCGTACCGTCGGAGGCTTGCCATTATTGTTGCCGTCCGGCGTGGAGCTCTTGCCCGCCAAAAACACCGCTCCTGCGATTAAAGCGCCCGCGACCACGATAGTAATGGGAAGAATGTATTGGGATTTCATATAAGGGTATTTTACCTATATTTTTAGGCTCGCAATAGACTTGACAAATTAACTCAATAGGAGTATAATCTAGAAGTAGCTGATGGGCCCGCTTGGGCGGCCTCAGGACAGCACATTACCACCGCGACTACTTGTCCAATTTCGGACTACCTGTCGCAAAGGAGACGACTATGAGCGAATTGACGTTCGATGTTGGCCTCGCTTCGAAACTGAAGCAAGCGGTCATCCGCAACAACATCGCCGACCTCGCGGACATCGACTGGCTGTGCGAAGGCGACAATCTTACCAACGTGCGCCGGGTGCGCTTGGGCCACGCCGTCATCACGGTCCCCGAGCATCTCATCGACTGCGACGCCGACCCATTCGTCCCGAATGGCTGGAAGGTCGAGGAGCATCAAAAAGGCGGCGCGTTCAAGTGGAGCGCCTCGCAAGTCACGCTCCATCTCGACAAGGGCCAGAAGAACGGCGGCTACGTTGAGGGCAACAAACTTCGCACGTTGCTCGCTGGCAAGCCGGTCCTGAACGCCAATGTTCTGGATTACCTGCTCGCCAATCCGCACCTCATCCCCGAGGAGTGGAAAGGCAAGGCCATCTTCTTCTGGGGCACCGTCTACCGCCACTCGGACGGCAACCTGTTTGTCCGGTACCTGTACTGGAGCGATGGCAGGTGGCACTGGGACGCGTACTGGCTCGGCAACGACTGGCGCGGCAACTACCCCGCTGCGGTGCGTGCAAGTTGAACTCTGACCTTTCGTTCCTTTGACCTCTTCGGTCCTTGGAACTTGGTCCTTTGGCCCGGCTTTTTTAAAGCCGGGCCTCTTTTTTGATATACTATTAGGTGGCAATAGGTGAATACGCGGGAGATTAAGGTTTCCTGCTACCGAAGCCAGTATCCATACGCCCCGAGCATCTCCGGCCACGGTTTGAGATGGAGTGGTGTATGTAGCACTCTCAAAAAATGAGAATACTTGGTGTGAGGCGCTAGGCGAGTTTCGCTCGCAAATACGATACAACCTACTTGAGTATTCAAAGGGTGGTGGTTCAGACGGCGCTTCATACGCAACCGCAACTCGGACGGCAACCTGTATGTCCGGTACCTGTACTGGAGCGATGGCAGGTGGAACTGGAACGCGAACTGGCTCGACAACGACTGGAACGGCAACAACCCCGCTGCGGTGCGTGCAACTCTCCTCATTTCTCCCTCGTCCGGCCAGCGGCTTCGGGGGAGTTTTGTTTTTGGAGTTGCCCGCTCCATCCGCCGAACATTTTCCCTATCTCCTCAATGGGTATCGAGAGCGCAATGTACTTTTTGTTGTCGAGAGATTTTGTTTCCCACAAAATCATCATCAGTATTTTGAGTGCATCGAACTTCCTGATGGCGAGCCGCACGTAAGGCAGCTTTTCCTGGCGGGTGAGAAAAGCCGCTAAGGCGGTGACTTCAATCACTTCTATCCACAATTCGTCTATGCGTGCGCCAACGGTGTACCGGTGGATTTTGGGCAGCGTAGAATGGTACTCATGCCACAGCAAATAAGCCTGTTTGACGCGCTCCAAAACGGGCAGCAAACTCCTGCGGGGGGGGGTTCGTCAAAGGAGTTTGTTCGCTCATACCTACGAGGATATCATTTCTGTCGAAAATCTGCTTGAGGCCTGGAAGGAGTTTCTGAAGGGCAAGCGCGGCAAGAAAGATGTGCAGGAGTTCCAGGCCGACCTGATGCGCAACATCCTCTCGCTACACCGCGACCTAGTAAGTCAGACTTACTGCCATGGTGGCTACCGGCACTTCCGTGTAGCCGACCCCAAGCCCCGCGACATACACAAGGCCAGCGTGCGCGACCGCTTGCTCCACCACGCACTCTACCGCCAGATGTATCCCTATTTCGACGCGCGGTTCATCAGCGACTCCTACTCCTGCCGCGTGGGGAAAGGGACGCACAAGGCGATGAGTCGCTTCCGGAGCTTCGCCTCTAAAGTTTCTAAAAACCACACCCGCACCGCGTGGGTGCTTAAATGTGACATCCGCAAATTCTTCGCCTCGATAGACCACGCAGTCTTATACGGCATTTTGCAAAAACACGTAGGAGACCCTGCAATCCTCTGCCTCCTGCGCGAGGTTGTGGGGAGTTTCTGTTCCGGCGGCAACTCCCTGCAGAAAAACCGCCTACACCAATCATGCACTACCGCGCAAGTTAAGTGTATATGCAGAGGCCTGCCCTTGGGCAACCTTACCAGCCAGCTTCTGGTCAATATCTACATGAACGAGTTCGACCAATGGATAAAGCACAAACTCAAAGTCAAATATTACATCCGCTACGCGGATGATTTCGTCATTCTGTCGCGCAACAGACCCGAACTTCTGACAACACTTTCATATATGAAAGTGTTTATGCGAGACGAATTGAAGCTCCATTTGCATCCTAACAAGACCTTCGTCAAAACTGTTGCCTCAGGCATCGATTTCCTCGGATGGGTGCATTTTCCCGGCCATCGCGTCTTGCGCACCGCGAGCAAACGGCGGATGCTGCGCCGGACTGTGGGACTCCAAAAAGAAGACGCATCCGTCCAGTCTTATTTCGGTATGTTAAAACACGGCAATGCGCGCACTCTTGAGAACAGAATTGGGAAAAACTAAAACGGCAAGGTGTGGGTGAGGCTCGTGGAATCGCCGGCCACCTCCCAGAGAGAAGTGTCCAATTTTATCTCCCGCACACCATCGTAGTCGCGATATTTGAGGCTGCCTTTTTTCCTGGCGTATTCGTACAGATTTTTCGTTATCTCGACATCGGAAAGACAGTAGTCGCGGACCTTTTCGTGCAGGCCCTGCTTCCACCACTCGACCGCCTCTAACCCGTGGCCGGTCTTGCCGGCCCCCAGCGTCGCTTCGGCGAGATTATCGAGTTTGAGTCGACGGCCTAAAACATTTTTAACCTCTTTAAGGAGGTCAACACTTTTAATTTTGGTCAAATCGCCGGCATAATATTTACCCAGTATCGGCAGGTCAAAGTGCTCGGAGTTGTAGCCGATAATGATATCCGCGCTTTCAAAAAGAGGCCACGCCTTATGCAATTCGTCTTTATAAAACCCCCGGAGTGTATTATCGGACGAGTCGTGTATTCCGAGCACTGTCAGCTCGAGGTTGGAAAAATCGCCGTTCGTGCGGAAGTCGCCCTCCGTTTCTATATCGAAAGTAATTTTCCGCATTATTTTTTGAAAAAGCCGGGCAGTTCATCAAGCACAACGCGCACCTCGGCGCCGGTCTCCATATTTTTGACTCCAAAGACGCCGCCGGCAAGTTCGTCCTCGCCGACGACGACGAGCCAAGGGATTTTGTGTTTGGCGGCGGCTTTTATTTGATCGCCAAGCTTGCGCTCGCCGAAGTCCACCGCCACGTTGACCCCTGCGCGCCGCAGGGTCCCAGCCACCGTTTGAGCCCGCAAGGCGAGCTCCGGGGAGGTAACGGCAAAATAGACGTCTGTAGGGGGCGTATAGACCGGCAGGAGGCCCCGCACTTCGAGGAATAATCGTATTGCCTCATCACCCATGGCAAAGCCGACGCCGGGCAGCGGCTCATCGTCAAAAAGAGAGGTCAGGTTGTCGTATCGTCCTCCTCCCATGACCGCCCGATTATTGTCGGGATGCGTATCAAAGACTTCGAAGACAATCCCGGTATAGTAGGCGAACCCCCGTACCACATCGGGGGCGTAGACGATATTGGTTATGCCGGAGTCGGCAAAGTCCGCTATCATTTTGGCGATATCCTCAGGTACGTTTTGCGGGGAGAGCAAACTCTTGTTGATGCCGAGTTTTTTGAGCTCCAGATCAAAGTCCACCTCGGATATTTTGGCGCGGCGGTCGAGGAGGCGGAAAAAACTTTTGGTTTTATCTTCGCTCAAATTATTTTCTTTGGCGATGCTATTTATTGCCTGTCGGCTGCCCACTTTAATTTGGAAATCGCTCTCCCGCGCGCCGTAGGCTATCATAAGTCCGTAGGCGATGCCGATAATCTCCGCGTCGGCCGCCAACGAGTTGCTCCCGAAAATGTCCACATTGACCTGCCAGAACTCGCGCAGGCGGCCGCGCTGCGGCCGTTCGTAGCGGAAGCAGTTGGGGATAGAGTACCACCGCAGGGGGAAGCCTAAGTCCCGCCGCCGGCCGGCAACCATGCGCGCGACGGTCGGCGTCATTTCGGGGCGCAGTGTTACCTCTCTGTCCCCGCGGTCGGTAAAGGTATAGGTCTGCTCGCTAACCATCTCTTCATTGTCGGCACCCTTGGCTTTGTATAAGTCGGACGGCTCCAGGATGGACGCCGCGTACTCGACGTACCCCGCGCGCTCGACAAGCTCGCGTGTTTTGGCAAAAAGGAAATTCAAAAAAGCCTGGTCCTCCGGATAAAAATCACGGACGCCTTTGTACGGCTCGACTGACAATTTGTCTTTTTTGGACATAGAGGTACTTGCTTGGTATTCTAACAGAAATGGCCCACTTACCAAAAATGATAGAAAGCATGGAAAACCCCGCGGCCAGGCGCTCCTCGACCGGCCAAGTCCTAAACCTGTACAAGCAGTTGGGCGAGACGCCCCGGGAGCGTCTGGAGCGTCTGCGCGTCCAAAAACCGCACTACGAGCACGAGGTGCTTTCCTACGCGGGCCGGCTTGACCCTATGGCCGAAGGGGTCATGCTTTGCCTTGTGGGCTCGGCTAACAAGCGCCGCGAAGCTTATCTCGAACTTTCTAAAGAATATGTGCTCGACATACTCTTTGGTTTTTCTACCGACACATATGACGTGCTCGGCCGCGTGATGGAAACCGGAGACGGGAGCGATATTACCCGCGACGTCGTGCAAAAAGGCCTCAACGAATTCCGCGGGCATGTCGAGCAGGAATATCCTCCGTACTCATCCAAAACGGTAGAAGGCAAGTCGTTGTTTGAATGGGCGCGCAATAATGCGCTCGGTTCCTTGGTGATGCCGAGCCGCTCGGTGACCATCCATCATATTGATATTGAAAAAATGTACAAAGTGCCCGAGGCGATGCTTCTTAATTATATAGAAGACGGGGTCTCGCGTGTCATGGGCGATTTTAGGCAAGAGGAAACAATGAGGTTGTGGAAACGCCATCTTAAAGAGGGAGGGGATCGCGAGTTTGTCTGCGTGACGGTGCGCATCGAGTGCACCAGCGGCACCTACGCGCGCTCTATAGCCCACGGTCTGGGCAAAGAGCTTGGCGTCCCCGCGCTGGCGCTCCATATCCTCCGCACCAAAGTGGGGGAGTACAGCGTTGAAAAGTCGCTTAAATAGTCTTATAGTGGCGCTAGACTAAGCAAAGGGAATCGCGATGCATGGAACTATCGGACGGGATTACCGCCCTTCGGGGCGAGACGGCGCTTCCGCGGTTATTCTGTTTGGAACCGTGGCCGCAATAGGTTTTGCTCTTATGTTGCTGGGCAAGCCCGAGGTGCGGACGATGGCGGAACCCGCGCCAAAAGCAGTGCTGCCCTCGCCGGCCAGGCTGCGCAAGAGCGGCGACCTCGCATGAAGTGCATACTCATCACTGCCGGAGTAATCTATTGGCTGGCGTGCGCGGGCAACTCGGTATGGCTCTTGCGCTCGGCAGGCATGTTCTAAAAATGCAAAACCCCGCTTTCGCGGGGTTTTTTCTTTAGAGAAAAGTTAGCAAGGGTAGTCCTTGCTAACTTTTAGTAGCGGAGTAAAACAAATTTTCAGGAATGTACGCAGGCCTGACGAGGCCGTGCGTTAGGAAAATTTATCAGCAGGAAATTTTCTGCGTTCCTGGAAATTTCGTTTTACGGAGCCTTTACCAATCCAGCTCGCCAGTTTTATATTCGGTAACGCGGGTTTCGAAGAAGTTCTTTTCCTTCGGCATATCCATAATCTCGCTCATCCAGGGGAAAGGATTGTCTTTGTGATACTGGCGCTCCAGCCCGATACGCTCCAGCCGGCGGTCGGCGATATGCTGGACGTATTGTTTAACCGATGCGGGAGCCAGCCCGACCACTCCGCGCGGCAGGGCGTCGTCGGCATACGCGCACTCCAACTCCACGCCGCGCTTTATCTTTTCGGTCAGATCTTTCTTGAACTCGGGCGTCCAGATATCAGGATTTTCCTGCACGATGGTGTTGATGAGGTCCGCGCCGAAGGCGAGATGCACCGACTCGTCGCGGAGGATAAATTGGAATTGTTCGCCCACTCCAACCATGCGGTTTTTGCGCAGCATGGAGAGCATCATCACAAACCCCGCGTAAAAGAAGATTCCTTCCATGATGACGTAATAGCCAACGAGGTCGTGCACAAACTTTTGGATGTTCTCTAGGCTGTCGGTCTTGAAGTTCGGGTCAAACACCGACTTGGTCATCTCGACCACAAAGTCGTCCTTCTGTTTGATAGAGGGGATAGTCTGGTACATGTTGTATATCTCGTCCGGGTCGAGCGCGAGCGTATCGCAGGAGTAGATAAATGTGTCAGTGTGCACCGCTTCTTCGTACGCTTGGCGCAAGAGATACTGCCGGCACTCCGGGTTGGTGATATGGCGGTAGATAGCCATAACGATATTGTTGGCGGTCAGCGACTCGGCGGTGCTAAAGAACCCGAGGTTCCACAGTATCATCCGGCGCTCGTCTTCACTGAGTGCACCCGGTTTCTTCCACAACTCAACGTCCTGTTGCATCGATACTTCTTCGGGCACCCAGTTGTTAGCGACGCCTTTTTTATAATGTGTGCGCGCCCAAGGATACTTCATCGGCAAAATTTTGTTCGGGTCGGTGCTGGCTCCTCCGTTTATTACTCCCATAATGTACCAATTGTACTTCTGGGCAGGTCAAGCGAGCAAGGGGATTGCGTACCAAAAAACAGTATCTGGGGTTTGTAAGGGGCTTGACAGTTAGTATTAAAGTTCATATTGTACATATTAGATTTTCAGCTAATAGAATAGAGGAGATGCTGATGTTCAGGATCATTCTGACAGCGGCAATGCTGGACTGAAAGGAAGGCTATGTTACCATGTTCCTTTGGATACTGAGCGGTGTCGGCTTTGGCATGCTGTTTAGTGCGGCGCTCGTCTCCGTATTTCTCCGCTATCGCAAGGAGTTCCTTCTTAATGATGGAGACGATTCTCCTCGGGCTCGCCAAAATGGACTGGAGCTCCGCGATGAGCGCCTGCACGGCATGAAGCTCATCCTCCACCTTTTTTCGCTCAAGTCCGGCGAGCTTC
>CAYHDT010000006.1:0-23490 GCA_964355655.1 uncultured Candidatus Saccharibacteria bacterium | reverse complement strand
TTCATGCTTTTTAGTGCTGCGCTCTGCTCCGCGTCCGCCGACATGACGCGCCCGGTCATGATGGTAGGCATTCTGTTTACCCTTATCGGGCTTGTCCTCGCCGAGGTGAGCAACACTATCCAAGAGTGGCTCGCTGCAAGGCGCGCCGACAAAAAAATTACCGCCCCCGCTGAAACCTGAAAGCCAAAAACGCGCATACCCGGCACCTCGCCGGGTTTTTTATTTGCACGAGAAGGTTGAATATTGTAGTAGAAGTGGTATAGTGTTCGTAGTCGAGCACAAAGGGGTAACCACATGCTAATGACATGTATAGGTGGCACGCTGTTGCTTATCGCAGGTTTTCTTATGAACCAAGGTGCTCCTTGGCAACTACATCTGCCGATAGGCATTATTGGTGCCGTTGTCGGTGGTATCGGTCTTTTGATTCAAATTAAGAGATCTGCGCCCTGAACGCAAAAGCCCCGGCATCGCGCCGGGGCTTTTTCTTTTTATTTAAAGTGATATAGTCCCCGCAGAGGAAAAGGGAGGAAGTCATGCTTATTCGTTCTCTTGTAGTAGTGTGTATGGTTTTGCTTGTTTCCGCGGCGCAAGCAGACGATAAATCTGCTGAACTTGCAAAGAATCTGCAGCACGCGGCCCAAAACAACTTCAGAATGACCTTGGCGTGCAGGGGCGACAAGTGGTGCAAAGCCCTCGTCAATCAAGCGATGACTCTGGAAGTTGCATACTACAAAACTGCGCATACCAGCGGGTTGTTCGCTGCCCTCCCTTATATACAAGGGGTTGTGGATATCAGAGATATTTTGGACCGCGATTGCCCGGGCGTGTGGGCGGCGAAGGGCTGTCCAGAGGGTAATTGCGAAAGCTGGTTCCCGCCGGAGGCAATCGAGGAACTCCGGCGAAACAGATAGCTGCCAGACGAAAAGCCCGCACCATACGCGGGCTTTTTCTTTTTATCAAACGTGGTACTGTATTGCGGTCGCTATGCGACCCTGCGGTGATACGCTCCCCATCGTATCGAAGGCATTTCGCCTGGCAGGAACCCTTTAAGGGAGGTTCTAATGGGACAGTACCTTGTAAGTCAGGCTCAACAAATCAAATCGCATCTCAGAATACCTATCGGGCTTATCCAAAGTTCGATGAGTATAGAAGAGATCGCTCATGCCCTTGAGGTGCAGCACTATCAAGAAATCTTGCAGACAGTCGTCTCGTGGGATGGTGACCGTCTGGGTAAAGTGATAGACGATGCGGAGAACATCTTTCGTCCGTGCAAGCTTAATCTTGTAACCAATATCGGCCGCGACATTCTCAGGAGGCTCGCCATGACGGCGATGATTTATTCGATTGCGGCGCTTGTTTTTGACGAGGTGCAAAAGGCAAAATCCGAAGCGGCCAAGCCGGGCTTGGAAACAGTCGATGACCGGACCCGGTTTTTGCGGATATTTGAGGAGGGTAAACGCTTCACCTCTCATTGCCAGAGAGACATCGGCGGGCACTGGTTCTTCGAGTCGATCTCAAATCTGGAGCCCAGGATCGTAATTGGTTGCCAGTTCAGCTTACCCGCTCGCGAAATAACGAACAAAATCGAGCTGTTAAAGGGTAAAATGGCTTCATGGGCCTTTGCGGAGAGAGGGCTCACTATCGTTCTTGAGGTTTTCGAGGCAACCAACCGTCCTGTGAAAGGGACCGTTCTCTTTACCCACACATGCGGCCCAATATCCTTGGTGCAAGACATGGTCGATCAGGCCGCGGAGAACCTTCGACGGGATTTGGGCAGAGCTGGCCCTTAAACGAGCAAAGCCCCGGCATCGCGCCGGGGCCTTTTATTTTTTATAGTTTGTTCAGCTACGCGCTGCAGGATTCGCAGACCTCGCCTAGGATTTCGACTTTGTTAGCTGTTGCGACCACTGTCTTCTCGCCGAAGCTCGGGATGCCTTTTGCCTCGTAGGCCGGAGCGGCGGCAATTGTGGGGGCTTTTTTGGCCATTTCAATCAGGTCCATTTGTCCGGCGCGCACTTGTTCGGCCTCTACTATTGCCGCAACTTCGCCGGCACTCATGGGGGAGGGAATAGATTGCACGGAGGACATGACGCTTATCTCGGCGGAGGCCTCCAAACCGCTTTGGCTGACGACCGCGACCATTTCCTCGACGATAATCCCGGATGCCACCGAGGCATTGCTGCCGTCGGCTTTAGAGGTAGCGCCGAACTTGGCCATGCTGACCGTCGATTTTTCTATGCGGGAGGCACCAAGCGTGCGCAGGTAGTAAGTTGTTTTCAATCCCAGTGACCACGCGTATTGGTAAATATCGGAAAGCACTTTGCCGGAGGTCCCGCCGTAAAAGATGTTGAGCGACTGGCTTTGGTCTATCCAGCGCCCGCGATAGGCGGCCGCCTTGATAAGCCACTGCGGCTCTATTTCGAACGCCTCTTTGTATTTGTTGCGGAGTCCCTGCGGTATCTCGAGGATTTCCTGTACCGAGCCGTCGTAGAACTTTATCCTCTCGAGCATGTCCATGTTCCAAAGACCCAGCTTTTTGAGGTCCTCCACCAAAAACTCGTTGACAATCATAAAGTCGCCCGCCATGTTGGACTTAACATAGATGTTTTTGTAGATAGGCTCGATGGTCGGGTAGCAACCGGCGATGTTGGCGGTGCTGGCGGTCGGCGCGTTCGCCATCGTGTTGGAGTTGCGCATGCCGAATTTCCGCACTGCTTCGCGCACCAGGCGCCAGTCGAGCGTCTCGTGGCGCGGCACATCGATTTTTAGGCCGCGCTCCTGCTCGAGCAGGGCAATGGTGTCTTGGGGGAAGATGCCGCGGTCCCACTTGGAACCCTTGTACGACTCGTACGTGCCGCGCTCTTTGGCCAGCAGGGCCGAGGAGAGTATGGCATGGTAGGCAATAGCTTCCATGGTTTCGTCGCTAAAGCGCACCGCCTCGTCGGAGTCAAAGTTGATGCCGGCTTTGTAGAGTGCGTCCATAAGGCCGCGCAATCCCAGCCCCACCGGGCGGTGCTTCATGTTGGAGCGGAGCGTCTTTTCGGTCGGGTAGTAGTTGGCATCGATGACGTTGTCGAGCATGCGCATGGCGACGGGCACCACGCGGGCTACCATGTCGCGGTCAAAGGCGCCGTTGTTTATGAAGCTCGACATATTGATGGAACCGAGATTGCAGACGGCCGTTTCGGTTGCGGAGGTATTGAGCGTAATTTCGGTGCAGAGGTTGCTGGAGTGCACGACACCGACATGGTTCTGCGGGGAGCGGACGTTTGACGGGTCCTTCCACGTAATCCACGGATGGCCGGACTCGAAGAGCATGGTAAGGTTTTTGCGCCAGAGGTCCGCGGCGCGGATTTTCTTGTGGTGGGGAATTTCGCCGGCCTCGGCCCGCTCCTCGTAGGCTACGTAAGCGGCGTCAAACTTCCGGCCGTACAGCTCGTGGAGGTCGGGGACGTCGCTGGGCGAAAATAGCGTCCAATAACCGTCTTCCGCGAGGCGCTTCATAAAAAGGTCGGGGACCCACACGGCAGTGTTAAGGTCGTGCGCGCGGCGGCGCTCATCGCCGGTGTTCTTGCGCAGCTCCATAAAGTCCTCAATGTCGAGGTGCCAATATTCAAGGTAGACGGCAGCCGCTCCGCGGCGGCGACCCGAGCGATTGATAGAGATAGTGACGTCGTTGGCGATTTTAAGGAAGGGGATGACGCCCTGCGACTCTACGCCGGTCTTCTTGACCATGGAGCCGGTGGCCCGCACCGAGGTCCAGTCAACGCCCAAGCCCCCGGCGTATTTAAGCAGCTGCGCACCGTCTTTATACTCGTCAAAAATAGCGTGCAGGTCGTCCGGTACGGTAGAGAGGAAGCACGAGGACAGCTGCGGCAAAGCAAGCCCTGCATGGTAAAGCGTGGGGGACGACGGCGTGTAATGCATGCTGGACATCACCTCGTAAAATTCGACGGCATGGCGATGCCGCTCTTCGGCGGTTTTTTCGACGATAGCACAGCCCATAGCGACACGCATCCAAAAGATCTGCGGCGTCTCAAGCAGTTTGCGGGTAGCGTGCTCTTTGGAAAGATAGTTAGCTTGGAGGGTCTGCAGGCCCAGGTATTTAAACTCCCGGTCGCGGTCGAGCTGCAGCGCGTCGGCGAGCTTTGGCAGGTCGAAGTCCATCATGCGCTTGTCAAATTGCCCGAGTTCTACACCTCTGGCGATTGTGCGGGCAAAGGCCGCGCGGTGCGCATCCTCCATTTTTTCATAATTGATGTCGCCGAGAACCTCGCGGTACATGTACAACAGCAGCAGCCGGGCGGCGACATAAGAGTGCGCCGGGTCGCGTTCTATCATCGAGCGAACCACCATGATAAGTACATCGTGGATTTCTTTGGTTTTGATGCCGTCGTACATTTCTTGGCGGACGCGGGCGATGACGGACGGTATATCGATAACGCGCTCGTAGCCCTGTGCCGCGCGCATGAGCGTGCGGGTAAGCTTAGCCTCGCTGAAGTTCTCTTTGGTGCCGTCTCTTTTGACTATGACCAGCTGATTATCCTCTATTTTTTCAGCTACTTCGGCTCGTTTTTCCTCTCGAGCCTTGGAGTGCTCGTACCGGTAAATGATATAGGATTTGGCGACGCTAAAATAACCCCGTTCCATCAGCGCCATCTCCACCAGATCTTGGATGTCTTCGACGGAAGGGATAAAGGCCGTATTGCCGAACTTCAAATCGATAGCATCAACCACCACTCGTGTAATGTCGCTCGAATCGGAATCGTGGCTGTCGCCGAGCGTCGCGGCAAAAGCTTTTTGCACGGCGATAGTGATGTTGCCCGGCTGGAAGTCCGCTATCTCTCCGTTGCGTTTTTTTATCTTTTGTGTGATAGCCATAGTCCTCTTGGATTTGGTTAATAAAAGCCTAAATTTTTTGGGGCAGGAAATTTCAGTATACCGCTTAAGAGCCGTACTTTGCGGTTTTATGGCCTGTGTATAAGCAAGCAGAGAATCTTTTCGTCAAAAAGCAATCACACAAATTGAGAAATCGTGAAAAAACCTGTTTTTAAGGGCTATTTTTACCTCAAAAACAGCTTCTTCATCCCACCGCAAAAATAACGGTTATTTAAAACGCACCGGTATCCGCAACTCCTCGGTAAAGCTGTTCGCCTTGTGTATAACAATAGTACCGGAGGATCCAAACGCGGGCTCGCCAAATGACACGCTTCCCTCAAAAGGGTAATTTTTGTCCCCGACTATCGTCTTTTTAGCGTCAAGAAGTTTTGTACCCAGCACGGTTCCGTTAGCGGAAAGCGCCTCAACCAAGATGGTGGTTTCGTCGAACCAGTCAGCCGGCGCGCTCCCGCGTATAAAAAGCGGAGAGGAAACCATGTCGCCCGGACGCGGGGTGCTTACTGTTATTTTATCTTGGAGTTGCGCGGCGTTGCCGATATCCTCTGTAAATACCATCCCGCTCTTGCTTGTGCAGCGCCGCGGGTAGCTCTCTATAATCGGAAAATACTCAATGCACTCATAAAAGTCCCGTGGAAAAAAGCCCTCCGGTGCGGCCGGCTTGGCCGTGTAGGCGATATAGGCAAAAGCTCCGCTTGCCGCGATTACACAGACGCTAAAAACTGCAATAATCGATTTCATTATTTAAGCAAGGCTCCTATCAGACCCTCTGTTTCCTCGGGGCCGAACACCTGATGAGTTTGCACGCCGGTTTCCTTGACGACCGCGTCGTTGCCGCCTTCGTCAAGCGCGTCGCCGACATAGAGCATTTCAGAGACGGAGATTCCCGTCAATTCGGAAAGCCGTTTTATTCCGTAGGCTTTTGTTATTCCCTTGCGGGTGATATCGACCGAGGTCGAGCCTCCTGTCGCTTCAGAAAACTCCGGCAGGCGCGCCGCCAGGGCCTTGCGCAAGCTCTCGCGTTTGTTGCCGGTCGGATCCCACGCGATTTTGGCGTCTATCGGCGCCCCCTGTCCTAGTCCCGAAAATACTATTTCCGCTCCGCGGTCTTCTATCCTTTCGCCCCAGATGCGCACCGGCGCATCCGAAAGACCGGTTTCTTTAAGAGCTTCGTCAAGTTCTTTTAAAATGCGCGCCCGCTCAGTTTCTGTAAACGCGTTGTCGTATTGAGGCTTCCATGCTCCATTTCGGTATACAAAACATTGCGCCGCATTGTCCGGAAATATGTAAAGGTTTGCAAAGTTAGCGTCCAGCGGCAATGCGGGGAAGAACTGCTTCTCAAATTGCGGCCAGCCGGCACCGGACATAATAGCTACAGGCATTCGGGCAAGCAGTTTCGTAATAGCTTCGCCCATATCAAAAGAGACTCGTTGCTTGCTTTCGGCCAGCGTGCCGTCAAGGTCGAATGCCAGAAGCCGGGGATGATAGGGCATATAGTTAATCCTCCAAATTTTCTGGCAGCAGGATTTTTAGCAGTTTTTTGAGCGATACTTTTGCTACCCCGGTTACGGTGTCCGCCCCGCCGTAGTAGATTAAAAGCGTGTCCCCGCGCAGTATGTTGCCGCAGGAAAAGACCGCGTTGCGCACCACCCCCACCCGCTCGTACTCTTCCATAGGCTCAAAAATAGTGTCGACGCTGCGCGAGATTATAACGGAAGGATTTTTAAGATCGAGCAATACTGCGCCAAGGCGGTAGGTGCCGGTTTTTGATACGCCGTGATAGATAAGCAGCCACCCTTTTTTGGTGCGTACCGGCACGCCGGCGATGCCTATTTTTTTAGAGTCCCACATGCCGGGGCGCGGCCCCATCATTTCGATGCATCGGGTCAGGCGCGATTTTTTAAAATCAAGGGTGTCAAGAAAGTCCGCGCAGAGCATCGGGTCGATACGGTGCAGAATCATGTACTGGCCGCCGACCTTCTCGGGCAGAAGCGCCGTGTCTTTGTCCTGCACAGGGTCGGGAGTTATCAGCTGCGGCAGTACCCACTTGTCCCATTTTTTCGCGGTAAAATCTTTGACGGCTATCGAGGTAAGCGCCGCGCGCCACGGATTTTTTCCGTCAAAGGCGGTGTAGGCCATATAAATGGTGTTGCCGATGCGGGTTAGCCGCGGGTCTTCGCATCCGGACGACGCACCCGCGACCAGTTTTTGTTCGAATGGCGCGCGGGGTACATAGGCCGGAATGTTTGAGCGCGTGGTTATTTTTGTACCATTTTTACTCGACGCATATCCGAGTACCGACGTATTGTCCGGCCCCATGGCACGGTAGAGGATATGCACGGTTCCGTTGATATCCAGAGCCGTCGGGTTAAAGACTGCCGTGCTCTCCCACGCGTGCGCGGCAACGGGCTTTAGGATGGGGTTTTCTTTGGCGCGCTCTACCAGCTCGACCCGGCGCTCGGGTATCATGGCGCTCAGCAAGTCGGGGAGATTGAGCGATGCCTTGGCGCACACGGTATCGGCGCCTCCATAATACACGTCCACCCGCCCGTTTTTACTCAGCGTGGCTCCGGAGGGGAAGACAATGTTAGGCACGGCGCCGTAGCGTTCGTATATCTCTTCAGGGACCATAATAGGACCTTTGGTGCGGCCGACTATCGTGTTCGGGTCTTTAAGGTCCAGCAGCAAGGCTTCGATTCCGAAAACCCGCTCGCCTCCGCCGAAGTAATTGTGGATGTAAGAATAAAAAATCAGCCAGCCTTCCTGTGTTTTTATCGGCGTGGAGCCGACCTCGACGTGGTCCTGCTCGAACCGCAGGGGATTGATAGTGTGTTCCTGCAGCTCCGAGTGCCACTTCTCCCAAAAAGAAAGGTCCCAGAGTTCTTCTATTTTGTCGCACTGCGCTATAGCGATTCTGGCCGGAGGTTCATCGGTGTGCGCGGACAGTATGACGGTAATCTTGCCCCCTATGCGCTCGGGGAAGAGCGTCATTGCCTTGGCGTTAAACGGGGTCACCAAGTGTTTCTCTTCGATGGTTTCTAAATCTTTGGATATAGCGACCGCTACCTTGATGTTGCCGGGGCCAAACGGCATCCCGCCGAGCGCGGTGTAGAAAATGTAGTATTTGCCTTCAAAAAATGTGGCGCGCGGGTCCTCGCACCCGTACTTCTCCCACGGCTCTTCGGGAATAATGAATTGCCGGCGGTTTTGGTAGTGTTCGCCGTCGAGCGACAGCGCTTTACCTATGGTTGATACTCCGGCCGGGGTCATCAACGCGTCGGGGCGGCCCTGCGCGCGGTAAAGCAAATGCGTGATATTTCCTTTGACAACGGGGGAGGGATTGTAAGTGCCCCGCGACTCCCAATGCTTGTCGCTTTGCGGAGCGATAAGCGGGTTGTGTTTGTTGCGGCGTATGACGTACATGTTTGGATTTTATCATGCAAAATAAAAGCCCCGGTAGAACCGGGGCTTTTGATGAGTCGGCGCGAAGCGCGTGCCGCTCATTCGACGACTTCAACGCCTATCTCGCGGTAGTACGCGAGGCGCTTTGCGGCGTGGTCTTTTTCGGCCGCGTTTGCGAGCCATGCGCCCGCAAACGCAACAAGCGCGCCGCCGATGCCCAGCACCAGCCCGACAATGACTTGCGTCGCGTTGATGGGAGAGCCGATGCCGAATCCGCCGGCCTGCTGGACCGCGAAGATAGCGGCACAGACGAACACTGCACCGGAACAGAATAGGAATGTGCCATGCTCTCGGCCTTGACGTAAGGCCCGGCTTGCCGACCAGAAGTCGGCAGAGGCGAAGTAGCGCTTCGCTGCCGCGTCTTGTTCCGGAGTCATTTCAATCAGAAGTGGCATCGCTCAGTCTCCCGGTGAATAGTGATGAAGAGCCTGTTGTTAATTATATATCAAAAATACCTATTTTGTCAAGTAGCCCGAAAAAGCTTACAGTGTAATGTATTTCAGACCCTGACCGGTTCAAGGACCGCGTGCTGGTGCGTCATAAGTTTGCGCAGGAAGTCACGGAGATTCATTTTTGCCGCCGCGACGTACTTGTCGCCACCGCCGTAGTAAACGATTAAGTTGTCCTTAAAAACTACCGCGCCGGAAGCGTACACAACGCCGGCCTTCCACTCGTTTTCGTACCATTCTTCCGGCCGGAGTATAGGCTCCTCGCTTTGGTAGATGATTTTTGTCGGGTCATGAAGATCGAGCAGCATGGCGCCGACATTGTAGCCGGTGTTCTTAGCCGGGTCCATTCCATGGTACAGCAAAAGCCAGCCGAACTCCGTGAGGATGGGAGGAGCGCCCGCTCCGCGGATGAGCGCGTCCCAGTGCCCCGCACGGCCGGAGCGTTTGTTGTTGCTTTGTATCGGCTGCTCGTGGAGCGCTGAAAGCTCGCTGACGTACTCGATCAGTATTGTCGGCGTCAGCGCGTGCAGTATGGCGAATTTGCCGTTTATTTTTTGCGGGAACATGACCCAGTTTTTGTTTGTCTGCCCGCGCGGCGACATTGCCACGTGCGAGTCCCAATACCAGCGGCGCGCATCGAGGTCGAGGTGCGCTATAGAGGTGACCGCGAGCCGCATCGACTGCCACGACTCAAAGAGGCCAAAGGTCATATATATGCGGTCATCTATTTTGACCGCGCGCGGGTCCTCCACTCCGCCCCAGCCGCCGCCGGAAGCGTATTGGTCTGTATCGTACGTGAGCGTTTTGTAGCTAACTGTGGGAGGCGGATGAAACTCCGGCTTTTTATCAAACACTGGCGCCGGCGAGCGTTCGTCAAAATGCACGCCATCGAGGCTCGAGGCGTGGCCTATGCGCGAAATGCCGTCTTTGCCGAGTGCGCGATACAGGAGGTGCACGCGGTTGTCGTGCACGAACGCGGCAGGGTTGAACACGGCTTCAGACTCCCACCAATACTCTGTCCGGGGCCGGAGTACCGGGTTGTGCGGCAGGCGCCGCAGGCGCAGCGGCTTGCGTATCTGGCTAAGCCAAAAAAACAGGAGGGAGAGGCAGCAGAGTAGTATGGCTGCAAATGCGAGAAGAGGCGCGAACAGGTTAGGCCCGTCCATAGTCGTCTTCTATCCGAGTAATATCCTTCTCATCAAAGTCACCGAGCGCTATTTCAAGAAACAGCAGACCTTCCGGCCCGCCGCTGACACGGTGATTGGTGCCGCGTACGACAAAAAAATTATCACCGGGCTTTACCTCGGTCACTTGCTCGCCGACCGTGACGGAGCCTTGGCCCTGCAGTACGAGCCACTCCTCGTCGCGATGCGCGTGCTGCTGGAGGCTCAGCTGCGAGCCGGGATTTACGGTAATAATCTTTACCGTGGATTTTTCGTTGAGCGTAAAGCGCTCAAAGTTTCCCCACGGACGAATCTCCTTCTCGTAATTAGAGAGGCCTTCCATATCCTTATATTGTAATACAAAAATCGTAAACACAGCCTTGTGTACAAACAAAGTGAGGGAAGTCGGACTTCCCTCATATCTGCTACAATATTTTTATGCGAGTTGAGCCTTTTGGAGTCGGATCTTTTGTACACGCGATGAAGCGCGGCGCCCGCGGATTGCCTGTTACTCGCAATGAGGCTGATAGGCTACGTTTTGCCCGCCTGCTTTATTTTTCTAACGAAGATCACGGAGACGATAATTGGGAGCGCAGTACTTTTGATCTCGATATGTTTGAAAGACCGTCTTCTTGGAAAGAAAGAGAACCACTGACTCGTATACTAGGCTGGGTACTCATGCCGAACCATTTTCACTTGATACTTGAGGAGATAAATGAGGGCGGTATTGCAAAATTTATGCAGCGGGTGTGCGGAAGTATGAGCGCACATTTTAATGCCAAGTATAAGGAAAAGGGAAGTTTATTCCAGGGAGGATATAAGGGTCGCACCGTACACGATAATGGGTATCTCCGGCAGCTTGTGCCATATGTAATGGTAAAAAATGTTTTTGAACTGTATCCGGGCGGCTATGTTAAAGCTCTGAAGGAATTTGACCGAGCGTGGGAATGGGGAACTACAAAGTACGCATTTTCTAGCTTGCCAGAATATGGAAACTTCCGAGAGTGGCCTATTACCGAAAAAGGCATTATTGGAGAGATGTTCCCAGACAGAACTTCTTTTAAATTTCACGCAAAAGAAATAATTCTTAGTCGGACCGGCGTAAGCGATAAGTTGCGTCCAATAGCTCTTGAGTGAGGGAAGTCGGACTTCCCTCAAACGCTTCAGTAATACAGAAATTTTGGAGCAGCTTGGCAAGGTGGGGAAGCCGGACTTCCCCGGATATGCCGAGGGGGCCCGGGCACCTTGGTGCTGAGCCCCCTCGGCTAAACCAGTATCTCTTTCATACTTGATTTAACCGGCTTCTTACTAGTATGCCTTTCTTAACTTTGCATCCGCCTGTAAAGTGACAGCGGCCGCTATGCGGCTCAAGGCGCTGTCTTTACTTGTGGCCCGCGCGAGCGCAACCTGCGCGGACTCATGCACTGTATCAGGGGCGCAATGAGAGGGGGATGAACAATAAATTCATCTTTGAACTGAAGGTTTTTATTCCGCGTCCGGCCGCAAAAACATCGCGCGCTCGCGGGGGAAGAGCCACAGCGCGATATGGTAGATGCCGTAGGTGATAAAGAACGCCGACATAACATCAATGGTGTAATGGATGTGGCCGAGGAGTACTATAATCGCGAAGAGTACCGAAGAAAGCAGGTAAAACCACTTGAGCCGGTTATCGAAACCCCAAAACGCCAAGGCCCCAAGGAAGGGCATGCCCGTGTGGGCGGAGAAAAATTGATCGGCGCCGAAGAAGGAGTTAGTAATAGTTGCCCCGAAGTCGCTGAGGTAGGCTACCTCCGGCGGACCGAGGTGGGTCATAAGAGTAAACGCCGAGCGGATGAGTATAAAGAGCGTCACCGCGTGCAGCGCAAAAGGGACGCGCTTGGGGTGCAACAGAAGCATACCCACGCTTATTGCCACAACCAAAAATGTGCCGTATACAAAAAGCTGGTCAACCTCGAAAACGGGTATGTTGGACAGTATAATGTCGGTAACCGAGGCGCTTGCCCGGTTGGTCGCCTGATGTATGGCCCAAAAGTTGACGAACAGTGCGCCGATAAACGCGATGATGGCGACAGGCGCGGAAAAACGGAAGTGCCGGTCGAACCATGATTCCTTGTAACGGTTTATGATAACCACGCGCCACTCGCGCCAGGCGATTATTTGAGGAGGCATACCTTTAGTATACTAAAAGTATGGACCTGGCGGCTATCATCCTTCTGCTTGAACACTACCGGTATTTCATCGTTTTCCCCCTAGCGTGTTTCGAGGGGCCGATGATAGCCTTCGTCGCAGGCACGCTTATACCGCTCGGGTACTTCAGCCCGCTGCCTTTATTCATTGTTTTAGTGCTGGCTGACGTAATTCCGGATGTTACATACTATCTTTTAGGTAGATGGGGCGGGGAAAGGTCGCTTATCGAAAAAATCGGGCCGAAACTGAAGATAACCCCCGAGCGTTTTGAAGTCGTACGGAGCCTTTGGCATACGCATCCGTTTAAAACCATGGCCGTCACCAAGTTTGCCTACGGACTCTCAACCCCGCTCCTTATTACCGCAGGCCTGGCGCATTTGCCGTTTAACACTTTTTGGCGGTACAGCGCGATACTCGCGGCGTTTCAGTATTCGATTCTAGTCGGCCTAGGATACTTTTTTGGCGAGTACTTCGCCACCATCGAGAGCACCTTAGTACGGATAGAAATACTGGTGGCTGCTGTCGCAATTGTGTTTGCCGGATACTATATGATCGCCCGCACAGTGCGGTCGCGGTTTCTTAAGAAAGAGTCCGACCAATAACTTGCCGGTACATCTGCTCCCACTCAGCGGCGATTTTTTCTGGGGAAAACTTTTTGGCGAACTCCGTTGCCGCCGCACCCATGCGCCCGCGCAGGCCGGGGTCGTTTAATAGAAGTTTTATCTTTTCGGCCAGCGCTTTGTGGTCACCCGGCTCCACCAAAAAACCCGCCTCGCTCGGCGTATAGTCGGGCAATCCGCGCGCGCGAGCGCACACTGCCGGGATTCCGCCGGAGTAAGCCTGCATGAGCGCGATCGACTGGCTGTCGGAAGTGGACATCATGGCAAATACATCCGCCGTTTTGTACGCATGCGGAAGGGTTGCCCGGGACAGGAAGCCGGTAAATTTTATATGTCTGCCGACTCCGAGTTTCTGCGCGAGCGTTTTTAAACTCTCCTCCGCGGCACCGTGGCCGGTGACGATGAGTGTAATCGTTGGAAAGTCTTTCATTAATAAAGCAAGCGCGCGTATCAGTACGTCAACGCGCTTCTCGACCCCGAGCCGTCCGGCGTACAGCACTACCGGTCCGGTAAGCCCCATTGCCCGCTTGTGCTCGGCGCGCTCGGACGCCGTCGCGGGGGCAAAAGCGGCAAGTTCTGCGGGGTTGGCGACGGCGCGGCCCGGTTTGGTAAATCCTTTTTCCCGCATGCGCTCGATAAGTTTGGCATACGGCGCGGTGACAAAATCGCAATGGTTGTAGTACCAGGCGTCATACGCGCGGATGAGCGACGGCAAAGGAAAGAAGTCCTCTACTGCAGTATGGTTGGTGCCCACAAGGGGAACTTTGTAGCGCTTGGCCGCCCGCAGGGCCTCCCAGCCCGCGCCATAGGGGCTTTGCGTGTGGATAATATCGGGCTTGAAGGAGTCTAAAAACGGAAAACTTGCTCCGGTGGGGAAGGCAAACCGCGATTGTCCGGTCGGCGAAGCGGGCAGCGAGACAGAGGGCAAACGCACAATCGGCATGCCATCTATCGTGTCGTGCGTTTTGTCGGCCGGGTATTGCCGCTGCGCTACACCATAGTCCTTTGGCGAGTAGTACGGGCCGACGTAGCATATCTCGTGTCCGTGGCTTTTAAGCTCTTTGCCGGTCGTAATAATAGTGTCGGTAATGCCCGAGAGCTCGGGGTAAAAGTTGTCGCTAAAGTAGGCAATACGCATCCGCCAATTCTACCCTTGTTTTTTAGGTCTATTTTCAATTGACTTACATACAAGTTGTGATACAATCGCATCAGGAGCTTTTCGTTATAACTCGAACAAAAAGAGGAGGCAGCGATGCTGCTTTGGTTCGTTACTGCAGGTTGTGGATTGGCCTTGTGGCTCAGTCAGGCCTGGTTCGCTTACTACCGGATTGGGATGTTCATGCCGGCACAAATGAATGCACACGGTGTCGCCAAAGGTATTCCGTTTACCGGCCACGGCAGCACGTGGTGGGTGCTTTTTTTCCTCATACCGCTGATTGCCACTCTGGTCGCTCTGTATGCGGACCAGTGGAGCTGGCAGCGGTGGGCGCTTGCGGCGGCCGCCGGGGTCATCATAAGCGGCGGAATGCACTATTTGTATACCCTTGCTCCTTTTCCAGACTTCATGGTCACGGACAGGAAGCTCAATGGTGCCGGCTGGTCGCATTTCGTGCTCTTTGCGGGCGCGATTGCGATTCTGGTGCTGACCTACACGAGTACCACGCACACCTACCCTGCGATTCCGATTTTTACCGCAGTGTACGTTACTTGGCACGTCTTCGTCGGCAACCACATGCTGCTGAAGATGAATCCGCCGGCGTGGTTTCCGCCGTATCCGCTATGGGACGCGGTCCCGTGGGGCTCCGTCGCTGCGGTGGCGGTAATCCTCGGCGGAGCGACACTGTTTGCTCTGCGTTAAGTAGTATCCGGCCGCTTCCGAAAGGAGCGGCCGGTTTTTCTTTTTATAAACAGGTGTTACTCTACACAAGTGAAAATCAGTTTTGTGATACCTGCTTACAATGAGGAGGCCATGCTGGGGAAGTGCCTCGCTTCTGTTTTTAAAGAGATTGAGGGAAGTCGGACTTCCCTCAATCCGTTTGAGGCGGAGGTGGTGGTCGTGGACAATGCTTCCACCGACCGCACGCGCGAGGAGGCGCTCAAATTTTCTAACGTAACCGTGGTACGCGAGAATCTAAAAGGCCTGGTGTACGCGCGGCGCGCGGGGTGGGTGGCAACCAGCGGCGAACTGGTCGCCAACATCGACGCCGACACTATTGTCCCCGACGGTTGGTTATCAACCGTGGTACGGGAGTTTGCAAAAGACAAAAATCTCGTCGCTCTCTCGGGGCCGTATATCTACTATGACCTTCCTGCTTGGCAGCGCGCGTTGGTGAAAGCTTTTTACTTTCTGGGCTGGCTTATTCATTTGGTTAATCACCACGTACTGCGCGTTGGCGCGATGCTTCAAGGAGGCAACTTTGTGCTCCGTCGCAGCGCGTGGGACAGCGTCGGCGGGTTTGACGTTACTATTTCTTTTTATGGCGAGGATACCGACGTGGCCAAGCGCATCGGCAAAGCGGGGAGGGTCAAGTGGACCTGGGGTTTGCCCATGCATACTACCGGCCGGCGCCTGGCCGAAGAAGGCTTAGTCAAAATGAGCTGGGTATACACGCTCAACCATCTCTCGATACTTTGGACGGGCCGGCCCGCGACTAAAAAGTATTCTGATATTAGAATAGACGCATGACTCCGCTTATTATCTTCGGCGCAAAATATCTGATTATAGCCGTCGCGCTCGCGGGCGCTGCAGCTGTCGCCTTTGCGGGGGAGCGGCGCAACAGACTCATGATTGTACTCGTGGTCGCACTCCCTCTCGGTTATGCGCTTGCGCGGCTGGCCGGGCTCTTTTACGCGCACTACCAACCGTTTGCGGTGGGCGGCTTTGAGCCGCTTATTCCGCACGAGGTTGATAACAGCTTTCCGTCCGACCATGTGTTGATAGGCGGCGTCTTTGCGTCGGTCGCGTTTCTCGCTGACCGCAGGGTAGGGCTCGTGCTGTGGGTGCTCGCGCTCCTGGTTGGCCTTGCCCGCATGCTCGCGGGCCTGCACTACGGGGTGGATGTCCTGGCTGCTGCTATTCTGGCTGTCTTTGCGGTCTGCGCCGCCTATTGGGTGCTTAAAAAACTAGCCCCCAGGGTGGGGACTAGACAGCCATAGGATAGGGTATACTATCCGAAGGGTGATTTATTAATATTTACTTTTTAGTTTTGTATGGTTAGAACAGCAAATCCGGCGCTCTTGAAGCCTATGCAGCTGTCCGCGGCACTCGAGGCGGTCATCGGCAAGGGTCCTATGTCTCGCGGCGAGGTTGTTAAGCAGATCTGGGTCTACATTAAGAAGCACGACCTTCAGAATCCGAAGAACAAGCGCAATATTCTTGCGGACGAGAAACTCAAAGTTCTCTTCGGTGGCAAGGCGGAGGTAACGATGTTTGAGATGACCAAGCTCGTCTCGGCCCACCTTAAGTAAACCTTTTACGATTGAAAAAACGCCCCCGCCTACTGCGGGGGCGTTTTGGTATATAAAATCCCCGGCTCCTTTACGGAGCCGGGGAGGGGAGTTATCGCAACTCCTTTTCTTCCTTCTGTCTTTCTTTGCGCCAAGTATCGAACTTGGTCTTGAGTCCGCCGCCGGCCTCTTTGGCCTTTTGCAGACCTTCCGCGGCCTTTTCTTGCGCTTTGTCGATGATCGCCGGCGCTTTATCGCGCACCGCGCCGGCAACAGCGCCGGCGTTGTCCACGATTGCTTCCTTGGCGCCGGCGGCAAGCTCGCCGCTCTTTTCGACCACGGCGTCTTTGACCTCTTGGGCCTTTTGCGCCGTGGCGGTAAAGGGGTGGACAAACACAGCCAACGCGGTGCGCTTGATGTCTTGATAGAAGTAGGTTACGGAGCCGAGAAGGATTATCCCGATTATCATCCAGCGGACAGTGCGGACGATTTCTTTTGCGGTCGCGGCTTTGAGATGTTCGCCGAACGATGCCATTTTCGCTTTTTCCTCTGTTGAACTATGACTGGATAATATAATAACCTCTTTATATATATCTGTCAAATCACCTTGTGGCCCAACTGCAATATGTTACGGCTTTATTTTTTGGCTAATACCGCCGCGTGGCTGTCTGCCGCGGGTCTGACGACTATAAACCGTTTCTTCCAAGCCTTTAGGAAGTCGGCGGTGGAAATTGTCTTGTTTCCCGACTTGGCGGCCGGGTCATTGTAATGGAGCGTGTCGCCGTCAATCCCGTCTATCACGACCAAGTGCGGTATCGTGCTTTTTGGGTCGAACTTGTAGTGCACCGACGCTATGACCGGGCCGTCTTCCAGATACGTTTTAAATTGCGCAAAGGCCGCTTCTTTGCTTGTTTTGCCCAAGTCGTGGCCGGTTCCTTCGAGGCCGTATTTGTTTCCCAGCGCGATCAGACCCTTGTATGTCCAACCGGCATTTTGCAGGTATGCTCCGGACGCGATACCCTGCGAAAGCAGAATATTGACTGACACGCTGTCGGGTTTGTAATAGTCAATGACCATCGCCAAACTGACAACACCGCAGCCGACCTTCCGCCATTTTGAGGATGTAATATCCGTAAACTGAGAGTAGAACGGCACGTCGGGGACGGTGTTGATGCTGACAGGAGTTTCTATTTTCTGCGTTGCCGGTATTTGTATTTCTTGGAGTGGAGCGGCGAGTGCTGCTTGCGGCGCGTATGTTGATGAGAATATAAGAGCAAGAATGAGTGTAAGCATCCATGCATCATTTCAAACGAGCGCGGACGCAACAAGAGCGCAAACAGATATTGTTGTGGCTTAATTTCCTATGAAGTGCAAAAAAAGTTCATGAAGCTGTTTAAAACACGCAAAATTTAATTTGTCTACTCCCGCACGGTAACAGAGGCGCCGACCTCGGCCCATTGATAGAGCTCTTTTGCTTTTTGCGGCGGGAGATTAACACAGCCATGCGACCACGGTTCGCCGAATTTGTCATGCCAGTATGCACCATGGATGACCGCGCCTTCATACGTAAAGTACAAGTCCCACGGGACGCCGGGGAGGTCGTAATATTGGTCGCTGACTCCGGGTATCGGCCCCTGCATATAACGGCTCGGGGTCATTTTATAGATGGTAAATGTGCCGAGGGGCGTGGGCGTAAACTCAAGCCCGGTCGAGATAGGCTCTTTCATAAACAGCTCGTCGCCGTCGTACGCGTAAAGCATTTCTTCCGAACGGTCAACGACAATTCTTTTGCTGGTGGAGATGCTCGCGCCTTTTTCCAACTCATGGCCGCCGTCATCAAGAAAAAGGCGTACGACATCGGCGCTTACAAATAAGCCGCCGGTGACGCGCTCGGGATAGCGCAGTTCTCCGTCAAATCCGATTTTATACCACTCGCTTCCGTTTTCGGTTACGGTGTCGACTACCCTCAGCACTATGCCGGTGCGCAGACGCTCGACTACCGTGTACCCGGTGCCGGGGCCGGAGCGCATGTTGACGCATACTCCCTTGTCGTAGTACGGCCCGCAACTGTCCGTTACTTCTATATATTTGTAGAGCTCCGGCTGGGGAGTAGAGGAGGCGACGGATGGAGGGTCCTCCTGGAGTGTCCCGATCGCCGCCGGCAGGATATTTTTTGTGTACCCGCCAAAAAATAAAGCAAGAAAAATAACCGCCACTCCCGCCGCCGCGGCTCCCATAGCTGTTTTATTCTGCAAAATAGTATTCACTCCTCTATCTTAATGAAACATGCATGAGGGCACAATTAAGCTATAGGACAACGTCCGAAACGGGTCCTATTGCGGACCCGATGTATATTGTGCCGTCATGCTCCAAAGATGCTCGAGTTCGAACGGTTTAGGAAGAAAGCCGTCTGCCCCCGCCTGCTTTGCCAATTCGTCCGCGTTCGGGTACGCCGTAAGAATAATAATCGGGATATGTTTTGTCCGCCCGTCTTTTTTGAGCTCCTGGGCGACCTCGCGCCCGTCTTGTCCGACAAGAGAGATGTCGAGATAAATTAAGTCCGGCGCGAACTTTTCTACAGCCTCAATTCCTCTGAATGTTTCCGATATATGCACGTCGTACTTTTTTAGACCCAATGCCTGCTGCATAACGAACAAAATCC
This sequence comes from uncultured Candidatus Saccharibacteria bacterium, assembly GCA_964355655.1. Classification (GTDB taxonomy): domain Bacteria; phylum Patescibacteriota; class Minisyncoccia; order Phycocordibacterales; family SBAW01; genus GWA1-54-10. The sequence continues at coordinate 4,604 of CAYHDT010000006.1, read as the reverse complement.
CCGTGTTATCGTCGATAACCAACACCTTCTTTTGGACAGCAGAGGTATTCATGCGCTCACTTTTCTTCCACAGCCTCTTTCGGAAGTGTAAAAAAGAATGTACAGCCGTGTCCCTCCGCGCTTTCAACCCAAATGCGGCCTCCATGCTGCGTTACGATAGCTTCAGAGATATACAGGCCTATTCCCAGGCCCGAAAAATTTTGCCCGCTTTCGTTGTCGACCTGGAAGAAACGCTGGAAGATTTTATCCGTGTGCCCCTCAGCGATACCTATGCCAAAATCCTGGATACTCACGCAGACATCTTTCTTAGTATGGGAGAGCGTGACAATGATTTTATCCGTCCCCGGAGCATATTTAATCGCGTTCACGATGATGTTAGTAAAAACTCTGCCTATGGCGTTGCGGTCTCCGCGGACCTTGGTGCTTGTTTGTCCCTGGATAATAATCATATGATGCAGCGAGAGGAACTGGCAACTTTTTACCAGCTCAGCCGCCAGAGGATCGAAGTCAAAAGTTTTTTTCTCGAGCTCGAATTTATCGGCCTTTATTTTTGAGACATCAAGCAGGTCGGTCACGAGCGTCGTCAACTGGTCGGTTTGCTGGCCCATCCGTATAAGGTAGTCGGAAAGCATCTTATCTTCGCCTTTTTCGTACTGTTTTTGGAGAATCTGCACGAGCGTCTTGATGGTCGTCACAGGCGTCTTCAATTCATGGCTCGCCATGCTCATAAAACTGTCGTTGCGCTTCTGAAGGAGCGTTTGTTCGGTAATATCCTGCATTGCGAGAAGGATGAGTTCTTCGCCCACTTCGCTCTGGATAAGCCTGCGTCCGTTAAACAACATAACCTTCGACCCGCTGTCCGGAAAATCGAAGGTAATTTCGAGGTCGCTAAAGGATGATTTTTGAGGCAGAATCTTCTCGAGTGCTTCGCGTAATTTTGGCGTGTCCCACCGGCGATTTTTTAGTTCATAAATAAGTGCTCCTTCCGTATCATTTTTCGTAATGGAGAACATGGTATAAAAGGCGTCATTCGCGGTTTTTACCCGCAAGTGCTTGTCTAAGACCAGTAGGGGTTCCCGCATGGTGCCCAAAATACCCTGCGCGTAGGAGAGGGTTTGTTCAAGTTTCGCCTGAAAAGCCAGCTCTTTGTTCGCAATGATCAGCTCCGCGGCCCGTTTCTCCTTTTCATCGTTTTGGTAGGCAAGTTCTATGTTCGCAATGACCAGCTCCGCTGCCCGCTTTGCTTTCTCTTTATTTTGGAACGCAAGCTCTTTGTTCGCAATGAGCAATTCAGCGGCCCGCTTTCCTTTCTCCGTGTTGGCAATGCCTAATTCTTCCGCCCGCTTCTCCTTCTCTTTGTTTGCGATGCCCAGTTCCGCCGCGCGCTTCCCCTTCTCTTCTTTTTGAAAAACAAGCTCTTTGCGGGCAATTACTAGTTCGTCCTCATCAGACTTGTTTATTTTATTAACCATTTAATATAGAGATTGGATATTTTTAACACAAAAAACGCCACAGGGCCCCGACCCCTTCGAAGAGGGAACTGAATTTTATAAGCTATAAAAAAATGGTATCACTTCAATAGTGAAGTTTTGATGAGCTTTGCAGTCTGTAGGGTGATATAAAAAGGCCCCGGTATCATTCCGGGGCCGCTCATTGCGATTATTATGCTTCTTTTCAGCTACCGGCGGCCTGCGGTTTTACCAATGTCCATTCATCGGGATTGGTAATTGTCACCGACCGCACCGCAACAGGGCCGGCAGCCGTAAGCTCAACGATGACGTAGCTGCGTCCGCTTGCCCCTTGGACGATGTCGCCCCGTTTGAGCGCCTGCATTTCCTTGGTGTCCATACTCTTCTCCGTTCTTCCGGTTGGTATGCGGTAAGGTACTTACGCTAGACTATATCATACATAAAAAACATAAATTGTCAAATAAACGTAAAAAAGCCCTGGTGCTTAATTGGGTGTTTAAAGTACCTCTTGCAGAGGAGTGTTCATTAAACCTACATAATAGGTATGAGAAAATTTTTGGTATTACTCAATTACTATAAATAATATATATGGACACAAAACCTACCGATGCCGTATGCGCCGCTTGCAAACACGAACACAAGGAGGCCGACGGCTCGTGCAGCTGCGGATGCAAAGTGGCGACAAAATAATATGGCAGACACTATTGTAAATACGCCTTCGGGTAATGACAGTGGAGCGGGAGGCTGGGCAGTCGCCGTTATTATTCTGCTCATAGTTATCGTCGGCGGTTTCGTGTGGTATCGATACTACAGAGCTCCGGCAGCGGCTCCCGCCACAAACAACAGTATAAATGTCACCGTCCCTGCTGCACCCGCAGCCACTCCATCTCCGTAACCGAGCCTTTCGCGACAGATATCAGGAGTTGTCGGTATAAAAAAAGACCCGCCGAAGCGAGTCGCTCCGACGGGTGTTGGTGCTTAGGCAGCACGAGCTTTCAATGACGGTTCGAGTTCGTGCAACCGTCTACTGGACGAAGCGACCTAATTTTCTTAACTGTAATCAGTTTTAGAAAATGGAAGTACTCTTTGTGGTGTTCAAACCTATCTGGCCAAATAAAAAAGCCGCCGGTGGAAGGGCGGCTTCCGGCGACGACATCTTCGCTGGTTATTTTCCAGCGATTGGTGGATTGAGCATCACATAGTAGCCGGTGGTTCCCATTGAAACGGAACCTGCTGCCCACGACGACGAGGTGATCGCGAAGTTCGCTTGCGGATAAAGCTCGCGCAACTTGGCGAGCGCGGGTCCGACCTCATAGCACCTGAGATAGTAGACGCCGCGGCCGTAGTCAGTCACGTGGCATCCAGGCAGCGTGAGCGATTGGGCGGAAGCTGCGACTGGCAGCAGAGTGACAAGACAGAGCGCGACGATGCGAGCAATCATAATTCTCCTCCTGTGAGCTTGTGCAGCAATTTAGATCCAGACTGAACTATTCTCCTTATATCATGTATTAAAATATCTGTCAAGTTTAGCTCCGCCTGCTGGATGATGTTCGAACCTGTTTAATCAGATAAAAGAAAAGCCGCCCTTACTCGGGCGGCGTTGCGTCTCCGGTCTTGCCGAACAGGAACCGCTTTTTTGCCTCGTCGATAAGGGCGTGGAAGAAGTACGGCTTGCGCTGCAGGTCGCTATCCTTCGGCTTCTCAAGCCAACCCTGCAAGTCCTCGTCCGAGTATCCCCCCACCAGGCTTTTGTACTCCTGAATCTTGCGTTCGTTGCGCATGACTAGGCGATTGAGCACGTTTTGAATGTCGAACGTGCCTATGACGGTGGCAAAACCCTTCACGTCCATATCCTGCTCGGTTTCTTTGCCGTCAGGGGTTTCGACCCTGAACTTTCCGGCCCAGGTTTCACCCGCGGCGGCACGCACGAAGTTGCGCAGCGATTCTTGCCCTCTGGGAGGAGGGGTGGTTTCGGCTGGTTCGGGCTTTTTGCGCCCAAACACCGGCCGAACGACGTTGTCATCAGCCATAAGACCCTCCTTCTGATTGATGAGAGCTACCTGTAGCTAAAATAGCACGAAATACTAAAAATGTCTAGCTCACGTAGATGCATCAGGAAGCGGCCCGGAAAACAAAAACCGCCCGACAGAGCCGAGCGGGCTTCTGCGGACGGCGGGTCACCAAGAGTGCCGTTCACTACCTCTTATGAAAGAATCGAAATGTGCCTTGCCGGTCGTTGAATTCCTTTTGCGTGAGGAGCTTCATTTCATGGAGTCCAGGAGAGCCCGGTTTTTCGTACTCACCAGGCACATAGCCCCGCTCAAATTCCTCACGATTGAGCCCGTCCCAGTAATTGATGTAATTGGAACCCAGATCTCGAAAGGCAAAGTGGTCGGAGACGCTAGCCTCTGCGAGCACCCATTTTTTAAGCTCCCCGAACGTACGAGTGTGTTCGGGTGTTATGGTAATCGCCATCGATCGCCCCCTTCATATTTGTGGTTAAGTTCTGAAAATCTGATTTTAATATAGAACAGTATTAAAATTCTGTCAATTCTGAATCAGGAGAATTAAATCCTGCGCGGCTTTATGGTGTTCGAACTTGTTTTGCTAGGTAAAAGAAAATCCGCCCGATTGTTCGGGCGGCTTCGGGAAAGAAGGACTTCAGCGTCGCGCGCGAGGTTTATCCTCTATCGCTGCTGCGTAACCTCGGTGCCAAGAATACCCGCCCGGACTCGCCGGCCAAGTTTTCCTGGCAAAAATTTTACCTTGCTTCGCAGCGTTTTTTGCGCTTCTCGCATTGACCACAAACACTTCGATAACGGGCCCAATCGTGCCCTGCTTTGCGGTGGCCGCTACGGCGTATCTCATAGAAATCTTCCTCTCTGTCTTCGGGTTAGAATAGTGCGGTTGAGAATATACGAAAGATCGTTAGGTCATTAATTTATCATGCATACAATATCTTGTCAAGATATTTGCTCATCTATACGAAACCGCTCGTACCTATTTTACCCTAAACCCCTAGTCGCGCGCTCCGCGCGCGTGGTGGTGCGGTACTCTTGCGTACGATTCGATCGCGTGGTGACCCTCTGAACCCCGCCACGCGCGGAGTACCGCGCGTCCCGCCCTCTCGCCTTG
>CAYHDT010000005.1:0-57791 GCA_964355655.1 uncultured Candidatus Saccharibacteria bacterium | reverse complement strand
GACCCTACCGGGATCGAACCGGTCACCTCCTCATTGCAAATGAGGCGCTCTACCAAATGAGCTAAGGGCCCTTACTACTCTACAATTTTTATAGTACGTCAAAAGTGCCGAAAAACCAAGAACTTCCCTATACAAGCCGGCTGTCCCCATATTGCCCACAGGTAATCCACACGCTTCTTCATTGACACTTTATCCCGTACCTATAGGATTGGCGGTCGGTTCGAAAGTACTTGTTTCTGGGAGGAAACAAAATGACTCGTGTGTTGTCGAAATGGCCTCACGCTACTACGTTCATCGCGGTAGCGTTCCTAGCCGCCATTGTTGCAGGAGCGTTCCATTGAGAACCGGCCGCGATATCCTTCGCTGCCGGTTTTTTTTATTTTATCTCGTCTATCTTGGCCGCCACAATGAAATCATTTTCGCTTAAGCCCCCAATAGCGTGTGTGGTCAGCTCGACCCCGAGGCTTCCGTAGCCGAGAGTCAAATCCGGGTGGTGCTGTTCTGCCTCGGCAATGGCGCCTATTTTATTGGTCAGTGCAAGCGCCTGCACAAAGTCCTTAAGCACAAAGCTGCGCGCTAGCATCCGGCACTGGTCTATCAGCATCCAATCGGAGTGGAGTTCTTTTAGCAGTTCCTGCGCGCGGTCGAGGTTAAGCGGCTCTACCCCGCCCTCGCACGGTACGCATTTTTTCTTCGCCAGTTTGGTCATTTTTTGTTATGCACGAGCGATATGACATGGTCGATAAAGTCCGAGAGCTTAGTGCCCCCTGCGTGCAGTGCTTTTGGTAACAGCGACTCTTCGGTCAAGCCGACCGCCTGCGCACTGTTTATCTCAAGAAAATACACGCCCCGGCGCGAGACAATAAAATCCGAGCGCGAGTAGTGCGCCGCGCCTACAAGCTCGTGGGCAAGCTTGGCCGCGCGCTCGAGCTCGGCTTTCTCGGTGTCTGAAAAATTGCCCGGCACGCGCTCAATAGTCTCGCCGTTATATTTAACCTCATAATCGAAAAAACGCTTTGGTGGCGGGATTATCTCGACCGGCATAAGGGCGTAAGTTTTATGCCCGCGAAAACCATCTATGACTCCTACCGTGGCTTCCCTGCCGCGAATCATCTCCTCAACCAGCACCTCGGGCGAAACCCCGGAAGCTCGCGCGAGAGCCTCCGCCAACGCATGATAATTTTCTGCGACCGACACGCCCACCGAGCTGCCGCCGATGACCGGCTTGACTATAGCGGGGTGCGGCATTGTCCGAAACAAATCTATCGCGACCCGTTCCCGCGCGCCTTCGTCTTGCGGGACCGCTACCACAACACCGTGGGCGACCTTGATGCCGTTTTTTGCAAGCAAATCTTTCGTGTGCTGTTTATTGAAGGCCAGCTTCGAAGCCGCGGCGCCCGAACCGGTGTAAGACACGCCAAGCGCGTCCAACAGATGATGCAGCCGGCCATCCTCGCCGTATTCGCCGTGTATCGCGTTCCAAGCCACATCCACGCCAAAAAGTGCTTTTTCAGGAGATACCGGAACGCCGTGCAAATGCCAGTCGCCGCCCCGCGATATAAAAAGGTCGCGCACGTCGTATTTATCTTTATCAAGCTCGCGCAAAACGGTAGCGCCCGATTTGAGCGACACCTCATACTCGCTGCTAGGCCCGCCACGCAATACCGCTACTACTGTCCGCATGTATGCAGTATATAACAAAGAAAAAGCCGCCAAAGTTCGGCGGCTTGCGATCACTTACGCTTTTCGCGCGGCGTGTAGAATTTCTCGATGACCGACGGATGGTACATCGCGCCGCAGGAGTCGCAATAGTACTCATGCTGCAACTGAGGCGGAGTAAACGAATCCTGCCCGTAATTATCCCGCCCCGGGCCAAACATCTTCTCTGACATTGGTACGTTAAACGGGAGAATCGATGCATGATCCGTCACAAACCTCCCGGGCAAACAGTTGCAATAGCATTCCGTCTTAAACACACCGATGTGTTTTTTCATCCATTCGGCGCGTTGTGCTTCCACGTTTGGCTGTTGAACAAAGACTGCATCGGCTGTCATGGCAAACTCCCTGCCGGTTATATCTATCGTAGGTATACACCCTATTTACCAAGCGTCAACTCCCTTCGGCTCGTTTTGCGATGGTAGCCTATCGCAAAGCGGTGTGCCTCGCTGTTGGCCAAAAGTATTTCGCGCTCTTTTTCTTTAACCAGCCCGCGGTCGCCGGCAATGTTGCGCGGGCGGTGTTTTTCGTCCTTGACCACACCCACGACCGGGATAGCCATGCCGTACTCGGCCAATATATTGCGGGCGGCGTTTATTTGCGCGGTCGAGCCGTCTACGACAATAAGGCGCGGCAGGGGCCATTCGTCATGGCCCAGCCGGCGGGAAAGCACTTCTTTCAGCGCGCCGGGGTCATCGCCTGCTTTAGCACTTTTTATTTTAAATTTGCGGTACTGCCCCTTGGCGGCCTCCCCGCCTTCTACCACCACCATGACGCCCACCGCAGCACTTCCCCGCAGGTGCGCAATGTCGTATGCCTCAATTCGGTCCGACCGAATTGACCCGAGAGCGGTCGAGGGGCTACGATATTCTTCCTTTATCAGCGAAATATCCTGGATATGCTGAAGCGCATACATTTGCCGCTGGAGCTCTTTGGCTTGCTCAAACTCCTCCGTTTTTGCCGCGGCGCGCATCTCTTTATTAAGCGCCTTGATAAGCTGTTTTTTCTTGCCCTCAAACAACAGTACAATGTGGCGGACATTGCGGCCGTACTCTTGCTTGGACACCGCCCCCGCACACACGCCCGGACACAGGCCCAGTTGGTAGTTGAAGCACGGTTTACAAGGCGAAACCTTGTTAACAAGGTTTCGCCTTGTAATGTTGCACGGCGTGCACGTGTCGCGATATGGAAAAATCTTCCGGATAAGCTTCATAGCTTCGCGCAATTGAAGGCCGTGCGGGAAAGGGCCGAATATTTTTTTGGCCTTAGGAGCCGCGGTTAGATTTTTTCCTCTTATCACCAGCACCCGCGGATACTCTTCCTGTGTAATGACGACATAATTAAAACTCTTATCGTCTTTAAGATCGGTATTGGCCGGGGGCTTGTGCGAGCGTATGAGCGCAGCTTCAAGCAGCAGCGCCTCAAGCACTGAGTCGGTCTCGCGCCACTCCAGCGTCTGCGCTTTTTGGAGCATCTGCACAATAAGCGGGTTGCGGTTTGCCGCAAGGTCGGCGGCAAAGTAGCTCCGCGTACGGTCGCGCAGGCTAGTGGCCTTGCCGATGTAGAGCACCTTCTTGTTCTTTCCTAAAAAGAAGTACACTCCGGGAGAGTCCGGGATGCGCTTCATTTTCTTTTTAAATTGCTCCAACTGCATAGGCGCAGTTATTTAAGCACTTTTTTGAGATACTTGCCCGTGTGGGAGTTTTTATTATTTGCCACATCCTCCGGCGTGCCCTTGGCTACCAGCTTGCCACCCCCTACCCCGCCCTCAGGCCCGAAGTCGAGGATGTAGTCGGAGCTCTTAATAATGTCCATATTGTGCTCGATAAGCACTACCGAGTTGCCCGCCGCCACGAGGCGGTTGAGGATGTCGATAAGCTTGCGCACGTCCTCGTAATGCAAGCCGACCGTCGGCTCATCGAGCAGGTAGATAGTCTTTTGCAGGTGCGGGCGGTACAGCTCGCTGGAAATTTTGACTCGCTGCGCCTCGCCGCCGGAGAGCGTCGTCGCCGACTGCCCGAGCTCGAGGTACCCCAAGCCCACCTCATCGAGCGTTTTAAGCCGGTCATAAATAGCCGGGATATCGGCAAAAAAAGTCAGAGCCTCTTCAACTGTCATGCGCAAAATATCGTAGATGTTTTTTTTATTGTATTTGACCTCCATGGTTTCTTTGGTAAAGCGCTTGCCGTTGCAGACATCGCAGGTCACGTACACGGTCGGCAAAAAGTGCATCTCGACCGCGATGGTGCCGTTGCCTTCGCAGGTCTCGCAGCGGCCGCCCCCGCGCTCCTGCTTAACGTTAAAGGAAAAGCGGTTTGCCTTCCACCCGCGCGCGCGGGCCTCGGATGTCTGCGCAAAGAGCTCGCGGATAAAAGTAAAGGAACCTGTGTAAGTTGCCGGATTGCTGCGCGGTGTGCGCCCTATCGGCGACTGGTCAATAAGTATCGCGCGGCTTAAATGCTCGCTGCCCTCAAACTTAGCGGCATTGTATGTTTTGTTGGAGCGGTACTTCTTGTCGAACCGCGCGCGCAAGTTCTCGTACAAGATTTCATACAGGAAAGACGACTTCCCCGAGCCCGATACACCCGTTACAGTAACCAGCCTGCCGAGCGGCACCTCCACATCCAAGTTTTTTATGTTAAACACCGAGCCTCCTTTTACTTTCAGCGAGCCTTTATCCTTTTCGCGGCGGGTTTCGGGTACTTCTATCGCTTTTTCGCCGCGCAGGTAAGAGAGCGTTACCGAGCCGCTGTCGTTCTTTTTGGAGGTAAGGAGCTTCTCTAGCCAACCTTCGGCGACAATATGTCCGCCACGCACTCCCGCGCCCGGCCCGATGTCTACCAAATAGTCGCCGGCGTAGATAGTGTCTTCATCGTGCTCGACGACGATAATGGTGTTGCCGAGGTCGCGCAGATTGAGCAATGTTTTAATAAGCCGCTCATTGTCGCGCTGGTGCAGCCCGATAGTCGGCTCGTCCAACACATACAGCGCGCCCACGAGCCCGCTCCCCAACTGGCTTGCCAAGCGGATACGCTGGGCTTCGCCACCGCTCAAAGTGTTGGCGCGGCGGTCGAGCGTCAGGTAGTCGAGCCCGACGTCGAGCATAAACTTAAGCCGCGCGGTAATCTCCTTGATTACGGTCTTCGAAATTTCGTGGTCTTTTTTAGAAAGTTCGAGGTTATCGAAGAATTCAAACGCGTCCGCGATCGATTGGTTGGTTATATCGACGATATTCTTTTTATCTCCGAGAAACACGTTAAGCGACTCCGGGCGCAGACGCGCGCCTTTGCATACCGGACAAGGCTCGTCGGACCAAAAATGCTTGGTACCGAGCCCGTTGCAAGCCGGACACGCGCCGTACGGCGAGTTAAAGGAAAACAGACGGGGCTCCACTTCAGGGAAGGAAAATCCGTCGTAGGCGCACATAAATTTGGTCGAGATGACGCGCTCTTTGCCGGCCCCTGACCCGTCTGACGACGGTTCTTCTATCTTTACCAAGCCGTCGGCTTCCTGCAGCGCGCGCTCTACCGCCTCGCCGAGCCGCTCAAGAGCGGCGGCTTTATTCCGCTGGAACTCGGATACAAGAATCTCATCAACCAGAGCGTCGATGTCGTGTTTTTTGTAGCGGGAGAGCTCTACTCGGTCGCGCAAGTTTACCGGCGTGCCGTCTATCTTCGCTTTTTCAAATCCTTTGCCAAGCAGGTCGTAGAGGAGCTGGTAGTACTCGCCCTTGCGGCCGACCACCACCGGCGCGTATATGCGCACATAATCGTCGCTTATCTCTACCCCCATAACTTTCTTGTTTTTTTTAGGAATATGGGAGGACACCGTCTCGGCGACACTCTCGATAATTTCCTGATTGCTGTGCTTGCGTATCTCCCGATTGCACACCAAGCAGTGCGGTTTGCCGACGCGAGCGTAAAGGATGCGCAAATAGTCATAAATTTCAGTAATAGTCGCCACGGTCGAGCGCGGGTTGTTGGAACGCGATTTTTGGTCGATAGATATAGCCGGCGAGAGGCCGGTAATTTCCTCGACGTCGGGCTTTTGCATTTGACGGAGAAACTGCCGCGCATAGGCGGAAAGCGACTCAATGTAGCGGCGCTGGCCCTCGGCAAAGATAGTGTCAAAAGCGAGCGATGATTTGCCCGAGCCGGACAAACCGGTAAAAACCACCATTTTATTCCTGGGGATTTTAAGGTCGATATTTTTTAAATTGTGGGTCTTAGCCCCTTTGATGTGGATATAGTCTTCCATCTTGTTTATTGGCCAAGAGCTTGCTCTTGGCGGCAACAGACTAGCCCCACGGATTGCCCGAGGGGTCAGCTATGTACACAAGTAGTATAACATTTTGCAGTACAAAAAGAAAAAGCCCGCCCGTACTGAACGTACGTTCGGGCGGGCTCCGGAGTTTCCGGAGCTTCTGCAAAAACTGGCGGGCCAAAGCAGCGACCCGAACAGCGATACGATATCCGCCAGGCCAAACCACTCAAGACTGGTCATGAGTCAACTCGCGGCTGGCGAGTATTAGGCGGAGTCATGAGCGCTCCGCAGAAGATAAGTAGAAAGACAAACGTCGCTATTACACCAGTAGACATAGTCCCTCTCCCTGAGCTGGATCGTTAGAATCTGAGGGTAATTATACCCTCGTTTAGGTATAAGGTAGCCCCGCGCCACTCTCACTGTCGTGAGGGGCTGCGGGGCTGAGATGTCGCTCTCGGAGCGCCATCTGAACGAAAGAGCGGACGTCGGGGAAGGATTGCTCCTCTCAAGCTGCCGCTTGTATCACATCAGAGGGTCTAGCAAAGCTATGAGCACCTCATCCTGCGAAAACGTACGGCCCCGACGTCAGAACACTATCATACACCCCCTATTGACTCTTGTCAAGCTTTTATAGCAAGGTTAAACCTTGCTACCAAAATACCCTTATTTTTTGGGCTTTTTTGGCCTCTTTTTAGCATTTCCTCCGGTCAAGGCTAAAATCTCATCACGGATAAGAGCTGCCGACTCAAAGTCGAGCTCCTTGACCGCCTCGGCCATCTCGCGTTTTTTAGCCGCGATAAATTGGCGCGGATTCTTTTTATACAGCTCTTTGTCCACCTCGAGCATAGTAACTATCGCTTTAGAATGTTCGCTACGGAGCTCCTCGGTAATATCTTTTATATTTTTTATGATAGTGGTCGGCGTAATCCCGTGCTTTTTATTGTACGCTTCCTGCGCAGTACGGCGGCGGCGGGTTTCCCCCACTGCTTTAACTAAAGAAGGCGTCTCCTGGTCGGCATACAAAATAACCCGTCCCGCGCTGTTGCGCGCGGCTCGGCCAATGGTTTGTATCAGCGATACCTCGCTGCGTAAAAACCCTTCTTTGTCGGCATCGAGGATCGCCACCAGTTCCACCTCGGGGAGGTCGAGCCCCTCGCGCAGGAGGTTGACGCCCACCAACACATCGTACTCGCCGCGGCGCAGGCTGGTCAGTATTTCAATCCGCTCCAGCGTCTCTACGTCGCTGTGCAGGTAAGTCGACTTTATGCCGCGCTCTTTCAAGTAGTCGTTTAAGTCTTCGGCCATCTTTTTGGTAAGCGTGGTGATAAGCACGCGGTTGCCGCGCTTGACCACTTTTGCCACCTCTTCTATCACATCCTGGACCTGTCCTTGATACGATTCCAAAGGTTTAGCCTTTGAAACAAAGGCTAAACCTTTGGAATTCAGACGGGGAGCCAAAGGAGAGTCCTTTAGAACCGCGCCGCTGGTAACCGGGCGAATATCAATAATCGGATCCAAAAGACCGGTCGGCCGGACAATCTGCTCGACTATATTCTTGCCGCTCTTTTCTTTTTCATACGGCCCCGGCGTCGCTGACGTATAGATAACCTGCCCTACCCGCTCCTCAAATTCCTCAAACCGCAGCGGCCGGTTGTCTAAAGCGCTCGGCAGCCGGAAACCGAAATCTATCAGTGTTTCCTTGCGGGCGCGGTCGCCCGCGTACATGCCGCCTATCTGCGGCACCGTTACATGGCTCTCGTCTATAATAGTCAGAAAGTCGGGCGTGCCGTCTTTTTTGTGCGGAAAATATTCCAATAGAGAGTGTGCGGGTTCGCCGGCCTTCCGGCCGTCAAAATGGCGGGAATAGTTTTCTATCCCGTTGCAGTAGCCCACCTCGCGTATCATCGCCAAGTCATAGTTGGTGCGGCGTTTCAGACGCTCGGCTTCAAGCAGCTTGCCCGCACGCTCAAACTTGGCGAGCTGGGCCTTGAGCTCCGCGCGAATATCCGCGATGGCGCGCGCTCGCTCATGCTCAGGGGTAACGTAATGCTTGGCCGGAAACAAAAAAATGGAGGACGGTCCTTGATTTATTTCTGCGCGGGTAACCGCGTCTATAATGCGCAGTTTGCCGATTTGCTCGCCCTCTTGCCCTGAGCCCGTCGAATGGGCGAACTCGACGCGGTACAGCACCCGCTCGCCCGTCGGCATTATTTCCACACTGTTGCCCAATGCCCTAAAGGTGCCGGGGGTTAAGTCGGCATTTGTGCGCTCAAAGTACACGCCGATGAGCTCGCGGATAAGCTCCGCGCGGTTCTTTTTGATGCCTGATTTCAGCTCGAGGTGCACTTTGCGATACTCTTCGGGGCTCCCCAGGCCGTAAATGCAGGATACCGAGGCGACTACTATCACATCTTTGCGCGTCAGCAGGGCCTGCGTCGAAGCGTGGCGCAAGCGCTCTATCTCTTCGTTTATTTGCGCCTCCTTTTCTATGTAAGTGTCGGAGTGCGCCATGTACGCCTCCGGCTGATAGTAGTCGTAGTACGAGACAAAATAGTGCACCGCTGCATCGGGAAAAAAGTCCCGGTACTCCTGCGCCAGCTGGGCGGCCAGCGTTTTGTTGTGGGCTATAACCAGCGTGGGCTTGTCGAGCGCGGCAATAACATTAGCCGCGGTAAAAGTCTTGCCCGAACCGGTCACCCCCAGCAGGGTTTGGTGCCGCTCGCCGCGCGTAAGACCCTGTATCAGAGCCTCGATGGCCTTGGGCTGGTCGCCGGCAGGCGTGTGGTGGGTCGAGAGTTTAAAATTAGCCATCCGGCCATTCTAGCAAAGATAACCGGTTTTGGTTTAGCCGGTGCATGCTTAAAACTTCGTTACCCCAGACGGCAAGCGGTCGACGAACGACTTAAGTTCGGCAGCGGTCTTGGCGGGGATAAAGTAGCCGTTGGCGCCGGTGTTTTTGATGCAGAAGTCATAGGTGATTGTGGAAAAGGTTTTAGAAAGATGGCGCGTTGTCGGCGCGGCCGCCGTGCCCGGCTTCAGCCAAAAACCATTTGTGTTTCCGGGAGCTGCCTCAATATCTGTGGGGCACAGGCTTTTGACAATAACCGGAATAGTAACGGGCGTGGAAATAGCGCCCTTGCAGGTAAGTACGTAGTCGTGTTCGCCGGCGGCGATGGGCGCCTTTATTTTTTTAAAACCTTTGAGCGCTCCGCCGGTAAAGTCAAAGTCGGTACCCGGGCCGGAGCCGGAGGCGCTTGAGGCGAAGGTATACTTGTACAAAATACCGCCGCCCCAACCACCTTGCGAAAAAGTACCTTGTCCACTTTTTGCCTGCCAATTTACCTGCCGCGACGGCAAACACGACCACTCGAGAGTAATCTTCTGACCGCCGTCTACCTCCACATCATTGCCGGCTTTACGCTCGACCGGGGCGGGGTCGAGCTTACCTAGGTTCCAGACATATTTTCCCGCGCCAGTAGACGCATTGTACTGATAATAACCCGCAGGAGTAAAGGTCCGAGTAATATAGCGGGTCTGTCCTTCCCCACCGCCAAGGTTCGCACTAAGAAATCCGACCGCAAAAGTGTCGGTCTGCGGGTTACCCCATATGAGATCTGCTCTGTATATATATCCTGAATAGTGATGATACGTACCCCATAGAACGCCCATAACCGCATCAAAATAACTCCGCCCGATACGGACACACAGTGGGCCCCAAACGCCGTCGCCGTAGCCTGCAAAAGAGTAGTTGACCCAGCAGAGCGGCTGCGCGGGATAATCCTCGCCGGTATAGTCTTTTGGTATATCTTGCAGGTCGCCCAGCGCCGTGGCGGCCTGCGCGGACATGGGGATGACTAACAACGCAAAGCTAAATAAAATCGTGCCGGTTTGCCATAGGCGGTTGTAGTTTGCTAGATGTATCATTGAGGCACCAAAACGCCCGGGACCCTGCCGGCTGATGCATTGGTAAAGAACGACTGCAGTTCGGCTTTTGTGTTGGCGGGGATGTAATAGTCGTTACCGCTTATATTTTTGAGGCAATTATTGAAGCCTAAGGTGGTATTGTTGAGCCGCCGCGTGGTGTTTGCTTTCAGCCAATACCCGCTCGGGTTACCTTTTGCGGCCTCGATATCGACCGGACACGGGTCCACTACTACCACCTTAAACACAAAACTGTTTGTAGCGGGTGGTCTAAGAAGTTCTTTTTGTTGAGATCGTGCAGAGCAATAAATAGTATACGTTGTTGTCACGCTTGGTGCTACAGTTATGCTCCCGACCGCTGGACGCGCGACCCCATTTACTACGGCGCCTGTATAGTAACCCAAATACTCAATAGTACCGCCAGTCCAGGAATTACATTGGTCAAATGCGTCATAAGATTTACATGAACCTCCAACGTTCCTACCTTGCGTTTTTTGGCACGCCCAGTCGAGTGTAATATTTGTCCATGGTGTCACAGCCGACAGAGTTGTACCAGAAACGGAGAGGGTTTGTCTCCAGACAAAGGCGGGGTAGCCAAAACGAGCAACTTTATTTACTCCGGACAGGGCATTAGATCGGTCCTCGGTTACGTAAATACTCGCATACGAGGGCATAAAAACACCATAATAACCCCACGCTGATCCATCGAGTGTTACGCGGGGTGCTGGCCAGCCGTGGCCCGCAGGAGCATTGAATTGACCAACATTAAAATAGGGATACTTACCCTGCCACACTGGTATTGTTGCCGCCTGGGAAAACACCGGGGCAACTAAAAATGCAACGGCAAAAAAGACCGTACAGAGTGTTAGTGTCGAATTATAGAGAGCGCGGCGCATGATATCATGGCGTTATCGGCAATATGTCAACGCTTTTGGCGTGTGCGGTGGCACTGGTGGCTTGTGTGGCCTCCACAAATTCGACGGTCACCAGCATTCCTTCGCTCAGGTCGGATAAGCCTATGGTTTCGTTAGTGTAGGGTTCGGGGGGCGGGGTGCCATTAGCTACGGCTTCGGCACGTTGTTTTTTGAGCAGCGCCTCGTCCTTGGCGACCAGCCGGCTTATAATGGTCGTGGAATCGATGAGTATTGTCGTGGTTTTGACCCCTTCATTAACAATGACCGTAGTCAGCATAAAGTTGCCCGGCCCCACGCTTTTAATAAAGCCACTGAGGCCGGTTATTGGTCCGATAGCGGGGCTGAAATTAACTTCTTTTTGTTCTGCCGGAGCGGTTGAGATATCGGAGTGTATGGGATTTTGTTGTAGAGAAACCTGTTCCTGCGCGCGCACAAACGCGACTCCAAGCAAGACCGCGAGTGCCAGTGCACCCGTGACCCAGAGCCACTGCGTTTGTGTCAGCTTATTTCCCATAGTTAACGACTGGACTGTCCGGCCAGCGCGTCGAGCCGCGCCTTGAGCTCATCTATCTGCGCTTGTTGCTCGCGTATAGCGTTAACCAAGAGCGGCACGGTGCGTGCGTAGTCGACTGCCTTGTAGCCGCGCTCGTCGGTGGCCACCAGCTCGGGGGCTATTTTTTCGACCTCTTGGGCGATAAAACCGATGTCTTCCTGTCCCGCTCTCTGGGTGCCGTTTTTCCACACAAAGCTGACGCCGCGCAAGGCAAGCACTTTAGACAGCGCGTCGCCGAGCGTTTTTATATTAGTTTTAAGCCTTTCATCTGAAGGGTAGACGAATTTAGCCGCCTGCACATTCCCGTCATACGTGATTCTCATTACTTCATTCGGGGTCGTGTCATTTACCGCGGTGGTGTAAAACACAAGGCTGGTAGGCAGACTTGTGGCGGTGTGCGCACTTGCCGCTACGGCTCTTATTGCCGCCGTTGTCTTGCCGGGTGCGGTTAGGTCAAGATCATTAGAGTCAAAGTTAATAGCTCCTATGAGATTGGTAGTGACCGCGGCGTTAAAGGAGCTCCGGAGGCTCCGCAACGTCAGTTGACTGTTAGTAAAGTTGGTGGCGTCGCGGGATATCGCGACAAACTCATCCCATGCTGATGTTTTGCAGTCAGTACCTATGCAAAATTTCGGCGAGGTAATAGCTGCCGGATTGCCGGTAGTGCCTACCTGAATATTGGTTGCCCCCAGACCACCATTTGCCTGGAATTGTCCGGCTATAGACAGGTCACCGGTTATAGACAGGTTACCTATTTTAGTTTGAGGGGAAGAGCTCGTATTTATCGGTGGATTACATGCTGAGTTGGTAAGAGGGCAAGTTGGAGGTCCTCCTGATGGAGGGCCGCTCCAAGCAACCGCCGCTCCGGCAAACAACAAGCCTAAAAAGAGTGCGAATGAGAAAGAGAATTTTTTGATGAATTGCATATATAAAGTATGTACTTATGATAGCACCTGTAACCTACTGATAATTAATGGCTTGTTAATAATGGCATTAAATTTCCTCGTACACCGGCAACGGTGACACAGTTACCTGTTTTGTAATAACCGTGTCGCCGTTGAGGGTACAGGTCAGGGTATATGTATAGGACCCGGTAGTCAGTGTCGGCGTTGTATAGTCCCCGGAGAGTCCCGTATCAACAGTCGCACCGCTTGTATTTTTGAGCGTGCAACCATCGAGAGTGCTGGGTATTGACCTCCAATACAGTGTTGCCTTGCCGGTACCGTCCAAACGGCCTTTGCTGACTTCGTCTATACAATCCAAGGGCGGGCCGGGATTAACGCCGATGCTAAGACAGCCACCGACCGAAATTTGAACACACGCGCCACCGGGATCTTGGCAAAATGAGCTCGGGGCACATTCACCCGGCTGATACTCATTGCACGAAGCATCGGTATAGCCGCTATAATGTGTCGAATCGGTGCAAGATTTTGTCGTAGGCACGCAGCTCGCTGTGGCGGTCACTTTGGCGCCGAGCCAGCCGACTACCTCGCTCCCCCATGCGCCCGAGGTTTGCGGGAGATAAGAAGCGTTCGCGTCAGTGTCAACTTTATACGTCGGCGAAGTTCCACTAAGACTTATCCAGCCGTCCCAGCCGTCGGTACGCCCGATTTTATTAGTACAGTTGCCGCTGGTGGTGCCGGTGCAAGCGCGCGCCCATCCGGAAAAATTACCGCCGCTAAAAGCCGCTTCTGTTGCACTCCCGCCGCCGGCCGGAAACGTGGGCCCGAGCTCGCCGAACTTTATCCATCCGATATTATCGCTCCAGGCATAACCGGTAACCGCGCTGCCGCTAAGGCTAAGTCCCCAGGTAGGGCTGCAATCGTTTGTATTCGAGCAATTAAGACTTACCCATCCGATATTGTCGCTCCACATCCAGCCGGTAACCGGGGTCGAGCCGCTCTGCGACTGCGCATGTGGCGCCACGGCCATCAGCGCCACCAACAGCCCGAGCACCCCCGCCCCCAGCCAGCTTGTTGTTTTTTTGTAGTTGAAATAAAAGGTCATTTGATTTATTTACATGCCCAGAGATTGGAGCGACTTCAACTGGTCTTGATTTGTTTGTGCTTGTCCGGGCTGCAGAGATTTAAGCGCCGCCAATTGTGCTTGTTGTTGAACTTGCGCCTGCTCCGAAGCCATACTTGCGGCTAACGCTTTAAGATTTTTAAGCTGCAGCGCTTGCACTTCAGGCGAATAGACGTCTTCTTCTGTTGTTTGGAGCACGATAGCCGGCTCTGGCACAGGCCGGGACTGCAGGTAAAAATACGTGCCTATAGCTATAACGGCAACAACAATGGCTACTCCAGCCATCCATAAATTCCTGTACACTCCTTTAGTATACTCACTGCTTATACTCTTGAAGGAAGGACTGTTGATAACGCTCGAACGAGCCGTCCAGTATAGACGCCCGGATTTGCTGAACCAGATTCGTCAGGAAATATAAGTTGTGCATAGATGCTAAAATACCGCCAAGCATTTCTTTGGTGCGGAACAGGTGGTGCACATAGGCGCGGGTATGCACTTTACAGACGGGACACTCGCACCCTTCATCAAGCGGCCCGAAATCCGTTTGATATTTGTTATTTGGAATTTGATATTTGCCGTCTACGGCATATATCCCCCCATTGCGGCCGTTGCGGGTCGGGGTAACACAGTCAAACGTGTCTATACCGGATGCAACTCCGATAAAAATATCTTCGGGCTCGCCGATGCCGAGCAAGTGGCGCGGCTTCTCCTTAGGCAGTTCCGTATTTACTTTGTCCAATATCCCAAGAATATCGTGCTTGCTGAACGAGCCGCCGATGCCGTAGCCGTCAAAGTCCATGCCGGCCAGATATTTGGCGCTCTCAATACGCAGGTCGGCAAACCGTCCGCCCTGCACGATACCGTATATCCCCGGTACAAAGGCTAAACCTTTGCAATGCAAAGGTTTAGCCTTTGTTGACATCTGCCGGTGGGCCTTCAGCGAGCGGTCGGCCCAGCGGTGCGTTCTGTCCATCGCCTCTTTTTGATACTCATGGTCGGCCGCGGGGGAAGTACACTCGTCGAACGCATAAATAATATCCGCGCCGAGGCTATGCTGTATTTCAACAGAGCGTTCAGGAGTAAACCGGTGAAGGCTTCCGTCAATGTGCGAAGTAAAAGTTACGCCGTCATCATCAATGATTGCAAGCTTGCCGTGAGAGGTTGCCAACTCTTCATCGTACACAGCCGGTGAAAAAGTTTCTTTTGTAGGAGTTGGGGTCGTGTTTATCTCTCCGGAGAAAGGAACTTTTTCACCGGCTGTGACTTTCGAAACCTTTTTACCAAATCCCTCGCCGAGCGAAAAGACTTGGAAGCCGCCCGAGTCGGTCATGATAGGCCCGTCAAAGCCCATAAACGTATGTATCCCGCCCGCCTTTGCAATCAACTCAGGACCGGGCGAAAGATATAAATGGTAGGTGTTGGCGATGATAGTTTGAATGCCAAGTTCGCCGAACTGCGCCGTTTGAACTCCTTTGACATCTGCCTTAGTCCCCACCGCGACAAAAGCCGGCGTTTTAATATCGCCATGCGGCGTAGACAAAATGCCGGCTCTCGCGAGGGAGCCGGGCATTTCTTTTTCTATCTGAAAGGAAATCGGACGCATCACGGAAGAGTAGCAAGATACGGAGCAAAAACGAAGTTTTTGCGGAGCTTTACTGCGCGGGAGTGACCTTTACAAGCTCTACTTCAAATATCAGCGTTGAGTTTCCGGGGATGGGGCCGTTTGCCTGCGCGCCGTATCCGAGCTCCGGCGGGACTATCAACAGGCGCTTGCCGCCGACTTTCATGCCCACTATCCCTTGATCCCAGCCGGGAATGACGTATCCGGTGCCGAGCGGAAATTCGATAGGAGCTTTGCCGACCGACGTGTCGAAGACTGTGCCGTCGGACAACTTTCCTGTGTAATGCACACTCACTATGCTGCCTGCCTGCGCCTCCGCGCCCGTACCCACTACCTCATCCTGCACGACAAGTCCCGCAGAAGCAGGTGCCGCAACACCTGAAGATATGCCGATCGGATCGTACACAAAGAAAAGCGCCACCACCGCCAAACCGGCAGTTACGGCTATGCCCGTTATGATGTTCTTGTTCATCCCGTTAGAAATTTAGTTTATAAAACTCTCGACTATCTATAACGAACCCCATGTTCCAAATGGCTGGATTTCTAACGGGATTCATATCCAAATAGTATACCTTACCGTTCCGAGTAGCCGGCTTCGGGCGTCAATACTACTCCATGGTAGCCCGCAACCCCCGCCTCCTGCGCAGTTACCGTAATAGTTGATGAAAGAAAGTTTGTGTTGATAACAAGGAGCGTCAAAGCAACGACTGCAACCATGGTCCCCGGCACCAAAAGGTCGCGCGCCTGTACCTGCACATGGTGGAAAAAAGCGATGACGAGCGCCAGCGCGAGAAGAGCGATTATCCCGCCCAGTACCCACGCGGTCGTCTGCCTTGGTTCGGAAATAATCTTGCCCGCAGTGCGCAGGGCCGTGTCGGTTAGCGACGGCGGAGGACCTATTTCGGCGCCCAGTACCTGCCCGCTCGCCCGCGCAGCGAGCGCCTTGGCCGACGGTTTTGCAAAATGCTGCACCACAAACGTCGCTATTTGGCCTTTATACATGCCTTGCGCGATGCCAACGCCCACCTCAGTGTACGCCGGCTTGACAATGTTGGCGCGGTGCGTCGGCGACGCCATCCAACCGACAACGACGTCTTTCGAATCGACGAATCGAACGGCCAAATTTTCCCCCGCGTACTGATAATCGTATCCGGCGGCGTCTATCCAGCTCCAAGGCTGCGTGCCGTCCGGGCTATTGTGCGCAAAATAGCCCTTTGTGGCCATATCATCAGCTTTAGCTTGTGCGGACTGGTTAAGGAGAGTATTTTCCGCGAGAACAGCTATTTTATTTTGCGCGCGCTCCGAGTTGGTAAGCGAAATAATCTCGCTTTGTATCACCGCGGCCATAAAGCCCGCTCCCCCGTGCCGGGCCATAAGATTGAAGACTAGTGCACCTTCAGCCAAAAGCGCCACCGCGAGCAAAAATACAAGCGAGCCGCGGCGCAAAAGATGCGGGCGATAGGCGTTTTCGTGATGCGGAACCAAAAGCCGCTTGCACCACCTAAAAAATCTCATGCAATAATAATAGCATGATGAAATACGCGTTATTGCTCGCACTATTAGCGGCTCCTTATATCGCTTTTGGGGCGGGGTTTGCCAAGCAGTCGCTCTTTCTGTCGCGGTCGGCGGTAGTCGAGGGAGAAACGGTGATTATCCACGCCGTCATCGCCAACGAGGACGCGTCCGCTTTTACCGGTACGATGCAGTTCAGCGAAGGGGCGGCGGCTATCGGCAGTGTGCCGGTGTCGCTTAATGCAAACGAAGCGTCGGTAGTATCGGTATCCTGGAAGCCCCTGAAAGGCTCGCACACGGTTGTCGCCGAGCTGAAGAAAGGCACCGAGGTTGTAGAGAGACAATCCGAGACTTTCAGCATCGCCGCAAAGCCGCAGCCAGCGGATACAGTCGCACAGGCCGCCGCACCGGTCGAATCTTCGCAAAAAATCCAGGACAGCATAGCCGGCTTTTCCCCCGCCGCGGCCAATGCCACGGCACCGGTCTTTAAGTTCATCGACAGCGGGCGCGCGACGCTCTCCGACACTATCGACGGCCAAATAGCGGCCGCCAAGGTTAACCTGGGCGATCGTTCCGGCGAGGTGTTGGGCGCCGGGACGGTCGCGCAAGCCACTACCGACCCGACAGGCACTTTTTGGTTTATCCTCTGGACCCTTTATCTGTATCTGCTTACCCTGCTTAACTTTATTATCGGCAGCGCGGGCATCTTTTACCCGGTAGCGGCGCTCCTGGTACTGTATTTCCTCTGGCGGCTATTTAACCGCTACCGCAGGCCGGCGTATTAAGTTGTTCGCCAATGCCAGACGGCTACGCAAAATAATGCGAAAGCGGTCAGCGCCGAGATTGCGCAAAATTGGCAGAGCGCCCCGATGACCGTGAGTTGGACGTAAAAAATGGCCCACGCCGAGTACAGGAATCCCGCCCCGGTATAAACGAGCGCGCCGAGGCGCAAAGCCTTAGAGCGCGGCTCGATGCACAAAAGTACGGCGAGGCAGAACATATAGGAATAGAAAACCATGCCGATGTAGGACCACGGCACGCCGAAGAATTTTGAGTGCACACTGGTCAGCACCACCTCGCACCCGCCGATAGCGCACGTGGGGATAAGGTTCATATATTGGAAGTACGACAGATACAAAGTATCGCCCAGCCCGACCATTGCGAGTGCGAGGAGTATATAAGGCGCTAGGGGTAGTTTTTCTTGCATGTTTCCTTTATATCATGCCGAGCAACTTTCACACGACTCATCGGGGCCGTGGTCACGCTGATGCTCGCGGCCCCGTACCGTATGCTCGTCCATGCCAAAGTGGTGGGCCACCTCGTGCCAGATGGTCTCGCGGATAACTTGCGCGACCGGGAGATTATCTTGAACGGCGGCATGCTCAATCGGCAGCCGGTAGAGCGTAATGGTGTCGGGCAACGTGCCGCCTACCCCGTACAGGTCGCCGCGCTCGGTATATGGCACTCCCTTATAAAGTCCCAACAAAGTTTCGCCTTGTTGTAAACCATTTTCTTTCCGCGCCACTGCGTCCGGCTCGTCCTCAACCAAAAAAGCCACATTCTTTATCAGGTGATGAAATTTCTCCGGCACCGCCAGCGGGAACTCCCGCTCCACTAATTGTTCAAATTCTTCAATAGTCATTTGAGTAGGCTTTTGAATTTATTTTTTACCTTATCAACTTTTGGATCGATAACTAACTCACAATAATCCGGGCGATTACCGCTTTTGTAGAAATTTTTGTGATAATCCTGTGCCGGATAGAATTTATCGAGAGGCACAACTTCAGTCACAATACGCTGAGTAACATTTTTATTTAGAACATCAATATAGTGCCGGGCCTTTTCTCTCTGGCGCTCGGTAGTGTAAAAAATAGCCGAGCGATACATAGTGCCCACATCCGGCCCCTGGCGGTTGAGCTGTGTACCGTCGTGTGTAGAAAAAAATACCTGTAATAACTCTTCAAGAGAAATTTGATCGGGGTTGTACTCTATTTTGACCACCTCCGCGTGGCCGGTCTTCCCGGTATAAACGTCGGTATCGGTCGGATCAACAGTGTTACCTCCGGTATATCCCGGCTCCACCGACTGCCCTCCCTTAATCATCAGAAAAACCGCCTCCGTGCACCAAAAGCATCCCCCGCCGAAGACTATTGTTTCCTGCATATAGTTAGTATACTCTTCGTCCCAGAAGAAAAAGGAGTTTGTCATGTCACTATGCAAAACATGCCGCGGAAGCGGCAATATCCTGAGGCCTAAGGCCGGGAGGCCGATATACGCGAGAGGTTGAAGCAATGTCCCAAGTGTCGCGGCCGCGGCACAAGCCATAAACCGCTCGGCCCTAAATGTATCCGTGTCCACAAGTTCGAGAAGCAGCAACCGCCAAAATAATCGGCGGTTTTTTATTTGCTTGACTTTTATATATTAAAATAGTATAAATTATTCTAGAAATAGCACGGGAGAGATTGTGGTGAAGATACGCAGAGAAATGCTGCACGCTTACATAGGCGCGCTGCGCCTGTCGTTCGGCCCGACACGCGCACCGATCGACGATACTGAACTCGAAGCCTTTTACAAGGCCAGGGACTACAACAGCATCGTACGTTTCGTCCGCGACACACTTAAGCTCAATCTCCGGATCAGAGTCGGTTTGTGGAACGGCAATACTCCGGCAGATATCGGAGATGCACCTGCCTGGATCAATCGTCCGATGCCCCTGCCTATGAGAGGCACGCGGGACTTTAAGAATACGCTCATTATGGTTAACTTCCGGAAATCATTCCTCCAGGAAGCAACCTTCGAACAGGTGGTCCTTGCGGTCGCCCACGAACTCTCGCACGTCGTGCTTGACTCGGTCGGACACGTCCTTTCCCGGCACGAAGAGGCGGTTGACCTTACGGCCATGCTGCTTGGTTTCCGCGACTTCTACACCACCGGGTGCAGAACCGTCACGCAGAGCGCGACCTCCACACACGTCTGCCGCTTGGGCTATCTGAAGTCCGAGGAAGTCCGCTATGCCGCGCACCTCATGACGTTTGGCGAACCGCCGCCGGGCTTTTAGTCCGGCGGCATTTTTATTTGACATTTTGGCAAGCAAAGATATTGTACATGCAGCAATAGATCTTAAGGAGGTCGCTATGCGCCGATTCGGTGTTACGCTGCTTGCCGCTTTTGCCGGCGGGTTTTTGCTTGATTTGTTTCTGGTCATAATAAATATTCTCATCCGGACACTATCCCCCGCTTCCGTCTACCTCGAAATATTTGTCTTCGGGTCAGTAGTGTCTCTGATAGCCATGTTAATCCGTGGATGGATGTTTTCATGGGACGAAGGATTCAGAGAACAGCTCCGGACAGGACTCGTGGCAGCCATAGTTGCAGGGGCACTCATCTTCATCTTCGGGCTCGCTCAAAACGCCGGATTTTCTGAGAGCATGATTGTGGCCTTTCTAGGCTCGATTGTTTTTTTCCCCATCGGTTTGGTGGCGCATATGGCACACGACTGGCTCTCCAGCCGGTTTATCTAGAAGCCGACGACTCTGCAACTCCGCCCCGCGCGGAGTTTTTTATTTCAGATACTTTTTTCCTTTCAGCTTGTCCGGCAGATAGGACTCCTTATCGTAAAATTTGTAGCCTTTGTGATAGCCCAAGTTTTTCATCAGCTTCGTCGGAGCATTACGCACGCGCATCGGGATAGGCAAGGCACCTAGTGTTTTAACGTCATCCAACGCCTCAAGGTACGCATCATACGAAGAGCGGCTCTTTTTGCATTCGCTCAAATAGGCAACGCCATGCGCGAGATTAATTGCGCATTCCGGGTAGCCGATGGTTTCGCACGCGCGAAAGACCGCGTTAGCCACCACCAATGCGGTCGGCACCGCAAGCCCGATATCCTCGCTGGCAAACACGACCATGCGTCGGGCGATAAAAAGAGGGTCTTCCCCGCTCTCAACCATGCGCGCCAGGTAGTAGAGCGCCGCGTCGGGCTGGGAGGCTCGCATAGATTTTATAAAGGCCGAAATGGTGTTGTAATGCTCCTCGCCTTTTTTATCGTAGCGCAGGTGCTTGCTTTGGATAGTCTCCTTCAGCGATTCGAGGGTTATCGCGCCGTACAGCTTCTGCGCGCTCTCTAACACTCCGATAGCCTGCCGCGCATCACCCTGCGCCGCTTGGATAAGCCACTCGCGCGCCCCGTTAGAGATCCGACTACGGTCGGCAGTCCGCTTAGCGGACTTATCTCTAACGGGGCGCGCATTTTTGTTCAATGTGTCATATGCTCTTTCGATTATTTTTTCCATCTCTTTTTCGGTAAGCTCACCCAGCACAAACACTTGTGTCCTGGACAAAAGCGCACCGATGACCTCGAAGCTCGGGTTCTCCGTCGTGGCTCCGATGAGCGTGAGGTCGCCGCGCTCGACGAATGGCAGCAAAAAATCCTGCTGGGCTTTGTTAAACCGGTGTATTTCGTCGATAAACAAAACTTTCGGCCTTGTATCGAATTTTATTTGTCCTTTTTTATCAAGTATCCGCTTAATATCCTCCTTGCCGGAGTCGACCGCCGACAGCTCGTGGAACTCGGCATTAAGCGCATTGGCATACAGGCGCGCCAACGTCGTCTTACCGCTCCCCGGCGGCCCCCATAAAATAAAACTGAAGAGGTGCTTGCCCTCAATCGCTTCTCTCAGGGGTTTCCCCTTGCCGACCAAGTGCTCCTGCCCGACAAACTCATCGAGCGACTTTGGGCGTATTTTGTTTGCCAAAGGTTCCATCCCACCACTATACGCTTTTGGCCTTACACAAGGTACACAAATATAAAGGCCGGTCCTTTATATTGTGTTAAAACTCCTTTGTTTCGCCGTCCTGCAGGCTTACGTACTCCGTCTCGGGGACAAACGTCTTAAGTAGGTTGCCCACAAATCCACGAAAGAAGGGCTGTATCATCCCATCGTGCACACCAAAGGCCGTGCGGGCTTTAATTATTTTTGCAAAGTCCACCGCGTCCGCCAGTTTCATCCACGGACCGGCAACCGGTAGAGCCAGCACATCAACCTGCTTATCCGGGTTGTGGAAGTTGTCGCCGGGGAAGTAAAACTTGCCGCCCACAAAATAGCCCGTGTTTTCCACCAGCCCCGCGTCAGGCGGATACACTAGCGCGTGGTTTTTGCCGAAACCCTCTATAGCTACTCCGTTGATGTCGGTCGACTGCCCGTCGCCGACTTTGGTGTACGGAATTCCCTCTTTTTCTAAAATTAAGCCGACCGCGCTGTTGGCAACTATCACCATGCCGGGGTTGCTCTCTAACACCTTCTTCAGTGACTCTATATGCAAATGGTCCTGGTGTTCGTGCGTTATGAGCACCGCATTTATCCTGTTTTGCACATTGCGCTCCGCGGTAAAATTCCCCGGGTCGGTCAAGAGCCTCACCCCGTCAATCTCCAACACCATCGCGCAATGTCCGAGTTTAGTTATTTTCATATCGCTACTGTCCCGTATAGGTGGTACTGATTGAGTTCGAGGAGATGTTTGTGTTGCCGGCGGCGCTCGTGGTAACGCCTCCGGGGACAGAAACCGTCACCGTCCCGTTGGCGGCAGGGGTTACCGTAAATGTGTAGTTGGAGTTATTTTGTTTGTTGAAACCGGTTACACTGCCGTTTGTGACTGAAATTTTATTTGCCGCAAAGTCAACTACTCCGATGGTAAAATTTGCCGTAACCGAAAACGGTCCGGACACCGCGGCCGGCAAGGGGTCGGGAGACAACGCGATGTGCGGCGAAAGCGAGTCGTAAGTGATTGTAAACTGCGCCGCGGAATTGCCGATGCCGCTTCGGTCGTGAACCACTCCTCCGAGCACGCTCAGCATAACGACATCATTATCGGTAGGCGTCACAAAGAGATTGAAGACTGATGCCAACACGGATGAGAAGCTGCTTACGGTGCCGCGTACGATCGACAAGCTGCTTTGGGCAAAGTCCACTACCGCCCGGGAGAACGTGACCACAATGGGTATCGGCGACTGATTGGTCGGGTTGGATACCGGTGTAGAAAAAGTGACCGTCAGCGGCGTAGTGTCTACAAACGGTTGCAAAAAGGACCCGTTGAAAGCGAGGGTCTCTCCCGATGCTATCGGGGGCGACGAACTTTCAAGCGTGGTGGTTATTTTATAGGTAACCCCGTCGCTTTGATATTGATACGAACGCTGGTCAGAACCGCCGCAGTCCTCGGACGGGTCACGCGGCATTATCTGGATATATTTGGCGCTCCACGCGTAGTCCAAGCCGTCGGGTATCCAATTTGCGCCTGCTTTGTCGCAACCGGTTACCCATGCTGCCGCAACCGGATAATGTCCTTTGTCGATGTTGTAAAACTCCAAAGCGCTGGCTATGCTTTTTAGGTCGACAAGGCGCTTAGTGTCTCGCGCTTTGGGGCGGCTGGAGGCCACACCGGCAAGCACGACTGCCGCTAAGATAGCGATAATAGCTATCACAAGGAGCAGCTCTATGAGAGTAAATCCGTCGCGCATCCTTTGCGGCATACGGTGTTATTGTACACCCGCTTTTTTACCGTCAGACAGGTCAAGCTTGCCGAGCGCATCGGCAAACGTAGAGCCGACTTTTTTGCCCGGGTTAAAGATGTTTTGCGGATCAAAAATTTTTTTTACCTCCATAAAGAGCGCGTACATCGCCGGGCCGAACATTTTTTCCACATAGGGCGTGCGGATAATGCCGTCGTTATGCTCGCCGGTAATTGAACCGCTGTAAGAAATAACCAGGTCGTAGACTTTGTGGCTCAGGGCATCTATCGTTTTGGCTACGGTAGGGTCGGTCGGGTCGACCAGCGGGATAATATGGAAGTTCCCATCCCCCACATGGCCCGCCACTGTGTAAACTAAATCATAGGTTGAAAGTATCGCCTCGAGTTTCGGCAAAAACTCCGGCAGCGTCAGAGGCGGGACCACAAAGTCATCTATAAACGGCGCCGTACGCTTGCCTCGGATTTTTTTGCGCAGGAGGTTAAAACTTTCCCGCCGCACCGCCCAATATTTGCGGGCGGCGGCTTCGGTTTTGGCGATACGCACGCTGACGTGCGACCGATTGTGCCCTACTTCCGCGGCGAGTTTTTTGGCTTGGTCAAGCGCCTCCGCTTGCGTGTCTCCCCTAAACTCCACTAAAAGAATAAGTTTTGGTATGCCGCCCGTGAGCGCCATCCACAACTCAGGCAAAAACGATATTCCAAGGCTGAGCATGCCCGCCTTCATTTGAGTCGCCAATTCGGGAAGATATTTCATCGCAATAGAGAAAGTATGGTCGTCGTATGACTCAAAACTGTCGGGCTTATATTTAAGCACCTCGGGCACCAGCTCGCCGAGTTGTGAAAGTTTTTTTACAAACAAGACCGTCATCGCGGCATACGGCTTAGGATGCACAAGCTTGAAATGGATTTTTGTCGTAATACCGAGCGTTCCTTGCGCGCCGACCATAAGGCGCGCGAGGTTGAGCGACTGTTTACCGTCGCCGATATCCCACAGAGCGTAGCCGGAAGAATTCTTTTCAACCTTCGGCGTAGCGGCCTTTATAATTGCCGCGTGCGTTGGCAACGAAATCAAAGAAGCAACACGGCGATAGATATCTCCCTCATACGATTGCTCGGCGAGTTTTTGTTTTAACTCATTTCCTTCCATGTTCTTCAGTGTATGAACGTTGCCGTCGGCGAGCACCACCTCAAGCCCTTCCACATAGCGCGCTGTTTTGCCGTATTTAAGATTCTTTTCCCCGCCGGAGTTATTGCCAACCATGCCGCCGACCGTATTGAGCTCGCGGGAGGCGGTGTAACTGGGGAGCTCAAGATTTTTTTTCTTCGTCTCCTTGTCAAAGTCCCTAAAATACATCCCCGGTTCGACTATCGCCTCTTCCTCTCCCATCTCGACCAACGAGTTAAGATGCGCGACCATATCTAAAATAATGGAGTCGTTAAGGGGTCCGCCAGACATGTCGGTACCGGCCGCGCGCGCGGTTATCGAGTAGCCGCATTTGCTGCCGTGTGGCAATCCGGCGGAAAGATCTTCGCTTTGACACGTCTTTTCGCTGACAAATTTGACTACCGCACAGATATCCTGCGCATCCTTCGGGCGCACTACCACTTTTGGCGCGACCTTAAAAAGGCTCGCGTCCCGCGAATTCTGTTCCAGTGTCGCGGGCGTATCATCAACTTCCCCTCGTACTATGTTGCGCAAATCATCCGCCAAACTCATTTCCTGAATTTTACCATGTAAAAACAAAAAGCCGCCCCATTGCTGGGGCGGCTTTTTGTTCTACGCGCTTAGGCGCGAGATACGTTGACGGCGGCAGGTCCCTTCTGGCCTTCCGAAACCTCGAACGTAAGCACATCGCCTACCTTGAGCTCTTCGAAAGTTACGCCATTGAGGTCCTTAGAGTGGAAGAACAGATCCTTCGTCTCGCCTTCGCGAGAGATGAATCCGAACCCACGGTCCGTCAAAGTCTTAATTGTTCCTTGCATCTTTGTTGTTTGTTTTTCTGTTGAGAAACCCCGACCTTCGTTTCCTAGTCTTTTAGACCCTTTAAAGGTATCACAGGCCTATTTTAAAGTCAAGCCCTCTTGGCGGCCCAGGCATACAGGGCCACGGCGGCCGCGGCCGCTACGTTGAGCGACTCGCACTTGGGGTCCATAGGGATAGAGAGCACGGTATCCGATATTTTGCGGATATCCTCCGGTATCCCGCTCCCCTCGTTGCCCAGTATAAAAACAGACGGGCCGCCGAAGCCTTCGGTACCGATGCTTTGCGCTCCCTCGCCCGCGAGTGAGTAAACCTTAAACCCTTTTTTCTTCAAATCGAACACTGTTTGCTTAACACTCCCGATACTCACGAGCGGCAGGCGGAAGGCCATCCCCGCCGACACTTTAATGACTGAGCCGGTTACCGGTGCCTGTCCTTTGTCAGGCATCAAAACAGCGGTCGCGCCAAAGCCCGCCGCCGTGCGAATAATCGCGCCCACATTATGCGGGTCCTGCACGCCATTGAGCAGTACCAGCATGGCGCGCGGCGTGGCTTCAAGTTGGTCCAAAAACTTTTGATACGGGACCATCAGCTGCGGAATGGAGATGGAGCCGATAACGCCTTGGTGCGCGGTGCCGCTCTTCATATCGGAGCGCGCCATGCCTTCGGAGAGTTTGGCCACCGACACGCCCGCTTCTTCTATCTGGCGGCGCAGTTTGGTGTCGACCATCTTGGCGTCCATATACACCTTGGTAAGCGAGCGAGGCGCATACAGCAGCGCGTCGCGCACCGCGTGCCGTCCGTAAGCGAAGATTTTGTTCTGTTTCATATAATTATGCAGTATTGCCCGCGACATAGCCCGTTGTCCAGCACAACTGGAGGCTGTAGCCGCCGGACGGACGGTTTATGTGCAACAGGTCGCCGGTAATAAACAAATTGGGAACTTTTTTTGAACGCAGAGTTTTAGTGTCTATTTCATTAAGCGGCACGCCGCCGTCGGCGACGACCGCGCGGTCAAAGCCCATCAAGCCCTCAATCGTAAGCGGTAGAGCTTTAAGCAGGCGCGCGAGCGCCTTGCGCTCCTCTTTGCTTACCGAATGCACTTTTTTAGTGATATCCATCTGCGTCTGGAGCAACAACAATACGCCCTTGTGGGTGCCGTCGGGCACGACCTCTTTAATAATATTTTTAAGCGTCTTATTTTTGTTTTTATCAAACACGCTTAATATTGTTTTTTCCAATGACCCCAGGTCGGTGTGCGGATACGCGTCTATAGTCGCGGTTATCGCGCCTTCATGCAGCAGGTCGGCCACCGCGGAAGCGCTGTTTAATATAAGCGGCCCCGAGAGGCCGAAATGCGTAAACAATACTTTGCCGGTCTTAGAAAAAGCTTTCTTTCTGCCTGCACTGAGCGTAGTCGAAGTGTCCACAAAAAACGTAATTTTCATAAATGACAACGATGTGCCGGACAATATTTTGGACCACTGGTCGGCGACTTTTAGCGGCACAATGGTCGGCGTCGGCGCGGCGACCGTGTGTCCGAGCTCTTCCAGCCAGGCAAAGCCGTCGCCGGTGGAGCCGGTCTCCGGATGCGACACGCTGCCGGTCGCAAGGATATAAGACTTGGCGCGGTATTCGGTTTTGCCGCAGTACACAGCACTGATGCCTGTTTTATCAGAAACAATTTTGGTGACCGGCGAGCCGGTGCGCACGGCAACGCCCCCCTCTCGCACGTAGTTCTCCAGCACTTTTAAAACATCCGCCGCTTTTTCGCTCGCGGGGAACGCGCGTTTGCGGGCCTGCACCACGAGCGGGAGCCCGCGCGACTCAAAAAAACTGAACGTATCTTTAACTCCGAACTGCGCGAAGATCGAGTATAAAAACTGCTCGGCGCGCCCGTACTTGGAGGCAAAGACGCGTACATCCTCCTCGGCGTTGGTTATATTACAGCGGCCGCCGCCCGAGATGCCGAGCTTCTCGCCGAGCTTT
The DNA here is from genome assembly GCA_964355655.1 of uncultured Candidatus Saccharibacteria bacterium. Taxonomy (GTDB): domain Bacteria; phylum Patescibacteriota; class Minisyncoccia; order Phycocordibacterales; family SBAW01; genus GWA1-54-10. The sequence goes on along the minus strand of CAYHDT010000005.1, from coordinate 30,771 downwards.
TTATTTTTTTCCAGCAAAAGGACACGCTGCCCTCTTTCGGCGGCGCGGCCCGCCGCCATAAGCCCCGAAGCGCCGCCGCCGACCACCAGTACGTCATACGGGGTCTCCATAAATTATTTCTCTAAAACGCGCGCCTCTATCGCCATAAAAAGCGGGATCTCTTTGCGCGCGGCGTCTTCCGCCGCCTGACGCGGCCCCTCCCCGCTCTCTTTGTGGGACACCCACTCTTCCAACTTAGATACGGCAAATCCCGCACCACTGAGCGCTTTAAAAAAGTCCTGCAACGACCGGTGGTAAGAAATAGTACGGGTCGCTTTAGGCGCTCCCGGGTGCATGTCTATAAAAATCTTCGCCGCAGAAAGATAGCCGTCGACACGACGGTATTGTTTCTGAGCAGTTTCGTCCCAGCCCCAGCTCGAGCGTTTAAGCACGCGGAAGGCCGGATGGTTGACGATAAAAATAAAACGCCCGCCCTTGGCCAATACGCGGCGCACCTCTTTAAGCGCGCCCGCAAGGTCTTCTATATTTTGCAGTGCTAGCACGCATAGCGCCGCGTCAAACCCGCTGTCCTTAGCAAAGGTGAGTTTATTGGCCGGAGAGACAAAATACTCCGCGTTGCCTTTGGCGCGCGCCTGCGCTATCAGCTCTTTGGCGATATCAGTGCCGGTCACTTTGGCGCCGGCTTTTGCCAGTTCGCGGGCAAAAAATCCTTCGCCGCAGCCGAGGTCGAGCACGCGCTCGCCCTTCGCGACTTTGGCCATGCGCAGGAGGTTCGGCAAAATAACTTTATTCTGGTAGGTATCCTCCTTTTGCAAGTGGTCAGTGTACCAGCCGGCCACCTTTCCCCACGAGGTATCGCGCTCCGCTTTTTTAAATTTCTTTTTCGGCGCCGGCTTCATAGTTTTATTTCTCCAAATCAAGCACTTCGTCAATGCGTATTTTCTTTACAAAGTCCGGCACGTGCGAGACCAGTATCATCGCGCCCTCGTACGCGTCGAGCGCCTCGGAGATGACCGGCAAATGGCGGAAGTTTATATGGTTGGTCGGCTCATCAAGTATAAGCAGCCCTGGGCGCAGCAGCACCAGCCGGGCAAAGGCTACCAGCCCCTTCTGCCCTTCGGAGAGCGAGCCTATACGCGAGTGGAATATTTCGCCGGAAATTAAAAAGCCCGCCGCCACTTTGCGGATATCTTCCTCTATCGGGCGGTCCACTACCGCAGAGAGTTCCTCATACACCGTCTTGTTGAAATCTAAGTTGGAGAAGTCCTGCCGATAATAGCCAACTGTCACGCCCTCAGTGACTTTGGCACCCTTAGCTTTGCCTGAGGCAATAGCCTGCAGGAGCGTGGATTTTCCTATACCATTAGGACCTTTAAGCAGGAGGTGCTGATTTTTCCGCAGAGCAAGCTTTGCTTTGCGCTCGACCGGCTTATGATTTTTGACGGTCAAAAACGAAGTAATGGTAATGAGGTCGCCGGGAGGCGTCTGCTCGGCGGGGATACGGAACGACCTGATAGTCTTGTCCTCCTTGCGGACATCCACCATTTCTTCCTCGAGCTCGGCGGCTTTCTCCCGCATACGCTTGGCAACCATGCGCATCTGTCCGCCCTTGTTGGCGAAGAAGTTTGATTTATCCTTGTTCTCCTGTATCTCTTTGGCCAACAGAGCGTTCTTGCGGTTTTCTTTTTCTATCCGCGCGGTGATGTCTTTGACCACGTCGAGGTAATTGCCGACGTATTGTTCGACTTTGTGAGTGTGTACATCCAGGTAGAGCACGCCGTACGTAAACGAATTGAGAAACTCCGCTTCGTGGGAGATGACGATGACTGTCTTTTTATATCCCTGCAAAAACTTCGTCAAATGCTCGATGCCGGCTTTATCGAGGTTGTTGGTCGGCTCATCAAGCAGAAGGAGGTCCGGATTTTGTATAAGCGCCTGCGCAAGCAACAGCCGCGCCTGCTGGCCGCCGGAAAACGTTCCGATGGCTTTATCAAGAGGCGCGTGCAGATTGACCGCCTCTAACACCTTTTCTATCTTAGGGTCGATAGCGTAAACTTTTTTAGGGAATACGCTTTCAAAAAACTCCCGCACGGTGAGCTTCATCTCCCCGGAGGGGATGACTTGTCGGGAAGTCGCTATAGTAAGCCCGTGCGAAAGATGAATCAGGCCGTCGGTCGGCTCAAAGGCGCGGGTAATAAGGCCGAAGATAGTCGACTTGCCGGCCCCGTTTTGGCCCATGAGGGTAACCTTAGTGCCCCGGCGGATGCTAAAATCCACCTCGCTTAGAATGGGCTTTTTGACGCCAAAATCAAAAGAGACCTTCTCAAACCGTACTATTACCTCTCCGCGCTGCATTCCGTACACCTTAGCACACTCTTTACAATTTCCAAAATTTGTTTCTATTCCGGCCAGTATAACACTTTACGGATAAAGCCTGCCGTCTCCTGTGATGGGGATTTGCTCTCCTAAATACTTCGGCTTCCTCTGCACTATCAAGTCGAGCACGGCCTTCTCCTGGGCAAACACCTCACGGACATAATTTTTAAAAAGAATGGTGCCCTTGTCCGCATTGACTCCATAGGCCTCTATCCCCAGTCGGCGGGCAATAAAGACCGCGCGCGGCAGGTGGAAGGACTGTGTAGTAATGAGTACGGAGGTAACCCCGAAAATGTCGCGCGCCCGGTACATGCTGCTGTAGGTATCAAACCCGGCATGGTCGAGAAAAATATCCTGGTCCGGGACTCCTTTTCCCAGCAGGTAGTTGCGCACCGGGTTTACCTCGTTGTGGCTGAGCGTGCTGTTGTCGCCGGAAACCAGTATTTTTGAAACTTTTTTCGCTTCATACAAGCCGATAGCCGCATCCGCGCGGTCCCTAAATATAGGCGAGAGTCCGCCGTTTAAAAGAATGGCCGCGCCGGGGATAAGTACCACCTGCGCGGCGGGCGCTTGCGAAGCATCGTCATACCGGTACTGCCTGGTCCATGTATGGACAGTTATATTCACCGCAAAAATCCCTATAACAAACAATTCCAAACCAAGCGCGGTAAAAAGAAATAAGCGCTTCCTATTTTCGTGACGCGGCATCATAACGAGTATTTTTTGTGCAATTCTATAGGCAAACCGGCCTTCTTGGCTTTGTCTATAGTGTCTTGCGTGCCGGTACTCCCGTTTACCTGAAAAGCGTATACCGCGTGTGAAAGGAGTATCTCTTCGTCATGCCTCAGGTCGTAATGCTCTTGCGTGATAGTAGTATACGGCATTTCCACAAGGGCTTTTGCGTTAGCCGATTTTATCTTTTTTAACAGCACGGCAAGAATACTGACGCTGTCTTTGGTAACCGGTTCCAGACACCAATGAGTATAGTAGTCGTGGATATAGCTTTCGAGTTCTGCGGGGATTATGACCAGCAGGCGCGCGGCGGTTGCGTCTATTTTCATCGCCTCATCCATGACAAAGTAATCAACGCCCGTCGCTCCGCCGGTAACAATACCGTCGCCGCGGGCAAGCACCTCCCGCACGGAAGTCCTGACATCCTCCTCGACTTTTTTATCAGTCAGCCTCCACGTCCCCGTAAATAGAATCCATTTCATGGTTAAGCGAGGGTCCTGGGGATAAAGTGCGTGCCTGCTTTCTTCCCCTCAACTACATCGAGAAGTATATTTTCATTCTTTCCGTTAACTATATGCACAGAGATTCCTTTTTCAGATAATTCTTTCGCAACCGCAAACTTAGAGACCATGCCGCCTCGGCCGCCGGCCGATGTGTCCGGAGTAATATATTTCGCGACGGCTTCTATATTTGATGAGTTAATCTCAAGTATCGTTTTTTTTGCGTCATCTACTATGCCGTCAGTGCCGGTAAGTATTATCAGACTGTCGGCTTTTAGCTGTTTTGCCACTAGGCCGGCAAGCTCGTCGTTATCGGTAAACAGGAGCTCCGTGGTGGCGACCACGTCGTTTTCATTAACAATAGGAATCACGCTGTCCAACAGCAACCCCTCAAAACAATTTTGCATATTTTGGTAATGCTGGTCGTCGCGGAAGTCTTCTTTGGTCGCCAGTACTTGGGCGCAATGATAGCTATATTTTGCAAAAAGCCGGGCGTATACGGTCATTAGTTGTACCTGGCCGACCGCGGCAAACACCTGCTTTTGCACCACTTCGGACTGTATGTCCCGGAGCGATACCAAGCTCCTGCCCGCGCCAACCGCGCCGGAAGTGACGACAACCACCTGCATCCCCTTTTTGCGCAATTGCGCTATCTGTTCTACGGTATGCGCAAGAAACTCCTCATCAAGGGTCCCGCTTTCCGTGGAAAGGACTTTTGTTCCTATTTTTATGACTATTCGTTTCATGTACGGCAAGGCTCTATCTTCTAAACTTTAGGGCTTTTATTAAACCAAGCTTCTTGGCCCTCGGCCAGCGCTTAATCTCGGCCTCGCGTTTTAGCGCCGCTGAGCGGTCGGGGCACTTTTCAGTATAAAGTATTTTGACCGCTTTTTTGGCGGCGGTGTAATGTCCGCCCTTCCCCTGCTGATGCTGCGCAAATCGGCGTTTAAGGTCGTTGGTAATCCCTGTGTACAGGGACCTATCTCCGCACTCGATAATGTAGACAACATACATGCTCTTTGGAGCAAGAGGTAAACCTCTTATCGCGACTCGCCTTCGAAGTTGGGCTCGACAATGCCCCACTGCATGCTTGCCGGGTCGAGCTTCAGATACGCGCTTTTGCCGACGGAAGGCTGTGTAGTCATCGGCCCGCCGACCGCACGGTCGGCATAGTTAAACACGACGACATATTTGTGACGGGGGTTTTGGCTCACATTGGTACTTTGCGGCGCTACTCGGTCGCCCAGCAAGTATCCGTCCGACCCGACGTAGCCGCGACTGGTGTTGAGCGCTGCCACGGCATAAAAGAACGTGCCGGAGCCACCTTGCTCCTGCGTGAGTATAAAGGCTACATCCTCGCGCCTGTCGCCATCAAGGTCCGTCCTCAGTTCATTGCCAAAATACCGAGTAGTTACTGTCGAGGCTGAGCCGGGGGCAGCGGCCGTTTCGGCAACACCGTTTTTAAGTCTCACCCGCTGTCCTTCAATAAAGTATTCGGCATTTTTGTGGTCGGCCGCGGCGTAGGCCTGCTTTTGTTCGTAAATATAATTATTAAAGGAATAAAAGGCCGCCACGAGCCCCACCACCCCAAGCACAACCAAAAGTCCGATAGCCCGTCCTACAAAAAATTGCCGCAGATTCATGCAAAAACTATAGCACGCGGCAAAATAAAAGGCCGCCTTTTAAGGGCGGTGCTTTCCGGCTACGAGTAGCATGGGGATTTTTGCAATCCGGACTCCGCGCGTCTCTGAGTTTGTGGCCGAGTCTATCCAGCTGACAAAATTTCTGCGCTCGGTAGACGTAAGACCTTTCCATTGCAACTTTGCCTTTGGGTTAGCGCCGAGAGCTTTGTACAAATTCATCGGCACCAGCGCATAACAGCAGGGGCGGCGCTTGCCGGACATAAGTCTGGAGGGCACGCTCTTGAGTCGGCGTGTGCGTGTCTCGGCCTGTTTGGCCGACTCTATCCACGTGACAAAGTCTCTGCGCGCGATAGGCGTAAGACCTCTCCACAACACCTCTGCCTTAGGAGCAGCCGCAAGAACTTTGCGGAGCTCTGTCGGCACTCGGAACTCTAATCCTGTCATGGTTGTAAGTATAGCAATTCGAGCCCCGGAAAGGTCAAAGAAAAACGCCCCGGCAAGCCGGGGCGAGTCTAACTATAATCAGACAATCTTCAGTATATTGACGCGTGCCTCGTTGCCGTCCGATCGCACATGAAGCGTAATCTGGGGCATGCGCTTGGGATCCGAGTACCAGTCTCGCACCCTTTCCCTCTTAGCCTTCTTTACCCGATCGTGTTCCCACTCAAATTCGGGCGGGAGCAAGTCGTGCAAATCCGGCAAGTAGAGGTACAACGGCGCTCGCACCAAAGGCAGGATTGAGCTGTGCGGATCGCGCGCACCATCACCGTGGCCCTGCGGGTAAGTCTGAACGTATGGCATCGAAGCAACGCGCTTCTGCTCCACGACTGGCGAGCTAATATGACTATCGAGGATTGCGGAGTGCTCGTAATCCTTAAACCACTTTGCCCGCACGCCGCGCTCAAACAGGAAGCTAAGCTCGACACCTTCTTTTGGTGTCGTGCCGCGCACTTCGCCAAAGCCGTATTGATGTCCCACCAAGAAGTGGCAGGTCTCCGGCGGTCCGAACGACCACTCGCACGGCTTAAACAGCTGGCCGACACTGCGCTGGAGGAAGTACAATTCACCATTGCCGGCGAGCTGCATCTCCACGACCCAGCACATTTCCTGACCAAACACCTCGCGGACTTTGTTGTAGAGCCGCAAGATGTCGCCGATCTTCTCGATCACCGCCGCGTGAGTCCGACCACCGGTCAGCTTCACCTCGCCATCGAACACATCGTACGAAGTGACGGGATACTCGCGGCTATTATTCTTTAGCTCATTCCAGCCAGCGAACAAGCGGTAGCGGTTCGAGATTACCGGGTCAGCCACCACATAGAGGTTGTAGCCGGAGACATACTCCCAATAGGAATGCGTCAGGCCAGCCACATACTCATCGAGGCTGAGGCCGTGCAGTTCGCAGTAGTGCCTGGCGCTACCGCGTTTCTTGTGCCAGTCCTGCATCATGTAATCGAGCAGGACAGAGTTGAAATCGCGGAAGCTCGCGAAAAGCCCGCCCTCTTGTTCGTGCAAGACGACATCCTCCAACGAGACGGTGTGGCTCATGTTGAGCCCCGAAAGACCTTCACGCTCGAGCGGATGCTCGGTGCGAATGATCAACTTTCCGTTCTGTTGAAGTACGAAGTCACGACCCTCCTCGAAAGCGGTAAACACTCGGGGTATGCGTATTCCCTGAGCCGCAGCGTGGGCGGCATCAAGGTCTTTGCGCTGAGGCGCAAGTATCTGATGGTTGCCCATCGCTCTACTCCGTTAAGGTGCTCCGTGTAGCCCACACGGCGGGGATATCCGCGTAGGACAATACAATAAAAACACCAATTAATCAAATCCGAGTTCGAGTCCCTATTTAAATTTTACCGCAGTCCCATAGGCAAGGATTTCTTATAAGCATTTCTTTTTTCATAATAATGCCGGCGATGGTCTGTTCCATATTATTTGCTTCGTATATCAGCCCACAAAAAGACGAGGCCGATTGCGGCCCAAAACACCACCATGAGCCAATTTTGAGTCTGGAAAGCTTGCACGGCCGCGACTCCAAAAAATAAAACGAAGATTGCAAAATTTGTACCTAGTTTATCCATGTGCTTATTGTAGCAAAAGAAAAGGCGGCCGCTGAATGAACGGTCGCCCCTCGCCCTATTTAAGCCAATTCAATAAAGCTATTGCCGAAGTAGCCCATTCGCCGAAGGCATGCAACAACCAAAGGCGGTCGTCGGCAGAGCGGTCTTCGTTATGGCCGTGATACATCACAGGGCGCATGACATCGGAGAGGGTGGTTGTATCCAGCGTAAGCCAGACGCCGGCTCCCGGCTTGTAGTACACCCCCTGCAACAGCAGGTTGCCGCTAAAATGGAAAAAGTTGCTCGGCGTTACAGGGCCTTTGTTTCCCACATTCTCCCATGCGTGCTGGGCAATCCTCCGTCCTTCTTGCCCGTCGAGCGCGTAGCCTTTGCAGGCTTTCGCAAACTCAGGATTAAGCGCCACAGCCACGCTATCTTTCCCGATTATAGGCGTCCAGACAATCTGCCTTGCGTTGAGTATCATCTCAGTCCCTCCGATTCAATCTGCAAAGAGATTACAACAGACTTACCAAAAAGTCATCTAGTTCCAAACGGCCAAAAACGGCATGTGTCGAGGGCATCATTGCAGCAAAATAAAAGGCCGCCCGGTGAGAGACAGCCTTAGGTTTCAGCCCGAGCCAGTTCGCAGAGCTTAGCTAAACCAGCCAAGAGCGTTAGCTGCTGTCGGGCACCGTCCAGATTGTGGCAACTAAACCGCACCGAATCATATTCGTCCGCGGCCATATTGTCAGGATAGATGGCGAGGTCGCAAGCATTGCCGAAGCAGTTGAGAATAAATCGACCATCTTCCGTGATGCTTCCGCCGCAGTTACTTGCCCATCTCCGCAAATCTTTAGAGGCCAAGGAGCTCCACGTTTGACGCATGGCGGTAATAACTTCTTTAGGCATCGGGGCCCAGTGCATCCAGTTGTCGTTCGGGCCTTTGTGCCACTGTTTGCGAAGCCACTCGCGTACTTGGCCGGAGATATATCCGCCGACCGAATGCCCATGCAGTCCGTGCGTGCAAGAAGTCTCAAGATCGACCTGCTGCATACGGTTTGAGTTTTTTGCCTCATCGGCAAAGTCCCCCAACAATGTGTGCGTAAGCAAGCCAATCGTGAGTGTCGTATTGTGCAAATGTGCTTCGCTCAGTTCAAGAAGCAAAGACACCTCGTCGCCCGAGTCGGTCATAAGGCCGCAGCCTCCGTATCCAAACTCAGTGTTACCAAAGAGGTCCGGTACCGGGAGGCTAAAACGGGTATCACGCCCGCAGTAAGCCTTGACATCTACCTGATCTTCAAGTTTTGCCAAGCGGTCGATGCATTCGCTCAGATATTTTCGTGCAAATGTAAAGACTAGTTGTGGTTTGCCAGACGATCTCCTCGATGGAGAGACGAACGACAAATCATACAGTCGCGCGTGATGATACATCCACCCCTCCTGTGTGCTGAATCTGCGAGTAGGTTAAAACAGTTTTGCAAAAAAGTCGAGATGTGTGTCACCACAAGAGTACTTCCATTTTCTAAGAGGAGTACCTCTAGAAAATTAGGTCGCTGGTACGATGTTGGATACTCAAGTATATCTTCGAGCAGTCAGTTCGATACTTGAAAATATTTTGTCGAACCGTTCCAACCCGGTGTGGGAGATTGAAAAATCCCCGTGCCGCCGCCCGGCGTCGGCGCAGAAATGCCGGCGAGCGTCACCGTCTGCGATTCTTGCTGAAGGTTGGTATACATAGCGCAAGAACCGCCGCTTGAGACGACGTAGCGGTAGTTCGATACAGTGTCGGTACCGCTGGTGGGGTCCTTGAGCGTCGGGATCTGACTCGCATACTGAGGATTCTTTGCCTTGAGTTCCTCAATGATAGGCATTAGGTCATAGTCGCCCAGCCCGGCGTCGGGTGTGTAGCAATTGAGCTTAAGAAACTGTCCGATTTGGGAAATTTCCGCTTTGCGGCGCGCATCCTGGGCGCCAGCACCCGCACCCCCAAGCGCCACCAATACGATGCTTGCCAAAATACCGATAATGGCGATGACTACGAGAAGCTCAATTAATGTAAATCCGCGATTTCGCTTCATGTTTTTTGTTGGCTGGATGTCTGGTACGATGTTGGCCTGCCCGGCCAGGGAACCATTGTAGCAAAAGAAAAGGCCGCCCGGGGTTAACCGGACGGCCGCGGACGACTATAGTTGGTAGAGCTTATCGGTGGTCCCAATGGTCTGAGCAACGTGCGCGTGCTGAGCCTGAGCCGCAAACGCGCCGAACCGCCGCGCCAAGACCTTGAACGCGTCGCGCTGTTGCGTTATCGCAAGAGAGCGTTCGTGTTGCGACACTTCTTCCAAGTAGTTTGCGTGCTGGGCAATCTGCTGCGCAAGCACGCCGTGATAGAATAGGAAATTCGGGTTATCGGCCCCGACCTCCCTCCTTATACCGTTGCCAAGCAAGAACACGCCGACAAAGGGCTTTGACTGGAGCCAATCACCCCACCATGGGTGAGTAGGTGCCTTACTTTCCCAGTCTTCCAGCATGGCCTGCAGGCGCTGCATCACCTGGTCATACCTTCGTTCGGAGTCAAACTCGAGCGAAGACGGCTTAAAGTCATCATGCAGGTGGATTCCGCTCTTAAAACGGAACAAGATGTCCGTCGATGAGGGTTGCCCGGAAATGCCTGTAGCCCCCAGAATCTCAACAATGAGATATTGCATGTCGGATGGATTGCCCGGCGTCAGGATATAGCGGATAGCGAGACTTCGGCGGAGCGTGTTGAGAAAACCTTCGTCAGCCAAAAGCATAGCACTTGTGGTAGCCATGTAGTCCTCCAATCGCCTAGCGCAAGGCATCGGCTATGGTTTGGGGTTGGCGGTTATAAAGAACCGTACAAAAAGTAATATATTATAAAATATAAAACTGTCAATAGCTTGGTGTCTGGTACGATGCTCCCGGTTTCTTAGATTGTAATCAATCTTTTGAAACCGCAGTGCCCTTGGGGTATTGGAACCATTTTGACACATCCATCAAACGATATATAGTTCTGCCAGACGCAACGGAGAACGCCCATGTCAGCCTTAAAACCCCTCATGTTACAGGGTACGGCACAACGGTTTAGTGGAGAGCAAGCCCTGGCCTTTCAAATCGTTGATCCGACCTATCGGATTCCCATGATTTGGGAGGTGGTCACTGCCGAATTCGGCAGAGGAAATTACCAGGGCACCTACCGGCCCCACGTCGAGACGCAGGGCGAGAAGGTTCTCAATTTCTTCGACAGACTTGTATCTTGCCCTGGGATCGATCGCTTATGGGTAACGCCCACACTCATCGTCGCGCAAGGCAACCCAGAGCAATTCGACAAAATCGCCGAGGTGATCAAGAAAGTTGCCGGCGAAGTGTTTGGCGAGTTCAATCACCAATTCGTCGGCGAGAATCAAATCGACATCCAAATTGGATTGCTGATGTCGAGGGCGGCATAATTTCTATCGGAGCTTCTTCCAAAGGCCAGTATGTTGCTGGCTTTTTTCTTTCCAAAAACGCTAATTGGGTGTTTGGTACGATGTTGGAACCTTGATAAGTAAAACTATTCCTGATTTAGATTAAATTTAGTCACAATTGTTTCCCAGGCGTCTGAAGACCTATTGATTAAGTCGTTAAAACTGTATAGCAAATTACCTTGTCCGTCGACCACTTCCCCCGTAATTACGACCGCCATATTGTCTGTATGGCCAGCACCTGTAATAGGATCTCTAATAAATCTCGGCGCATTCATTCCTGGTATGGATGATATGCCTTTAGACACATTGATTATCTTCGGATCCTTTTTAGAGCGTCTCTTTTCTTTGAGAGGATAACCATGCTTTTCTTGGTTATTTAAATCCAATACAAGCTGTAACGGAAGGCTTTGATTAATCTCGTTTTCAATCTCCTGCGGATCTCCTCCTTTCTGCTTTAATTTCGTTTTTAAATGATCTTTCAGATTAGCTAGATTACTAATAATTGTATTTATTCTGTTGCGTGTTTCATCCACATCATGTTTTCCGTCAAAACTAATAGTTACAGTAACCTTGTTTCCATCACGAGTTTCTTTGGATTGTTCGTGCTCAAAAATATTAGCCTCGAATCTTTGGCCAAGGGATAGATATAATCGTCTCAGTCTAGAATTGATGTCGTCATAGTCCATTTGTTTTTGCTGCGGGGGAAGGATTCGAACCTTCGTAGCGGGATTCAAAGTCCCGAGTCCTACCGTTAGACGACCCCGCAATTTTGTACTATTCCCTCGACCCAACCGGAAATAGTTCTGTTTAAACCTGAGCTGGCGCGCAGGCGTATACGTACCAGCCCATAATACCCGTTTTCCGTGTTTTTCCTACTAGTCTTTAGCACGTTCTTTTTAAAATACACTGTTTCTAGTTTTTGTACTGGCTCAGAAAGAACTTTTGCCCAGTATCGCCTTACTTCATTCAAACGATGGTGGTGCGTTTCGTGCAAATAGATTTCAAACTTTAAAGCATGCGGATTTACTTTTACTACTTCCAGTAACCAGTCCTTGAAAAATTTTATCATTAGCGGGTCGGAGTTGTTGAAAATTACACTGGTACTTAAAGTACTTGGTCGTTGTTTAGAACCTTCCGCCCAGTAAAGTGCGGCGCCAATAAGTAGCTTTTCTCGTTTTGTGAGACTACCTATTTGTTTTCGGGCGGCAGTTTTTAGTTTTTCGGTCGACAAAAGCCTCTGCCGTCTTTTTGTCTCGGCGCCGCGTCTTGCGGCATTAAGTTTCTTTTGTGTTAAGGCCTGTTTTTGAGGAACAGAAAGATGGACTGAACGCAACCACAAAGAAAGAGTTGATTTTGCTACAGGCACGTGCTCTAAAATCTCTCGGTAGGAAAGGCCTTGTTCGCGCAATATTATCGCTTTTTCACGATTTTTCTGACTGTGTCGAACCATGCTTATATTCTACCGTAAATATAATACCTTGGTACGATCTATCCCCATTAAAAGAAAAAGCCCCGCATGTGCGGGGCGCTAAAATCCAAAAGCCACTTGAGGCGGATCGTCGGTGCATAGTTCGCATTCGCCGTAGGCAAATACGAACATCTTGGGCCAATGTGTAACGAAAAACAGAGACCTTATTGCATTAGGCTCGGTCTCCTTTACGTTACGCAACAAGGACATCAGCTCGCCAGACCGTGAAGGGCGGAATGTACGGTTAAGCCGCTCAATCGCAACCTCTTCGGGACGACCGGCCAATTGGGTCATGCGTCGCAATACTGTGAGATGAAGGTCGTCTCTCAGCCGAATGGCCTTCCCGGCCAAGCGCCGCACCCGCCAAGTTTCATACTTTTTCCTCAGAGGACCGAAAGTTGAAAATTTATCGCAAATTTCGTCTCTCTTGGTTCTATTTTTTTCGATCTTTCTGACGAGGGACGTGAGAACTCCCAAGTCGGTAAACCGCACGGCCCTTTTTAGATGGTTGCCGACGAAGAAGAATTCAGCCTGAATGACGTTGGACATGCTGTCCTCCCTGTTTCCTTCTACAAAAACTCTAGCCCAGCGCCCTATATAAGGCAAGCTCCAGGGGGATTTGCGGGAGCGGGGCGCGATTCATCTCTATCAGCGCGGTCAGGAGCTCCGCAAGCAAAGCAGCGTTTATCGCAAGACCCTCGCCTGCTAAATTCTCCAATACTTTTAAATCATCCTCGCCGAACTGGCTTTCCAACTCTTTTTTTAATTTAGGCGCAAAGCGCAGCAGCAAGACTGCGCGCACTTTGGTAACCGCGAGCAAAGCAAATACTTTTGGCTCGGAGCCGTTGTGTGCCGCCTGATGAAATACCTCTACAGCGCCCGCAATATCCTTGGCGGCGAGCGACTGTAAAAAAGTATTTACGAGTCCGCTCTTCGGCGCTCCGACCACTTTGCCGATTTCCTCCTCGGTCAATCTATCGTCCGTTGATACTGTGAGTACTTTTTGCAATATCCCCTGCGTGTCGCGGAACGAGCCTTCGCCCATCAAAGCAATGAGCTCCGCTCCGGCAGGCGCAAGCGACGCGCCTTCTTTTTTGGAGATGTCGAGCACCATCTTCTTTAACGTCTCGTGCGACGGCTTTTTAAAAGCGAAGGTCTGACATCGCGAGGTAATAGTGTCCGGCACGCGGTCAAGCTCGGTTGTCGCCAGCACAAAAATAACGTGCGCTGGCGGCTCCTCCAAAGTTTTAAGCAAGGCGCCCCACGCGTCGCGGGTCAGTGCGTGGGCCTCGTCGATTATGTAAAATTTATATTTAGAACTGAACGGCAGCGTCGAAACCCCGTCGCGCAGCTCGCGTATCTCGTCGATGCCGCGGTTGCTGGCGGCGTCCATCTCATAGATATCCTGTTCCGAGGTAGCCAGAGCGCGGGCCAATATGCGCGCCATGCTGGTTTTGCCCGTACCTCTGCCCCCGGCAAACAAATACGCGTGCGCCACTTTGCCGCTCTTAACCGCGGCCTCCAGCACCGACACTATCTCTGCTTGCCCGCGTATTTCGCCGAAATTAGAAGGCCGGTACTTGCGGTACAGGGCCATAGGCGTGCGTTCATTGTCACTTCCCTTCTTCATTATTCGTAAGTATATACTCTTCCACCAAACGCTCCACCTCGGCGGCATTTTCGGCCTCCATGAGCCGCACCCGCAGCTCTTTAGCACCAGGGAAGCCTTCGCAATAGGCTTTAAAGTGCTTTTTCATAATCGCGAAGTTTTTTATATCCCCGAGCAGCTCCTCAAACAACTTGGTATGCTCGACCGCCACACGTAGCCGCTCTCCAATCGTAGGCGGAAGGGTTTGAAAAAATGGTCTGGCCTGCGTCGCCGTAGGCGACGACAGGAGATCCGAGGACCTTTTTTCGAGCCCTTCTGCCGGAGCTTCGGCAAAAAGCCATGGACGGCCAAAAACCGCCCTGCCCAGCATCGCCCCATCCGCGCCGGAGTCTTTTATTTTTTGTTCAGCGTCGGCTATGTTTTGCAAGTCGCCGTTGCCGATAATCAACGTTTTGCTGCCGAGCTCGTTGCGGATTTCGACCGCGCGCTTGACCCTGTCCCAGCGCGCGGGAACCTTGGACATTTCTTTACGCGTGCGCGCGTGCAAAATAAGTACAGCCGGCTCCGCCGATAAAATCGCCGGCAGCCACTCCTCTAAAATATCTTTATTGTACCCGAGCCGCGTCTTAACCGAGACCGGCAAGTTTGGAGCGCCGCGCTTTGCCGCCAGCACTAGCTCTGCTGCTCGCTCGGGATTTAAAATCAATTTTGCTCCCGCGCCTTGCTTTTCGATGGTCTTGTCCGGACAGCCCATATTTATATCGACACCGTCAAAGCCGAGCTCCTGCGCCAGAGCAGCCGCTTTTTCCATATGCTCGGGTGTGGCGGTAAAAAATTGCGCCACAATAGGCCGCTCTGCGTCTGTAAACATCAGGTCGCGCATGAGCTTGCGCCTTCCTTCCTCTCCCGCCTTGCACAACCCGTCGGCCGAGACAAACTCGGTGTAGGTGACATAGGGAGCGGCACCGGCTATTTTCGAATACTTGGCTATTAAGCGGCGAAAGGCCGCGTCGGTAACATTCGCCAGCGGCGCCAATACAAAAAACGGCTTCGGGAGCTCAGTCCAGAAATTTTTCATTACTTCAATTTGTAATACAGTTTGTCCCCGAAGCGCAAATCCAGATACTCGAAGTCCGATAGTTTGTGCGCCGCCAGCGGCTCGGCAATGAGGGCAAGCCCGAGCCGCTCGAAGACGTCGCCGCCATGGTCGGAGAGCGCAAAGATAAGGGTAAAGCCGGACACGAAGCGCATGCGGACATCCTTTTCTCCGTCGACGGCTATGTCCGCCGCCTGCTCGCCCTGCAGCTTTTGCGCTATCGCGTCCACCAGCGCGGAGAGCGCTTGGAACTCCACTGGCGTTAAAAACTGCTTAGGGAGCATGTTGCCGGTCGTGGAGCCGTAATAGCTTACATACACCGGCTCGGAAAAAATTGGTGCATCGGTATACGCGACGCCGTTTTCATCCATAAACAGACATCTGTTGTCTTGCGAGCACAAAAGGGCGCGCGGTTCCCTCTCGACGAGGTTGACTGTGATGGTATGAAAGTCCGCCGCGTGCACATCGGCGCTTGCGAGCACCGGATACGTCTGCACAAGGTCGGCCGCAATTTGCTGTTTTGGATACAAAAAAATATTACTCTTGGAAAACACGTACCAGTACTCCCCCGCCAGGCGGTCGCGTACAAAAGCCTCAACCGTGCCGGGCGGGAGCGTCTGCGCGCCGCTTACCGCAACATCTTTTATCCGCAGAGCCGGCCAGTAGGTCAGACCTACTAAACCGCACACCACAATCAGAACAAATACAATAAACACAGCGGCAACGCGCACTCTGCGGCGGCGCTTGCGGAGCCGCAGGCGGGATTCGGGGAGTTCTACGCGGGCCATAACTACAGTATAAGCGAAACAAAAGTAGTTTGCGGGAGTGTTTCGCAGGCCGACGGGCCGAGAATCAGCAAATTTCCAGCAGGAAATTATGCGACTCCCGCAGGCTACTTTTGTGTCGCAGTAATCTTCTCTTTCCCCATATACGCGCGCAGGACCTCGGGCACGGTTACCGAACCGTCCTCGTTTTGGTAGTTCTCCAATATGGCAATAAGCGGGCGCTGAGAGAGTGCGGTGGCGTCGTTCATATGCACGGGTTCACTGGTGCCGTCGGCGCGCTTGACCTTAGTATTGAGCCGCCGCGCCTGGAAGCCTCCTATATAATCGGAGGTGTGCGTTTCGCGATATTGGTCCTGGCCCGGCATCCAAGTTTCTATATCTATTTGCCGCTGGTCGGGAAAGCCCATGTCTCCGGTGCAAATTGAAACGACGCGGTACGGCAAACGCAGTTGTTGCATCAGATATTCTTGTATAGCCACCATAAATTCCTGCTCGGAGAGGCCGTCCTCCGGCTTGGTAAACGACTCCATTTCCAATTTATTAAACTGATGCAAGCGCAAGATGCCTTTCGTATCCTTACCGTACGTGCCCGCCTCGCGGCGGAAGGCCGGCGTAAGCGCGGCGTAGCGCAGCGGCAACGCGCTCTCCGGCAAATTTTCGTCCATATGCAAGGGGCCCAGCGTATGCTCGGCGCTGCCGATAAACACCAGGTCATCTTTCTCAAAATAGTAGCGCTCGTCTATCGGATCGAGCCGCGCCATGCGATTCATCACCACCGAGCGCATCATGAGCGGGGGGGTTACCGGTATAAAAGGTTTCGCGCTCAGCGAGAGTCCCGCATCGGCGATTATTTTGGCAAGGGTACTCTCTGAGGTAATCGTTCTCCATGCGAGGTCCATAAGTGCCATCTCCATCAGCACCAGGTCACCCTTCAGGTATGCGAAGCGCGGGCCGGATACTTCCGTCGCTTTTTCAGTATCGATAATGCCCAACTCGCGGCCCAACTCGAAGTGCTCTTTAGGTTTAAAACTAAAAACCCGCTTCTCTCCCCACTCGCGTACAACTACATTGCCAGACTCGTCGGGACCGATAGGAGTGTCTGCCGAAGGCACATTAGGAATTTTTATCAAAAGCGAAACAACTTCTTTTTCAAGCGCGGCATACTTCTCTTCCGCCACCCTCAGCTCGTCCTTCAGCCGCTTGCCCGCTTCGGCATCGCGATTTTGCTGCGCCTCGTTTCGTTTTTTATTTATCTCACCGACTTCGCCGGCGGCCGCTTTGCGCTCGTCGGCCAGCTGTAAAAGACGGTCAAGGTCGACCTCGCGCTTTTTGTTTTCAAGCGTCGCGCGGACGATGTCGGTATTGTCGCGGATAAACTGCAAATCGAGCATATATAATAGACTACAATGTCTTTTCCTATACGCCAACTGCCACCGAGGGAGTTTCCGCCGCTTTTGCGCGAGATTCCCGACAAGCCTAAAGTCTTATATATTCGCGGCGAGCTCCCGCCTAAAGACCACAAGTACCTGTGTGTCGTCGGCTCGCGCGCCACTTCTTTGTACGGACGCCGCATCTGCCAACAGCTCATCGCGGGCCTTGCCGGATATCCGGTCGCGGTGGTGTCCGGCATGGCGCTCGGGATAGACTCCGAGGCTCATAAAGCGGCAATGGATGTCGGACTCCGCACTATCGCCGTGCTTCCCTCTTCTTGCGACGACTCCTCTATATATCCGTCGACCAACAAGCCGATAGCGCAGCGTATTTTAGCCCGGGGCGGCGCGCTCATAAGCGAGGAGCGGGGGCCCCACAAAGCCGCTATCTACGACTTCCCTAAGCGCAACCGCATAAGCGCGGGCATGTCAGCCGCCGCTTTGATAATAGAAGCGGGCGAGAAGTCCGGCACGCTGATTACCGCGCGGCTCGCGCTCGACTACAACCGCGAGGTGCTGGCAATACCGCACGAACTGGGCCGCGAAACCGGAGCCGGTGTCAACCGCCTGATCCGCGAGGGCGCGACGCTGGTCCGCGCCGCGGATGACATTCTGCAGGCGCTGGGGATAAAACCGCTTGATACGCCAAAACAGGCGCCACTCCCCACCGACCTTGGCCAGGCCGAGATGCGGGCGCTTCATGCGCTTACCGAACCCTTGGTGCGCGATGAATTGATAGAGAATTCCGGCCTCTGCGCGCAGGATGCAAACATCGCTCTTTCGTCATTACTCATCCGCGGGCTTATAGTAGAGAGGCTTGGTAAAATCGAAAGAGTGTAGTATCTATTGATACGTCTGTATGAAATTAGTAATTGTTGAGTCGCCCGCGAAGGCGAAGACTATAGAAAAGTATCTTAAGGAAATAGATTCCAAGGGAGACTTCGTCGTGCGCGCCTCGGTGGGCCACGTGCGCGACCTCCCCAAGAGCAACAAAAAAGCGATAGATATCGAGGCCGGTTTTGTCCCCCACTATGAAGTGGTACCGGGCAAGCAAAAAGTTATTGCCGAACTGAGCGAACTTTCTGAAAAATCTACAGAGGTACTGTTGGCAACCGACCCCGACCGCGAGGGTGAGGCTATCGCTTGGCATATCGGGCAGGAACTGGGGCTCAAAAAACCGAAACGAATCGTATTTAACGAGATAACCAAGGAGGCTATTCAACAGGCGCTTAAGAATCCCCGGCTGATAGACGAAAACCTCCGCTACGCGCAGGAGGCGCGCCGGGTGCTGGACCGTTTGGTGGGCTACGACCTCTCCGGCCTGATTTGGAAGAAAGTGCGCTACGGTCTGAGCGCCGGGCGCGTGCAATCGCCGGCGCTGCGCATCATCATGGAACGCGAGCGCGAGATACGCGCGTTTGTACCCGAAACTTTTTACGTCATTACCGCCGCCACAAAGACGCTGAAAAAAACCGCCCGACCGGATGGCTCCGGTCATTCGGGCGGGGAAGACCTGTTGCTTACCTGCAGTGAGGAGCCTAAAAAAAAGGATGAGGCCGATAAAATAATCGCGGCGGTTAAAAAAGACGGCCTTACTGTCGGGGACGTGTCCGAGACAGAGGCCAAGCGCACCACGCGGCCGCCGTTTACTACCTCTACGCTCCAGCAGTCGGCATCCTCTAGGCTGGGATACTCACCCTCTAACACCATGCGCATCGCGCAAAAATTGTATGAAGCGGGGCACATAACGTACATGCGCACCGACTCTCCCAATCTCGGATCTGCCGCTCAGGCGGGCATACTCGCGTTGGTGGAAAAAGAGTTCGGCAAAAATTACGCCGAACCGCATACCTTTGCCCAAAAGTCCAAAAACGCGCAGGAAGCCCACGAAGCTATCCGCCCGACTCATGCCGACAAACAGTCCGCCGGCACCACGCCCGAACAAAAAAAGCTCTACGAACTTATTTGGGCGCGCGCCGTGGCAAGCCAGATGGCCGACGCCAAAATATTGCGCACCAAAATAGAAGCTCGGGTAGGCAGTAAGTCAGACTTACTGGGGAAGTCTGACTTACCTGCCTTTGTTGCCAACGGCAGCAGGATTTTGTTTGACGGGTGGCTTAAGGCCGACCCTGCCGCGCGCGGCGAGGATGTGGAGCTGCCTAAAGTTGCCGCCGGCGAAGCATTGGATGTAAAAGAAGTGTCGGCGGAGGAAAAGCAGACCGCCCCGCCGCCGCGCTACACCGAAGCCGGGCTTATTAAAGAACTGGAAAAGCGCGGTATTGGTAGGCCTTCGACCTATGCTTCTATCATGCGGACGCTCGACGCACGCGGTTACGTGGCAAAAGAAGGCCGTTCGCTTAAACCCACCGACACAGGCGACGTGGTGTCGAGCTTTTTGGAGGCCAACTTCCCCACCTATATATCCGACACCTTTACCGCCGAGATGGAAGATGAGCTCGACGAGATAGCCGACGGCAAACGCGAGTACGCAAAAACGCTTAAAGATTTTTACGGGCCGTTCTTAAAGGAAGTTAAAAAGAAGGATAAAGAAGCCGGAAAGATAACCGACTTGGGGCCCGCGCCGGAGGAATTCCTCTGCCCAGCCTGCGGAAACGCGATGGTATTTAAGCTTTCGCGCCAAGGAAAGTTTATGTCGTGTGCGCGCTTTCCCGATTGCATGGGCGCACGCACGCAGACCGGCGAGGTTATCAGCAACGAGCCGAGCAAACCTATCGGTACGCACCCCGATTCCGGAGAAAATATTTACGTGTTGAGCGGACGCTTCGGTCCGTATGTACAACTGGGCGAGATGCCCGAAGGCAAAGGTAAGACAAAAAAACCAAAGCCCAAGCGCTCCTCCATACCTAAAGAAAAAGACCCGGCGACCGTAACCGTGGAGGACGCGGCGGTGTACCTCTCGCTCCCCCGCGTGCTCGGCGAGCATCCGGAGACTAAGGAGCAGATTGTGGCCAATATCGGGCGCTTCGGCCCGTACATCGCGCACCACACCAAGCCCAAAGCCGACTTCCGCAGCTTAAAAAAAGACGATGTGTATGAAATCGAGCTCCCGCGCGCGCTGGAAATATTGAAGGAAGAAAAGAAACGAAGAGGTTTCGCAAAGAAAAAGACGGAGGAGAAATAGCGAAACCCCGGAACAAGTCCGGGGTTTAGCAACATTAAGGTTGTTGCGGACCTTGCTACTGAGCGATACTAGCCGCCGTCGTCGCGTTCCGTTTTTTCATCACTTCGATGTATTCTTTCTTTCGTCGCCTTGATGAAGCCCCCAACGCTTTCGTTGTAGGCGCTGACGGCGGCGGAGAGATTTTCGAATGTGCGGGTCAATCCTTCCGTCTGGACCCGCAGGATTTTGGTGCTCTTGTCCGCCTGCACCTGCACATGCTTCACTTGCACTTGCAACACGTAGGAGCTGGCGGCGACCAAAATCGCCAATAACGAAGCCAGAAGAATGCCATAGCGCATGGAGTAACTCCCGTGGTCGGATCTAAACTAAAACTGTGACTGAGTTCCGCGTGCCAGTGTACTCCAATACAACAGATTTGTCAAGGGGTGTCAATACAGCCTTATTTTTAAGCTTTTTTGGAGCTTGTATATAATTTGAAATTTGGCGCTTGGAGCTTCCAGTGTGTACACTGGTTATATGGAGAGCGTAAAGGAAATCCTGCAAAAGATGGGCGCTCCAACTGCCGAGGAGCTCGCATTGGTGGAGAAGGCTTACAACTTTGCCGCCGAGGCGCACAAGGAGCACAAACGCTTTAGTGGCGAGCCGTACCTGGTGCACTTGGTCGAGACGGCCAAAGGCCTGGCCGGGCTTGGCATGGGAGCCAAGACGGTTGCGGCCGGGTTGTTGCACGACAGCATAGAAGACGCGGGTGTCAGCCCCGAAACACTTGAGAAGGAGTTCGGAAAAGAAATCAAATTTTTAGTGGAGGGCGTTACCAAGCTCGGGCGGTTGAAGTACCGCGGGGCCGAGCGCCACCGCGAGAGCCTCCGCAAGCTCCTGGTGGCCACCGGCAAAGATGCGCGCGTGCTCATCATCAAGCTTATGGACCGCCTGCATAATATGCGGACGCTCCAATATGTGCCGCAGGAAAAGCGCACGCGCATCGCGCTGGAGACGCTGGAAATTTACGCGGCGATAGCCCACCGGCTCGGTATGGGAGTTGTGCGCCGGCAACTGGAGGACCTCGCTTTTGAGCACGCTTTCCCAACCGAGTTTGCGGAGACAACAAAACTTTTGGCCGGCCGCGCCGAAGAGACGCTCGAGCGGCTCGAAAAGATGTCGCGCACCCTGCGCAAGCAAATAGCCAAGGAAGAGATAACCGGGTTCCACAGCGACTATCGGGTCAAAGGCTTATACAGTCTGTGGCGCAAGCTCAAACGCAAGAGCGGCGATATCGACAAAATATATGACATCGCCGCGTTGCGCATCATCGTCAAGGACGTTCCCGACTGCTATCGCGTGCTTGGTATCGTCAACAACCTATGGCAGCCCCTGCCTAATAAAATTAAAGACTACATCGCCTTCCCCAAGCCCAACGGCTATCAAAGTCTGCACACGACGGTTTTCTCCGGCGACGGCGGCATCGTCGAAATTCAGATACGCACGGCCGACATGCACCGCGAAGCCGAGTACGGCATCACGGCGCACGTCTTATACAAAGAGGGCGACGGTCCGCAAAGCCCGGGAGCCCGCTCCGGCGGCGGACGACAGTCGAGCTTTGACTGGATAAAAAGCCTGATACCGAGCTTCCGCAAGATGGCTCACCCCGATAAGAAGGGTGTGCCGGAAAAAGAGCCGTCTGCCGCAGATGCAGGAAAGCCCGAACGCGCCCGCTATGGCGCCCAGGGCGGGCCCGAATGGCTGCAGGACCTTACCGAGGAGTCGCAGGACCCGGATTTTGAAACAACGCTCAAAACCGATATTTTTACCGCGCGGGTATTTGTCTTTACTCCGACCGGCGATGTAGTCGATTTGCCGCTGCACTCCAGCCCCGTCGACTTTGCCTACGCGATACACTCCGACATAGGCGACCGTATCTTCGGCGCCAAAGTCAACGGCAAGCTCGTTGCTTTGGACACCACCTTGCATAACGGCGATATTGTTGAGATTGTGACAAAAAAATCGGCCGCTCCGAAACAAAAATGGCTCGACTTCGCCAAGACGACTCTCGCGCGGCGGCACATCCGAATGGCACTGGAAAAAGCGACCAAGGCCGCGGCTCCGCGCACACGCAAAAAATCCTAAAGGGAAAAACTGCCCGGGTCGAAGGTGTTTTCGTCTTTTACTATTTCATCTTTAGAGCGGTCATCAACCAGCTCATCAGATGAGCTGGTTGCCCCGAGCCTAGTCGAGGGGCTGTGTCCCTCCACTTCGGTCGGGACAGCCGGCTGTTTGCCGGCTGCAATCCGCGCGGCAAGCGCGGCAAAAAGCACCCTAAGGTCGTCCTCGGACATAAAGTCAATAGAGAGTTTGCCGCCGTGCTCCTTGGGCTCGATCGCAACACGCGTACCGAGCGCCTCGGTAAGCTCCCGCTCCATGCTCAAAATTTCAGGCGAGTATAAATATTCTTTTTTGCGCACGCGGTCAAAGGCGATGCGCCGAGCGATAGACTCGGTGTCGCGCACCGTAAGCCGCTTCAGCATAATTTCTCTAAAAAGCACCTCCTGCTCGGTTGGACGGTCGGCAAGCATCAGGAGCGGGCGGGTGTGTCCCTCGCTTATTTTCCCTTCGGACAAAGCGTCCTGCATTGTCTGCGGCAGCAGCAATAGGCGGATAGTGTTGCTGACATACTCGCGGGACCTGCCGACCTTTTCTGCCACTTGTACGTGCTTAAAGCCGAATTGGCGCACCAGCTGATCAAAAGCTTTGGCGCGGTCTACCGGGTTAAGGTCCTCGCGCTGGAGGTTTTCTATAATAGCCAGCTCGAGCTTAGTTTTGTCGTCATCGTGCCCCGCGCGGATAAGCACCGGTACCGAGCCCACGCCCGCCAGTTTTGCGGCGCGCAGCCGGCGCTCCCCGGCGATAAGCTCGTATTCGGTAGCTATCCCGCCGTCGGGCTTCTCTACTTCGACGCGAGTGACTGTTAACGGCTGGATAACGCCGTACTGGCGGATCGACTTTGCCAGGTCATTGAGCTTGGCCTCATCAAACTCCTTGCGCGGCTGAAACGGGTTCGGTTTGATTTTATCGACCTCCACCCAAAAAATTGCGTTATTGTGAAATTGCAGCATTGGAGATATTCTAACATGGCATCCTGCCGGGATGGCGGAATTGGTAGACGCACGGGACTCAAAATCCCGCGATGGCAACATCATGAGAGTTCGATTCTCTCTCCCGGCACAAAACGAAGTTTTTGCGAGAATCGAAAGGCGGAGCGATGTCCAGCACCTGCTGGACCGCGAGCCGGGGTCGCGACCCCGGCGGGCGACGGCCCGACGGGAGTTGTGACCGATTCTCTCTCCCGGCACAACGTTTGTTTTAAAAGGAATATTTTGGTACGGTGTGGGCAGACAATAGTTAAGCAGGGAGAAAAAACGGTGGACAGCATCATTCTCGGCCTGGACCGGGCGAGCGGCGAGTTGCGTCAACAAATCATCAACATCCTCCCTATCCAGGGAGTATGGGGAATTAAGCTCGGTAACCTTATCCTGAAGCAAGGGTTGGAGAATATCCTTAAAAATATCGGCGGGCGGGTCAATGTATTTGTTGACCTCAAACACACCGATGTTCATGATCGTATGGTCTCCATCATCAAGCTGTACCGGGCATTGGGTCCGTATGCTCCGCAATACTTAAGTGTTGACAGTGGTGTCAACAGTGAAACTCTCAAATCGATTCGCGCTCTATCGGGTCAAATGACCATAGTCATGATTCCGATACGCTCGGACCAGAATGATGAGGAGTGCAAGCGGGAGTACGGGTACGCAGACTTTGAATGGCTTATGAGACGGCAAGTCAAAGCGGAATTTGCGGGCATCTCTGCGATAACGTGCCCGGCGCAATTCCTCCGATATTTGGAAGGTACGCGAAGCCGGAAGACATTCCGCACCATTATTGCGACAGGTGTCCGTAGCAAAGGCACGGGAAAGAACGAACACATCAACCCGATGCCGCCGGAAGAAGCTCTGACCCTTGGCGCTACGCACGTGGTCATCGAACGGGAAGTTACCGAAGCGACCGACCAGCTGCGCAGAGCGCCGTATACCGTGCACAATCGGCTGACAGTGCTCGGGTACGACATTGGCGGCGACGCAGCTCTTAAGCGGCGTGGTATCGAAGGCTGCAGCATTGTTTCGGTTTCAACCGTCGTAAAATTCGGGTGGGAACAAGATAAAATCGAAGGCTACCAGGTCGATGGGATGGAACGCTATCTCGCATCCATCCGCGCCTATCTTGCGGACAAAGAACATACCCCGGCATAGCGCCGGGGTTTTTTATTTTGTACAGTTACCCGGATGAAGCATAAAGTTATAGCTATTGTGGGCCCGACCGCCTCGGGCAAGAGCTCGCTCGGCATTTGGCTTGCTAAAAAACTGAACGGGGAGATTATCTCGGCCGACAGCCGGCAGCTCTATAGGGGCATGGCTGTCATCTCGCGCGCGGAGAGAGGCCACATGGTGGGAGTTGCCGACCCGCGCCGCCAATACAGCGTCGGCCAGTACCAAAAAGATGCGGCGAAAATCTGTTCCAGTATTTTGCAAAATACTAGAATACCTATTGTAGTCGGCGGAGCCGGGCTTTATGCCGATGCTTTTTTGCGCGGATGGCGCCTGCCGAAAGTCGCGCCGGATAAAACACTCCGCGCGGCGCTTGCTAAAAAGTCTCCTGCGCAGCTTTTTGCGATACTGCAAAAAATCGACCCGGCCAGCGCCAAACGCGTAGACAAGCGCAATCCGGTACGGATGATCCGCGCGATAGAGATAGCGAAAACTCTCGGCACCGTGCCAAGCCTGGTGCGCGAGCCCCCCTACCGGGTGCTGTGGCTGGGCTTAAAAAAATCTAAAAACATCCGCGCGGGCGTCACGGCGCGCCTAAAGCTCGGTATGGTAGCCGAAGCAAAAAAACTCCGCGCCGCACTGTCTAAAAAAAGATTCTTGGAGTTGGGATTTGAGTTTGCCTTATTAGCCGACTATCTGGATAAAAAGATAACTAAAAAGCAGTTGGCGGATGCGATTGTCCGCGGAGAAGAGCAGTATGCAAAACGCCAAAACCGGTGGTTTAAGCGCCACAAAGACATACACTGGGTGGGCGGCAAAAAAGAGGCTCTGCGACTTTCAAAAAAATTCCTTTCGCGCTAAGATGCGCGTACGGGCGATTGGTGAAACGGTATCACAACGGTCTCCAAAACCGTTATTGAAGGTTCGATTCCTTCATCGCCCGCCAAAAAAGAAAATTTCCAAGGAGAGTCCTTGGAAACTGTGGATAACTACTTCTTAGCCTCTTTGTGCACAGTGGAGGCGCGGCACCAGTTGCAGAACTTCTTAAGCTCGATTTTGCGCGTCACCAACTTTTTATTCTTGGAGGTCCAGTAGTTGATGCGCTTGCACTTCGAACACTGTAATTTTATCAATCTATCTTGAGACATAAATTTAAATCATAACTATCCCCCGACGTTTTCAGTCGGGGAGCCGACCAAGGCGTCGGCTTTGTGACATTGCCAAAACACTTTACCCTAAACCGCATTTTAGCGCAACTTATTGGGCGGTACGGAAAATAGTTCCATCCCAGACAGCCATGACCTCCCCCGGCTGATATGTCTTGCCATCCCATACATAACGCACCACAGCAGTATTTGGACTCCCACTGGTATGCACCGACAAAAAGAGATCCTGATACCCGCTAGTAATCGTATTTGAAAGTCCTATCTCACCTTGCGCGAGTACATTGTATATTGATACCCATTTCCCATTTTGTTTTTTATATATATCAAGCGTGCAGCCGCCGGTACCGCAATAGCCGGGTAGATCATCCAACACTAATGCTTCGGCGACGCCGTCATCGGTAATATCAAGAAGCGCTACCCCTATAGAAAAGTCACTTTGTGCCGGAAACATTTTCTTTGCTTCAGCCACATCTTTAGCGTACAGACTATAAAGACTCCCTGTATCTCCTGTAGAAGAGTTTACCCTGGCAAACAGTATTTTTTTAGCCAAAATTTTCTCAAAGAGCCGCGCGTATGCACCTTGGATGTCCGGCAATGTTTGTTGTTGATTTGATGTAGAAGATGGAGTCTGTACCGAAATTTGATTCGAACCGCCATAGGAGGTACCGGATGGCGGCGTCTGTGTATTAAGCTTCGAACCTGGCGTAGATAACCACGAAAAAAGCAAGAATCCTCCACCTACCACAACGAGAACAGCGCAGATGATTATTATAATTTTAGAAAATTGTGCTTGCATAATTTGATTGTACTCTATCTGCACGCCGTATTGACATAACTAACTGCATTAGGCGGCACACCGCCGTATTTTTTTACGTTTCCGGGACCTTGATAGTAAGCGGCGGCGGCCAATTGGCAGGAACCTCCGTATTGGCTGTACATCTGATGATAGTATTGTATCCCGAGATTGGTACCAAGCTGGGAGTTACTTGCAATGGTTTGAATGACCGGTGCACATGCGGCACTAGTGCTGTTGCGGCTGGCAGTGCATGCACCACAACTAGATGATATAGAAGAGTCCAGACCACACGCGGTCGTTGCAAGCACCTGCATGCAGCCGGCAGCTCCTGTCGCGCTAGTGGTGCAATTTTTACCGCCGCTGGACTCATTCATCGCGATACTTTTTGCATAAGCGCATTCACTGCTGCTCATTCCATATTTGGAACAGGCTTCGGCTATCTGCGCTTCCATTTCCGGATTAGTTACAGAAGTTCTTACCGGGTCGACCATCTTGCCGTCTTTGTCCCAACATGTGTTGGTTGCCTCATCGCATCCTCCGCCCGGCGGCGGTGTCAGTTGGCCTCCCGACAGATAAGACGCTGGCGTTACCGGCGGCTGGCCGCTGGTGTTGAGGTTATTAAGTACGCTTATCGAGCCGAGGAGGTCGTTTATACTTTTGTTTAGTTGCCGTCCGCCGGGAGTATTATCCTTTGCTTGTATACACTTGATTTCGTTCCAATTTTTATAACTGTCGCTCAATATAGTGCTGAGTATGGTCTGTACAATGAGCCACCCGCCCGCTACCAGCGCAAAGCCGATAAGCACGGAGGTAAAGATTTTCTTTGCTTTTTCAATCTTATCTATGACTCCGGAGGTAAAGTAAATGACTCCCGCGTAAGCGAACATCGCCGCCGCCAGCGGGATAGAGAGCCCGATTAAAAAGTTGATGATGTTTTGAGCAAGGTCGGCAAGTCTGCAAGCTTGGCAGTTGATGCCGGTACATGGAATTAAACCCGAACCTTCGTTGTTAGAGAGCTTAATCGGCGGCCCGGCCTGTATAGTCGGCGGAGCGCCAAGAGACGGCGTTTGTCCAAGCGGCGCGGGCGGGCCAAAGGTGCCGGGGTCAGACACAATATCTCCGGATGAATCCCCTATCGGGGTACTCGCCCCGTCGGTAAGGAAGACGGTAATTATTGTCTCACAAGTAGCTTTGCCTCCTGCGCCGATAAATGTCCCTATATAGCGGGTGGAACTGAGGGGAATAAGATTTGCCTGACCCGACACAGGCACGTCGCCCAGACTCGGGCCCGGAATATTCGCCGAGGTAGCGTTGATACTGCTCCACTTAAGCGTAAAACTCCCGCCTTTAGTAAGGCTCGACGGCGTCGCCGACATCTTACACTGCGGCGGGGGCATAAACGGCGAGGGAATAACCGCTTGGATACCCCCGGTAAACGGTACCAGGCCCGCAACTGGCGCGGAAGGAGAGGTTTGCAGCCCTGTCAGGACAAGTGAGACAGTTTTGCCGGCTTCGGCGGATATATCCGCCGCCATCGAAACGCCAAGTATGAGCGCACGGGTTTGGCCCGCGGAGACGGTAAAAGAAAGCAGTATGGTTGCCGCATGAGAGGAGTCAAAAGTGCTTGTCCCTAATTTAGAACCAACTACAGCGATATCTTCATCCCATATCAGTACTCCGGCGATAACAGAATCCGCCGCGGTACCCGCTTGCTGCACGTTAAGTCCGGTAAGCGTAACGCTGCTCGTACCTGTGTTTTGCAAGGTAAAGCGCGTAAGGGCGATAACGGTCTTTGGCGCGGCCGGTACGGCGTTAGGCTGCGTAGTGGATCCGACTACAATCTCCCCCGCCGCGTTGGCAGTGCCAACCGGAGCAAAAGAGAAAACTACTATGCCAAAAAGAGCATACAGAAGGGCCTTCTTCATGCCTTAATCATACCATCTGATTTTTAGATAAAAATTAATTTCTTAGGTCAAAGTAACTTGTGTATGTATATAACTTGCTTTGACTTTTAGCTCGCCTGCCGTGAAAATGAAAATATGTCCGCGATTCCAAAATCCGAATGGCAAAAAGTGGGAACCCTATATCAATCCGGACAACCGATGCGAGTAGTTGCAAAAAGTTACGGCGTATCTATTGATGCGGTTACCTATGTGCTGAGAAAAACGACTGTACCGCGGCGTTCTTTTGCTGAATCACACCGTCTCATGTACGAAGCAAAACCTGCTTCATTTACTCTCCGATCTCGACATAGCAAAGAACTAAAAATAATCGGAGCAATGCTCTACTGGGCAGAGGGGTATAAGACGGCAAAAGCAAAAGGTATTGATTTCGCGAATAGCAACCCATTAATGGTTGAACTATTCATAAAATTTTTGAGGAATCGTTATGAGTTAAACGAGCGAAAATTTAGAGCTTTCATATACTGCCACGCAAATCAAGACTATCCGGTCATTGCAAAATTTTGGAGCAAGACGCTCTCAATCCCGATGTCTCAATTTACGAAGCCATACGTCAGAAAAGATTTTCGGGCCGAAGGCCGAAAGATGGAGTACGGAATGATACACTTACGGTACAGTGACAAAAAAATGTTGCGAGATGTTCTTAATCTGATAGAATCGTACAGACAGAAACACTGCGTCGGTACCGAAGTGGTCAAACGGGATGCGCTGTAAACGCATTGTCATCACGACTTCGTTGGTTCGAATCCAACCCGGCGCACTATTGACAAATCAATTTTTATAGAGTACTATTTTTTACGGATACTGTTTTGCTCGATTATGCCCATTCCGGTATCCTGGGCGGAAGTTCGAGCAACGAAAGGAAGAGTGCCATGACGTTCAAGCCAGTCGACCCTGCAGTGCAGGGCTCCCTCGATTCGCTCCGCCCGTACTTCCCTCCGCGGGAAATGTACACGGCGCACGGACAGCTCGCGGTCATCCAGGATTGCTTCGCTGAACGGGCCTCCGGCCCCTGCCGGATTGTCGCTGCGGACGAAAAGGACAAGGAAGTCCATTTCACGCATCGCGAGCTGTTCAATCGTTACGCGGTGATGCCAATCATCAGCCAGTCGGAATTTCTGGCAGCCATCCGCAAGGTTATGGCCGCAAACTCGACCGAAAAGATGTTTCTGAATGGCGTCACTTGGTCGAAAGCCGGAATGTTCAGCAAGACCATTCGTGTCGATCTGGACTCCAAAACCGGCACTCTCACCTTCTCCGCGAACTAAAGCAAAAAATGTTCGCAACCCCAGGCAATCCGGCCTGGGGTTTATGTTTTATAGCTCAAAATAGTTCCGATCTCGTTCCATGCGGCGCACCAGTTGACAGAGATATTTAAATGTGATAAACTGTTTTCACACAGTTTTTTTGACCGTGACACAGACGGAGACGAGCAATGGACTGCTCTTTCGAATTTGAAGGTAAGAATTATGTGGTCGGGATCGAAGCCTATCGCAAGGGCGGCCCTATCGTCCTGCCCAGCAATATCGTCCTCGACATGCACTACTGGGGCGAGACCTCCCCACCAGTGCCCTGTGGACTGTTTCGGCGCGAAGGCGAGCTTCAGCTCGGTTCCACGCCGGAAGAAACCGCGCGACTCGTTGGCGGTACGGTCGCCCGCGAAGTCTGACGTCCAATACTGCATGACCAAGGCCCCTGAGATTACATCAAAGGGGCTTCTTTCTTTCCTAAAATTTTCCGAACAAGAATTCCTAGTACAGGAAATTTTTGGTTATGATACCTTCTCCTCCGCCAGAGCGCTGGCGGAGATTTTGACCGCTTTGGTGCGGCCGCCCTTTTTTACCTCAAAAGTAAATTCTCCTTTAGCCGACATGTCCACCGTTACCGAGCCGCCGGAAAGCACGCTACGCGACACCATTAGACTGGCAACCTTGGTCAATATTTTATCCTGTATCAGGCGGCGCAGAGGGCGGGCACCGTAATGCGGATTGTAGCCCTCGCGGCCCAAATACTCATACACGGCAGGATTGATAGTAAGAGTAATATCCTTCCCCGCCAGACGCTCCACCACTTCTTTAACCTGTATCCCTACTATCTCTTTGACGGCCTCGGGAGAAAGAATATTGAAGATAATTACCTCGGCGATGCGGTTGAGGAACTCGGGGCGGAAGTAGTCTTTAAGCGACTGCTCTACTTTCTCTTTAGC
>CAYHDT010000004.1:8018-62012 GCA_964355655.1 uncultured Candidatus Saccharibacteria bacterium | reverse complement strand
TCCTATTGGTCTCTTTTCCTCGTGGTACTGAGATGTTTCACTTCCCACGGTTTGCATCCTGCATTGCTGCAGGATACTGGAAATTTCTTTCCAGTGAGTTTCCTCATTCGGACATCTCCGGATCAAAGGTTGCTTGGCACCTCCCCGAAGCGTATCGCCGCCACACCGCGTCCTTCATCGCCTTTCAAAGCCTAGGCATCCACCATACGCCCTTATTAGTTTCCGCTTCTCTGTCGAGAAAAGGAAGCTTAAGAACCGCAATGATCTGTTGTCTACCACTCTACAGCGATCAACTGTAAAGCGTTTTGTTTTTTGTTTTACCTGCGCATCTGCACAAAGCTGAAAAGACCCAACATGGGAAATTTCTCTGTGCGATGCAATTTAGTTGTCAAAGTCCATCATCTGCACGATATGTTTTGGCACAAAAAAACCCGCTTTTCGCGGGACATTCGCACACCACTAGGGTAGCGCCTATCTCCGCATCGCAGATTTAAGGGTGTTACTCATATCGATTTGCACAGTATATAGGAGGGCTGCAGGGGTGTCAAACTCTTGCAAAATAAGGCTAAATTATGCTTATAATAAGGGCGGAGATTTAACCTAAATGGGAGTACTGGCATGCCGTGGCAACTTTGGGCTACCGCGCTTCTACCCGCCTTACCTGCCCTTTTATTAGGGTTCCTGCTCGCCAGAGAGATTTCAAAGGAAAAGAAAACAGATACACCCTGCGCGTAAGCGCAGGTTTTTTATTTATGCAAAACAAAAACGCCCCCGTACGGAGGGCGCTTTTGTTTCTAAGCTTGTCGAAGATTAGTCGCGTTTGATTTCTGCGCGAACTTTCGAGAGGAAGTTCGAGGCTGCTTCCTGACCGCCAAGACCAAAGGCAAGTCCAAAGGCAAGCGAGAGCGCTACTACCACGCCCGTAAAGAGCGTCTGCAATATGCCCTGCGCGATTTGGAGCTGCGAGAGCGCGGCAAGGATGCCGAAGATCCAGATAGACCAGCGAGCGGCCGTACCGGCGAATCCGGCGGCAGTAATGCCGGCGGCGCGCGCAGAACCCGCAACCACTCCCTGCGCGAGCTCGGCGATAACCGCCGTTACCAGCAAGATAAGAACCGCGATGATGACATTCGGGAGGAACGACACCACGACAGCCTGCAGGAAGAAGGTGACTTGCGAGAGGCCGAGTATCTGGAGAGCCGTGATAAGGAAGACAAGGATGATAAACCACTTAACCAAGGTGCCCAAAAAAGCGCCTGAGTCGAGGTGATAACCTGCGCGGGTCACGACATCATCTACGCCCGCGCTCTTAAGAGCGTGGTCGACTTTGATGGCGCGCACCGCCTGCATGACAAGGTTCCCCACAAACCACGCAAGAACCCATCCGATAACAAACACAATTATCGCGAACAGGAAGTTCGGGATAAAGCCGACGACCGCCGCGAGCATATCGTTAAACGACTGCTGGAGAACGTTCGCCCAATTTTGCACAATCATACTAAAAATTATAATAATAGGGTTAATAAAAGCACCTGTACTTCGACCCCTTTATTGTACCTTTATTGGCCTTAAATGGGGGCAACCGTGGGGATATCCTGTGGACAATCCGACGACTATTGGCGCTTATTTTAAGCCAATATTAAGCCTGTCGAGCATGATGCGATGCGGATAATCCAGCACGTCGCGCACCAACTTATCATTCATATTTAAACGGTATAAAAAGTCGTCGCTCGCAAGCATAGCGTAGCGCAATTCGCGGCCTATTTCAGACTCTAGTGTGCGCATACGCGCGCGCAACGCCCGGTCTTTTATACGGTCTCCGACAATAAGCACATCGAGACGCCCTTCCCAATCTCCGACAAAGACGCCGGAAACGACGATGAGTTTTATCACGCCGGAAGGGCGCACGCGCTCAAAGACATCTTTGGCGCGCTCGGGCGCGTTGAGCAATAAATTTTGCAGGACGCCTAAATAACTGAACTCGTCGTTAAGA
This sequence comes from uncultured Candidatus Saccharibacteria bacterium, assembly GCA_964355655.1. Taxonomy (GTDB): domain Bacteria; phylum Patescibacteriota; class Minisyncoccia; order Phycocordibacterales; family SBAW01; genus GWA1-54-10. The sequence continues at coordinate 60,019 of CAYHDT010000004.1, read as the reverse complement.
TTGTAACGCAAGCCGCTCCCCTTCCGCGTCGGGCTCCGGCGGATAAGCCCCATAGATGAAAAAATGGCGAGCTCTTTGCGCGCGGTGCGCTCCGGCACCCGTGAGCGCTGTGCCGCGTCGGGGACGGTAATAGTGAGCTTGGGATTAAAAAGGAAGAGCCGCAGGAGCTTAACCCGGGCGTCGCTTCCGAAGAGTTTCTGTAGAGGGTCGGCCATACGGGAATAAAAATCAGTGTAGGCCTGCCTACCGGCAGGCAGGCGTATTCTATGCATAAGCCGTAGCCTGTGCAACTAGTGGACAAATAAAGAAATAGCTTTCGGATTCAGGGTCCGAAAGCTACGCTTTCTTTTTGTCCTGTACTTGGATGTGTCGGCGGCCCATTGCCATTTCGTCTTCTGCGGGAGCCTCTTCCTCTCTCAAAGTATCGAGAGCCGATCTTTTAGAGAAATGAGCTTGCGCCGTCCATAAAGGGAGACGCAGCATGATGTGCGGCCACAACATTGAAATGCCTCCTTCGGTTGCCGTCTGCCATAAGTATCCCATATAAAAAAACCGCCGCGATTAGGCGGCGGGCATACTGCAACAAGCGGCAAAACGGCTTTCTGGCTTCAGCAACACGTTGGGATGGCCGCGGCTTGCGCCTAGCCATAATCCGCCGCTCCCCCGGCCAAGAAAGAAGATGCTCTGGTAGCCCACTGAGTCGACGATGGGATTCATGGCCAACATGACCCAGTTGTTCGCGGGCTGATCGGGATACTGTCGCCGCCACTGCGGCCCCACTTCATGCGGGCAGAGCTCGTACCCTTCTTGCAATAAAGTTTTGGTCACGTCTCCGTAACGAACCTTATTCTTGAAGCCCAGCTCGGCGGCGCTCACCTCAATAAGATCAACATAAACGGGTCGCGGACTCCATGCAAATCCAGGCTGACTAATCATATCTTCCGGCCAGTCACCGACCTGGAACCCTTGGTTCCTGAGTAAGCGCAGCATTGCATCTGAGCCGGCATAAGTTCCGAGCTCTACCCTTTTGTGGATGATGGGCACGACTACCCCCTCGTTTGAGTGTCTGCCGCCAGAGTACCGCTTCTCCGACCATTTTGCAAAAAACAAACCTCATTACATATGTAATGAGGTTGGCGAAGGGGACGGAACTGAAAGGTTTAGCTTTTGTGGTGTAACCCTCAGACCTCCGCTGTCAGTCCGTCCGCCTATGATTACTCCCCCGCCTTGGCAAAGGTTTCAAATAAAAAAACCGCCGCGGAATGCGGCGGAAATGGCTTCAATTTTGTGCGTGGCGCTTATGTTTGATCCTCTCAACCAATGCTCGGAGTTTGCGGTCGACTTTCCCTCCGGGGGTAAAGTCGACAGCGCGGCACCCTTGCGCGGTGACCACGTACATCGGGCCGAGGTCGCGTCCTTTGGACGCAATTTTAATTGGCGGCATCTTAAGCGGCGGGTACTCGCGGACAAACCGTTCGATGTCGGCAGCCTCACGCACGGTAGCTGCCCTTACTGCGCGCACTTCGCCGACAAGTTTTTCAAAGACTGCTTGTTGCATGGCCTTCCTCCTGTTGGACGAGGAACTTCCATTTCTTCCTTGATTTCTTCCTGCAGCGGGCAGCGGAGCGGCTGATGGGTTGCAACCGTCTGATAACACGCCTTCTTCCGCAAATACTTGTCTTCCGCGCCATGTCTCCTCCGTACTAAAGGGCGGTACCGCAACGACTCTACCATAAGGTATGTAAAAGAAAAACCGCTGCAAGGTGCAGCGGCGGAGCTTGGTGTGCGGCGGTCAATTCGCCAAGGTGGCGATCTTTTTGAACCGTTCGAACGCAGACAGATGCGGCCATCGGCGCCGAGAGTGGAAAAGTGCTATGTATGAAAGTATCCCTAGCCCGAGCAACGGAAACCCGAATTGGGATGTCGCCTGAGCCAGTTTCATGTTGCCGCTGAGCAACAGGGCCAAAACGACGACCGTCAAAACCGTCAGCGGCACCACCCACTGCCACGCCCTATGGAACAAGTCGTAGATGAAACCCACAGCCTGCCAACGGCGCTGGTGATATATCATTACCGCGACACACGCCACTCCCGCAGACGCCAAGAAGATAGCGACTCCCGTCGCTACTTCCTGATAAAAGTTGCCGACAGAACCAAACATGTTTTCCTCTTTTCCATGATGCTGCCTTGGGGTAACAGCCAAGAATATGATACATGATATATTAAAACAGTCAAGAGATACGCTGAAAAACTAGAAAAGCCAAAACCCGCCTTTTGGGCGGGTTTTGGCTTACCAACAATTCACTTCAATCAATGCAACTGTCGGGTTTGGGGAAAGGTTACTTCAACTCTACCTTGCCGCCGGCTGCCTCTACGGCCGCCTTCAGCTTGTCGGCATCCTCCTTCTTCATCCCCTCCTTAAGTACGGTCGGGGTTGCGTCGACGAGGTCCTTCGCCTCCTTAAGGCCAAGACCAAGAGCGTCTTTAACCGCCTTGATAACCTGCACCTTAGCCGCGCCCGCATCGGTCAAGTGGGCATTGTATGCCGACTTCTCCTCCGCCGCAGCTGCCGCCGGGCCGGCAACGGCTACCGCCGCCGCCGATACGCCCCAGTGGGCTTCGAGCGCTTTGACAAGCTCGTGGAGCTCCAGCACCGACATTTTTTCTACCTGGTCTACCAGGCCTTTAAATTTCTCATCCATAATCTTTTTATATTTATCAAATTCTTCCAAATTTGATTAGTTCTTGTCCGCCTTGGCTTGCAGTACTACCGCAAAGCGCTGAAGGGGGCTGTTAATAAGCTGTACAAACTGCGCGCGGAGAGTCTCGATGCCCGGGATAGCCGCAATGGAAGTTATTTCTTCCTTGGTTACGTACTTTCCGCCAAAGACGCCTCCGGCAAACGCCAGGTGCTCGCCGAACTTCTTGACGAAGACAGCCAGCTCGCGGGCGGGGGCAAGTTCGTCCTCGCCGTAGGCAAGAGCGACTTCTCCCTCAAGCACCGGTTTAGCGCCCTCGTACTTGGCCGCATCGAGCGCCCTGCCGACCAGCGATTTTTTTGCTACAGTGTAGCCGATACCAAGCGGGCGGAATGCTTTGCGCATTTCGTTTTGCTCCGCGACGGTAAGGCCTTTAAAGTTGGCGAAGACAAGCGTCTTAGCCGACTTGGTAATTGCCGCCACCTTCGCGACTATTTCTTCTTTCTTTTGCCGTGTAATGGCCATATGTTTTTCGGATACAAAACCCTACTTCGCTAAAGCTTCGAAGGGCGCGTACCCTATTTTATCTTAAAGGGTTGGAGTTCGACCGTCTCGGCAGGCGCCCCCACGAATTTGGGAGGGCATTAAATCCCCTATTGGGAAACCCACTGTCTCTGACCCTATGCAAAAGACTATATATAAAAAAACCGGCGCGCGCAAGCGCGACCGGTAAACCTTAGTTTTTCGTCTGAGGACTGAGGCCGATTTCCTGAGCGATGCGGACCTTCCCGTTTTCGGCGACGAGGGCCAGAAAGGTGCGGAACTTATTTCTCGTTCCACCCTCTTCGAGCACCGATTCCACGATAGCCGTTGCCACGACCGTATCGCCTTGTGCCGGATACTGGCGCAACTCCACCAACTCAAAACTTATCCGGCCCTTGCCCAGATTGGAGGCTTGCTCAATATACAACTGCGTAATCGCTTTCCTGCCTCGGATGCACCCGAACCGGCCCTCGTAGTACACATCGTCAGCAAATAGCTCACAAGCCTCTTTGAGCTTGCGGGCATTCACTAGCTGTACAAACCGAGAAAGCGCGCTGCGGATAGAGGCTTCAGTAAGAACATCCATCGATCCCGTCCTTTTTGTTTGCGATTACGCCACATATCGTCTACCCGCAAACTACTGCGGCACGGCAAGGTTGTCAATTGGGTCCGGCGGGGTCTGAAAGCCGGTCCAAATAAGCACGCCAAAAGCCAGTCCGATAATGGCCACGAAACCAAAAAAGAAGTGGTAAAAAGTCTTATCAAACATGAGTGTATTTATGGTAGCACGGTGAAGGTTCGTACAAACTCGGTTATATGGCTCGCAAGGTCATAGACATACATATTCAGAGTGTGGGTCCCCGGCCCGACTGTCATCTCAAACGGACTCTGGCAAGGTGCCAGAGGAATATTATCGTATGTGCATTCCGCCCCCTCAAGGTAAGTGTCTGCTATTTCAAATTCGAAGATGACCGGACTCGTTGACGCAACTTCCTCCCCTTCCGTAGGTCCGGATATCAACGTCATCGTGGGCGGAGTAAGGTCTACTATGATAGTACCGGTGGCGACAGTGCTCGGATTGCCGCCGGCATCACTGCTGGAAGCCGTCACTTCATACACGCCCTCAGGGAGCGAAAATGCGGTAGGAAAGACCGCCGTCCATTCCGGTCTGGTCGGAACTTTACGATAATATCCGCCATTAAAGGCGACCCCGATTGACGCTCCAAGGCTCCAATCAAGGGTTCTGCCCTGCACCTCGGTGACGGGCCCGGTAAAGTATAGTTTGGTAATTGTGGGAGGAGAGCCGAGCGTGTCGAGGATAAAATGGTAAGAGGTTGTGGCCATCTCCTCGCTGGAACTGTCCCGCGCGCCGGAGATACGGAACTCCCAATCCGATTCCTGGAAGATCACAAACGTTGGAGTATAGATAAAACAAAAAGTGCTCGCGTCCGCGTCGCCGCAATCGCTGACAGATTGCGGATTGCCGTCCAAGTAGTCATTCGGCAGTCTCCCGTCAACGACCGTTGGAGGAGTCTGTATATCTTCATTAAAGGTAATTACAACCGGCCACCGCGAGGTACTGCTGGCGACCACCGCAAGATACGGGTAAGGGTACTCTGGCACCCTGGTGCCAAGAATCTGTCCGTTAGCCACGACGCTCACCACAGAGGGCGGTCCGCTTAAAGAAACGGTTGTATTGGGAGGGGTGGAAGTAGACACCACTACTGGCGATTCTTCCACGACACTTTGCACTGCGCCTCCTCCGCCAAAACCCGGCGACACTCCCCCTCCCCCGACAGCCGCGGGCGGCGGGATAAGCGGCTCAGTACCAGGCAGCGCGTCCTGCTTGGTTGTTTCAACTCCCCTTACCTCTCCTTTTTGTTTATCATTTTCCGCTTCCAATTTTGGTGCAGACGGTTTTGTGGAAGCCGGAGCCACGGTTCCGCCCTGGTCTGTCCCCAATAAATCCTGCAAATCAGCTTCGGTCATACTAGACCCGTACAACGCGCTTACGATATTGTAACTGCCGGGCAAATTCGCTGTCCTCGGTTTTGGAGTAATCGCGTCTAACAAAGAGCCGGCCGCCGACGCGGCATTAGCAGGCACCTTTGCGCCGACATCCGCTAAAAAGTCCCGGGTAAACGCGAGTGCCGGCCCGGATACCGCCGCGGTAAAATCCAACACACCAAGCGCGCCTCTCTCCGCTTTATATAAAAGACTCTCCGTGGGCGGGGCGAAGCAATCGTTTTTATCGTCTCCGGCCGCAGATAGCCGGGAAACGCTATTCGCAATGGTCGAAACAATGGTACTCGGAGCGTTTTCCAAATACACGCCGCTAAATGAGTGGCCTCCTTTTTCCTGTCCTGCTTCTGAGGAGTTTAAAATAAAAGCCGTGTTAGGCGGGAGAGGTTCTTTTGGCCTTGTTTGCGCAACCGTCGCAAGAGCCGCACCCGCGCCGAACGACTCTTTAGACGGGGCGCTTTTTATGGCTTCGCGGACTTTGTTAATTACTTTGTCCGTCGCAGAGGTAAGGTATGCACCGCCTCCGGCCACAAAACTTGCGGGTGTCGCGATGTTATAGACCGCAATAGCAGTTTCGGGCACGCCGTGCTTAGTTAAATACTCGTACAAGGCGTTGGTATAAAAGGTGCCCTGAGAGTGCCCAACCAAAACAATTTTCCGCGTTGTTATCTGCGGCTGAATCTGCAATAAAATAGTCTTCAGGTCGGTGTCCTCAATAAATTTCCCTTCGCCCTGATAAGCCTGTTCAATCGACTTCAACAAATCACCTAATCCTCCCACATGCGACGGATTAAACCCGTTTATAAATTTAACACTTCGGTCATTTTGACGTGAATAATATTCGTTCTGTAGTCTATCTAAATCTCTTTTGGCATCGTCTGAGCTCGTCAATATCCCATTGACATAGACAACCGTAGCGCCTTTTTCCAAACAAGACGCAAAAACCGGCAGTGGCAGTATTAAAAGTGATATTAAAATGTAATATCGCATTCTCCGGTATTTGGAAGACCATAGCTCATCATATATTTTCTGAATATTTCTTCCTGATATTCCTTTCGAACTTTGGTGTTAAAAACTAACTTTCCAACCTCATCAACTTTTTTATTATCTAAAATACAAAGAGAACCCCGCCCCTCCTCTTGTATAACCGCAACCAAAGTCTCCGAATTATAGACTTCCGTAAACTCCATCTGCAGCTCTTTTGCATACTGGAGCATCGCTATCACCGCACGCTTATTGTCTTTGTATTTTAAATAAATAGCCCGCTCCACATCATCGCGGATACCGTTTTGGTTAGAGTCTACACCAACCAAAGTCGCGTTGTTTGCTACCGAGTCCGGCTCGAGCGGCAGTGTGCCATTTATATCGGCCCAGGTCAGCCGGGTGGCATGAATGCGCGCAACATCCGCCGCCGTTTCGTCCTCCCCAACCAAAACAAGCCCGCGCCAAACGACAAGGACGCCAAAAAGCAGAGTAAGTGCCGCCAAAACAAAAAATGGCCATTTGACCCACCGCCAAATGGCGTACAGCAACTCCTTCATATTCCTCACGATTCTACCATCCGGTCTAGCCTGTCCTAGCCATTATCCACAATCAAGGACGGTCCTTGATTGAAAGACTGGAGCAGGGTTTCCAAGTCGTTTTGCGTCGTCAAAAACTCTGGTGCTTGGCTCAAAGATAACAATATTTTTTCGGCGCGGGCATTGCCAACGTAATCAAAAAAACTAGAATACCGGTAGGAGTTTACATACTGCCTGGCCCCATTAAGGTCTTTTAATCCTTGATCCTCCCAACCAGGTTCAAACAAATCAAGCGAGTTTAAGTGCACATAAGAAAATATATACCGAAAATAAGCTTCATTCCCTACATGCCTGCTCTTGAAGCGCCCTTGAAACAAGACTCCGCTGTGGTCGTATTTAATGTTGAAGTACATAGAGTACGCTGTGGCGATCTTTCTCATAAAAGTAGAAATCCCGGCTTCAGTTTTTTGCCGTATTACCAAATGAAAATGGTTAGGCATCAGGGTGTAGGCAAAAATATCGACCAAGGATTGGTCGATGTGCTCCCCCAGGAGATCAATCAAGGACCGTCCTTGATTTTGCAGGAGATTCCCTAGCTGGACGGGCTCCGTTGTGTTGGAAAAATACAAAAGCACCAGAAAACGTTGGTAATCCTCCGCACTCGTAAAAATAGGTTGCTTGTGAGCACCTCTGTTAAAGAGGTGGTATGTTTCGCCGTTTACAAAGGGCTTGTCCCTGAGCATTGTAGTTAGTTTAACATAATCAAGGACCGTCCTTGATTATTTAGGTGCAGGAGGGACAGCGGCAGCCTTTGGGGGCGATGTGCTTTTCAAAGTATTCTTTGCCGTAATCGTAGGTTAACTCCTCCCCTTTTTTTATTTTGCGCAAGGCGGAGATAAAGACGCGGCCGCGCGGGCCGTCGGCTTCGCAGTTGGGGGCGCAGGAGTGGTTTATGTAGCGCGCCGTATTGGACGGGATATTGCCGTCTATCATGAGCCCCCTGCCGGTCCAAAAAAGATATTTACCCGAGTCGTCTTGCTGTTCGGGCCTGTGTACAGGCCTGCCTGTGTACTCGATGATACGCGCCCCTTTTGGTATCGGCTCTTCGGCAAAGAGCCCCTTGCCGGAGGCCGAGCGCTTAACCCGCAGTGCGTAGGCACCCTGCGTAGATTTTGATTTACGATTAAGCATTCGTTCAAATAATCAAGGACCGTCCTTGATTATTTACTTGACATCAAGTTCGGCTTTCAGACCAAGCAGGTAGTTGTTGCCCGGGTTGGCTTTGAGCCCCTTTTCTATAATGTCAGCGGCTTTGGCGTCGTCATGCAGAGTGTAGTGGTACATGGTGTAGAGAGACGCGTACGCATCGACATTTTTTGGATTTATCTCGATAGCCATCTTGTAATTTACTTCGGCCTTGGCGGTATTGTGGAGGAAATTCTCGTACAGGTCGCCCAAACCGTAATACGGCGCGCCGGTACCGGAGTAGGTTGAAACTACGTACTCCCAGTACTCCGCCGCGGCCGCGTAGTCGCCGCCCATTTTGTGAATCGTGCCCAAGTCGACCCACGCTCTGATGTCGAGCTTATTTGTGTCGAGCTCTGCCTGCACCAATTTGAGTCGGCCATTAAGTTGCGCGCGCATGTCCGCGGACACCGTTGACGAAAAGACTATGGGTTTAAAATAATCCGGAGTTATTACCTGTATGTTTGCATTGCCGTTGTTTGCCGTCGAAGTAGCGCTTGGAACAGACGTAGTCGCCATAGCACCCTCTGAAGGACCGAGAGCCCGCGGACCGACATAAAAATAATACGTCAATCCTATAAGTACCAATACGATAGCGGTAGTGATAAAAAATTTTTGCAATGGGTTCATGGTTGTCATGACGGATAGCATAACAGATTTTTACACAAAACTAAAACCCCCCTTTCGGGGGGTTTTAGTTGCGTTAAGCGCACTAACCTTTGGATTACTTCGAGACTACGCGCTGCTCACAGTTGACTGCGAGACCAGCTGTAGCGAAGCATCCTGCACGGTTGGCGTAGCTGTTGACATAGTCACCAGTGCTGCCATCGAGTGCCAGGGTAGTTGTCGAGAGAGGCGACCAGATGTTGTTGCTGGTCGATACCGTCGACGTAGCACCGACCGCGACAGCCGCAGTGTCCGCCACAAGAGCGGTTGCGACCGAACCGACGGTGTTGGTGCTGCCTGTGAGAGCCACAGTCGCCTTCAGCAAGTACTGCTTGGTCTCGCCGACGCCAACCGTCGCATCAGACCTATTCGACGAGCTGTCGAATATTACCCTGATGTAGTTGGTGCCGCTTGAGAGGTCAAGAGCAAGAGTCGTCGAGGCAACCGCGCCGTTAGGACCGGTGAAGGTCGGGCTGGTGAGAGTTGCCGTCGTCGTCGAGAAGGCGAATGCGAGCTTGTAGAGGCCAACGCTTTCCCCGACAGCTCCAGCGCCCGTCACGTTAAGAGTGAGGAGCGTGTTGACGCCGCTGATTGCCGTAGCGCCAGTTGCGTCGTAGCTGAAGATAGGATACGCGTTGAAGAGGCGTACGCCCGAGGTCGCACCAGAGCCAGCAGCGCTGACCGTGCCTGTCGAGCCAATACCCTCTGCAGAGCTTGGGTTAACCGCTACAACTGCGCCGTTGGTACCCGACTTACCGGTTCCAATCGCTTCAAAGTCAGCCTTGACGGTGATCTTGTAGTTGGTGTCCGGAGTGAGTGAGAGCGGCGTGCTAAAGGTCGTAGTCGCCGTAGTGACGCTGCTACCCATAGCAAGCTCGCCGAGCAACGTCGAGCCATTGTAGAAGTACAACTTCTTGAGGTTTGACGAAGCGCCTGAGGTCAAGGTGACACCGAGCTTTGTGAGCGAAACAGTGTCGTTTGCACCCTTGACGTTGAATACGGCTACGGTCTGGCCCGTAGACTCGCTGGCTACTGTCGACGAAGCTGGTGAGCTTGCGTCAACCGTAAGCGAGAGCGATGCGGTCTGCACCGTCAACGTACCCGCGGAAGAAGTGGTGATAGTCGGAGTCACCGCAACGCCAGAGACGTCGCCGGTTATCGTGTAGTCACCTGCAGTTGTGTCAGTCGAGAACGTGTAGTAGCTCGATGAAGTTGCCGAGCTCGAGAGGTTGCATTGAACCGCAAGAGTCTTAACAGTTCCCTTCGTGATACGGAGCACGTTGTCGAGAGAGAAGTTGTTCCTGGTAGCACCGCCGCCAGTGATTGTGTTGACTACGCGCGAGCTGCCGTTAAGAGCAACTCCAGCATCGTAGATTTGGCAACCAGTAAGGTTGGCAGCGTTACCCGAGAAGTACAACGGGATGGCCGAGGTGCGGACATCTTCGCCTGATTGCGTTGCATCGAGGAGGACGTTCGCGAACGTAAAGTTCGAGATGCCCGCGACAATGTTCTGCGAAGAAGGCGTGGTCGAGAGCGATACGAGGAGCGAACCGGCCTTGACCGTCATCGTGTTCATCGTGATAGCTGACGTACCAGAGAGGTCAACTGTAGCGCCGGAGGTCTGACCCTTCGGATTGCTCCAGCCGGACGGAGTGGTCGAGAGCGCTATGCCCGCACCGCCGGTTGCGGTGGAAGGAACCTTACCCTGGAAGTAGTACGAGTGTATACCGGTCGGGAAGGTGATTGTGTCGGTGAAGCTGAGTGTCTGTACACCTGCAGTAGACCATGTTGCGTCTACCGGACCGGAAACAACTGCGCCATTTTCATCAACGATAGATACGTTAGTGAGAAGACCAGTTGAAGCAGTTGTTGTTGCTACAGTAACCGTCATAGCAGTGATAGAGACCGGCTCACCAGCGAAGTTCGTGGTAAGGCCGCCCATCGGCTGGCTGTTGACGTTGACAGCAATATTCTGCGAAGCAGCTTTGCCAGTGTTGGCTTTGCTGATGGTCGTAACCGTACCTGCGTTGATGGTAGTTACGTAGCCGTTGTACCACGGAGTGTATGTGCCGGAAGGCGCAACACCGTAGCCGTAGAGCTGGCCTACGAAGTACACATCGGTAACCTGGTCGATGTTGAAGTCGACCGTGCGGCTGTTCGAACCGGAGCCAATGAGATCAGCCTGTACGTACGGGTCGATCGAGTTGCCCTTGGTGACCAAAAGGCCGCCCGGGAAGATCGTCGTGTAGTACTTGCCGGTTGAGTCGACAGTAGCCGGGTACGAAGTACCGTTTACTACCGTAACGACGTTGCCGAGGTCAGCGGAGCTGGCCGAACCAACCTGGTTCCAGCGGACGCTGTAGAGGCGGAGGTCTTCGGTCGAGCCTGCGGTGAATTTAACACCGGAGAAGCGGATCGCGAGATCGCCGATATTGCGAGTCTGCGCCGCGCCCGGGTCAAACGCCGAGGTCGATGTCGAGACCGAACCGAGAGTCAAAGATGTGTTGATGGTCTGCGACGCGCCCGAGATCGGGAGTGAGCCGGTGACCGTAGCCGAGGTGTTGATAGCAACAACCTGGAGGGCGACAATCTGGCCGGAGTACGTCGTAACCGCGCTCTGCATGTTGCCCGCAACCGTGAGCATTACCGACTGGCCTGCACCGATGATGAAGGCGTCGCCGATGTTTGCCTGGTGGTTGGAGTTGAGCGTCTTGGCAGTACCGATCTGAAGACCGTTTTGGTCGAGGAGAACGATGCCCGCGAAGTTGGCGTCAACGCCGAGGCCGACGCGCTGTACCGTGACCGAGTTGATCGTCACCGGTGCCGAGCTGTTGTTCGACAAGGTGAAGGTCGTAAACGGAACGCGGTTAGCGCCGTTCGGAGCAAGCGAGTTAACCGGCTGCGCACCCGCGCTTACGGTAACTGCGCCGCCCGTTGTGCCGGTGCCGGTACCTGTGCCGGTACCTGTGCCGGTGCCAGAGCCGGTGCCGCAAACCGCCGCGATAGCCGCGCGAGTTGCCGGACCGACGATACCAATGGCGCTTACGCCATTAGCAGACTGGAACTTGACGACAGCCGCCTTAGTAAGGCCGCCGAAGTACGTGGACTCATTGCCGGGAGAACCAGCGCCGGTAACTGCAATCTGTGTAGAAGCAGAACCGTTGAGGAACACCTGGAGAGCCTTTACGTCCGCGCCGTCGCTGCCCTGTTGGAGGGAGCGAGAGAGAGCGGGGCAAGCGCCGCCCGTGCCGCCGGTAGAACCGGTGCCCGGAGTAGCCTGGCCATTGAGAGCTGCGGTGACGTTGTTGATCGTAGCCGTGTCAGCGCCGAAAGAGGCGAGCAAGGAAACGATTGCCTGGATCTGCGTCTGCGAAAGGCCTGCGGCCTGTGCCGGAGCGACAGCTACTGCGCCCATAAGAGCGAGAGCAACTGCGACGCCGGTAACGAGAGCAACCAAGCGAAGTGAACTGTTGGTAATAGTCATACCGATAATTAATTGCGAACGAATAAACTTACTTGTAATCGACGAGTAAAAGCACACGCACAAACTCTACCTGGCCCACGGGCCATTGGTAGCTAAAGGGGAAGACGGAATATCAATCGTAATCTGACCATGAAGGGACAAGGAATGCGGAAGTATTAAGTTGTCAACGAACGAGGCGTTCTACCGCCAGCACTCATTATAGTATGAGGCCTGCGCAAACCCACGAAAACACCCTGTGGACAACGCAAATCGCCCCGGTTAGGGGGCTTTAACCTTGTTGTAAGGGCAAAGCAAATATATACCGTATATACAAGCGGGTCAACCAACCCTACTCACACTTTCTTCAGGCGGGCATGTACACGCTCCACCGGCGCTCACCTTCGCGTTTTATGAGCCCTCTGTCTATTAATAGATTGAGTTCCCGCTGGATAGTCTTTTCGCTGCAATCCCTTATTACAGAGGCTATTTCCTTAATTGAGAGGCGTTTTTGCTTACGGACAAGATTAAGTATCAAGGACATTCTTTCGGACTGTCCTTTATCTTGTCCTTTATAGCTATTGTCTTTTATAGGAGCGGGGATAGCAATGGAGTGCCCGTGGCCAAGAGCAGGGGCGACCCCGGAGAGTTCCGGCACGGTAAAGTCCCCGGCGGATATGAAGGGTGACGGGTGACTGCCGCGGACAAGCCGCTCGGCTACAATTTCGAGTTCGCGCACCAAGATAGAGCCTGTTTCGGGCGCGAGACTTCCGTGTGCAGAGAGCATTCGTACTGTTCCAAGGAGAGCAAAGACATCGGCAAGCACTACCGGAGCGTCTATCTCGCCGGCGGCAAGGTGCGCTATCTCGCCGGACAAAGACGCCGCACGCCGCGCCGCCTCGATCAAGTCCTCCGGGGTCGAACCGGTACCGTTTGCAAGCAACACCAATACGTGCGCTATTTTTTCGGTCTTTAGATAACAAAAATACCAGTCACTGCGTCCTTTAAAAAGGATTGATTGCAGGGCGAATTCGTGAAATTTTTTATTATCAGGCATACCGTGCTGTCTTATAAAAATACTCTTACTGTCTTTTAAAAACCGGAGGAAAAGTAAGGGACATCTGTGTCCTAGAGTTTACCAAGTAATCCTGCTTACGCAAGCATGAGGAGGACAGCGCCTTATCATGCTATTATTTCGCCATATGGCCAGAAAAAACGGGAAAAAAGAGTGGGACACTCTGTCCGCTATCCCCCCAGAAACCAGGCGCGCTATTACGGTGGTACTGCTTGTAGTAGCGGGACTCTTTTTAACGCTGGCATCGTTTGACGCGGCGGGAATCGCCGGCAGCGACGCCTACCGCCTGTTTGCAAAACTCCTTGGAGTCGGCTACTTCCTTCTTCCGGTGCTTTTTTTTGTGCTTGCGGGCAACGCGCTGCGTGCTGAACGCGGAGAAATAACGACGTTTAAACTCATCGCAAGCGCTCTTTTTTTTATCGCGGGGCTCGGGTTTATACAAGCAGTCTCCGGACAAGGAGGCTTACTGGGAGGCGTTATAGCGGACCCGGCGCTCCGGTACCTCGACATCTACGCGTCGCTTATTGTGCTCGGTGGTTTGACGCTTATATCGCTTTTGCTCCTGCTTGAAGGCCGGATAACTCTTGAACCTTTATCCGCGCTCGGCCGCGCATGCTCCAACTTGTATGCGCGAGTAACCGGCGGGAAGACCGCCGCTGAACCAAAGATAGGCGGCTTTGGCCTCGATATTGAAGAAGAGGAAGATGCGGAAGAAGACGAAAGTAATGAAGAGGATGAACCGCAAATACGCGCGCCAAGGCAGGAGCCGGTGCGCGCGGCCAAACCGGCAGTTAACCTGAAGTCTCTTTTGGGGACGTACACTCCCCCGCCGCTTTCTCTGCTTGAGCGCGACCGCGGACGCCCCGGGGTCGGCGACATTAAAGGAAACGCGAACATTATTAAGCGCACCTTGCAGAACTTCGGCATTACCGTGGAGCTCGATGAAATTTCCATCGGACCGTCGGTGACCCGCTACGCGGTCAAGCCCGCCGAAGGCGTGCGCCTCCAAAAAATATTAACTTTGCAAAAAAATCTCGAGTTGGCGCTGAGCGCCTCCTCGGTGCGCATCGAGGCCCCGATACCCGGCAAGTCACTGGTCGGCATCGAGGTCCCGAACTCATCTAAGGTGACAGTGGGCCTTGGGGCTATGCTTGATGCGCCGGAATTTGCCGACTCGCCAAAGCCGCTCTTAATCGGGCTTGGACGCGACATCGCCGGCGGCGCGCTTTTTGCCAACGTGGCCAAAATGCCGCACGCGCTTATCGCGGGTGCCACCGGCTCGGGCAAGTCGGTCGCGATACACACCATCATCAACTCGCTACTATACCGATGTGGTCCGCAGCAGCTGCGCTTTATCATGATCGACCCCAAGCGCGTAGAGCTGACGCTGTACCGCAGTCTCCCCCATTTGCTTACGCCTGTTATTACCGATGCAAAAAAAGCGATAGTGGCGCTGCGCTGGGCCGGCAAAGAAATGGAGCGCCGATACAATATTCTTGAGGAAAATCAGGTCCAAAACGTCGAGTCATACCACCACAACATCCTCGCTCCCGCTCTCGAGCGTATTAAAAAAGACGGTCCGCCCGAGGACGGCGAAAAAGTTCCCGAAGGCATGCCGTATATCGTCATTATTATCGACGAGCTTGCCGACATTATGTCTACCTACCCCCGCGAGCTCGAGGCCTCGGTGGTGCGTTTGGCCCAGATGAGCCGCGCGGTCGGCATCCATCTTATCCTCTCTACCCAGCGCCCCAGTGTAAACGTTATTACCGGCCTTATTAAGGCCAACGTTCCCGCGCGCATCGCCTTGCAGGTTTCCAGCCAAATAGACAGCCGTACCATACTCGACCAGGGTGGTGCCGAAACGCTGCTCGGAGCGGGCGACATGCTCTACCTCTCGCCGGATATGAACAAGCCTGTGCGCCTGCAAAACGCGTTCATCAGCGAAAGGGAGGTAAAAGCGGTCGTCGACTTTATCGCCAAAAATAACGAGCCGGAACTGCCGGTTGAGATGGCGCCGGCGCAGCGCGGCGACGACGGCGTGGGCCTTGCCGGCGCCTCGGGCGGCGGCTTCGGCGACGAGGAGGAAATCGACGACGATTTGTACGAGGCCGCGCGCGGTGCGGTCCTGGAAGCAGGTAAGGCATCGACTTCCTATCTCCAGCGCAAACTGCGCGTGGGCTACGCGCGCGCAGCGCGGCTTATCGACATGCTGGAAGAAAAAGGCGTCATAGGCCCCGGCGACGGCGCCAAGCCCCGCGACATTTTGGAAAAAGGCACTCCTGCCGGCGCGGAGGAAGGAGCACTTTAATTTTTGTTCTGTATTCTACAATTTTGGTAGTATAGCGTTTTTAGCTAATACACCAATTGTGCCCGACCGGATAATAGTGGTGTATCTGCTGACTGTTTGATTTTTAAGGTTAGTTGGGATACAGTCTCGCGCAGAAGTTATACTCGACTAATCAGGAGGCTTAGATGACCTTCGACGAGTTTGTTGAAAAGTTAGACAGTAACAATAGCTACTACGAGCACATCACTTCGGGCTTTCAACGCGACTTTGAGCAAGGCTTCTGTGTAGCCGAAAGAAAAGAAAGGAACCTCTTAGAGGTGGTTGGGCGCCTGAAGCAGCAGCGCTTGTTCCCAGTAGTCGATAAAAAGTTGGGAGTGGTATTGGGATGTGATTCTCATTCCGTCCCCCGTTGGAGGCTCTTCTTATACCATTACTTCGCTGGCGGAGCGGATCGGCCTGAAGTCGGTGCCGATGAATCGGCGGATCGCTACATCAGTGATGGGTATGGATGGTTCATTTCGAGGATGCGCCCTCGCATCATCGTGGCCGGTATCAAGTACCGTCCCGATAAGTTCGACAAAGACGTCTTCACGACGCACGAGATTGACCATCAAGACATGACTCGTGAGGAAAAACTTGCGATTATCCGCGGCGATCGGAGGTTCCGATGACTCGAGAACTTACCATCGAGGAATTCGTTGCGGGACTCGACAAGACAAATCCTCGTTTCGATTCCATGCAAAGCCTGTTTACTAATACTAACATCGACAACTACCGCATCGCAAAAAAAGGCGATGATTTTGTGGAAGTAGTAAAGCGATTTGCCGAGGATAATCGGTGGCCCGTCATCGATAAAAAACTTCGACTAGTAATAGGGTGCTATGCCCACCGACACATTCGGGCTGAACTATATCGTTATCACAAGCGCATCGAAGGTCTGCAAATCTGGTACAACCTTGTTGAGGAGAGCCGGGACCACGCCGACTCCTACACCCAAGAAGGAATGGGGTACCACTTCACTTCTATGGGCCCGTGGCAAAAACTTACGTACGGCAAAATATCGCCTATCGTATCGAAGGCTTACAAACCTGACCGGCACGACAAGGACCTGTTCACCTTTTGCGAGGATCCTGACTTCTTCTACTAGCCGCCCCTCCAGGCGGCTTTTTCTTTTTATTGGTACACTGGCCCCATGCGCCGGATTGTCATCGCGGTGGTTGTCGCGGCAATTGTTTTGTACGGGCTATTCGAGGCGCGCAAGCTCTTGGCGGGCCCGGAAATTACTATAGAGTTCCCCAAAGATGGCTCTGCAACTTCTACCTCGGCTGTTACGATTGTGGGGACCGCTCAAAATATCGCTTTTTTGACTATAAATGACGGGCCGTTTTATACAGACGAGACCGGCAAATTTGTGTACCGCTTCTCCCCGCCTGCGGGGTATACTATTGTCACCGTGGCGGCGACCGACCGGTTTGGCCGGCGCGCGAGCAAAAGCGTCTCGGTCAATATAGTGACCTACTGCCCAGTAGGTAAACTCCAAATTACAAGTACCAAATTACAAACAAACGTTTAATAATTAAAATTTAAAAATTCGAATTTGTTTGAGATTTGGATTTTGAGATTTGAAATTTATACTTATATTTATGGCATTTAAACCAAAGAAAAAAGAAGTTCCGGCAAAAACTATCGGCACCAGAGACAATGCCGCTATAGACGCCGCTATCCGCGCTATTAAAACAAAATTCGGCGATGAGGCCATTATGACGCTTGGCAACAGCGCCAAAGTCGATGTCGACGCAATCCCCTCCGGCTCCATCGGGCTCGATTGGGCGCTCGGCATCGGCGGGTACCCGCGCGGCCGGATTTTGGAAATTTACGGCCCCGAGTCCTCGGGCAAGACAACCCTCACCTTGCACGCTATCGCGGAAGCCCAGAAAAAAGGCGGTGTGTGCGCGTTCATCGACGCGGAACACGCGCTCGACCCGGAGTATGCTAAAAAAATCGGCGTCAAAATAGACGAGCTTTTGGTAAGCCAGCCGGACACCGGCGAGCAAGCGCTGGAGATAGTCGAGGGGCTGGTGCGCAGCGGCAAAGTCGACATTGTTGTTATCGACTCGGTTGCCGCGCTCACTCCTAAAGACGAAATTGAGGGAGACATGGGCTCATACCAGGTCGGCAAGCAAGCGCGGTTGATGAGCCAGGCCCTGCGCAAACTGACCGCCATCGTTTCGAAGTCAAAAACTATCATCATCTTTATAAACCAAATCCGCATGCAAATAGGAGTCATGTTCGGCAACCCCGAAACGACCACCGGCGGCAAGGCGCTCAAATTCTATACTTCGATACGCCTCGACATCCGCCGCATCGCGCAAATTAAAAAAGGCGAAGAGGTGGTGGGAGGCCGGCACCGGGTTAAGGTGGTCAAAAACAAGGTCGCGGCCCCTTTCCGCACCACGGAGTTTGACCTTATGTACAACGAAGGCATTTCGACCGAAGGCGAGCTTTTGGCGCTCGGCGAAAAGCTCGGTATCGTCACCAAAAGCGGCAACTCCTACTCTTTTGGGGAAGAAAAGCTCGGCCGCGGATACGACGCCTCGCGCACCTACCTGCGTGAGAATAAAAAAGTGGCCAACGAGCTCCTGAAGGATATCCGCAGAGGCCTGCAAAACAGCACCACCGGCAAAGCCGTTGAACCGGAAAAAGACGGCACTCCGGAGACAGAATAATATGCCTCGGGAAGACAAACCCTCTACGCCGCAACTTCCTAAGCAAGGGCCTATACAAAAATTGATGACTTCGAGCATCAAGCGCCTCCTGCTTGAAGCTACCGGCGATATATCTAAAAAACGCAATTTTGTTCTCCAAAGATTCGAGGACCGGATTTTTGAAGTATTACCCGAGTACGGCGCAGAATTTCTTTCAACCCTTGCCGCGTTGCGCGGTACGAACTATGCCACTGAATCAGAAATGGTCGAACAGATTTCCTCGGCCTTAACTCAATTTCTGGAGAAGCGCATCTCGCCTGAAGAACTGGAGAGGAAAATAAAAATAAGTTTTGTCGAATCTAAGAACTGGGTGATAGTAAATCGCATCCTTGCCTACGATTTAAAGGGAGACGAGGTAATATTGCATATTCCGGCTGTATTCGAAAAAAATCCACTTACTATCATTTCCTTGTTTATGAAAGGACTTCGTGAGTTAAGCGATAAACTGCAAACAGACCCTGTACTTGCTGATGTTTCGACGATTAGCGGCACGTCTTGGATTGTGTACAAATATGCAGAACGCCTGCAAAGTATGGGGTTTACAGTCAGTGAGCGTGACGACAATACGCAAAAAGCTTTTGCATCAATCGACAAGAAAAAATTTATAGAATTGTACGGAAACAAATCCTAAGGACGTGCCTCCGGCGAAAATGTTGTCAAACTAAAGTTTTTGTGGCATAAAGGGTACAGAGTTCTTCTCACAAGAAAGGATATTGCATGCTTAACCCGGATACGCCGGTGGCCGATCGTAAGGCAGGTTTATGGAAGCGATATGAGGCCATGCGCGGGCAAAAGCTCTCGCTCGACCTTACCCGCGGCAAGCCGTGTACCGCTCAGCTGCGGCTCTCGCAGCCTATGCAACGAATCACGGCTGTCTACAGCCGTGACGGCGTCGACTGCCGGAATTACGGACTTCTCGAAGGCCTCCCCGAGGCTCGCGAGCTGTGCGGCCGGTACCTTGGCACCAACCCAAAGTACACCTACGTGGCCGACGGTTCGAGTCTCACACTCATGCATGATTTCATCCTGCAGGGGCTGACGCGGGCATTGCCGGGGTGGAAAGTTCCGGGCATGAAGCCTAAAATTCTCTGCCCTACCCCGGGCTATGACAGGCACCACACTATCTGCGGGTTGTATGGGATCGAGATGGTTCCCATTCCGATGACCGCAAACGGTCCCGACCTCGCCGCAGTTGCCGAGGCGCTCAAAGACCCGTCGGTAGTGGCGATGTTCTGCGTCCCCAAGTACCACAACCCGACCGGGGCCACCTTCAGCCCCGCAGTGGTTAAGGCGCTGGCGACCATGCCTGCCGCCTGCCGAGGCTTCCGGCTTATCTGGGACAACGCCTACGCGGTACATGACCTTGTCGAAAAGGGCGACCGCCTGCTCGATATTATGAAAGTGGTACGCGGTACTCCTATGGAAGACCGGCCGGTCATCTTCGGCTCGTTCTCCAAAGTCACCTTCGCAGGCGCGGGGATGGCCTTTATGGGCATGAGCGAGTGGAACTTCAAGTGGTGGCGCAAGAGCCTGTTTGCCCAGACTATCGGCGCCAACAAGCTCAATCAGCTCCGTCACGTGAAGTTCCTCAAGAACATGCCCGGCATCCACCGGCATATGCGCAAGCATCGCAAGATTCTCGCGCCCAAGTTCGATGCCGTCACCAAAGTGCTCGGGCGCGAAATCGGCGGCAAAGGCATCGCCTCATGGATGTCCCCGACCGGAGGGTACTTCTTCTCTTTCTATCTTCAGAAAGGGAGCGCCAAGCGGACAATCGAGCTCGCCAAAGGCTTGGGGTTACTACTTACTCCGGCCGGAGCGGCCTTCCCCTACGGCGACCCAAAGGACAATCATATCCGCATTGCGCCGACCGCGGTCGACCGCCTTGCGGACTTGGAAACGGCAACCGAGGCACTCGCCCTATGCGCGCAGATTGCGCATTGGGAAACATGGCCTAAACACTAACAGCGGCCGCTCTCAGACAATGAGAGCGGTTTTTCTTTTGCTCTAGTACGCGAGCGCGGAGCGTGGAGCGGCGGAGCGGACAAGGTCGAGCAAGAGCGAGACGCCGGCTACCGCAAACACCATTAAAACTACTTGGACCGACAGATGCGTGTTAAGCACGGCCGAAGTAACAAACTGCGCACTTCCCTGCAAACCAACCTGCGCCCAGTTTTCAAATACACGATGGACCCATACCAGCTGTACGAGGCCGTACAGCGAAAATGCGCACGCGTAAAGCTTAAGCGCTGTCGCATTTACCAGTTGGCGGGCGGCATACACCACTCCGACCGATGCCATTACCTGCCGCTCAATTTTGCTTTGCATACGTAGTACAACTAAGCTTTAGTGTTAATAGTTTCGAATATCTTTTTGAACTCTTTTTTTGCCCGGTGCACGCGAGTCTTAACCGCCCCCACGCTCAGGCCCTCTGCTTTGGCTATCTCCTCTTGAGTCTTGCCCTCAATAAAAAAGGCGTTGAGCGCGCGAGCAAAAGGAGCCGGCATCCTTGAGAGCACCGAAGCAACCTCGTCCATCAGCTCCTTCTTTTCGAACTGGCGGAGGTTGCGGTCCGGTATGAGCGCCCAAATCTCCTCATCAAGTCCGAATTCCGCCCCCGCTCGGCGCTTGCGCTTAGCATAGCTCGTCAGAGCGGTGTTAATAACTATCCGGTAGGCCCACGACGAAAATTGCGCGCCCTCGACTACCTTAAACTTTTTGGCGTTGAGATAAATTTTTGTAAAAGCTTCCTGTACCACATCCTCTGCGGCCTCGCGCTCGCGCACAATGCTCATTGCCTTGCGCAGGAAAGGCTCCTCGTACTTGCGCACCAGCAAGGCAAAAAACGACGGATACGAAACCGAAAGAGCGAGCAACTCCTCGTCGCTCTTGCCCTCCCCTTTTTCCTCAAGACTGAGGTACTCCATTGCCACACTGTATATCATGTACCGCTATATACAACCCTCCCTTGCGCGATTTTGTTTCAACCGATACAGTAGGAATATGTTCGGAATGCGCACAACTATTAGCCTCCTCAACCTCCTTCTTAGAAGGGGTGGAGGCCTTGCGCGTTCTTAGGAATCAATTTCATAAGAACTCCCCAGCCCTCCACCCGAAAAGGTGGGGGCTGGTTTCGTCTGGAGCAGTTCTTTGAACATCGAAAGGAGAAATGTACGCCATGTCTAAGCATCTGGCTATCTTTGATACCACCTTGCGCGACGGCCTGCAGACGCCCGAGCTGCCCGCCATCCCGCGGGACGCCCGGGTCGAGATCGCCCTGATGCTTGAGCGCATGAAGGTCGATGTCATCGAAGCGGGATTCCCCTCTTCGAGCCCGGAGAACTTCGCGTCCGTGCAGGCTATAGCGGGGAACATTAAGGAAAGCACCGTCTGCGCTCTGGCGATGACAAGACAGGAGGACATCATCGCGGCGGCGGAAGCTCTGTCAAAAGCCCGCCGAGGCCGCGTCCACATCTTCTTGGGTTCAAGTGACATCCACTTGGACAACCTGCGGCTGACCCGAGAGCAGATGATTGAACGGGCGGTCGATGCCATACGCTTTGCCGGGCGACACTTCGGGGAAATCGAGTTCTCTCCCGAAGACGCCGGCAGAACGGATATCGACTTCCTGTGTCGGGTGGTCGAAGCGGCGATTGCCGCGGGAGCCACGGTCATCAACATCCCGGATACCGTCGGGTACTGCATGCCGGAGGAGTACGGAAAGCGCATCCGCTCGGTAATCGAGAGGGTGCCTCATAATCCGGATTCCATCACGTGGTCGGTACACTGCCACGACGACTTCGGATGCGCCACCGCCAACTCGCTCTCCGGTATTATGGCCGGAGCGCGACAGGTAGAGTGCACTCTGTACGGCATCGGCGAACGCGCGGGCAACGCCGCCATGGAAGAGGTCGTGATGGCGGTGCGCAAGCGCAGGGACATCTTTCCCTGCGACACGCGCATCGACACTGCCCTCTTTTGGGACGCTACCCGGGTGGTGGAGCGCATTACCCAGGTGGCAATCCCCCGCAACAAAGCGGTCGTAGGACGTAACGCCTTCAAACACGAGTCCGGCATCCACCAGGCCGGGGTGTTGAAGAATCGGGCGGCTTACGAAGTGATGTCGCGTGAAGAGGTCGGGTGGAAGGGCCGGAGCTTTACTATCGGCCCGCAGTCCGGCCGGAACGGCGTGCGGGCGGTGCTCACAGAACTGGGGGTCGAATTCGGCCATAACCAGTTCGAAGAGGCTTATCGCATTATCATGGAAGACGCCGACAAACACGGCATGGTTGGAATGGACCGGATTCTTGAACTGGTCACTCCGCTGCGCATGAGCGGCGTCGCTTAAATAAGACAGCCGCGCAACGCAAGTTGCGCGGTTTTTTCTTTTTTTTTGTAATTTGGTGCTTGTGATTTGTTTTTTGCCATGTAAAATGGCCCCTATGGCAATGCTCGAATATAACGAAATCCTCAAAGGAAAGGTAATACTGGTCGGCGACGAGCCGTACGAGGTGCTGGACGCGCACGTCTTCCGCAAACAGCAGCGCAAGCCGGTCAACCAGACCAAGCTGCGGCATCTTATTACCGGCAAAGTGACCGAGCAGGCCTTCCATGTGTCGGAAAAAGCGGAAGAGGCCGATCTTTCTACCAAGGCGGTAAAGTACCTGTACACCAACAAAGGGGAAAAATGGTTTTGCGCCGAAAACAACCCGGCGGACCGCTTTATGCTCAGCGAGGAGACCATCGGGACCGGCAGCAATTTTATGAAGCCAAACATGACGGTAGAGGCGCTGGTGTTTGATGAAAAAATAATCGGCATAAAAATCCCTATAAAAATGGAGTTGACGGTCACCGACGCGCCACCCGCGGTGCGCGGCAATACCTCGCAAGGCGGCTCTAAACTGATAACGCTGGAAACAGGCGCAACACTCAACGCTCCGCTCTTTATTAACGAAGGGGACATCGTCCGCATAAACACCGAAACCGGCGAATACGTCGAACGCGTAGACAAAAAATAAAGGATACTTGTATGCTTTGCTAGACTAAGCAGCAGGCTGGTCTGAACCAGAGTTAGGATCTTCAGGATAGAATTTGGTTTTTTGACTAATTCGAAATTGTTCCGCTTTTTGCTTTAGTTTTTCAATTTCAGGTAGAGACATTTCTTGGAAAGCTTTAGTTGCGGAAAATGTTGCAACTCGAGTTGGCCCCCCTACGCCCCTATCTTGTGAACTGGTCTCATGAATACACAAGACGCTCATCTCAGACCCAGCATCTACTTTTATTTCTGATTCATACAAACGATTGAGGAGATACTCTGCTATGTATGGAACTCCTATGCATTCAAACCCAGTTACGCCCTTCCGAGGGACAAAGTTGTCATCACTGCAAAGAATATACATCTCTGGCTTCTTGTCGAGAGTATACCCAATCAATAACAAGGAGAGAGATGGCCTTTGTTTAGGTGTCAAATGTTCAAAAAAATCGTTAAACGTAGCCTTGCCTTTCACTCTAACTTGTTCTGCCAAATCTTCAATGCCTGTTCCATGATTCAATTTGGTTTTTATCTGGTCGAGGAAATACATAGCAAGACCACCGTCTCCTGCAATACCTATTGCGCTATGCTCTCCGAGTTTAAAAATTTTCTGAACCGTATCGTTGCTCGTTATAGTTGAACTCGCCCTGCTATCCGAGGCGATTACGACTCCATCTTTAGCTTTAATACCTATAACTAGGGTCATTTTAGTTAAGATTCGCCTTTATATCCAAGGCGCTTTGCGGTTCCTTGTGATTAAACATGGGCGCGTATTGTTTGTACATCTGTTTTTCTATTGCCTTTCTTGCTTCGTCACCCTTAAGAGGGGCATACCTAAAAGAAAAGTCTCCGCCCGGTTTGAGAAAATTAGTATCTTTTTGTGAAATGAGTGTAGAGAGCTCCTGTCTTAAATCTTGAGAACTACCAATAAAAACAACGTAAAACTTTCCGTCCAATTCTTTTCTAGAAATACGAAAAACCCCCTCTACCCCACTAAGAGAAAGGGCTTCCATGTTAGTTTGCGTCAATGAGATAAGTCTAGACCACTGTAGAACTAAATCCAAATTTGCCATACTATTTCTTCGAGGATGTAATGATTAGCTTAGGTTCCTTTTTTTCAATTTCGTCCACCATGACCGTAGTATAACAATAGTTCTTATATTTTGCTTACTATCGGACAATAAAGGGCAAGAGCGCCATGAAGCGGGCGCGCTTTACTGCTTCGGCCAAGGCGCGTTGGTTGCCGGCGGTAAGGTTGGTGCGGCGGCGCGGCATTATTTTGCCGTGCGGGTTAAGAAACTTTTTGATGGTTTCCGTATCTTTATAGTCAATGCTGACAAATTGCGGCGCGTAAAAATCTTTTTTCATATAATTTTATTTTTTCTTTTTACTGTTTTAAGCAAGCTTAAAAGGGTATATCGTCAGGGTTAATATCCTCCGCCGGATAGTCTATAGCGTCTTCTTTCGGAGCCGTTTGCGGAGCCTCCGAAACGTCTCGTGCCGCGCTTGCTCCTTGGCTGCTTGAGCGGGGCCCAAATTGCACTGTGTCGGCGTTTATCTCGGTCTTGTACTGCTTGACGCCCTCCTTCTCCCAGCTGCGGGTTTTGATGCGACCCTCAACGTAGGCGCTGCTGCCTTTTTTGAGGTACTGCGCGCAGGTCTCTGCCTGGCGGCCAAAGACGACGATGTTGTGGAACTCCACCTCCTCGGCTTTCGTGCCATCGGCTTTTTTGTAGGTGCGGTTGGTCGCGATGGAAAAGCTGCACACCTGGGCGCCGCTGGGCAACGCGCGGAGCTCCGGGTCGCGGGTAAGGTTGCCGAATACCATTGCTTTGTTGATATACATCCCGTTAGAAATAGGACCGGACTTAATCCGCCCCTACATTATTATCGAACTGCTTATAATTTTCGACTTTCATGACGTATATGGACTGGGGTCCGGTATTTCTAACGGGATACATAAATTAAGTATATACCTAGCCGGTAAGCGCCTCTATCGACTTATCAAGCTCGGCCTCCGAGACTTCCGCGGGCTTCTCCGCGGTGGCGGCCGGCTTCTCCAGCGTCTTGCCCTCCAAGCGATCGCTGGTAAAGACCGCGCGGCGGGGTGCCTGTGCAATATCCTCCCGGACCGTTTCGATTATAAGAAAGCGCAGTATGGGCTGCGAGGTGCGCATTGCCTCGGTAAAGGCGCCGACGGACTCGCGCGGCATCGCAAATTTTATGTGTCCAAAGTAGCTTTCGGTATATTTTTCGCGCTTGCTCTGCGTGGCGCGCTCAACTTGGTACGCGAGCGTAATTTTGCGCGGGAAGCCCTCGCTGATTATTTCGGCATCCCCCAACGCCTTGCGGGCAGACTCAACCACCGCCGATACACCATCATCCCCTACCGTGGGTACGATATGAAAGCCAATCTCATAGACCGGAGTGGTATTTTTAACCTGAGCTTCAGAAGAAGCTTCGGTCGCTTGGGATGAGGCCTTATCGGCCTGCGACGTTTCTGCCATGCGTGGCACTATATCACACTAGATTTTCTGCTGCAACTTATGAGGGTATTTTAGCAAAGAAAAAGGCTTCGCGTAAAAACGCGAAGCCAGGGTTGAGGGAGAGGGTTAGGTCTAAGCGCCTAAACCCTAAGTATTACTTTCAGACACCGCAGCAGGGTCCTGAACATCGAAGTCACGGACGAGCTTGTAGTAGCCCCGCTGCCACGCGCTGAGGTTCCAGTACAAACAGCGGACGTATTGGCGGCCGGCGACGCTGTAGATGACCCCAAAAAAGCAAATGGAGAGGGTGCGACCCTGACTATCCTGCTTGTAGTCTTCGGGAAGCATGCGCGGGTAGTCGAACAGCGCGTCCATGATGTTGGGGTGCAGGGTATTCTTGCGAGCAAGCACCTTGCGGAGCTTGTAACCTCTGATGGCACCGGACTTCTGGTCTTCCTCGAGATGGAGGAGAACTTTCTTGCCGTCGACGTAAAGGCCGTCCTTTTTCTTTTCGACCTTTACCCAGCCGCCGCCCATATTGTACTTGACGGTGGCACCGCCGAAATCCAGGTTGGGCGCGGAAGCCAGATTGACCGAAATGGTCGTATCGTTGACAACCTTGACACGCCTGGAAGCTTCGAGCTTTGCCTGGTGCCGCTTGGATACGCGGGCGATGATGCCCGCCAGCTCGTCAATCGCGTCG
The DNA here is from genome assembly GCA_964355655.1 of uncultured Candidatus Saccharibacteria bacterium. Taxonomy (GTDB): domain Bacteria; phylum Patescibacteriota; class Minisyncoccia; order Phycocordibacterales; family SBAW01; genus GWA1-54-10. The sequence continues at coordinate 33,513 of CAYHDT010000004.1, read as the reverse complement.
GCGTTCTCAGGTCGGCCGAGCAATACGATTGCCTCGCCGAGATTACCGCCCTGCTTGCGCGTGGCGGTTCCCAGAAGGTCAAAAAAGTTTTGGACACTGCCGCCGTAACTGACGGGATTGTCGGACTTGGCCATGATGGCCTCCATTTAATAGAACCCCTCACCTCCTCCGTCATGGAGCAGGCCCCAGGTTCTTCTGCTCATAAGAAAGAGCGTACGAGAATATTGTAGCACAAATTATGCTAGTTTGCAAGCCCAAAAATACGTTGCGAATTAAGGACGGTTTGTCGAGCTACTTCTTCTACCGAAACACCCTTAATGGCAGCTATTTTCTCCGCCACGTGTTCAACGTAGCTCGGTTCGTTGCGCTTGCCGCGATGCGGGACAGGCGCGGCAAAGGGGGCGTCGGTTTCGATGAGCATTTTGTCGAGCGGGCAGAGACGGACAGAGTCGTCGTACATGTCGGTGTAGGTAACAGGCCCAGGGAACGACAGATAACAGCCGAGGTCGAGATATTTTTGTGCCAACTCTCCCGAACCGGTAAAGAAATGTATCACTACCGGCACACTGTTTGCTATTGCAGTATTTTGCCCCGACGTTCCAGTCGGGGTCCCGACCTTGCTTTGCAAGCGTCGGGACAAAATTTCCAAACAGTCCTCGTGTGCATTCCGACAATGCACTACTAAAGCTTTGCCTAATTTTTTAGCCAAGGCAATTTGTTTTTCAAATCGGTCTTTCTGCGCAGCTTTTTCTTCATCGCTGCCGCCACTGCGGAAATAATCGAGCCCGCACTCCCCTATAGCTACAACCTTCGGGTCTTTGGCTAATTCTTCAAACTCCGCAAATTCATTGCCTGCCCCGTTGGAAGACGGGGTCTTTCCATCGGGGTCGTTCGGATGCAACCCTACACTCGCCCATAAAAAATCGTGTTGTTTTGCCAAATCAAGTCCGGCGCGAGAAGTCTCCAAGTCTACGCCAATAAGCACCGCACCGACACCCTTCTCCCGCATGCGCGCAAGGACCGCCTCTCTATCCGCATCAAACTGCGGCAGCTGCAAGTGACAATGCGAATCAAACAGTTTCATTTAATCTTTGCGGGGGAAGAGGTTTTCCGGCTTTTTGTTGGCAATAACCGCCTCTTTGATTTTTTTGTTCGTCTCGGGCATGAAGGGATTCAGCATCCGGCCGATTAGATAGAGCTCTTGTGTTAGTTCAAAGATAATTTTTTTTCCGGCCTCAAAGTCAGTCTTCACAAGTTTGAAGGGTGCGGTTTCAGTTATTTTTTGATCAAGCTGTGCGATGCGTTGCCATACATACTCTAGCGCTTTATTGATCTCGAAATTCTCGAGCGCAGCTGTGTACTCTTGGGGGAAGCCGGCCACTTCGGGACGGGTACCTTTCTCAAGATGCGTCTGCGCCAACTGCATAATGCGCGAGGCCAGATTGCCCAGCCCGTTGGCCAAGTCGGCGTTGTACGCGTCTTTAAAATGCTCGCGGGTAATGTCGCCATCGTCAAATGGCGAGATATACCGAGCTAAAAAGTAGCGCACAGCGTCTGTGCCATACTCGGCTAAGAGTTCCTCCGGGTCGATAACATTGCCGAGCGACTTGCTCATTTTTTTGCCGCCCGAGGTGATAAATCCGTGCACCAGCAGAGTCGTCGGGAGCGGCAAGCCCGCCGAGAGCAGCATACCCGGCCAAATAGCCGCATGGAAACGCAGTATATCTTTGCCTAGTACGTGCATACCCGGCCAAAATTCTTTGTATAAGGAGTCGTCGCTCCGGCCGTAGCCGAGCGCGGTTATATAGTTGGCAAGAGCGTCGCACCACACATACATCACTTGCGTTTCGTCCCCCGGCACGGGGACGCCTAAACCCTCCGGCCAGTCGGCTTTGCGCGGACGGGAAAAGCTGACGTCCTGCAGGCCTTCGTTAAGCAGAGAGAGAATTTCATTCCTGCGGGTCTCGGGCACTATCTGCAGCTCTCCCGACTCTATTTTTTCTTTAATCGGCTGATTATATTTCGAGAGACGGAAGAAGTAATTCTCCTCTTTCAGGAACTCGGGCGCGGTACCGTGGTCCGGGCACTTGCCGTCAACTAAGTCTTTTTCGGTTATAAAAGCCTCGTGGCCGACGCAGTACAGCCCTTCGTATTCTTTTTTATACAAATCCCCCGCCGCCTCCAGCTTTTTCCACAATGCCTGCGCGCCCGGCCAATGCTTTTCTTTGTCGGTGGTGCGGATAAACTGGTCATACGATATATCCAGCTCGCCGAAAAGCGCGGAGAATTTGGCGACTATCTCATCCAAAAACACGAGCGGCTCTTTGCCTTCTTTGCGGGCGGCGTCGACCATTTTTTGCGTATTCTCGTCCGAACCGGTCAGGAAATATGTTTTGTCTCCGGCCAGCCGATGGTAGCGGACAAGAATATCCGAAACGGTCGTGGTATAAGCGTGGCCTAAATGCAGCTTTGCATTCGGGTAAAATATAGGCGTCGTTAAATAAAACTTCTTTTCAGGCATTTGATTTAGCAAAATCATGTCGCGTCTGTGTCCTTTAAGGGGCGACGGCTACTTCTCTTCCTTCTCCTCCGCAAGAGAAGCGGCGAGAGCGCGGGTTTTTTGGCGGTCAACGTCGGACACAAATTCCTGTATGGCCGCGGCAATGGGGACCGAAAGGAGTATTCCCAAAAAACCGGCGAGCTTAGCGCCGACAATAAGGGCCAAAATGACCAGGAGCGGCGGCACGCCGACGACTTTTTTTACCACCACCGGATAGATAAGGTGCGCCTCAAATTGTTGCACCACGAGATACAGTCCGGCTACCAGCAAAAAAGCGGTAACCCCTCCGTCGCTAAAAGCGATAGCAAGCGCCGGCACAGCCGCCAGTATCTGTCCGAAGACCGGAATCAGTTCAAAAAGGGCGGCCAGCACCGCCAGCAAGAGCGCGTTGGGTATGCCAAGTATGGTAAGCCCGAGATATAAGAGTATCCCCACAATAAGCCCCAGCATCAACTGCCCCTGCATCCACTTGCCTATCTTTTCCTGAGAGCGCTTCCACAGATGAAGCACGTATGCTTGCTCCTTAATAGGCGTGATAACGCGCAAGAAGTCGTCGACTCCCGTCTCCTGCACGGAGAAGTAAAAAGAAAATACGACAATAAGCACAAACGAGGTCAGCCCGCCGAAGAATGCCGAAACGGTGGTAAATATCCCGCCGGTAGTATCCGCGAGCGTATTCGAGATATTGCGCAGCAGGTCGGCGGAAGATATCTGGTCGCCTACATTGCCCCACGGCAGGACCCCGTGGGTGGCTTCGGAAATATTGATAGCCGAAAGCGTCTGCGGCAGGCGGGAGAGAAAATTGGCCGCGTCGCCGAGGACCGGCGGCACAAATATGAACAGAACACTAAGAAACACCGCCGAAACAAACAGATACATCAAAATAACCGCGAGTATCCGGTTGACTCTGCGCGCGGTAAAAAAATGAATAGCCGGCTCCATTGCCGAGGCGATTACTATCGCCGTGACTATCATGAGAACGAGATCGCGCAAAAACCACAGCGCGGCGGCCAGCGCCAAAAACAAAATGACTGTGATAATGCTCCCGGAGGTAATGTGGATGCTGAGGTCGCGGGGCTTCTCCATGTGGCTTATGCTAGCACATTTAGCCCTTTATTTTCTTTTGAAGATATGCCGCCAGGCCGGCAATTGCCACGCGCTCCTGCTCGCCGTCATCGCGGTCGCGCACCGTGACCGTATCCGTCATTTCGGGAATTTCGCCCAAGGTATCGAAGTCTACGGTAATGCAGTAGGGCGTCCCTATTTCATCTTGCCGGCGGTATCGCTTGCCGACGTTGCCATTGTCATCCCACATAATCTGCGGAATCTCTTTTTTAAGATTGGTATATATCTCGCGCGCTTTTGCCACCAGCTCGGGCTTGTTTTTAAGCAGCGGGAAGACCGCCGCCTTAATGGGCGCGAGGCGGGGAGGAAACTTCAGGTACACCCGCTTTTCTCCCCCCAGCTCGTCTTCGGTATAGGCTTTCACCAGCACGGCGAGCAAATGGCGTCCGAGTCCGAAAGTCGGTTCGAGTACATGCGGCACGAACTTTTCGTTGGTATTCGGGTCCATGTACGCAAGGTCGGTACCGCTGTGCTCGATATGATTCTTAAGGTCAAAGTCGGTACGGTACGCGAGTCCTCCTATCTCGTCGAATTTGTGCGGGTAATTAAAATGGAAGTCGACGGTGCGTTTAGAGTAATGGGCGCGCTCTCCATCCGGTATTTCTATCTCACGGATATCCGCCTCGGCGAATCCAAGGAGCTTAAACCAGCCTCGCATCTGCGAGAGCCAATATTCAAACCGCTCCTCCCAGCTTTTTTCCTCAAGAAAGTATTCAAACTCCATAATCTCCAGCTCGCGCACCCGGAAGATAAAGTCGCGCGGCGCGATTTCGTTGCGGAAGGAGCGCCCTATCTGCGCAATACCGAACGGGAGCTTTGGGTGATAGGAATCAATGATGTTTTTAAAGTTGACGAACATACCCTGCGCGGTTTCGGGGCGCAGGTAAACGGTCGTGTCGGAGCCGTCGACCGAACCGACGGAAGTCTTAAACATCATGTTAAATTGCCGCGGCTCGGACAGGGCGCCGCCGCATTCGGGGCATTTTGCCGTGTCAGTAAGATGGTCTGCGCGGAAGCGGCGCTTGCATTTTGCGCATTGCACGAGCGGGTCGCTAAACCCGCTCACGTGTCCGCTCGCCTCCCACACTTTGGAATTCATTAAAATAGCCGAGTCGATGCCGTACATGTCGTCTCTGCTGTCTACAAAGTAGCGCCACCACAAACTCTCGATATTTTTCTTCAATGCGACACCCAGCGGCCCGTAGTCCCACGTGCCCGCCAGCCCGCCGTAGATTTCTGAACCTTGATAAACAAATCCTTTGCGCTTGCAAAGCGAGACTATTTTCTCCATCATCCCGTTAGAAGTTTCCATAAAATATCTTTAAAAAATCTGGGGTCTCAACGCGGAGTTTAACATTACATTACTACCATACTCTGTCGCGAACTTCTAACGGGATTACTGCTTCGGCGCAACGATGTCCATACCGCCGGTAAAGCCCGCCTCGACCAGTTTGGTAGTAGGAGCCTCCGCAGTGGCGCTGATAGGCACCTGAGCGAAGCGGTCGGTACCCGAAAGCGCCGCGGTACCGGTAAGCGGCGGACTTTGCCCCACTTGCGAGACACTGGGATTTAAACTCACTTGGAAGCTGCCGGTACGCGCCGCGGCACTGTATCCGACGCCCGCGTTAAGGTCGCCGATGTCCCAGCGCACGGTGCGGCTGCCTGCGTCATAGGTGATAGTGCTCCCCGCTTGTGCCGCGACAAAAGTAACGTACGTGGGCAACACAGTCGACACCGACGCGTTAGCAACCGCGTTGGACGAGTTTTTAACCGTCCACTCTACCGTATAGGCAGTCGGCGACTCGGCGCGCGGCGGCATGGGACCGCTATTGTTGAACGGGCCGGTAAAATGCGCCGCGCGGACGGACAAACCCGCGGCGGACGCGAGCGTAATCTGGGTCGATGCAGCTGAAGCGACTTCCGTCGGCACATTACCTTGGCCGGTGCGCACCGCGCCCACCGAAAGGTCCAGAGTAACCGTCGGATTGGTGTAGATAGTGCCTCCCGCGCCCGGCTGCAGCGTGCTAAAGGAGAATTGGAGCGTGCCGCTGCCGCCCGGCGGCACTGCCGCGAGCGATGGGTCTTGGGCGGATGTCCACGTAATAGTGTTGTCGCTCGACTGGTAAAAACCGCTGCCGGCTTGCACTGAGGTGCGGTCAAACACCGGTCCGGAAAACTTCAGTCTTACTTGCACATCACTTACCGACTCGGAAAGATTATTCTGCCAAGCTACCTGGCCTTGCATGTCCCTGCCCGCCACGGCGGATATTTTATTGCCTGTCTTTCCGTCAATCGCGATAGTGCCGGTAATAAACGGACGGCGCACCGTAAGAGTCGCCGGCACCGAAAGGAACGGTACTTGTATCTTCCCGGCGGTCTGGTCTTTGTTGCTTCCGGCAAGAAAACGGAACACCCGGTCATCGCCGTCCTGCCCGTCGATAAAGCCGCTTATCGTAATGACCTGGGCCGTACCCGGCGCCATCGTGCCCAGCCGCCAGAGTGTAGAGCCCGAGTCGGCGCGCGGGGTCGCCGATTGCACGCTGTAACCGAAAGGATACTGCGCCTGCACCAACACGTCCTGCACCGGCTCCTGCGCGTTGCTTTGCACGGTGACGGTAATGGTAAACGGCTGGCCGGCGATTACTTCGCTCGGAGTCTCGACGCGCACCGACACCGGCGAGGAACCTATCGTAACCGCGGCGCTCCCCGCTTTAACAAAAACGGCATTGCTGCCCTGCACGCCGTACTCAAGCGAGGCCTTAATGGTCTGCGACTCGCCCTCACTGCCGTAAAACACCGCGCTTGAAGTAAGTTTTGCCTGTCGCCCCGGCGCTATGGTGCCGACCGAAATCCGCTCGTGCGAGAGCGCTTTTTCGGGACTCTTCGGGTCGCGCGCGCCGTCCGGATAATCAATAACAAGGTCTGCAAGCTGGAGCTCGGCGGAATTTCGGTTGGTGACTATAAACTGCAGATTCGCTGTAGTGCCGCCGTCGATAAGGGCGGGCGCCACAATTTCAAGGTCGATATTGTCGGGCGAGATGTAATTGCCACCGCTGAAAAAAAATATAAGAGCGCCTGTTATTGCCAGTACAAAAAAGACCGCCGAGCCTATCAGAAACTTGGTCGCTATCGCCATGCGCCGACGCGGGGTGATAGACGGAACAACGGGCCGCGGCTCTTGCACTGCGGCCTCTCCTTTCCACGCCAATGGCGCATGGGCCTCGCTCGGCGAGAGTGGCGCCCGGACATCGCCTAGCATGCCCCCTTTTTGTTTGCGGGAGTAGAGCGAGTCTTTAAGGTGGTCTACGCCCCCTTCATCATGAACCATATAAAGAGGATTATATCACTGTATGAAAAGAAAAAAACGCAGCGCCAAAGCGCTGCGGTCAATGTTTGTAGTCAAGCGATAGAGTTGTCTCCCAGTCTTCCGATTACTCGGCCCGGGCGACGACTGGCTTGACCGGTGCGGCACCCGCCCCTGCACCCGCAGGGGCTGCCGTAGTCGCGCTGTCGACGACTGCCTTGAGGGCTTCGTCGACGTTGATACCGGCTTTGTCGGCCAAAGCGCGGACGGCCGGCTCGAGGCCGAGCGCCTGCACCTTCTGCCAGAGGCCGAACATCATTTCGACCGGAGTGTTGCCAAACTGGCTGAGGAGGTTCCTCCCGCCAACATTGTTGCCACCCATGTCGATGATCTTGACCTCATCGATGTTGCCAAGGCCTTCGCCGATAGCCTTCGCAACCGGTGTCGCGACCTTCTCGAGCGCATTGCCAATCGCCTCGATAACAGGCGGCAAGCTCTGCAGGATGAGGAGGAAGCGTCCGCCTTGGTCGAGCTGCTTGTAGGCTTCGGCCTTCTTGAGGATGCCCTCGGCCTCGGCGAGCAGTTGGGCAAGCGTGCCCGCCGCCTTGGCTTCGAGTTCCTTTTGAACCGCCTTGGCCTGTTCGATCCGGCCCAGCGCTTCGGCGGTCATCTTAGCCTGTTCGCCTTGGCCGGTCTTTTCGGCCGTGACGCGAACAGCTTCGCCTTCGAGCACCGCGGCCTTTTGTTTGGCATCGGCGGCGATGACGAGCGCTTCGCGTTCCTTGTCCGCCTTCACCACGATGGTGGCGGCATATTCGGCCGCATTGCGCTTGCCGGTCTCTGTTTGGAGCTCGATTTCTGCCGTGACCTGCGCCTTCTGGGCGCCGATGGTGGCGACATTGAGCTCCCGGGTACGCTCAGCTTCCGCGATTTTGCCGGCGATGGGGATCATCGCCTTTCGCGCGGTTACCAGCGCTTCATTGTCAGCAATCGCCACATCGCGCTCGCGGTTTGCGTCCGAGATGGCTTTTGCAGCTGCCGCTTGTGCGGTCTCGCCGATCTGGCGAGCTTCAGCCGATTGCTTGTCGGCATCGCGTTTCGCCTCGGCTTCGCCGATTGTCGCATTTCGCACGACGTCGGCCGTCTGCTTCTTGCCGAGCGAGGCAATGTAGTTGCGGCTGTCGGTGATGGACTGGATCTTGAAGGTGTCCACTCCGATGCCCATCTTGTTGAGGTCGAGTCCGGCCTCATTCATGACGGCTTGTTGGAACTTCTCGCGTTCGCGAAGCAGTTCCTCGATCGTCAGCGTGCCGATGACGCCGCGGAGGTTGCCCTCCAACGTCATAAAGCACGTCTGTTTGATCTCCTCGGGAGTCTTGCCGAGGAAACGCTCGATCGCAAGCGGCAGCAAGTCGTCGGTCGACATCACCTTGATGTTGGCGATGCCTTCCACGTTGACCAGCGCGCCGTTCTTGTCCGGTACATCTTTGACGGAAACGTTGACGGGAATGACCGTCAGACTCATGGTCTCCATCTGTTCAACAATCGGGACGAGGAAGAAGCCCCCGCCCGCGATATAACGGTAGCCGCGGATAACGACCTTTGGAGGCCCTGCCGTAGAGGACAGCAGCGTCGTCTTATGCTTGCGGCCGGTAACGACTGCCACAGTATTCGGCGGGATCTTCTTGTAATACCGGGCGACGATGCCCAGCACGAGGAAGAAGATCACAATAATCGCGAGCACGACGGCTCCCGACCCGAAGAAAGTACCCCAATCCATCTTGTATCCCTTCGTCTTTCAGAATGTGAGCGGCCTTAGGCCGCGGGGGAAACTGTTGCGGTATTACCCGCAATGGCGGTAATTTTAACGGCACTGCCGGCATTGATGGCAATTCCGTTTGACTTCGCGGTTAGTGAGACCGCGACGCCTTGTTCGTTGCGCAGAGTGATCTCGCCAAACCCCTGTTCGGGAATTGACGTAGTCACTGACGCAACTTGATCGACAAGCGCGCTGTTGCTTGTGATCGAATTCGACTCCTGACCCCGGACAATCCGGAACAGCCAGATGCCCAAAGCAGCCATGACCACGCCGCCTCCGATACCTGAGAGGTTGGCGACCACTTCGCTATATCCGGCATTCCGGGCAAGGATGCACGCGGCGCTGAAGCCGGCGCAGAGCAATGCGAGATTGCGGAAATTGAACAACTCGGACGTGGTCACGCCATGATGGGTGTCGCCACCCGAGTCCATGCCGCCGTGCCCCGCATCGCCGCCCGCTTCCACGTGGTGGTCACCCATCAGGGCGCTTATCACCAGAAAAACCAGGGAGCCGAAGAGCAACCACCCGAGGGTCGTTGTATCTAAGTACATGCTTCCTCCTGCCATTTGTCTCGGTGGTTGTATTTCAAAGAAGGGATGAGCCGAGACCTGCCTCATCTGTGCCCCGCACTCTATGTCAAAGCATATAATTTTATCAATGTTTACAAACATCAAAAAAGATTGTGATTAAAACCTGTTATTCATGACCTACCGAAGATACTGAATAAAAGGGTTCTCTTTTTTTGATTTGAGAAGATAAAGAAAAAACCGCCCGACCCTAAGGTCGAGCGGCGTCTACAGGTGCGTTTCTTATTGTTTTTGCAACATCTCACGCAGCCGACGAAACTCGTCCGGAGACATGTCCCGCAGCTGCTCGGTGACATCCTTGACTTCCTTGCGGGTTGTCTCGGCCGTCAGACGGGCCTTTGCCGCGAGCTCCACCTCATCCTGCGCCTTGGTCTTATCCAAAGGCAGAGAGAGGTTGTCGAACGCGTTGACCGGTACCACGTCTTCACCCGAAGCCACATAGTCGATGATGACCGTGTCTCCCGCCTGCGTAAGCGGAAGCTTCGAGTAGTTCTGACTGGATGCGGTAAAGATGCGCGGCGCGCCGTCGATGTGGAAGTAATACACACCGCCATTGCCGCCGAGGTCCTGACGGATCCGGTCGATGACGCCGGTAAGCCGCTTGCGCGTCGCGGATTTTTCGAGGGAGACTTGCTGTCCAAGCCGCGCGACCACCGACTGGTAGTTGCGCAGCGCTTCAAGCTGAGTCGCACCCACGGCCACATCCTGGACGTTGAGGACCGAGACGATCGCGACCCCTTGGTAGGCGCCGGTATCGTTGATGAGCGGAACTACCGCCGCCATACTGCCGTAGACATTGTAGATCTGCGGCGTCGTGGCCCGAAGATGCCGATATTGCACCTGCTGGTTGGCATTGACCGCCGCCAGTATTGCCGTATCGGTTGCCCCGCCGTTGACCCTATAGTAAACAGTCTTCCCAGTCCGGGAGTCCGTGTACATGAGGCCGATCAGCGAATCGTCCTTGGTGTTCGTCGAGGTCATGCCGGTGACGAACTCGGCCTTGTCCGCTTCCCCATAAATGAGGGTCGAGTCTTCCGGCTCGGTAATATTGAACTTACCCCACTGGGTGTTCCACCAACCGTTCGTTAGCTCGCCTCGCCACGTCAGATACGACTTGACGAAGTCACGCGGAACAACACGGTCGACCCAGTCCGGAATTTTATCGGGAGCGTAGCGCGCAATTTCGCCCGTCGCCGGGTTGATCGTCGCCACGCCAGTGACCTTCTCGCCGAACCATGTGATGGTGGGCTGATAAGTCGTCACGACCCAGAAAGGATTATCCTGCTCGTCGAGTTCGAGATGGATGTCTTCGAGCCCGTCATGGAGGAACCCGTTATTCCGCAGATGCCGTTCGAGGTCGTACTCGAAGAAAGCACCCGTGGTGTAACGGAAGACTTTGTCTTTCGGCAGAATGACCAGCTTCGGAGTGCGTTCTGCGTCTTCGGCGTACACAATGATGTAGGCCGGAACGCCCGCCGTGCTTTGCCACGAAGAAACGCCGTTGAAGTCGAACGGATACACGTACACGAGTTCGCCGTGCACCCGTTGAAGCCGGGTCGATTTAGTATCGAGCTCGAACTGACTCCCGATGGCACCGCCTTGCGCCACCGCCTTCTTCGCGAGGAAGTTAGCAGTTGCGCCGGAGACCATCACCATGTGCCGCGGGTCTTTGGGTTGAACGTCTTGAGTCCAGACCCGCTCCTCGACAGGGCCGATCATCATGGAATATGTCTGTGCATGGAACGCCGACCATCCCCAGACAAACGAGCCTATGTAGATAACCACTCCGACGGTTGGAATGATTGCGAGCCACGTCGGCTTTTCTTCGCTGACGCCGTCGATGACTGCCGAAGCTATCCAGAGCAGCAAAATCCAGAAGCCGACCGGCCCGAAGAACGGATACACCGTTGACGGAGTACCGGACCAGTAGCCGAACCAGAAGACGAAGAAGCCCACGACGCTGAGGATGCCGCCCACCAGAAAACGTTTCCGGACGAACAGCGGCAGAAAGCCGATTGCGACGGTCAAAAATGCCGCCAAAATGAAGTAATTTCCACTCATCGCTCTCTCTCCTTGGAGTTGTTGCGATTTCAACGAACGCACCGGTTGGTGCAGTTCCGTCAAAATTATACCAAGATAACACCCGAAAGTCAAGCTCGGTGGGAGCTTAAAAACCTTGTGGTTAAGGCCTACAATCCGGTTGCCTGCAGGGAGTCATTTATGAGCTTTATAAGGAGCTTGCGGGAGGCGGCTGCCTGGAGGGCAAGCTCGGGGGAAAACCGGTCGCTTTCGACAAATGGAGCCAACGCCGGGAGCTCCGGCAGGTAGCCCAGGTTCGCCAAAATACGCAGTACCAGCACGCACTCCACGCTATCGGCGTTCTCTTCCGTATGTGCAAGGCTCTCAAACCCGCCATACACCGTTTTGTACAACTCGGGCGTGTGCTCGGCGCCGAGCACCAGCCTCGTCAAAAGTTTGGACACCTGCCCGAGCCGCTTGCTCTGCGCGGGCGTGGTGCCCAAAAACTCGCGCGACACTTCATCTACCCCGGTGAGCCGCCACTCGGCGCGGCCACGCACAAACGTGTACCGCCCGCTCGAAAGAGCCTCCAGTCCGTAGCGCAGTTTAGATACCTCTCGCCGCGAGCTGGTCGCCTTGGCGCGCACGAGCCCCAGCTCTTGCGTCAAAATAAAAACAAGCGTGTTTGCCTCGCCGACCGCGCGCTTCCCTAGCACTATGCCCCGGGTAATGTGTTTGTCGTGCATCTGTTAGAGTCTCTCGAACTTAAGATCTCCCCCCTCTTTAACTTCCAACGATAGCAGCCCCGTCGCCTCTATAAGCGCCTGGCGGTGCGCGCAGATAAATTGCGCGTCGGGGCCGGTAATTAAAAGTCCGGGCCGGTCGGCCATGGAAAGCTTTTGTTCTTTGCGCCAGCCCTGTATCGCGCGCACCCACTCGCGCAGTGTCCCCTCTTCTTTCAGTTCGGGAGTAATCTCCGTATCCAACCTATCCTGCTTCAGGCTCGGATCAAAAAGTATTGTCTTTACATTAAGCTCATCGCACAAAATGTCTTTCAATTCTGGCGGCAGATTTACTCCGGTTTCAAAAGCGGCGAGAGGCTGGCGCACTTTAAGCCCCGCGCTTTCGCGCAACTCAAGCCCTTTGCTCGCCAGTCCGCGGATAGTTTGCATGTCCTTCAGCAGCTGCCCATCAACCTCCGCCGCCTCGGGCCACTGTGCCAAGTGCACGCTCTCCGGGTCCCCTTCTTCGCGCACGCGGCGGTATAAATCTTCGGCAAAAAACGGCATCACCGGTGCCATAACAAGTGCAGTCTCGCGCAAGATATAGCCTAAGGTAGCCATTTTATCGGCAGCCTCTTCCTTGAAACGATCCCGGGAGCGGCGTATATACCAAGTCGAGAGGTCATCGATAAAATCTCCCAGCGGGCGCGTCGCCGTATCGAGCTCATAATTCTCGTAGCCTTTTGTTGAAAGTCCAATAACTTCATTTAGCCGCGCGAGTATCCAGCGGTCGAGAACATGTTTAGGCGCAGCAAAAGTTTCTCTCTTTTGCTGCGCCCCCGCATACAAGTCATAAAAGCTCCGCACATTATCCAGCCGCATCAGCAGTTTTTTAGAGACCTCATCAACCCCCTTCTCCTGAAAGCGCAGGTCCTCCGCGCGCACGACAGAAGAAGAGAGCAGGTAGTAGCGCAACGAGTCGGCGCCGTACTTCTCTACCACCTCCATCGGATCGGGATAATTTTTAAGCCGCTTGCTCATCTTTTGCCCGTCTCCCGCCAAAATAAGGCCGTTGACGATGACATGCTTGTACGGCGACTTGCCGAAGAGTGCAGTACCTAAAACAATAAGCGAGTAAAACCATCCACGTGTCTGGTCTAAGCCCTCGGCGATAAAGTCCGCCGGATAGCCCTTGCTTCCGAATCCGAAGAAACGCTTCGGATCGAAGGAATCTTTTTTAAACGGGTAGTGGTTGCTGGCAAACGGCATCGAGCCGGACTCAAACCAGCAGTCAAACACATCCGGAATTCGCCTCCACTCCCCCGTAAGCGAGTTGCCCATCGGCACTTCGTCGATATAGGGGCGGTGCAAGTCGAGCTCGTAATCGGCATTGTGCGGGAAGGGGGTAAACGGAATTTCTTTCCATGTTCCGGTCTTCAGATAGCCTTCTTTTTCTTCGCCGGGAAGAAGCATTTCGTGCGATAGTCGCCGGGCTACCCGCTCCATAAGCCACGCAGGATCGCCGTGGGTAACAATAAGAATATTTTTTCCTGAATACCGCCGGTCAATTTCAAACAAAAATTCACCCGTACGCTTGTAAATATCGGCATAGCTCTCGCCTCCCGGAGCGGCTTTGGTAAGCCGCTCCGCGCGGGAGGTAAAAGCCGCCCGCCACTCGCTGAGCGGTTTGCCGTTAAAGACCCCCACCCCTACCTCGCGGAGTCGCTCATCGGTCATAAGCGCGCTTGCGGGCAATCCGAGTTCTTTTTGCACAATATGGGCCGTCTCTTGCGTGCGCACGAGCGGAGACACGACCATAATGTCAATTTTTTCCGCCTTCAACTCGCGCGCGCCGGCCGCGGCCTGTTGTCTCCCGGTATCAGAAAGATGATTTTCCACCGCGTCGTCAGAATGTACAAAGCCTTCAACATTACTGCGAGCCTGCCCGTGGCGCATCACAAAGTACCGGTTGCCGCCGCGACGCACCATTGCAAGCACGTCGAGCACCGAGCCGGCGACTTTTATTTCTTTGGTTTTGGTGTTGCGCCACACCGGCAGAGGGGCTCCCCAGTAGCGGCTGCGTGATATAGCCCAGTCGGGGGCAGACTGCAGGCCGTTATTAAAACGTCCCTGCCCCACATGGTCCGGTGTCCAGCCTACTTTTTTGTTTTCGGCCAAAAGCTTGGACTTCAGCGCCGACACTTTGACAAACCACGACGTGGCCGCCCAGTTTAAAAGCGGGGTGTCGCAGCGCCAGCAATGCGGATAGCTGTGTTTTATTTTTTCTTGTTTAAACAGGAGCCCCCGCTCGGCAAGCTTTGCGGCAACTTTTTCATCGGTCTCGCGCGGGTTGCCTTTGGGCTTCACGCTCAGTCCCGCGAAGTCGCGTACGGTCGCGACAAACTTACCCTCCTCGGTTACATGGTGGATAAGCGGAATTTTTTCCTTCTGCGCCAGAGCAAGGTCATCCGCGCCGAAGGCGGGCGCCAGGTGCACGATGCCCGTGCCGCTGTCCATGGTGACAAAGGGTGCGGCGTACACCTTCCACGCGTGCGTTTTATGCTTGTGCAGTTCTTCTTTAAAATAATCGAAGGGCGGTACATACTTTCTACCTACCAATTCTTTTCCGGCCATCTCCTCTACTATTTCAGCATCCTCAAACACTGCCGCCATGCGCTCCTTAGCAACAATAAAAAAATCACCGCCGGATTTTACTTTTACATATTTAACGTCCGCATTGACCGCGGCGGCCGCGTTTCCCGGCAGGGTCCACGGCGTGGTCGTCCATACCAGTAAATATGTAGGCTCGCCTGCCCCGTTGGCTTGTCCTACGGGGTCGACCAACGGGAGTTTTACGGTGACTGAAATATCATCAATGTCTTTGTACCCCTCGGCCACCTCAAAGTTGCTGAGCGTCGTGCCGCAGCGCGGGCACAAATGCATCGCCTTAAACCCTTCGTATATAAGCCCGCGGTCGTAAAGATTTTTAAACGCCCACCATACCGACTCGGTGTATGTGGAGCTCATCGTCTTGTAGTCACTCTCCATGTCGGCCCAGCGCCCCAGCCGCGGGATAATGCGTTTCCAGTCCGAAACGTCTTTCATAATAGAGACGCGCGCGGCTTGGTTGAATTTTTCTATCCCGTATTGCTCGATGTCGCGCTTGTTTTTAAAACCGAGCTCCTTTTCCACCAAGTTTTCCACCGGCAAGCCGTGACAATCCCACCCCCATCGCCGCTGCACGCGGTAGCCCCGCATCGTACGGTAGCGCGGGATAGCGTCTTTAATGGTGCTGGCGAGGATGTGGCCGTAGTGCGGCAGGCCGTTGGCAAACGGCGGCCCGTCATAAAAAACATACTCGCCCTTGGGCGCGTCTTTTGTGAGCGATTTCTCAAAAATCCGCTCCTTGTTCCAAAAATCTAAAATCTCCTCCTCGCGCGCGGCCAAAGGACCTTTAGGGCTTGGTGTCTTATGCAAAAGTTCTTCCCCTCCCTGTTTTAAATCGTCGACCATATGTAAAAAATATACCACTGTAAGGCTTTTTTTGCCTTACCGCCCTTACATCTCCTCCGGAGACGGAATGCCGAGGAGGTGGAGGCCCTGCGCGAGTGTGCGCTCGACCGCTTGAGTGAGGAAGACGCCATATTCTTGATGCGGGCCGCCGATTACCTTTTCCTGCGCATACCAACTGTTAAAAGCCGCCGCAAGCTCGGTTAAGTACGTGGTGACGTAGTGCGGCTCCATCTCTTTGGCCGCGCGGGCGACCGCATCGGCATAGTGCATCAGCACACGCTCTAGCGCCGACGCCTCTTTAGGAGAATCAGATTCTCCTGCTTTAATCCCCGCTTCTTTAGCTTTGCGCAACAAAGCCCGGGCGCGCACCAGCGCGTATTGCAAGTACGGCCCCGAGTCGCCTTCGAGCGAGAGTGATTTTTCGGGGTCAAAAATAATGTCTTTGGTTATTCCCGATTTGAGCAGTGTGTATTTGATAGCGCCCACCGCGACATCCTGCCGGCCGCGTGCGGCCTCGGTCAAATCCTCAATCAATGACTCGCCGGTAATGACATTGCCCTTGCGCGAGGACATCTTGCCGGTAGTAAGGCGCAAAAAACCATGGAACCGCGCAAGCATGCGACCCTCCAAGTTTGGAAACACCAGTTCTGCCGCCTTGCGAACGACTTTAAAATACTCGCTTATCTCGTGCGCAGTGATAGTAATCGACAAATCAAAACTCCCCTTCTGTTGTTTTGCTTCCGCAAGCCCAAGCTCTTTTGCCTCGTACGTAGGCAGGCCCTTGCTGTTGATGAACACGCGGGTATGCAGACCGTACGGCTCACCTTTAAACACCACCGCGCCGTCGCTCTCTTCAAATACACCCGGATGCTTGCGCACAATTTCTACACCCTTCGGCCCGGTCTCGCTCTCAAAAAAGTAATAGACAAACTTTGTCCCCAGTGTTTTGTATATTTCTTCAAAATGCTCCAGCGACTGCGCCCGGCCTTCGTCATATAATTTGTTTACGGCCGCATCGCTTTTTTCATAAATAGTTTTGTTGAGCGTGTCTATTTCCTCTTTGTGCGCCTCATACTGCGAGTCGCCAAAAGTATACGAATCACCCCACGATGCCTCCGGTTTTTGCATTTTACCCCAAATCGCCTTGGCGACATGCACCCCTACATCGCCCTGATAGTTGGCGCGCGAGACAGTAGCTCCTGTAGCTTCAAAAAGTCGCGCAAGGCTCTCGCCTATTACATTTCCCACGAGGTGGCCGATATGAAATTCTTTAAACGGGTTGGGGTCGGTGTACTCGACCATTATTTTTTTGCCTGCGTACAGTTGAGGAATCTGCTGCTCTTTTGGCACCAGCGCCTCGCGCGCGAGGCGAAAGTTGATGAATTTGCCTACCACCTCTACTTTTTCGACTCCCTCTATATGCAACTTGTCCGCAAGCTCTTGCGGGTCGGTTTTGGATACGAGCGCGGCGTTGGTCGAGTAGTCGCCATGTTGAAGCGCGCGCGGCCGCTCTACAACAAACGCGACGCCGGGGAGCGCCTCCTGTATTGCTTGTTCTATCCGCTCGCGAATCATCCCTAAAGAGTAGCAATATAAACACAAAAAGAAAAACCGGCCGCCTTTTAAGGGCGGCCGGTGCATTTGGTATGAGAACTTGACTACTTCTTGCCCTTGACACTCTGGGGCTTGGACTTCTGTCCGTCCTTGCCCCTCGCCGGCCTGGACGCCAGGCGGGCGTCGCGATTGGCCTGCGTACGCGCATCCTGCTGCGCACGGCTCAACTTGACCGGGCGAGTCGGCACGGGGCCGAAATCATCGCGAGTCAGCGCGGTAAACCCACCGACATAGTCGTCGGGGCAGTGACGCAGGAAATTGGTCCACACCTGCTTCCGCAGGTTGCCGTTCTCCCAAGCGTGGCACAAGGTCTGGTAGACCGACTCCCACTTGCCTTGCTTCATGTTCAGGATCATACGCTCGTCGAAGGCCTTATCCGCGGCCGCCTTTTCCTGCCGCTTCTTCTCTTCTGGAGCGATCCAACCAATCGCGACCTTGAAGCTGACGAGGACAGCGGGGTGTGGGCACGCTTCGAAGAAGTGGTGACGCACACCGGGGCGCAGATTTTTGTTGTCGTATGCGTTGGCGAGAATGAGGCCGAGCTCGATCCACTGAACTTCGGTTTGCGCCGCCTTGATGCGGCCGTGCATGCGCCCGTCGAAACGGGAGGCAGGGTCGAACGTTTGGGCCGGCTTGGCGATGACGATGTTCGGGACATGTCCCGGGTCGGCATACATGCTGGCGTGCGGGACAGCGGAGGCCACGGGAGAGGCCTGAGTCAAAAAGTCGATCATTTCATCCCCCTTAGGGTTGTCTGATTATCAAAAAGACCGCGTTACGCGGACTTCTTCTAACCGCTGACTATTATACACCTATTGCGATAAAAGTCAAGCCATAAACATGGAACTCTTATTTTACAACGTTTTTTGTGACAATACGGGCACAATTGCAGTCTCGATAACCGTAAAGCTTATGCGCCCTATCAGAGAACCCTGCGCGGTCTCCACGTCACAACGCCACTCGCCCGCCACAAGAGAGGTTTTGACGCTAAAGCCGCGATATCCTCTCTCACGCCCGCCCGATATGGGGAAGGAAACCTTTGCCCTTACCTCCCACTCTTTAGTCTGCGGGTTGAAATACTCCCACTTATGATAAATCGGGGCAGAAAGGTCTGTAGGCGCAAAGACCGATGAAAAACAGAAAGCGCTGCGGCTTGCACCTATGGTGTACGTGCGCGATGTGTCGCGCCAAACCTGATACCAGGGTGCTTTTTCATAAATGGCCAAGTAGGTATTGTCGGCGCGTTTTAATACCGAGTGATAAACTCCGAGGTCGCGCATGGCCAGTGGCACCGGCGGTATGATGTTTGCAAAGTACAATATGTTAAAGATGACAAAAATAAGACCGACCAGTAATCCGGTAGGCATAATATGCAGCGTCAGCTCTTTGCGCGCGACCAGCAACAGGACCCAAAAATACGCCGCAATAACTCCAAGGCTTACCGCCCCGCTCACCAAAAATATCAAGGGACCAATGGCATGAAGAAGGACCGGCACGGTAAGCTCCACATAGCAGAGCAGCAGCAGGTAGTAGATAGCGACATTAAAGCGGAACTGCGCGTAGCGCGATTTAAGAAACTCGTTCCCCACGAGCAGCGACGCGAGTATGAGAAAAAACAAAAGGCTCTGCGCGAACGTCCCGCTGCGGAAGTACAGCACCAAAAGCCCGCTTGAGAGGTTGCCGAAGCAGAACTGCAGCACCACCGGCAGAAACGGAGCGAGCTTCCCCTCGGTGCTCCCGCGCGAGGCGCGCATGGTCATGAGCAGTATCACCCCGCCGGCAAGCGTCAGGTACGTAAGCAGTATGACGTTGTCCAGGAGCTGGTCCGGCCGGTTGAGCGTAAAGGAGTCGAGTATAAAGCCGAAGACGAGAGCACCGACGCCGATATGCGGCTCGTAACGCTCCCAAAAATGCAGCACTCTCCCCCGCAAGCCTTGCATGGGGTTATTGTACTAGACGTTGAATGTAAAAGAATGAAGTGCTAGTATGCCCGCAGACTGAAACTGAACATGGAGGAGAACATGAAGCAATTCACTGAAGTCAGGCCCGGCACGTCTCCGTCGTGGTGGTCGGCCAAGGGCATCAATATGAAGGTCGACGGCGTCGTCCTCGAGCGTGGCAAACATCCGATCGTCAACATTGCCATCGGGTCTGCGGCGAGGGTGTCCATCTTTCAGTGCGGCAGCCGACGCGGAGACTTTGAGGTCCAGTACCATATTGAGCACTGCGACGGCAGCCATAGCGCGGGAAATATCATTATGGACCGCGCTGACCTTGCGCGCGCTTTCGGGCTGATTAATGGGTTCGGCCAGGGTTTTAGTCACGGCGGCGCCGCACTTCGCGAGATGGGTTACGAGCTGGATGCGGCCTCGCAAGGCAAGTACGTCCGACTCGGCGACTACCTCAATATCCCCCACCCCGGCACAGGGCTTGTGGGTGACCCGAATGTTTCGGTGGAGATTAAACCGGAAATGAAATCGGCAATCCAAGCACTGCTTGATTTCACCGCTGCAAAAGCAGCGTAGCGTTCAGGGCGCGCAAAGGCGCCCTTTTTTATTTATATGAACGTCTCGGGGATTGGAAATTTTTTACACAGCGCTTTAACTTCTTTGTGCAGCTTGGCAAGCGCAGGGTCGGCGTGCGCGCGTTTTTTAAAGCCGGCCAGATACGCCTTGCGCGCGGATTTGTCGGTCGGGAGTTCTTCCTTTTTCGTAAGCCGCATGACCTCGGCAATCCATTTGCCTATGAGCTTCATTTCGCGCTCCTTCATCCGGCGGGTTGTGACAGAGGGAGTACCTATGCGGATGCCGCTCGGGTAAAAAGGCGATGACGGTTCGTCCGGAATGGTGTTCTTGTTGGTGGTCAGTCCGATAGCGTCAAGCGCTATCTCGACAATCGCTCCCCGGCCCGCGCCGCACTTAACCAAGACCATATGGTTATCGGTGCCGCCGCTCACAATCTCAACGCCTTCGCGCACGAGCGTTTCGCCCAGTGTTTTTGCGTTTTTGACTATCTGTTTTCCGTACGCGCGGAATGCCGGCGTCCCCGCTTCCTTAAGCGCCACGGCGATGCCGGCGGTCGTGTGATTATGCGGTCCTCCCTGCAGATTGGGGAATATGGCCCGGTCTATTTTTGCTCCAAGCTCCGGGTCTTTAGCGAGGCCTTTTTTAGTGACCATAATCATACCGCCGCGCGGGCCGCGGAGCGTCTTGTGCGTGGTGGTTGTGACAATGTGCGCGTATGGCACCGGGCTTTGGTGCGCTCCGGCAACTACAAGACCGGCTATGTGCGCGATGTCGGCCGCTAAGTAAGCGCCGACACTGTCGGCGATTTTTGCCAGCTCCTTAAACGGAAACTCGCGCACATACGCGGTCGCCCCGACCCATATGAGTTTCGGCTTGTGCTCCTTGGCCAGTCGCGCGATTTCTTTTAAGTCTAAATAGCCGTCGGGTTTTACACCGTATTGCACCGCATTGTAGAATATGCTGGTCGCGCTCGCCTTCCACCCGTGAGTCAGATGTCCTCCCGCCGTTAGCAATTGACCCATCACTGTGTCGCCGGGGCTGCAGGTAGCAAGATACACGGCCAAGTTGGCCGGCGAACCGGAATACGGCTGCACATTTACGTACGGCACGCCGAATATTTTTTTTGCCCGCTCGCGCGCGATATCTTCGACCTTGTCGATTACCTCATTGCCGCCGTAGTAGCGCGCGTGCGGATACCCTTCCGAATATTTGTTGGTGAGGCACGACCCAACAGCTTCCCGCACCGCTTGCGAAACAATATTCTCGGACGGTATCAATTCGAGACCCTCCGCCTGGCGCTCCTCCTCCTCGAGAAGCATGTTGTAGATATCCTTATCCTGCTTTTTAACAAACTCGTACATGAACCTAGGGTAGCAAGAAAAAAGCCCCGCCGCGAGGCGGGACTTCAGCCTATTATGTTTGCAACCTCTGCCTCGACTGTCGCCCACACCTCTTCGAGCGGCCGGTCGGCGTCGATGACGAGGCCGTTATAGTCGCTGATATGTTTAAGGTACCCCTCGCGCACCCGGTTGTGGAACGCGAGATTCTCGGCATCGAAACTGGTCAGGCCATCGCCGCGGCTGCGCACACGCGCAAGACCGACCTCGGGCGTCACATCAAGCAGAATGTAATCGCTTGGTATTGCGTCTCCAACCGCAAAAGCGCTGAGCTTCTGCAGCATCGGAAGATGCTCGTTACACTGCCTGCCGTAAATTTGATACGCGATAGTTGAGAGCCCGAAGCGGTTGCTTATAACCGTTTTGCCAGCAGCAAGCGCCGGCAATATTACCTCCTCGAGCAAAATAGCCCGCGCGGCAACAAAAAGCACGAGTTCCCGCGGAACGGATATCTTCCGCTCACGCGGGGTAAGGAGCAGCGAGCGTATCTGCTCGCCCTGTGGCGTCCCGCCCGGCTCGCGGGTAAAGACAATATCCTCGCGTCCGGCATATTTCTTTTTGAGACGGTCGATATGGGTGTCCTTGCCGGACCCTTCGCCACCCTCAAATACGATGAATTTCCCGCGTTTGTCCATAGTTTATTCCTTACCTGTCTATGGTATATTGCTTCTGAACAAAACCCTACCCCATATGGCACTCTCCGACAAGAAAATTCTGGAATCGATGAAGGAAGGGTCTATTATTATCGAGCCGTTTAAACACGCCAACCTCGCCACCTCCTCCTACGATGTAACCCTGGGCGAGTACTTCTTCCCCGAGCAGACGCCAAAACATTTCCAAAATCTTTATAACGTCTACGATAAACAGCATATTGAGCGCGTATGGGGCACCGAAGCGAAGCGTGCCAGGCCGGCAAAAGAAATTTTGGCGAGATATAAATTCGAGTACGATGGCATTGCGCCGAACGACAAAATAATTCTACTAGCGCCGGGCGAGACTATACTCGGACACACGCAGGAATTCATCGGCGGACGCGACCACATTACCACCATGATGAAGGCGCGCTCAAGCCTCGGCCGCAGTTTCATCGAGGTTTGTAAATGCGCCGGCTGGGGCGATGTAGGCTATATTAACCGCTGGACAATGGAGATAACGAACAACTCGACCCACTACTATATTCCGCTCGTGGTCGGCAGGCGCATTGCGCAAATTATCTTTTTTGAAACAGGTCCTATCCTCGCCAACGACTACGCCAAAGGCGGCAAGTACCAGAGCGGCGGCACGGTGGCGCAACTTAAAAAGGAATGGAAGCCAACCGACATGCTCCCCCGCCTTTACCTTGACCGTGACATCAAGAAAAAGTAGCTTTGACGGAGAAGTAACTTAATATCCCGAAAGGAACCAGTATGACCGAAACGCAAAAGTTTGAAACGCTCAAGCACACGCGCCGGCCGCTCTCTGGAGCAGGACAAGTTGTGGTGGTCGATACCGGCGCGCTTATCGGTGCCGAAGAGATTGCCATGTTGCAAGCGCTGCACTCCCGCTCGCTGGGAGGCATCGACTCGCACCTCCTGAAGCTCGCGCAAAAAGGCGCTAAAAACTTCATGGAGACCTACTATGTTGGCTACGGCGACAAATCGATCGGCGACTGCGGCACGGCAACCATATTCATCGAGGGCGTCTCGATGCTGGTGGCCAAAGCGGTGCAGGACACTCAGCTCTACAACGGGCAGGAGGCCTCGACCCGCTACATCGACTTTGCCAAGCAGCCGTTTGCCAACCCGTACGGATCTGCGGATGGAGTGGAACTTCTCGAATCGTTGCGATCCTTCCACCTGAAGGGACTGGTCGTAATGAAGGAAGAGCTTGCTAAGCGCCATCCGCGGCAAGTGGGCGAGGATGAGAAAGTGTGGCAAAAAGCCATAAACGCGCGCGCGTTCGACGTTATGCGCTCGTTCCTGCCAGCCGGAGCTGCGACGAACTTGGCGTGGCATACGACCTTGCGCCATGCCGCCGACCACTTGCTGCGCTTGCGACACCACCCGTTGCAGGAGGTGCGTGCTGTAGCCGAGGCGGTGCAGGAGGCACTCGGCGAAATGTATCCGAGTTCCTTCAATCAAAAGCGTTATCCGGCGACCGAAGCCTATGTTGAGGAGTGGATGAAGAGCTACTACTTCCTCGACGAAGACTACCGATACCCAGGCGTGGCGATGATACGCGACGGCATTGACCGCCAGCTCCTTGCAGCACACCGCAAAGAGCTTGAGACGAGGCCGGCTAAAGCGGAGCCGCCCAAGTACTTGGCTGAGTGCGGGACGGCGCAGTTTCGCTTCCTGCTCGACTTCGGCTCGTTCCGCGACATCCAACGGCAGCGGGCGATAATCCAACGCATGCCGCTTCTGACCGACAATCGCGGGTTCGAGCAGTGGTATCTCGACCAAATGCCGCCGCTGTTTGCAACGGAGGCGGTCAAGTTCTTGCGGGAGTACCGCGACGGACTCATCAAGGCGGGCATCAAGCCCAATGTGATGCACGCCGGCGAATACTCGCTGGGGCGCCTGGCTGATTTGCAGTACTACATCCCCATGGGGTATCGAGTAACCTGCCGGATAACCGGCGATTTGCCCGCGCACATCTGGTGGATCGAGCTGCGTTCGGGCATCAACGTACACCCGACCTTGCGCAAAGTCGCGCAGGAGTCAGGCGAGCTTATGCTCGAGTCCTACAGAGGCGACGGGTTGGTGCTTCATCTCGACAACACGCCGGACCGCTTCAACTACAAACGCGGCACGCAGGATATCGTCGAAAAAACTCCCGTCACAGCATAAGCAAAAGCCTCGCAATGTGCGGGGCTTTTTTTCTATTTCAAAATTAAAAAGCCCGGAACTAATCCGGGCTGTGGACTTAAGCGGCTTTTGCGATGGCCTCGTTCAGAGCGTCTCGGTCACTCTCGGAGAGAAGACCGAAATATAGAGAATTATTGAGGAGTCCGGATGCTTGGCGGTAATCGCCGCTCTCCGCAGTAAGCAGAGCACCACGAGCCATCGCTGCAACCAAGGCCTTTGCTTCTTCCTCAGTGGCACCACGCTGGAGCCTATACACCGCCTTTTGAAAGACCCACTCGGCAGCAGAAAAGTCAGAGCCATGGGTTACGATATTGAACAACTGGTCAATCTTTTCGCCATCGCCCATTTCGCGGTCAAGCAATCGTTCGTTCGTCTGGCGATAGTCGTTCCAGAATAACAACTCTGCTGCCAATTCCGGGTCGCGAGAGCGGAGTACCTTTTTGACGATGAGCTCGGCCTCGCTCCGCATGAACTTCGCCTTGCGACGCCATTCGACAAAATAGGTGTTAGTAAGCCACGTCCGTGTCGCCCGATGCAGGATATGATCGAGCAAAGCCCGACGCATCTTTTCGTACGAAGCCCCTCGGGGCATATGGATGAAGAGCTTACTGGCATCTTCACCGCTGCAAGTCTTTAATGCCCTTCTGATGCCTCGCTCGTAATGCCGGGGTCCGAATTTGAGACTTGTTCCTTCTTCGACTTTTTCGAAAAGATTTATAAGGTCGATCCAGTCACCCGCGCTGAGGATAAACCAAGCCAACGCTTGTTTTTCCTTCTTTGATAGAGCCAGGTTTTGAAGAGCCAGACTTGCCTGGTAAGAGTCGCCTATCGAGATTTGGACAGCCATTGCAACCTCCCTTGTGTGAAAAACAACAACTGCCGCGAGTTATACCAAACAAAATCGCCCCGGACAAGCCGGGGCGATTTCTTAAAAAATGTAAATTTACTTAACGTCCACACCCATCGAGCGGGCGGAGCCGGCGATAATTTTTACCGCTTCCTCTATGGTGTGTGCGTTGAGGTCGGGCATTTTCTTCTCGGCTATCTCTTTAACTTGTGCCTTCGTGATAGTGCCGATTTTGGCTGTGTTAGGCTTGCCGCTCCCCTTTTCTTTGCCGATAGCTTTGAGGATGAGACTCGAGGCAGGCGGAGTTTTGAGGATAAAGTCGTAGGAGCGGTCCTCGTAGACTGTAATTTCTGCCGGGACGAGGTCGCCTGCCATTGCTTTAGACGCCTCGTTGAATTTTTTAACAAATTCGCCGATGTTGATGCCCGCAGGGCCGAGCACCTGGCCCATGGCCGGTGTCAGGGTCGCCTTGCCTCCCTGGGCGATTATCTTAATCTTTTTAGTTACTTTTTTAGCCATATGGTTTGAAGAACACTAGTTATATCCTTTTTACCTGTAAAAAGTCCAGTTCTACCGGCGTCTCGCGGCCGAACATCGCCACCAGCACTTTGACCTTG
>CAYHDT010000004.1:0-8008 GCA_964355655.1 uncultured Candidatus Saccharibacteria bacterium | reverse complement strand
GCGGCTCTCATCCACCTCGCCCACCTTGCCGTCGAGGGCTTTAAACGGCCCGTCGATTATGGTGACGGAATCGCCGACCGTGATATCGATGGCGTGTTTGACGGAGCCCTCTACTGCCTGCATGCGCCCGAGCAGCGTGTCCACTTCGTTTTGCTTTAGCGGCACAGGGTTGACGCCCGAACCGACAAAGCCGGTCACGCGCGGGGTGTTGCGCACGACATACCACGACTGGTCGTCCACTATCATATCCACCAGCACATAGCCGGGATAAACCTTCTCCGCCTCCTCGACGCGGCGGCCGCCTTTAATCTTGATGGTGCGCTCGGTCGGCACCACTACCTGGAAGATTTTGTCGGTAAGACCCAACGACTCGATGCGTTGCTTTAAGTTGCGCGCGACCGCGTTTTCGTAGCCGGCGTAGGTGTGTATCGCGTACCATGCCCTGCCGACGCTTGTATCTTGTTTGGACATAGTTAGATAATCTGCTTAATAACCGCGGAGAAAAAATAATCGAGCAAGCCAAGATATATCGCGGTGGCGATAGAGATTACAAGCACAACGAGCGTGTACATAATCGTGAGCCGACGGGAGGGCCACGACACGTGCTTCATCTCGGCGCGAACGTCTTTAAAATATTGAGGCATAAAGTGGTTACGATTATCTCCCCTAAGAAAAAACCCCCTCGGGGGGTCTTTTCTTGATAATACTCTTAAGTTTTAAGGGCGTCAACTAGCGGATTTCGTAGGTCACGGAGACGTTACTCTGCACCTTGTTTTGGCCTACCGATATCTCGGGGGCCACTGCGGCCGTGGCGCCCATGCCGACGGCAGAGTCCTTGGCGTAGTACATCGGGCCGGGGTAGCCGCCGCCGTTCTCGCTAAAAGAGACCACGCGCACCAGCCGGACACCAAGCTGCTTGGCAAGCTCGTCGGCCTTTTTCTTTGCATCAGTAATGGCTTTGCCGCGCGCATCGTCCTGCAGCTTATTTGGGTCGTCGAATGTAAAGTTAAGCCCCGAAACCTCCGTCGCGCCCTTAGTTCCCACTCCGGTCAACAAATCGCCGGCCTTGGCGGTGTCGCGGATTTTAACAGTGGTCGTCTGACGCACCTCGTAGCCGCGCAGCACTTGCTTGCCGCCCGGGCAGTAGACGCCCGCGGCGCAAACCTGCGTTTGGTAGTCGTACTGCGGGTTAACCGAGTAATCGGTAGTTTGGATATCTTTTTCGGCAACGCCTGCGTCTTTAAGATATTTGCTGATGGCATTTATCTTGGCGGTAGCCTCGGTCTGAGCCGCCGCGACGGTAGACTTTTCCGATACAACGGAAAAATTAAATGTTGCGATGTCAGCCGCGCCGAAGGCCTCGCCATAGCCGGATACTGAAATCGTATTTGTCGCCGGCACCCCCGCGCCGATGTAGCGAAGGCCCTGCAGCTCTGCTAAAGATTTAAGCCCTAAAAATACCGCCAATAGGATAATTGCGACCAAGAGCGCTTTGCGCAGGCGCTCGCCCGCCGGACCTATGAATGGGAGACCTTCCATATGATGAAAATACTGTTAACTAATAAGTATCGGTATTACTGACGCCCCTGAAACGCTTTTATTACAGCGGCAAATGTTTCGTACGGCAACGCTCCGGAAACGCCGACCTGCCCTTTCTTATCGTAGAGGATAGTGTACGGAGTCCCCTGGCCGCCGTTATTCGCCGCTTCCTGGGCGTCGGCATCAACTTTGTTTGCATATTTGTCTGAAGAGACGCAGGCGTCAAATTTTGCCTTGTCGGCTCCAAGCTGGACCGCCAGTTGCGCATAGTAACTTGCACTCATTTTGCTTTGGTTGCTGAAAACGCCGTCAGCGAACTTCCAAAAACCGTCGTTGCCAAGCTGCTCGGCGACGCACTCGCTCGCCACAGCGGCGGGCTTTGCGTTAGGGTGTATAGACTCAAGCGGCAAATGCCGATACACCCAGGCTATCTGGCCGTTGCTTTCTTCCACCAAGCGCTTGAGGGTCGGCATTACCAAGTTGCAGTAAGGGCACTGGAAGTCTGAGTATTCGATAAGCACCACGGGTGCCGTAAGCGAGCCTACAATATGGTCCTGCGCCGAAGGGGCGCGGACATTTGTCTGCGTTGTGGGAGCATCCGAACCGGCCGCAACAGCGGGGACAGCAGGACGCATATTTACAAACACAATAGCGCCCGCAATTATTACGCCGGCGATAATAATAGAGACGGAGGGTGAAAGCTCAAATTGTTTTATTTCAGACATGCCCGTATTCTACCTTTACGGCCGCTCTTTCAGCAAATCGCGGATTTCCTGGAGCAGGCGCTCTTGCGCGGGCTTTTCGGCGGGAGGTATTTCCCCTTTTTCTTCCTTGCGGAACAGCCGCTCCCGCGCGCCGGAGAGCAGCTTAAAGATGACAAATATAGACAGCGACACCACCAGGAAGTTGAATACCGCCTGCAAAAACGCTCCGTACTTGATGACAAGGTCGGGGCGCACCACTAAAGAAAGGGTCTTAAGGTCTACGTTGTAGGTTACCACGCCGATGAACGGCATTATAATATCAGCCACCAGAGAGTTGACGATGCCGGTAAAGGAAGCGCCTATAACCACTGCCACCGCCAACTCGAGCGCGTTTCCTTTGACCGCAAACCGCTGAAATTCGGAGAAGAAACCTCCTGCTTTTTCAAAATATTTCTTTGCCATATTTTTATATTACCTTTTTTGCAGACCTTCTATATCCTTCATAAGCTTGGTTAAGCCGGCGCGGATTTCCTCAAGAGCCCGGTGGTCCTCGGTTTCGCGCATCTCGTCTTCTTTGTCATCCTCCTGAATTTCCTCGACGTCCTCCTGAATTTCATCAACATCTTCCTGAATTTCTTCGATGTCCCCTTGGATTTCATCGATGTCCTTGGCCTGATCGTTGATAGTCATCTGGATAAATATTGCCAGGTAAATCGCTTCGAGCGACACGAGTGTGGTAAGTATGAGCAGCATCCGGTCGACATCCACAAACCCCGTCCACGCCGCGCCAAAGCTCGCGACGAACAGGAGCGTGTGCACGCCGATAGACTGAGGCGAGCCTACCCAATGCGTTGCCGCGCGCGCAGTTTTTTTAACATCTACTTCCATGGGGTGGTTGATGGGGCTCGAACCCACGACCGCCGGTACCACAAACCGGAGCTCTACCAGCTGAGCTACAACCACCAATCGTACGAACTTTTTATACCACACTTACGCGCGGATGGCCCGCCGCGACGATACGTAGGCGAGTGTTACAAACACCAGTCCTATAAGGCCGGTCAATAGTTCCGGCACGTGCACCACTATCCCCACCAGCATCGAGAGCCCGAGCCCGAGTATCGCCCAATGCGCCCCGTGCTCGAGATACCGCAGCGCCTCTAGCGTATGTTTGCGCACAAAGTACAGCGTGATAGCGCGCACAAAGTACGCGCCTATGCCAAGACCGACAAAAATAATCGGTATTTGGCTGGTAAGAGCAAACGCGCCCACTACCCCGTCGAGCGAGAACGCCGAGTCGAGGATGTTGAGATATACAAACAATACCGCGCCTGTCGCCGCTACAGAACCGGCTTTTATGTCGAGCGTCGAAGTGATCCCCTGCATAATGACAAAGGTCAGCAGGCCTATCGAGCCTGCGGCCAACACCTGGGCCTGATTATCGGAGAGATAGGAAAGCCCAAGGAGCGTGGCGAGAGCAATAGCAAGTTCTATAGCCTCTACCCTGCCCCAGCGCACAAGGTGCCGCTCGACCCACGCTATCCAATGCACGTTTTTCCCCACGTCAAAAAAATATTTAAGCGCCACCATAAGAAGAAAGGTTCCTCCGAAGGCGCTGATGGCGTGCGACGCGTCGCCGAGCAACGCTGCGTAGCTTGCGGGATTATTAAATGCGAGTTCGGCGGCGGCCCACGGAGTTATCCATGCGGCAAGACCGACAATGACCGCCGGAAGGACCAGCCGCGTGCCAAAAACCGCGAAGAGTATGCCCCAGGTAAGGAAACGCCGCTGCCACTCCTCGTTCATTTGCGCCAGCACTTTAGCGTTAACGACCGCGTTGTCGAAGGAAAGCGTCACTTCGAGCACCGAAAGAAGCGCGGCAAGTAAAAAAGCCGCCATGCCTCCCCAGACATACACCGCGCAAAGCGCCAGCGCGGAAACTATGACCGGCCCGATAAAAATCCGCATTGGGATATTGTAGCAGAAGAGTAAAATAAAAAATCCCCGCTGTGCGCGGGGACTGCTTCTTATTACGAGGCGCTCACAAGCTTCAACTGTTTGCGCTGCTCGCTCTTACCCATGACCGGGTAATGGAGATTCAGGTCGAGCATTCTTTCGGCCATATATCGGGCCGCGAGCGCCCGCGCGACCCACTTGTTGTCGGCCGGCAGGATAATGCGCGGAGTAAGCGGAGTGCTGAGGCGGTTGATTGCCCTCTCGGCGGCCTCTTGATGCTCCGCGAAGAACTTCCGCTCCGCGATGTCCTGGCCGGAGTACTTGTAGTTCTTGGCCGGGTTCCGCAGGCGTTTCTCGAGCCGCTTCTTCTGCTCCCCCTCGGAGAGGTTGAGGTAGAAGCTGCAGACCACGATGCCATTGTGGTGCCAGTAGTCCTCGAGATTTCGAATATCTTCGAACCGCCGCGCGAAGATGCGCTTTGCGGGCAGGCGGCCCGGGAGGTTCTGCTTCTTGAGATACTCGCCATGAACGGCGACGGTCGTCAGCTCCTCGAAGTGCGACCGGTCGAAGCCCTTGATGTGGCCCCGGTCGGGCAGCTCGCGGATATAGCGCCGCATAAAGTCGCCGAGCAACTCTTTCGGCGACGGCGCCTTAAAGCTCGCTACGCTCGACCCGTTAACGTTGATGTCGCCGAACAGGTGCTTGAAGAGAGTGCTCTTGCCGGCCGTATCGCGGCCGTCGGCCGTAACCAGCACCGCGTATTGCCGCTGGGCAAACTGCATGTCTTGCAGCTCGGCAATAGTTGCCGCCCATTTGAGGAACACCGCCTTGGCTTCCCTGTTGTTCTTAAAACCCGCCATATCGGCGGGGTCATAGTCGGCAAGCCTTATCGGGCGCTTACCCGTGACGATAAGCGGACTCTTGGATGTCTTGGGCACCGTGTGCCTCCTTGGTTGTATTGCGAACGTTCCGGACTGAGTATTGAAATATTTACGTCTTTTGTCAAGGCATGCCAAAAATGAAAAGAAAAAGGCACGGCCCGGGCGGGGTCGTGCCAGTCAACTACTTCTGATTGCGGTCGAAGTAAACCGCACAGTTGCCGAGAAACTTGTCGCGCGGGAGCGAAAGCGGCTTGATGTCCTTGCCTTCAGGCAGAGCCCGCAACAAGTTCACCCAACATCGGCGATTGCCCGTGTTGTTGAGCTCGGTGCGAAAGGCGCCTCGTAGACGCATGACCTCCTGCCGCAGTTGGCCCGGAGTCATTGACCTAACATCGGAATCGAGTTTTCGACCCATGATACCCTCCGCTACTTAACCATGTATACGGATTGGTAGCGGTGATAGCCGGTCATCTTGCCATCGGGACCGTAGATTGCTTCTTTGCCCCATGAATGGCTGGAGAAGTCATTGTGCTCCACGACGTTGATGTAAGTGTATCCGTCGCTGACAAACCACTCTGGGCCGCGACCGCCGCGAAATTTGCCGGCCTGGTAGTTTTCCTTAAGCGCAGCTTTAAGGCACGGGATTGCCTCTTTGTCATAGTGGCCCAAGTACTGCATCATCCAGATTGGCACGGGGCCGTACCAGATGATTGTGCTTCCGCCGCTGTAGGCGCTTTGCGGCGTGACGAGGTAAGCATCGAACACACGCCATTTGCCATGACGGTATTCGATGGTTTTCGAGCCGGGCATCTCGGCAATGGTGCCTTTGGCTGGTGTGTTGGCATAGCCGGTCTTCATTGCCTCCAAAAAGTGCCCGAGAGCATGCCGGGCCATCCCGACATTGTTTGCGATGAAATTGAGTGCGTCTTGTGTCTCTGCATTCATGGCGGGTTCCTTTGATGAACGGATCTGGCGGCACTATGCCATATTCCAAAGACAAAGGCACGGCCGATTCCAAATTGCCTATTTTAGTGCCGAGTAGTGGACGAAGTGAGAACCTCCCATAATGCGTTGGAACTTAGGCCATTACTTGTGTCACAGTCCAATCAGTAAAGTCGCCGTTGATTTCAACCTTATGCGATATTGATTGCTCACCAAAAGAATCTCTAAACTCGGAAACGATGTAGGAATATCCTGTGGGACCGGATTCGAGTAGAACGACGCAAAACACTGCTTCAAAGTTGTGCCTACCATAAATGCTTTCTCTAATTTTGTTCCTGTAGAACTCTCCGGCCCCATCGGAAAAGACAACCAAAATCTTATTCTGTGCATATTCTTCACCTCGGTCGATCTTTGTGTTAATCGCGTCGATTATTCTTTGCTCTCCTGGCGACAATTCTTTTGCTTTCGGTATGTTTAGCGCAGAAACATGCTCAGTAGGAAAAATACCCCGCTTCTCTCGATCAAAAATATATCCGTCACCGACATCGTCTTCCATAAACGTGATATCTCTTTGCTGCAACTTACTTAGCACCGCACACACTAACCAGTTAGCCCATGCCTCTCGTGGCCGTAAGCTGAAATTTTGGATATCTCTTCCATTCCAGAGATGTTTAGGATTTTTCACCATCATCTCGAAATCTTTGAGCGCAACCCTCAAGTCCTTAATGACCATGTTTTGCAAAATTGGTTTCGGAGTCATTTCAGTGGTGGTGGCGCATGCCGAATCCATTCAGTTGGCGAGATTGTAATTTGAGTAAATCGTGAAAAAATATTCATCGGCAAGGCTTTCCCTGGAAGAACGTTGGGGTTATGAACGAATATTGCCTCGCTTGGTTTAGCGTCCTGAAGTACGGCATTGATAACGTCTCTGCCGAAATATATTACCCCGCTAATTTGTTTAAACTCGTCCTGAGAAAACATATCGAGATCGATAGTATTTGTACCTTTCGCATTTGGAATACTGAAACGGCTCGTGTGATATTCAGGTCCGTAAGAACCATCGTTTTTCAGAGGTATGTGAATTGCTGGGTTTATCCCTTTTACCGCCTCAAGAATTAGGGCTTCAGGTGAGGAGGCCATGCTTCCTTCAATGTCACCGGCACTTAACGCTATGACGTAGAAATCTACGTTTCTGACCACCGTGGAGTGATTTTCCGTATAGTTTCTCATCTTCTCGTCAAGTGCGTTCATGATGCGGCGCACCTTTGGATGATTTGCCTCGTCAAACGAACGAGTTTGAGATACTACCTGACCGGAAGTGGAACCCGACAGCAAGTCCGAGATCGTCTCTACTCTGTTATGTCCAGTGCCTTGCCCTGCACTAACAGCTTCGACAAAAAGATTCTGATTGCCTAAGTCAATTTTAAAATCTGGATTGGGGCCATTCCTTTTTTGGTCTACCATTTTGAGTCCGTTTTCTTGTAGCAGGTGGAAAAGAAATAACTCCCACGATCTGTTGCTAAAGAAGTTCGCTTGAAGCTCGGGCAGAAAATTATCGTCAGCGAATTGGCGGAATGACGACCAGATCCCATCGAAAAAACACTTTGCGTACGACCAGTCAGGCCGCATATGTAAGTTTAGATAAACATTACTCAAGTTCGGATATTTGGTCCGCAATGCACTCAGGTCTTCGTTTGTGCTCGCGGGTTCATAACCCAAGGGGAACAGTTCTGACATAGTGAAACTTTATTGGATTTTGGTTAGAACCGCTAGGGAGTCGTTGCTCGCTAAGCCACTTTCGCAAAAATGTCACTTCCTGTGTACCCCAGGACAGGACGCGGTGGAAACCGCCGAAATAGCCGTCAACAAGCGGCTTTCGACGTTCATAACGTTCACAAATCTTCTTCTGTGCCCGGGAGAGGACTTGAACCTCCACGGTCTTGCGACCACAGCCACCTCAAGGCTGCGCGGGTACCAGTTGCGCCACCC
>CAYHDT010000003.1:0-82734 GCA_964355655.1 uncultured Candidatus Saccharibacteria bacterium | reverse complement strand
TAACAAGGCACGGGTAGCGGAAGCTGCTCGTGGAACAATTCAAATGAAATGCGTTTCTGCATCTCGTACGAGTGCGGAAACTGAATTGGCGATCTTCCAGCACTAACAGTTAGTGCTGGATGGAGTGATAGTGCTAACTCTAAATTGCACTCGGTTTGGTCAATACGTCATGACCCTCGATGGCCTCGGTATGTATGTTGTCAGAGTACAGCAGTACAGAGCAGGCTCGAGCGGAACAAGAGAAAGGTGTGTTTCTAAAAGTGTTGAGACTTTGTGCAAAAATTCCCCAAACCCCAAAAGGTACGGGGCTTTTTGCCGTGGTTGCCTAAGAGGAATTTATTTTATATTGTGCGGTTAGATAAAGGTCTTTGGAGGACTGTCCATGGCCGCGACAGCGGGGCTTAAGGCTAAAAAAATTCTGACTCCCCATGACAAGGAATTAGGGTCGCTTCCGTTCAGACTCGATGTTTCTTACCGGATACCGCTTGCAGAAGCGGTAGAGCTCGGCCGCTATGAATTGGTGGATAAAGCGGTCTTTAAGCTACCACTCCTGGGGTCAAAAGAAACCTTCGTTAGATGCCAGGCGCATCTGGTAAATGAGTCCGGCCTTACCGACGGCGATGAGCTGGAGGGCCGGATACATTTCTTGCGGCACGCCTGTATCGAAGAGCTCCTGGCTTTCGGATATCATTACCCCGAAGCACAGCGGCTCTTCCCCATAGTTGCTTTCGGCTCAACTGTAAGAATCGGCTCTCAGCCCGGTGTCCGGCAAACGCCGTACTTGGCAGGCAATGCCGGGGAGCGACGATTATGCATGGGTGCACGGGACTTCGCTTGGAGCAATGCGTTTTGCTTTCTGATGATTGCCTGCCAAATTGTTACGGAGTAATTTTTCCGGCCCATTTGCGGCCGGTTTTTCTTTTGCACAGAGCGGGGATTGCAACCCAAGCGGGGTTGGAGTACAGTCGGGTGGTCGGGTTCTTTTTTAACCAGCAAAAAACAGGAGAAGCTTAATGGCAGCCAATTGCCGCCAACAGCACCCCGAACGTGTCTGGCAGGTGCTCATCTTCCACCCCGCCCCGCGGAGAGCTGGCTCCTGAACTTTTTGGAGAATGAAGAAAGCCCGGCTGCGCAAGCAGCCGGGCCATCTTTTTATATATGCAGAGGCATTTACGCGCAGTAAGTGGGCAGAGGGTCAAATCCATTGAACCCTACTGACGAGTAGCTCGCGGTGTAAGCGCCGGTCGCGTGTATGCGCAAGCGGTCGCCGACCTTGAGTGTCAGGGGAAGTTGGTATTGGAATTTTTCGTAGAGAATATCGACCGAGTCGCAAGAGGGGCCGGCGAGTATCACCGCGCCCGTTGCGCCCTTTCTTCCGACCGCTTCGATGCGGTATTTGATAGCCTCATCATGAGTCTCAGCCAATCCGCCGAACTTGCCGATGTCGAGATACACCCACCGCACATCCTCGTCGTAGGATTTCTTCGAAATAAGGACAACCTCCGCTTCTATAGTTCCGGAATCGCCGACCAGCGAGCGTCCCGGCTCAATTATTACCTGCGGAAGGCTGCTGCCAAAGTGTTCGGCGAGAGCTTTGGTGATTGCCGAGGCATAGGCGCCTACGGGCGCGACTGCCGCCTGGTAGCGGGCGGGCAGGCCGCCGCCTATGTTTACCATCGTAAGTTCGACCTCGGCTCGTTTAAGCGATGCAAACACCTCTGACGCCCTTTGCAAAGCGGCGCCCCATTGGTCGGTCCGCGTCTGCTGAGAGCCGACATGGAACGAAAGCCCATGAGGTTCCAAGCCCAAATCGCGCGCCTGCAGGAGCAGGTCGTGCGCCATGTCCGCCTCGCAGCCGAACTTGCGCGACAGGGGCCAATCGGCGCCGTCGCAACTGGTAAGCAGGCGGCAGAAGACTCGCGCGCCCGGAGCCGACCGCGCGAGCTTGTGCAACTCGGCTTCGGAATCGAATGCAAACAGTCGCACGCCCCGCTTAAACGCCCAGGCGATATCGCGCTCTTTTTTTATGGTGTTGCCGAAAGAAATGTTTGCCGGTTTTGCCCCCGCATTGAGCACCAGCTCAATTTCTGCAGGGCTCGCCACGTCAAACGAGGACCCGAGGCCGCAGAGGAGCCGAATTACTTCGGGAGAAGGGTTTGCTTTGACGGCATAATAAACAGCAGCCTCCGGCAAAGTCTGTCTGAGTGTCCGATAGTTGTCGGCAATGATATCCAGGTCGACCACCAAAAAAGGGGTTTTCGGCTGATGCGCCGCGATAACCCGCGAGATTTTGTCAGGCGCGGCTGCCTGCCGCGGCGCGTATATACTCTGCTTGCGCGGTGCGCGCTGCTTCCGGCGTCCTGTCGCAAAAGCGGGGTCCTCAAGAGTCGGCAGTGTCCCAATTTGTAGCTCCATTTCTGATGTGCATGTTTAATTGTTTTATTAACTTTGCCGCGCCGGGTCTCCCGCTCTTCGCGAAAGGCTGACCGCACCGACTCCTGAAAATAGATTTTAATAATAGAGTCTGTGCGCAGGAGCGCAAGGGTTTTTTTACCAAAATCACCAAATGTGTGGATAACTTTTTTGAGTGTTTCTTGTGTTCACAAGCCGATTTTGCTCGTCAGCAAAATCGCTCGCGAACCCGACTCGCCGTCCCGCCAGTGCGGGGCAAGGCTGCATCCCGCGCACCAGCATATGTGCAAAACTTCCCCGCAAGTTCATGGCTTCTTTATGGGTCTGTTTCATGATGAAGGGGTCGAGAGGGAGGGGTGAATCCGAGACTCACTCCAAACATTACTAGGGGCGGCTAATACCAAAAACTATATGTGGCAAGATTGGGTAAATGCAGTGCTTGGGCTCGCGGTCATAGTAGTAGCGGTCTTCAATTCTGCGGTCACCGGCGCAACGCTCGGGTGGACGTTCGGTATCCTCGGGGCGGTTATTGCCGTAGTCGGACTTTGGGGCGCGGGGTCGGTCTCGGAGTCGACATCGGCTAGAAGTCACGCATGAGCGGTAGCGAGAAAGGCCCTGTTCTCGGCGGGGCCAAGTATCGCGAGATTAAAAGCCTCGGAACGAGAGTGAGTGCGACCGAAATAGCGTATAAACATGTTTAAAGACAGAAAGGAGGCCGGACAAAAACTTGCCGAAAGGCTGCGCGGATACGCGGGCACTCATGCGGTCGTGCTTGCGCTCCCCCGCGGCGGAGTGGTCACCGGTTTTGAGATTGCCCGCACGCTCAAGCTTCCGCTCGATATT
The DNA here is from genome assembly GCA_964355655.1 of uncultured Candidatus Saccharibacteria bacterium. Taxonomy (GTDB): domain Bacteria; phylum Patescibacteriota; class Minisyncoccia; order Phycocordibacterales; family SBAW01; genus GWA1-54-10. Next base: position 79,479 of record CAYHDT010000003.1, on the reverse strand, counting down.
GTTGCGGTGCGCAAGATAGGTCACCCGACGAATCCGGAATACGCGATAGGGGCGGTCGACGAGAACGGGACTACTATTTTGAACGAAGCGGAGACCAAAGCGGTGGACCGGTCATGGCTTAAAGAAGAGACCGGGCGGCAGAAGCAGGAGGCGAAGCGTCGCAGTAGCGCCTATCGCGAGGGAAAGGAGCCTTTGGGCCTTGCGGGGGAGATTGTTATCATCGTGGACGACGGAATCGCGACGGGGCTTACTATGCGGCTCGCCGTGCTCTCCGCAAAGGTGCAGAAGCCGGAGAAAGTTATCGTGGCGGTGCCCGTTGCTCCCGCCGGGGCTCTGCGGGCGCTCAAGGATGAAGGGGCTGACGAAATAGTCGTCCTCGAGCCGCCCGAGGAGTTTATGGGTGCGGTCGGCGCACACTACGAAACGTTCGAGCAGGTCGAAGACGACGAGGTTATTAGGATGATGCGATCGGCATATGGAGCAAGAAACACACATAAAAGTTGACGGCGTCGTCCTCGAAGGAATCCTCTCCGTGCCGGGAGGGGCTTCCGGCATCGTGCTTTTTGTGCACGGAAGCGGTAGCAGCCGATTCTCGCCGCGCAACGCATTCGTCGCAAAAGAACTGCAAAAGGCCGGAATCGCGACTTTGCTCATTGACCTGCTGACCGAGAAGGAGGATGAAGTGTACGAGACCCGATTTAACATCGGCCTTCTGACAGAGCGCCTCGGCAGGGTCTTTCGCTGGCTTGGAGACGAGTCGGGAACGAAAGATCTTGCCGTGGGGCTCTTTGGGGCGTCGACGGGGGCGGCAGCCGCGCTCATTCTCGCGGCGAGGCTCGGCAAAAAAGTAGCCGCCGTAGTGTCGCGCGGCGGCAGGCCGGACCTCGCCATTGACGAACTCGGCAAAGTCGAAGCGTCGACACTCCTTATCGTCGGCGGCGAGGATCACGGCGTTATCGAGCTAAACGAGCAGGCACTCGCCGCGCTGCGTGGCGAGAAGAAGCTGGAGATCGTCCCCGGCGCGACGCACCTCTTCGAGGAATCCGGAGCCCTTGAACGTGTTGCCGCCCTCGCTACGAAGTGGTTCGCGCGTTTTCTCACCGGTGCGAAGAAATAAATAAATGGAGTCATCACTCAAAATACTTCGAGATAGAGGGACCGGGACGGCGGAATTTCGCCGCGCGGCACAGATTATGTGCGGTCATCTGATGCAAAAGACTCGTGTGCTCGTGTGTGAACATGGAGGTAATCCGCACCGCGCGATTATTGTTATCATCCTCCGCGCCGCGATTGTCTTTTTTGATGCGGCCGTACAGGCATTCCCGGGAGTTCCGGTGGGAGTCTTTGGTTTGAAACGGGATGAACATACGCTCAATCCGCGCCGGTATTACGAAAACCTGCCGCCGGTCTCCCCGAAGAACGTAATTATTATCCTTGATCCGATGCTCGCAACGGGAGGCACTGCCGAAGCGACAGTCGAGAGGCTTAAGGAGCGGGGCGCAGATTCCAAAAATATATACTTCGTCGGCATTGTCGCCGCCCCAGAGGGCCGTACGCGCCTGGCGAAGTTAATCCCCGAAAAAAACATCATACTCGGGGCGGTCGACCAAGGACTCGATGAGCATAGTGTGATTGTGCCTGGAATCGGCGATTTCGGCGACAGATACTTTGGGTACGCAGGCAGGGCGATTATTGATTAACGAGTTACTACCTATGAACCTTACCTCCCCCGCATTCAAACATAACGAGCAGATACCGTCCCGCTTCACCTGCGACGGCAAAATTTAGCCGCACGACCCTGCCTCGCGGCCCAGCACTTGCTGGGCATCGCTACGGCTCGCACAAAACCGCAAAATCTGCCGCAGGGCAGATTTTTGGCGTTTTGTGCCCCACCTCGGTCTGGACCCTGTGTCAGTAAGACACCACAAGGACCGTTTGGATAGTTTCAGTTTAGCAGAGTTAGGCGTCTCGGTCAGGGTGTAAAAACGTTGCTCACCATCTAATTCTGTGGTTCTATCTACTCCAGAAGAAATGGCCTGACCGAGGAGGTTCAAATGGCCGAGGCAAAATTGATTCCCCAACGTATGGCCGAACTCCTTCGGCTGTGCCTGGACTTGGATGCGACTTACACGCATCTGGACGATCTTCAGTTGGAGCCGTTGACCGATGTACTTCCGGAAGCGTTCCGTGAGCTCATCGAGCAGAGCTTGCCCGAGTACTGCCCCATCATGGTCTATACGGCACCGCGGAAGGAGAAAAATGATCCGTTGCATATGCTCATCGCCGGCCACAAGGCTCGGCAATGGTATGCGCTCAACTACGGTCTCCCCGGCGGCGACTACGTAACCTGTATGACGCTCCTGCGCGAAGCGGCCGACAGGCGTCGCGCTCCATGGCACTACTGGGAGCCTGAAGCCCGAGGATGGACCATCGCGTCGGCCATCTTTGTGGTAGTAACGGCTGTTTCAGTAGTGGTCACTTGGGCTCGATTGGAAGTCTCGATCGAAACCATGGGCCTCATGTTTGCACAATTGGCGGTCGGCGCGGGGCTCAGCCTAGTGCCACTGACAATAAGCAGGATGCTCTGGAATGAACGCGCCAAAAAATTCACAACCTGATTGACGCCATTCCGGCATAAGTCCCTCCAATCGCAGCCCCGCCGTAGCGCAAGCTTCGGCGGGATTTTCTTTTTGACTTACTAAAATCTCTACTGCCCGGATGACTCTCGGTCTGTCTCACTAGTCTGTGCCCCGTCTCGGTCTCGAACCTGTGTCAGTGAGGCACCGTAAGGACCGTTTTGGTAGTTTAAGTTTAACAGACTTAGGCCTCTCGGTCAGGAGTTTTTAATAGCATATTTTTGTATTTATGACAGAATGTCGGCAGCCGTACAAATATGATTCGAGGAGGATTCAATGCTAACTCGAGCTCTTACGCTAGCTCTTGCCTTACGCTTTTATAGTACGCTGGCATGGTCGCAGAATATCCGCGACTTTGACACACTGCAGACTGGACAAACCTACCGTGCGGCAAGCGAGTATTGCCGCAAAGAGAGCGACTTACGCCAAGTATTAGACCTCCACCAATCATCCGGATATCAAGAGGCATTAGTCCTATGGAAGCAAAAGACGAGGGTTCTAAATATCTGCATTGAAGACCCCCTCACTGTCCTGACAGAATTCAAGGTGGTGCGACTTGTCGGGACATACAACTTCGGCGGTACAACCCTTCATATTATTGAAGTAATGATTGGGGGGTTACCCGCTTTCGCCATATCACCCATCCCTGTAGTTCCCTCGACCTCGAGATAATAACCTGACCAGGGTTACGGCGCCCCCGCCGCAAAGCGATCTGCGGCGGGTATTTTTATACAATAAACCCCTCTCGGTCTGTCTCACTAACATGTGCCCCGTCTCGGTCTCGAACCTGTGCCAGTGAGGCACCTCAAGGACCGTTTTGGTAGTTTGAGTATAGCAGACTTGGACCTCTCGGTCTGGCAAAAAAGTGACCCGCCGAGGCGGGTCTAACGTAGTTGGGTCTTCTTTTTTCTTCGCTGTAGAGCCTGAAAAAGTGCGGTCAAGCTCTGCATGGTCAAGCCGGGAACACCGCGCCCTTCCAAAATAGCAGCGATGATTTCGTCGTTGCGTTCAAACAAAGTGGGCATCCGATCTTTTAGCCTGAGGAAGTCGGCACTCTGGCGATTTTTATTGAAACGCGGCCAATTACGAATTGCGACATATAGGCCTGGATCAAGCGGCTCGATATCGGCCTGTGTCATTCCCAAAACTTTGCCACGCTCTCCAAGGTACGAGCGATAATGATGGAGAATGAAATGCGCAGGATTCCGAAAATCACGTGCCCGACGCTCTTTCCAAAGCGCGGGCGCAGTCTTGGGTAACTCCTTTCCCAAGACCAGAGGTTCTTTTGATTTCATCAACGTATCGGCAAGAAGCCGCTCCCTGATTCATCTGGCGGGACTATACCACAAAACAAAAAATAAGAAACGAGAAAAAGAGGTCTCTCGGTAGGGCTCACTAGTCTGTGGTCAGGGCGTTCAATGTGCGCCGTCGCGCACATTGCCGCACGACCTTGCCTCGCGGTCCCGCCAATGCGGGACATCGCTCCGGCTCGCACAAAACCGCAAAATCTGCCGCAGGGCAGATTTTTGGTGTTTTGTGCGCGCTCTAGGGATCGAACCTAGGACCTTTCGAGTATCAGTCGAATGCTCTACCAACTGAGCTAAGCGCGCATGTTTGGGCATGGTAGCACATCAGTTACAAAATGGAAGATAAGTCTCATGCAGCGGTATCCTTCCCGCTTTACAGGAAGTTTAAGTCGGTAATGCAAGCGGTTATTTTTGCGGCAGGGGAGGGCAAGCGCATGCAGCCGCTGACTCTCGAGACCCCGAAGCCTTTGTTGCAAGTGTGCGGCAAGCCGTTGCTTTCCTACACGCTTGCGTGCCTGCCGGACGAGGTAGACGAAATAATTTTCATTGTCGGCTATAAAGAGGAGCAGATACGCGCATACATCGCGACGCAAGTAGCGGATAAAAAGGTGTCATTTGTGCGCCAAACGGCTCCCACGGGGACAGGGTCGGCTCTTTTGTTAGCGCGCCCTCATCTTACCGGCGGGAGATTTTTAACCGTCTATGCCGATGATATTTATGCAAAAAATGATTTAGAAAAATTACTTCGGCAGGAGCGGGGGATGCTCTTGGCTCACGCGGCAGACCCCACCCGGTTCGGCGTCGTGACTCTCGATGATGATGGGCGGGTACTCGGCATCGAGGAAAAACCGCCGCAACCGAAGTCTAATTTAGTCTCGACCGGCGTCTATTTGCTTGATGAAAATGTTTTTTCGTACCCGGCGGAAGTCCGTGCTAATGGCGAGAGATATCTAACCGACATGGTTGAGGCTTATGCGCGCGACCACGCCCTGGCGGGGGTAGAAAGCGAGCAATGGATACAAATAGGGTACCCAGAGGACTTAGTGCGCGCCGAAGGCATCCTACGCTCGCGTAACAGCCCCCTTTTGGTGTAATCTACAAAACATGGGCACGTGGCGTAACTGGTAGCCGCGCACGTCTCAGAAGCGTGTGTCGAAAGACATGGGAGTTCGACTCTCCCCGTGCCCACAAGGAGTATTTTAAAACACGGCTTTTGCGTTTCCCGAACTATTGACTTTTTTGCAATATATTATACTCTGATTCCTAGATTCTCACGAAGGAGGTTTACGTGAGCGATAGCTCCAGATTCTTCGAAAACCGGCCTATACGCCGCGCGCTCATCATTGCGCTTATTGTGGTCATCGTGGCGGTCGAGTGGGTACTCGAACCGCTGACTCAACTCGTACACCGGTTCATCGTCTTTGTCGGCCTCAGACGGCTCGAAGACTGGCTGCGTGGGCAACCACTCTGGTTTGCCGCGATACCGATAGCATTTGCGGGCGGCATATTCCTGTTCTTTGAGTTCTACCAGTATGTGGTGCTTGCGCAGGGGCATTATCTACTTTTCTTGCTTTTCCACGTCTTGAAATGGACGGCGGTTCCCGTCCTCAACTATGTGCTCGGCCTGTATCACACACAGCTTCTGGCCGTGTTTTGGATTAGGCGCGGTTATGCTTGGTACCGGTGGAACCGCCGGTGGTTTAACCGACAAGTGTGGGTTAAACGAGTGCTTGCAGTGAAGAAACATTTCAAGACCCTCGTCAAAGAGCGTTGGGTGGAGGCGCGCGAGGTTTTGAAGGCCCGCTTTACCCGGCTTCGCAAACGCCGCTCCGCGTGGGCCGCGGCGCATCGCATGAGGAGAGTGCGCAACAAAAAAATGTAGTGACTGCAGGGCGGTCTTTTGACCGCCTTTTTATTTTAATCAGGGATAGACAGTATTTTAGACGGGCTGGTGTGCCCGCTGATTATGCGTACTTGTTTTGGAGAAAGGCGATAGTGTCCGGCAACGAGTTCTATGATACGGCGGTTGGCCAGGTTGCGCTCGGCCGGCTCTCTGACCGAAATTTTAAAATGCCCGGCCGACACCTCTTCTATTGATTCTTTTTTGGCTCCCGCGATAACCCGTACTTTGACGTACATGGGGCTACGATAACATGTTCAACTCATTAATTCTTCACCTCTTCTTCAGGAAAGTGTATTAAACTCCCGTATATTAGCAGAAATTATATTATGAATATGGATGATCAAAATGTTTTTAAATGGGGGGTCGGTATTGTAGCGGTATTGCTCGTTATTCTCGGGATTTGGTGGTTTACGCAGGTAAATCCGGCGGCAACTACCGGCGGCCTAGCCACTACCACTGCGCAAACCGCTACAGCGGGTTCTCCTGTGGCTACTGCCAGCGAGGTACGCACAAGCGCTACTGTCAATGGCGTCATCTCAAGCCTCTCGAATGCCGGCAAGTTTGCCGCACTGTACTCCTCGACCGGTGTCTCCGCATCCATGACCGGCAAGGGCCCATACACCGTGTTCGTGCCTACCGATGCCGCGTTTGCGAACCTTACTGATGCAATCTCTACCATGACCGCCGCAGAAAAGAAGCGTCTTGTGCAGTACGCGGTCGTTTCGGGTAAGATGCTCGACCTTGACGCCGTCAACAGCGGCAATTACACCGCTCTGTCGAAGGACCCGCTTAACTTCCAAGTCAACCCGCAGACCAAGCTCGCATACGTCAACAGCGGCTATGCTATAAAGCAGTATAAGGCGAGCAATGGCATCGTTTATGTAATCTCGGCGGTGTTGGTGCCGCCGCAGACGCCCGATGCCGGTACTGGCGCTACGGGTTCTATTACTCCTTAATCTTTCTACTTATAGAGAGATTTAGAACCCGCCGCTTCTTTGCAGAAGCGGCGGGTTTGTCGCATGATTACTAAGCTATGACGTATAAAGACTTTTTTGCTGGCAAGCGAGTAACCCTTATGGGGCTGGGGCTTCTTGGCCGCGGAGTGGGAGACGCGGAGTTTCTTGCTCCGCTCTGCAAAGAGCTCGTGGTTACAGATGCTAAAAGCGAGGCCGAGCTTGCGCCGTCGCTTAAGCGTCTGGAGCAATTTTCGAATATCCGTTACGCGCTCGGCGGGCATAAGGAGGAGGATTTTATAAACACCAACATGGTTATCAAGGCCGCCGGCGTGCCTGCGGACTCGCCGTATATTGCCACGGCTAAAAAAAATAATGTACCGGTATACATGTCGACCGCGCTGTTTGCAAAGTTTGCCGCGGAGGCAGGCGCGACAATCGCAGGTATTACCGGCACGCGCGGCAAATCGACCGTAACTCATCTTATTTATCATGCACTTATCCATGCAGTCTCTCGACAGGGCTCGGGGCGAGAAAGAAAAATCTTTCTCGGCGGCAATGTGCGCGGACTTTCGACTCTCGCGATGCTACCCGACGTACAAAAAGGGGACATTGCAGTGCTGGAGTTAGACTCCTGGCAGTTGCAGGGTTTTGGGGATTTAAAAATAAGTCCGCAGGTTGCGGTCTTTACCAACCTTATGAGCGACCATCTCAACTACTATAGCGGGGATAAAGAAGCGTATTTTTGGGACAAGGCGAATATTTTTTTACATCAGAAAAACGGAGATAAATTTATTGTCGGGGCAGGTGTGCTCGCGCAAATACAAAAAGCAAACCCTCCGGTTGCGCCGCTCGTGCCGCCGCCGCTACCGCATGAGTGGAATCTTAAACTTATAGGCGAGCACAATAAAGAGAATGCCGCTCTCGCGGCGCTTGCGCTCCGGATACTCGGCCTGTCCGAGGATGATATTAAAAAAGGTCTTGAGTCTTTTGAGCCGGTGGAGGGCCGGCTGCAAAAGATAGCGGAAATAAAAGGTGTCACATTTTATAACGACAATAACGCCACGACGCCGGACGCGACTATCGCCGCTTTGCGCGCCTTTGACGGCAAAAAAATAACGCTGATTACCGGAGGCGCGGACAAGGCGCTTCCACTTGAGAATTTGGCGCAAGAGATGGGGACAAGTGGCGCGACGATAATACTCTTGCCCGGCACAGGAACAAAGCGGCTGAAACCGTTCCTGAAGGATTTTACCGAGGCGGCGTCTATGCAAGAAGCGGTTGGCAAAGCATTGAAAAGTGCCGGAGACTTAGTGTTGCTTTCGCCGGCTTTTGCTTCCTTTGGATTGTTCAAAAACGAGTATGACCGCAACGACCAATTCGTAGACGCCGTTAAAAAACTGCAATGAAAGATAAAAAAATATATATGACCGGAATCGGCGGTATCGGCATGTCCGCCCTGGCTCAATATTACGCGCACGAAGGCGCCGCCGTATCCGGCTCGGACCGAGAGGAGTCGCCCACAACTGCGATGCTTGCACGCAAGGGTATTGCGGTAGTAATCGGACAGAAGGGAGAGAATGTAAGCGAGGGCGCGGAGCTGCTGGTCTACAGTGACGCGGTACCCGCGGACAACCCCGAGCGGACGCGCGCCGCAGCACTCGGGATACCGCAGCAATCGTATTTCGAGGCGCTCGGTGAAGTCGCTAAGCATAAGCGGACAATCGCCGTCGCGGGGACTCATGGTAAAACAACCACAACCGCCATGCTGGGCCGTATGCTTATCGAGGCCGGACTCGACCCGACTATTGTAGTCGGCAGTATCGTGTCGGAGTGGGGAAGCAACTTCCGCGCGGGCAAAAGCGACTTGTTTGTGGTCGAAGCCTGCGAGTACAAGAATCACTTTTTAAATTTTATGCCGGAGATTCTGGTCATTACCAACATAGAGTTCGACCATACCGACTTTTTTAAGTCTCTTGCCGAGGTGCAGGCCTCGTTTGGTGAGGCACGGCGCAATGCAAAAAAAGTGATAGATGCCGCGGTATATGCGCATGAGTCGGTCCCCGAGCTTTTGGTGCCTGGCGAGTTTAATAAAGAGAACGCGCGCGCTGCCAAAGCGGCGGCTAAAATTCTGGCGCCCGGCGTGGCCGACGCGGTGTGGGACCGCTCACTGAAGTCGTACAAGGGGACGTGGCGACGCTTCGAGTATAAAGGCGAGCTGCCGGGCGGGGCTGTTTTGTATGATGACTACGCGCATCATCCGACCGCTATTGCCCGCACGATAGCGGCCGCGCGGGAAAAATTTCCCGGTAAAAAAATAGTCGTCTTTTTCCACCCGCATTTGTACAGCCGCACGCGCGACTTGTTTGACGATTTTGCCGGAGCGCTCGCGAAAGCCGATGAGGCGTACGTGCTGCCGGTGTATGCCGCGCGCGAGCCGCACGATGTGGCAGTGTCGCACGAGGCGCTCGCGACCGCCGCAACCGCGAAGGGCGGTCATGTACGGCCGCTCCCGAACTTTGAAAAAACGACAGAAGTGCTCAAAACTCTCGGCAGCGACAGTATTGCCTTTACTATGGGCGCAGGCGACATCTACAAAGCAGGGGAAGAGGCCTTAAAGTTTAAATAAAAACCGGCGTCTTGCGACGCCGGCAGCACGATTAATCCCAGAAGCTGCCATCCATGCAGGCAGTGCAGTAATGCTCGGAGTCCGGGAGTATTTTTTTCAGGGTCTCCAGCGGCAGATACTCGAGAGAAGTTGCATTAAACTCTCGGCATGTCTCGACAGGCGTAAACTTTGCCGCGACAAGTTCCGTTCCGTCTTCCTCCATGTAGATGCCGTAGCGGCATAAGTGGGCAATAGGAGGCATTGCGATCCTCAAATGCACTTCCTTTGCCCCAAGCCACCACAACATCTCTACAATCTTCGGGAGGGTACTGCCACGCACGATTGAGTCATCAAGAACAACTATTCGTTTGCCGGCAATCTCGTCGGCATCGAACATAAACTTTCGTGCGATATCCTCGTCTCGTAGCGCTTGGCTGGCCGCATTGAAAGTGCGACCGACATAGTGATTCCGCCATATGACCTGAAAGTCCTGGCCGGAGCGTCCCGATTTGGCATACCCTTGTGCATATGGTTTGCCGCTGTCAGGTACCGGGGTGACAATAAGGTCCATGCCGTTTTGTACCGGAAATAGTTTCTCCAATTCCTCACCGATACCTATTCGGAATCTGGTCACCCCGACATCGAACACTTTGCTCGCGACACTGCTGTTATAGAGGAGTTCGAAAACGCATTTTCTTTCATCAGCTTGAGCAAACTGCGATATATGGATACCGCCTTCTTCGCCGATGATAGCCATTGTTCCGGCGGCGACATCCTGCAGATGACGAGCCCGCATGATAGGGAAAGCACATTTCTCCGAAGCAATACAGTAGCCGCCTTCAAGTGTGCCAATAGAGAGCGGTCGGTTGCCTCTTCTGTCCCGGACGGCAATAAGACGATCGGGCATTAGGATAACCAGTGAGAAGCTTCCTTTGAGTAGCGGAAGTACCTTTTTGAGATCAGCTTCGATATCCCCCGTTTGGAAGTGTTCAATCAGGCGGAGGATATACTCCGTATCAAGAGCAGTTGCCATTTTCAAAGAGGCAGGAAGAATCCGCGCCAATTCGGCTGTATTGGTCAGATTGCCGTTATGGCCGATAGCCAAAGGCTTCCCCGCATATATTCCTTGGATAGGCTGGGTGTTGTCGCGATCTTCTTTATCGCCCACTGTCGGGTAGCGCAAATGCACCAGCGCATCGGTGCCGTGCAGACGGTTGAGCCAACCCGGGCTGAAGACATTTCGGGCAAGATTCTTACCCGCATGCCGATAGAAGTTTTGGCCGTCCGAAGAAACGGCTCCGGCGTAAGTTCTTGCACGGTGCTGGAGTTCGTGAGCTCCAACGACAGCCAGCTCAATAGCTTTACGTACGTTTCTGACGGCTACTATGCCACACATGCGGATTCACCTTTTTGTTTATGAGAAGAGCAAATCTACCCGCAGTATAGGTGAAAGCGGCAGAAAGAAAAAGCACTATGTACAAGCCTTTTATTATGTAGTCAAAAATGGTACGGTGGGCTTTATATGGCGGGAAAACTTTCAGTCGTCGCGACCCCGATAGGAAACCTCGAGGACATCACCCTGCGCGCTTTACGCGTGCTTAAAGAGGCCGACTTTGTCGCATGCGAGGATACTCGCAACACGCGCAAGCTTCTGTCGCACTTTGACATTCATACACCAGTTGTAACCGACCGGAAAACATTGGTGTTGCTCGCTCAGGATAAGCACATTGCTCTTGTCTCCGATGCCGGTACGCCGGGAGTATCGGACCCTGGACTCGAGCTGGTTGCCCGCGCGCGGGAGGCGGGCGCGGGCATAGAAACTATTCCCGGACCCTCGGCGCTTGCCGCGGCAGTAGCTATCGCGGGTTTGCGCGTTCCGTCGTTTACTTTTTACGCGTTTTTGCCCCAAAAAAAGGGGAGAGAAACTCTTTTTAAGGAAATAGCCGCAAGCGAACGCGCCAGTATTTTTTACGAGTCGCCGCACCGGATACTAAAGGCGCTTGCGTCCCTCAACAAAGTTGCGCCAACGCGGCGCGTGGGTTTGTATCGGGAGCTCACTAAAATATACGAAGAGGCGCTTATCGGCACTCCCCAGGAGCTGTTGGCAATATTGGAGGCCGAGCCGGTCAAACAAAAAGGGGAGTTTGTCGTTATTGTGGAGGCGGAGTAGTGATATACTGCGATATATGTCGAAAGAAATGTTGGTTATTGCGCTCGGGATCTGGATTATTGTTATCCGGACACTGCTGGGTATTCCCGGCAGCTGGCAGACCGTGCTTTTTGTCGGTACCGGCGTAGTTTTGGCGGTTATCGGATTTCTTTTGCGAGGCGAAGCGATCTCGCGCGCGGGAACGCCGCGTCCGGAGCATCCCGGACGCAGTGGAAACTACCCTTTCGTAGAAAGCCAGCCTGATTCTCCCTCAGTACATGAAAACAAAGAAGGAATCACTTCGCTCAATTAGTATCCCATTGCGCATGCTGCTGGCTTGCCTCGGCATCGCGGCGGCGGCCGGCGCTTTTTTTGTCTTGCCGGAAGTCCTCTCCGTCTCGTATCTTAGCGAGGCCGCGTCAGTCTCATCTGTAAAGCTCATGCCGCAGCTGGACCGGGGCGACTACGACCGCCGTCTGCTGGCTCTTGCGCATGTCGCCACCTCGAGTCCTTGGTACGCGGCATTTCTCTCCGGCGCGACTACCACGACCGTCGGCACCTCTACTGAGGCACGGCGCATAACTCCGCTCTGGCCCGCACGTACCGTCTACCCGAACTCCGGCGCATTGCTTCCATTTAACCGAATCGTCGCATATTATGGAAACTTTTATTCTAAAGGGATGGGTATCCTCGGCGAACTTCCTGAAGAGCAGGTGTTGGCGAAATTAAAAGAAGAGATTGCCGTGTGGGAGGCAGCCGACCCTTCAACGCCGGTCGTTCCCGCGATTGAATATATTGACGTTACCGCGCAAGGGAGCGCGGGCAAAGACGGCAAGTACCGCTTGCGGATGCCCGACACTCAAGTAGACAAGGCTATCGAGATGGCTAAGAAGATAGACGCTATTGTAATTCTTGACATACAAGTCGGACTCTCGACCGTGCAGGATGAGGTGCCGCTGCTCGACAATTACTGGGCCATGCCGCAGGTACATTTGGCGCTCGACCCGGAATTCGCCATGCATAATGGCACTCCGCCCGGACGGGTCATAGGTACTATGAGCGCGGAGGATATCAACTATGCTATTGAGCATCTTTCGGCAATAGTGCGGGCGCACAACTTGCCGCCGAAGATACTGGTGGTGCACCGCTTTACAGAGGAGATGGTTACCGGATATAAACGCATTAAGCCGACCCCCGAGGTGCAGGTGGTCGTGCAGATGGACGGATGGGGATTCCCCGCCAAAAAAATAAATACTTATAACGTGGTCGTCTATCCGGAACCGGTGCAATTTGCGGGGCTGAAGGTCTTTTATAAGAATGATCTCAAACAAGAACCGCCGCGCCTGCTGACCCCCAAAGAAATCCTAAACCTGGTACCCAGCCCCATCTTTATTCAGTACCAGTAGGGAGATCGTTGCATATTCAACCAATTTGCAGTTTAATAGCGTCGGAAGCAGGTAAGGAGGGTTTGTCATGGCCGACCAGGAAAAAAGGGGCGAAGTGGTGCCGTTTAAGGCGATTGCCAAGCACCCGATACGAAAGCCATTTGTTCCGCTGACCGGGAATCCGGAAAATGGCAATTATGCGGATTGGTTCGACCACTTGTGCCAGGACAGCCAGCTATTTGTATTTGTGCCGCCCCAATCTGCCGCCGAAAAAGCAGGCCCCAAATAGGGGCCTTTTCTTTTTGCTATACTTAACTCGTAATGCCCGAGAATCCCGACCAAGTAACGTATTTTGCCCAGACCAACTCGCGCGGGAAAGAAGTTTCTTTCGGCATCCGCAGCGAGGACCGCGGCCGGCATATGTACGTCATCGGCAAGACCGGCATGGGCAAATCGACTCTGTTGGAGAATATGGCGATACAAGACATCCGCAACGGCGAGGGGATGGCCTTTATAGACCCGCACGGCGGCACCGCCGACCGGATTATGGAGTACGTGCCGGCGCACCGCGTCAAAGATGTAGTATATTTCGCGCCCTTTGACATGGATTATCCGGTCGCTTTTAACGTCATGGAAGACGTCGGCTACGACAAGCGCCATTTAGTAGTCTCGGGACTCCTCTCCGCATTCCGCAAGATTTGGGTAGACGCGTGGAGCGCGCGCATGGAGTATATCCTTTCGAACACTCTGCTGGCGCTCTTGGAGTACGACGGCTCGACGCTGCTCGACGTCAACCGCATGCTCATCAATAAGGCCTTCCGCAAGAAGGTCGTCGAGAACGTCAAAGACCCGACTGTGCGTGCGTTTTGGGTGGAGGAGTTCGCCAACTATACCGACCGCTATACGCAGGACGCGACGCCCGCGATACAAAACAAAGTGGGGCAGTTTACCTCTAACCCGCTTATACGCAATATCGTCGGACAGCCTAAGTCGTCGTTCGATATCCGCCGCCTGATGGATGAAAAAAAGATTCTCATCATCAACCTTTCCAAAGGCCGCGTCGGAGAGGTCAATACCAACCTGCTCGGCAGCATGCTCGTGACAAAAATTTATCTCGCGGCGATGTCGCGCGCGGACGTGCCTGCCGACGAAATGAAAAGGCTTCCGCCGTTTTATCTCTACGTAGACGAATTCCAGAGCTTCGCCAACGAAAGCTTCTCCGACATACTCTCCGAGGCGCGTAAATATAAGCTCCGCCTCATTATTGCGCACCAATATGTCGAGCAAATGGAAGAGGAAGTGCGCGACGCGGTGTTTGGCAACGTGGGCACGACGGTCGCGTTCCGCGTCGGACCGTTTGACGCTGAGACTTTGGAAACTATTTTCGCACCCCAGTTCGAGGCGACCGACTTGGTGAACCTTGGCTTTGCCCAGATATATCTGACGCTCATGATACGCGGCGTCGGTTCGCCCCCTTTTAGCGCCACCACGCTGTCGCCGTTTGACCCGCCGCCTGAGCGCCATGTCGAGGAGGTTATCGCCGCTTCGCGCGCCGCCTACGGCAAACTAAGAGCAGAAGTTGAACAGGTGATAGATGAGTGGCAAAAAAGCGATCCTGTCGTTCCGGAACCGCCTAAGCCAAAATACGGCAAGGCCGCCGTTTCAAAAACGACCGTTACTCAAGCCCCGGCGCCTGCGGCCCGCGCGGCTGTTCCGGCTCCTGCTCCCACAACACCTGCCCCCGCGCCTGTGCCTGTTGCTCCGGCGCCCGCGGTCCCTTTGAAGAAAAAAGAGGAAGAAACGCCTATGCCGCCGCCTGAGGCGCTAAAGGAAACTCTGCTTCCGCCGGTGTTGCCGAAACCCAAGGCTCCGCAACAATCCCACAACACAGTCAGGCGCCCGCAAGCGCCCCTCCAGCCTGTTAAGCCCCCGCTCGACGGCCCTAAAAGCCTGCGAGAGGCTCTCTCTCAAGTCACTCTCGGCCAGAAATCTCCGACGCCGGAATCCCGCGCGAAGCCGCCCACCCAGCCGGGCCATAAGAACCCGCCGCCCACATCCGCTCTGAAAGAGGCTTTGCAAAAGGTGCAGCCGGCAAGCTCAGCAAGCTCGCCGCAGACGGCCTCAGTACCGGTGGCCCCAAAAAATGAATTACCGCCCGAGACCATCCGCCAGATGCTCGACATCGACCCCATAGGAGAGGCTGCGCCTCCCGACGGGGCAAGTGAACCGCATGAGAGGTAGTCTTTTAGCATTTATTGTATGTTTACTTCCATGGCCGGCGCTTGGTGCCGTGCAGATTACGGAAGTGATGTACGATGTGTCCGGCACCGACACGGGCCGGGAGTGGTTTGAGTTTACCAATACCGGCGACAGCAGTATTGATGTTTCAGGCTATAAATTTTTTGAAGCCAATACCAACCACGCGCTTGCGGCGGTTTCGGGCAGCGGCGTGGTGCAGCCGGGCGGCTCGGCCATAGTAGCCGACGATTCGGCAAAATTTTTGCTCGACTATCCGAGTTTTAGCGGCACATTATTTGATTCGTCTTTTTCGCTTTCAAACACCGGCGAGACTATTGTTCTGAAAGACGGCGCGCTCACTGTTCTTGATACCGTCATATACGACGCAGGCTCCGGCGGCGCAGGGGACGGCAATTCGCTCCAGCGCGCAGGTGCAACATTTGCCGCCGCCGCGCCAAACCCCGGTAGTTATACGGAAAGTTCAGAAAGTGGCGCCGCCTCCGACTCGTCTGTTTCGGCGACTAACAGCGCGCAAACCACGCCGTCTCAAAATGGCATGGCACCCCCGTCTATTACGACGCGTATCAAAACCGACTCGCTGACCATGGTCGGGGGAGGCTCTTTCTTTTCGGCGGAGGCCTACGGCACACAAGGGTTGCCGCTTTCGGGCGCGCGTTTTATATGGAATTTCGGCGATGGAGCGACGCTCGAGGGTGCGCGGGTATTCCACGCCTACTCGTATCCGGGCAAATACGCGGTGTTGCTTACGGCCGCGCACAACTATTCTTCATCGGTAGACCGAGTCATCGTTGAAGCGGTCGCCGCACAAGTGGTCTTGCAATCTGAGGGAGACGGTTCTCTACTCATAAAAAATCTCTCTAAAAGCGATGTTGATGTGGGAATGTGGTCATTGAGCGACGGCGGCAAATCGTTTGTCATTCCCGAAGATACGTTTGTGCTTGCAAACGAGGGAGTGCGATTTGCGCGTTCCGTCACGCAGCTGGAGGGAAGCGCGGCGGCTACTCTGCGATACCCGAATAATGCGGTAGCGGCGAGCGCGACGGCGGGAGCAAACTCCCCCTTACGCGGAGAACGCGTTACATCAGAGGCGACTTCCGGCCGGTCTGCCCCGGCATCGGCAGCAGTGTCTGCATCCGCGCAAGCAGACAGCGAAGTGCTGGGCAGCGCCGATGAAAAAGGGGCAAGCGGCTATCCTATATTTTCCTGGCCGCTCGTAGCTCTGGTTGCTTTGTTGGGCACGGGAGCGGGATCGGTCTATTATCTGCAAAAACTCCCGGCGTTTGCGAAGGAAACTCCGCTCTCGGCGGACGAGTTTGAGATTGAGTAAGCTTGCCTGATACGGTAGGCTATATTCACATGGCTGATAAAAAGACTATTTTGGTAACCGGAGGTGCGGGCTTTGTAGGCTCGCATCTTTGTGCGCTCCTTGTTAAGGACGGCCACCGGGTGATATCGCTCGACAACTACTTTACCGGCAGCAAAGAAAATCATGTCGAGGGAGTGGAGTACCGCGAGGGCCATACCAAAGACATCGTAAGCCGCGTACCCGAGACGCCGGACATCATTTACCATCTGGGCGAGTATTCGCGCATTGCTAAGAGTCTTGAAGAACCGGAAAAAATTATCGACCTTAATATCGCGGGGTCGCTCGCGGTGCTTGAGTTTTGGCGCGCAAAAAAATGTAAGCTCGTCTACGCCGGTTCCTCGACCAAATTTGAGAGCAGTGACCGCTCACCATACTCGTGGGCTAAAGCTGCTGTTTCCGAGTTGGTACACCACTACGGCCGCTGGTATAGCCTGCCGTACTCGATAGTCTACTTTTACAATGTCTATGGGCCCGGCGAGCGCGCGGGGGTCAACAACTACGGCACCGTAGTGGAAACCTTTAAACAAAACTTTTTGGCGGGCAAACCGCACGAGGTGCGCGGCGACGGCACCCAGACGCGCGCGTTTACCCATGTAGACGACACCGTGGACGGCATTGTGCTGGCGGGGGAGAAGGGTGCCGCCGAAGAGTACGCTATTTGCGCTAAGGAAGTTTACTCGCTCAACGACGTGGCGGGTATGTTCGGCGGAGAAATAAAATATTTACCGCCGACTCAAAGCACCCGCTCGTCCGGGGCGATGGATGCTACTAAGCTCGAGAGCCTCGGGTGGAAGCAGAAAAAAAATCTGAAGGATTATATAGAGGAGGCAAAGCAACAGTGAAAAAGATACTTATATTTTCCCTCGCTTACTACCCGCGCCACGTCAGCGGCGCGGAGGCCGCGGTTAAAGAGATTACCGACCGCGTCAGCGGCATTGAGTTTCATATGGTGACACTGCGATTTGACGCGGCGGATGCGGCAACAGAAAAGGTAGGCAACGTGCTAGTGCACCGAGTGGGCGGCGACTCCTACTTTGCTAAAATCCTCTTTCCTCTGCTCGCGGCGCTTAAAGCCCGCTCTCTTAACCGGCGGCATCGCTTTGACGCGCTGTGGGCCATGATGACATACATGCTCCTGCCCGTCGTATTGGCTAAGTTTTTGGGCGTCCGCGCACCGCACATGCTGACCCTGCAGGACGGCGACCCGTACAAAAAGGTGTTCGGCCGGTTGCGCATACTGCCTCTTTTGCCTCTGATTGACCGCGGTTTTTGCACCACAAGTATGGTGCAGGCAATATCAGGACACTTGGCGACTTGGCCGAAACGGCGCGGCTACAAGGGTCCGATTGAAATAATATACAACGGTGCCAACCCGCGCGATCTTGCCGAAAGTTCGGACCCTGCGGCAGTCGAAGCGCTTAAAAAAAAGCTCGGCAAAAAGGAGGGCGATGTGTATTTGGTTAATACCGCGCGTCTCGAGTATCAAAAAGCGCAAGATGATGTTATCCGGGCGTTACTGTTGTTGCCCGTGAATATTAAATTTTTGATAGTGGGCGGCGGCTCGGATGAGACGATGCTTAAGAATTTAGTTAAAGTACTCAAACTTGAGGATAGAGTTGTGTTTACCGGCCAAGTAATGCGCGACGAGGTAACGTTGTACCGCAAGGTCAGCGACATTTTTGCGGCGCCCAGCCGCTCGGAGGGGCTGGGCAACGCCTTCCTCTCGGCAATGGCGTCGCGCTTGCCGGTGGTGGCGACCACCGAAGGCGGTCTGGCGGAATTTATTTTTGACGGCAAAACCGCGTGGGTGGTCGATGTAGACTCGCCCGAGCAAATTGCGGCGGCAGTAAAAGACATCCTCGCGAATCCGGAGAAGGTGCGAAAGGTGACTGAGGTCGCCAGGGCTATGGTGGTGGAGAAGTATGATTGGGACAAGATAGCCGTGCAGATGCGCGAGCGCGTGTTCGAAAAAGTACTATGACTCTGGAAGAAAAAGCATTACAACTTGCCGCGCGGGCGCATGAAGGCCAGCTACGCAAAGATGGGCCGCCCTACATCATCCATCCTGCAGCGGTGGCGGACATGCTGCGCAAGCACGGCTTTTCCGAGACGGTGGTTGCCGCGGCGTACGTGCATGATGTGTTGGAGGATACAAAAATAACGGAGGAGGAACTGCTCGCAGAACTCGGGCCCGAGGTACTCGCGTTGGTTAAAGCAGTGAGTTACGACAAAACGTTGTCGTGGGAGGAAGCCCGCCTGGCCTATATAGAGTCGGTGCGACAGGCGCCCGAGGGCGCCAAGGCGATATCGGTCGCCGACAAAATACATAATGCGCGCTCGCTTCTGGCGGCCTATGCCGCCGAGGGTCCCGCGGTGTGGAAGCACTTTAACCGCGGCAAGGCTAAAAAAATGTGGTTTGAGGAGTCTGTGCTTACAAGGCTCAAGGAGTCCTGGCAGCACCCGCTAGTAGACGAGTACGCCGGGCTTGTGTCGCAGATGCAGGAGCTTAAAGAAGCTTAGTGCAGGTCCACTTGACGCTCTTTTTCGTCGTCGCTGCGCAGAGCGTCGCGGGTTTTTATATAAGAGGCGCGCACCTCATCGGCAAGCAGGCGGGCGCTCAGCTGGCTGTCCAGCACTTGCGACCAAAAGTCGACACGCGCTTGGTTGAGTTGTAGCAGGTTGCCCGACGACTTCAAGAGCGTGTTTTTGTAGTACCAGATAATTTCGCCCAGCCGGTAGACGCGCATGAGTCGCAAAGAAAGTGATTCTTCGGGGGTGCGGTTGTCAGCCACATACTGTACTAAAGCGGCCTCGAGTGCCGGATTGTAAAGCGCCATAAAGTTAAGAAAGCGCGCCCAACCCTCGTATTTGTTGCCGAAGCGCAAACTCGAGTGGTCGAGCAGATACATGGTGTCGCCGGCAATGCGGAAGTTGTGCGGCACAAAGTCAGTATGGGTTAAAAAACCGCAGTACTGTTCGATGGTTTCTTTGTGTGTTTCGAGAAATTGTCCTGCCTCAGCGGACGCGCCGAAACTCGTAAACATACGCAGATATCCGGCGGCATCTTTGGTGTCGAAGGTTTTTTGCACGAGCCGGAGATGATTGTATGTAGAGGCATGCGCACTTTCCTGCGCCTTGAACGCGCGGAGCGCAAAGGCGAACTGCTCTTTGAGCGGCCGTTCCAAAAACGGCCGCTCCTGCTCCACAAACGCTTGCACCGAAATGGTAAAGCCATCTTGGACGGTAAAAAGTATTTCCTCCGGAGAGTGGAAGGTGTCGTAGGCAAAATTGATTTCCTGCAAAATGCGCCGGCAGACGCGCTCGTGTTGCAGCTCTGCCGCGCCCGCAGTGTCGCGCGTGGCTTTGATAACAACCCGCATCCCGTCGCTCGCGCGACGACCGGTCAAAATAAGCTTCTGCCCGCTCGTGGTGGTAACGGCCCTCATAAGGTACCGCTCGCCGCCGAGATGTTTTTGGCGCTCATCGAGCGTAAAACCCAGCCGCTCAAGCAGCGGAGCAATCGCGGCTAACTCTTCCGCGCGATATTCCTCCCATGTTTGTTTAGGGTCTTTAGCGTGCATGGTTTAAAGCGTCCTCAAGTTTTTGCAGATGGGCAACCCACGACGCTTCGTACGCGGCAAGCGCCTCTGTCGGACGGGGCTCAAACGGCAGAATTTCCGGCCGCGGCAGCGGCGAGTCGGTAAGTGTTGCCTGTGCGCGCCGCAGGGCAAAACGCTCTATGCGCGAGAGCCAGAAACTACTTTCCGCGTGTCGGTGGGCGGACAGATCGGCAATATGCATCACGAGCGGTATGCCGGTTAAGTATGCAAGGAGCCCCGCGGGCAGCTCTACTGATGGGCCGTTTTGGATATATAAAACATCGGCATTTTTTGCCGCGCTCCGAAGCGCAAAGAAATACTGCACCAGGCGCAATGGCAAGGGTCGGCGCTTGTCTACGGCCGCAATCCGTACCCCTTCCACGCGCTCGGGCAGGCGTCCGTAGGCAACTACCACCACCTCGTGCCGGTCGGCAAGGCGTTTAGCCAGCTCTTTAGCGTAGGGGGCGGGCGGGGCTATGTCCGGAGGATACAGCGGGGTAGCCAGGACGATTTTCATAGGGTGCAGTCTAGCATGAGTACTGTAACGTACGGCATAGCATAAAGGTTTTAAAGAGGTTACCATTTCGATATGACCGTGTCTTGGCTATGAGAGTTTTAATTGCGACAGGATTGTACCCTCCGGAGAGCGGAGGGCCGGCCACCCATACCAAACTAATGGAGGAGCGTCTTCCCGCGCTCGGGTTTGAGGTGTTTGTGTTGCCGTTTAGCCGGGTAAGGCACTTGCCTAAAGTGTTGCGGCACGGGGCCTATTTTTTTAAGTGCGTCGCGATGGCGCGCAAGGCGGATGTGGTGTTTGCGCAGGACACCGTATCGGTTGGTTTTCCCGCAGTGCTGGCCGCTATGCTTACCAACACTAAGTTTGTCGCGCGCGTGCCCGGCGACTATGCGTGGGAGCAGGGGCGGGCTCGCTTTGGTGTGCGCGACGAGCTTGATGAGTTTCAAAAAAAATCATACGGTCTGCGAGTCGGTATTTTGCGTGCGATACAAAACTTTGTTGTGCGCCGCGCGACAAAAATAATCGTCCCCAGTAAATATATGTACAACATTGTGTCGGGCTGGGGAGTCCGTCCGGTGCTGATTTATAACGGCATAAATCTTGCACCTGCTTGTGAGTTACCGGCCGGCCGGCCGGAAGGATTTTTGATAGTGAGTTCCGGCCGCAATGTACCTTGGAAGGGTTTTGACGGAATAGCCAGAGTTGTCGCAAAAGAGGAAGGATGGAGTTTCTTTCTTGCAGAAAATCTGCCCCGCGCGCAAGCGCTCGGTTGGGTCAAAACCGCCGATGTGTTTGTGCTCAACTCCACCTACGAAGGCCTTTCCCACGCGCTTATAGAGGCTATGGCGTTGGGCACGCCCATTGTTGCCACTCGCGCGGGAGGCAACCCGGAACTTATCGAGGATACCATCGACGGTCTTCTGATACCCCCGGGGGATGACGAGGCGCTCTACGCGGCCCTGAAGGCGGTTGAGCAGGATAAAGCGTCGGCGCTGGCTCGCGCGCAATCCGCCCGCGCCAAGACAAAAGAATTTTCTATCGACACTACTATTGCCAAACTCGCGGAGCTGCTAAAAATCCTATGAGAGTCCTGATGATTACCGGAGACAGGAATTTTTCCGCGAGTCCGCGCGCGGCCCTGCAGGCTGCCGCAGTCGCAAAGCTCGTGATTGTTTTTATGGGCCCCGGGAGCTGGTGGCCCGCAATTCCCGAGGGGTCGTTTGACGTAGTAACCGCCCAAGACCCCCTGCTGCGCGGCGCATTTGCGCGCCGCGCAGCAAAAAAAATAGGAGCGCGGCTTAATGTGCAAGTTCATATGGACTTGTGGGCACTGCCTTGGTGGAAGCGTATTCTTGCACAAATAATCTTGCGCAAAGCCGACTCCGTCAGGGTCGTATCAGAAAAAATAAAAAAACAGGCTGAAGCCATGGGAGTCAAAGCGCCCATTCATGTGCTCCCTGTGTTTATTGAGTTGAGCCGATTCCGCTCCATCGTCCGTAACTCCAGTAAGTCTGACTTACTGGATAAAACAATTTTGTGGATTGGAAGATTTGAAGCAGAAAAGGATCCCGCGCTTGCGCTCTCGGTTCTCCAAGCAGTGCAAAGTTTCCTGCCCGATGCCAAACTGATTATGCTCGGAGCGGGGAATCTTGAGCAAAGTCTTAAGGCGAGGGTCCATGCGGCCGGCTTGCGGGTGGAATTCCCCGGTTGGGTTGACCCGGCGCCCTACCTGCAAACAGCCGATGTGGTGTTGTGCACTTCTAAACACGAAAGCTGGGGGGCGAGCATAGTAGAGGCGCTCGCCGCGGGCGTGCCCGTGGTCGCTCCCGACGTCGGTATTGCGCGCGAAGCGGGAGCGATAGTGATGCCGCGGTCGGACCTGGGGTTAGCCGTAACCGAGGTTCTGCGCACCGGCGCGCGCGGCGAACTCAGGTTGCCGTTACTCGACGCTGCTTCGTGGGTTACACAATGGAAGGGAACTCTCGTATGACCATCGGATTTATAGGACAAGGTTTCATCGGCAAAAATTACGCGGACGACTTCGAGCGCCGCGGTTTTTCCGTTACGCGCTACTCGCTTGAAGAACCGTACCGGGGGAATAAGGAAAAAATAAAAGAGTGCGACATTGTGTTTATAGCGGTGCCGACGCCGACGACTCCGGAAGGGTTTGACGACAGTATTTTGCGCGGCGTGTTGCCGCTCGTCAAAGAAGGGAAGACAGCTGTCATTAAATCGACGACGGTGCCGGGCACGGTCAAGCGCCTGCAAAAGGATTTTCCGGATATCTTCGTATTGCACTCTCCCGAATTTTTGTCCGAAAAAACCGCCGCACGCGACGCCGCCGAGCCCAACCGCAACATTATAGGCGTCCCGACCATGACCGAGGAGTATAAAGAAAAAGCGCGGTCGGTGCTCGCGGTATTGCCAAAAGCCCCGTACGAACTGGTTGCAGATTCGGACGAAACCGAGCTCATTAAATACGCCGGTAACGTCTTTCTGTATTGTAAGCTCCTGTATGCCAACCTTTTTTTTGATCTGGCGCATTCGCTCGGCGCGGACTTTGAAGTTGTGCGCGCGGCGGTCGGCGCCGACCCGCGCATAGGCTCCTCGCACCTTTCGGCAGTTGATCGCAGCGGGCACGATGGGGCACTGGCGGGCCGCGGTGCCGGAGGGCACTGTCTTATTAAAGACTTTGCGGCGTTGCGCATACTGTACGAAACCCTGCTGCCGAAAGACGCGGAGGGAGTTTTGATGCTCCGCGCTCTGGAGGCAAAAAACAGCGGCCTTTTGCGCGCAAGCGGTAAAGACCTCGATCTGCTCGAGGCAGTGTACGGTAAGATTAAAGTATGAAATTGTTGATTTGCACCCAGGCGGTTGATAAAAATCATTCAAATCTCGGGTCCTTCCACCGGTGGCTTGAGGAGTTTGCCAAACACTGCGAGTCGGTCAGCGTCGTCTGTCTTGAGGAGGGTGCGCATACCCTGCCTCCTAATGTAACAGTGTGGTCCGCCGGCAAAGAGCGCGGCGTGTCGCGCCCCATGCGCTGGGTGCGCATCCTGCGGCACCTCATACGGGTCCGGCACGAGCACGACGCCGTGTTTGTGCATATGAATCCGGAGTACGTCGTGCTTGGCGGATTGCTGTGGCGTCTGTGGGGCAAACGTATCGGGTTGTGGTACACGCACAAGAGCGTCACGCTCAAGCTGCGCCTGGCTGTCCGGTTTGCAAATATTATTTTTACTGCGTCTAAAGAAAGTTTTAGAATCTCGAGCCCTAAGGTGCGCGTTACGGGCCACGGCATTGATACGGGATTATTTGTACCCGGGGTACGGCCCGCGCAGCTGCGCGTCGTTACCGCAGGCCGTATATCTCCGACCAAGCGTCTTCGGGAGATGCTCTCTGCGCTCGACGTGCTGGCGGCCCGAGGAATTGATTTTGACTTTACGATTGCCGGCGCGCCTATTTTCCCGGAAGACGAACGGTATTTAAAGGAGATTGAAGAGGAAATACTGCGCCGGCCGTATGCGTCCGCGGTACATTGTATCGGTCCGGTGCCCTACGCGCGCATGCCCGAAACTCTTGTCCGCGCATCGGTCTTCCTTAACCTGAGCCAAACCGGCAGTGTTGATAGGGCGGTGCTTGAAGCGGCATCCTGCGGTGTCGTACCCGTCACTACCAACGATGCCTTCCGCCAGGTATTGTCTCCGTATGGAGTGTATGTGGGCGAGGATACCCCACAACATATCGCCGAGGCTCTTCTAAAAGCGCAGCAGGTAGACCCGGCGCCTCTCATGCACTATGTCCGCGAGCAACACTCGCTCTCGACGCTTATACCGCGCCTTATTGCGTATGTCTCGTAACATTCCCTGCACTGTCGCTGTGTTGACGCGCAATTCGGAAGCGACGCTTGCGCGCGCGCTTGAGAGCGTCAAGAATTTTGACGAACTACTTATATGCGACGGCGGCTCGACCGACCGCACCCTCGCGATTGCCGAGTCTTTTGGCGCGCGGGTAATCGGTCAGGACAAAAATTTTCTTGCCGAGGACGGGCGCATACAAAATTTCGCCGGCGTGCGCAATCAGACGCTTGCCGCCGCTTCGCATGCCTGGTTTTTCTTTTTAGATTCGGATGAATACGTAAGCCCCGCATTGGCAAAGGAGCTGTGCGCGGCGGTCGCGGCGGATAAGCCGGCGGCATACTGGGTCCCGCGAAAATATGTATATCGCGGCAAAGTGGTCGACCGGGCAGTTACGTACCCCAACCGGCAGATGCGTTTTTTTAATCGTCGGACGGCCGCTTCATTTATAAAAGCGGTGCATGAGCGCATTGAGTTATTGCCGGGCACTCCGGTCAAAGAGCTCGCGGCATATTTGCTGGTACCTATGGAAGACAGCGTCGCTGATATGAAGCGTAAATGGCGCGGCTATTTGGAGGTCGAAGGCTTGCGCAGTCCGGTGTTGACTCTTCGCCAATGGATAGTGGGCGCGCTCCGGGAGTCGGCGGTCGCCGGACTCTACGTGGCGCGGTTTGCGCGGAATATAATTTTTTATCCTAACAGTACGCGCCTGCCCGCGCGCTTTGAGCTGGCGAGGCTGTGGTATCAATGGGAGGCTATACTGACATCGCTTAGCCGCGTCCGCAGCTGGTAAAACATATGACAAACCATCTTAGTTTTGTTGAGTGTATTCTTATAGCCGCGGCGTTCGCGCTGGTGGTATTTTTTTCATCGTATCGGTTGTTTGAAAGTCCGGAAACATGGATGGACGAAGGGCTCATTATCCAGTCCGCGCAAGGCTTGCTTGAGACGGGAAAAGTATCACTCCCGGTTGCCCCGGGCGTATACGAACCGTTGGGGTATATCAGCACAGGGGCTCCAATAACCTTGCCGCTTGCCGGCGTATTTGCAGTCTTTGGAGTATCGATCGAAGCGGCACGTCTTGTGATGCTCGCATTTCTACTTTCATTTTATATTGCACTTTGGTTTTATGCGCGCAAAGCTTTGGGGACGACTTCCGCGTGGCTGGCTTTCTTCCTTCTTGTATTTTTTGCTCCGATCTACGGCAATGGGCGCAACGTGCTGGGTGAGGTTCCAGGACTCTTATTTATATTGCTCGCGCTCATTCCTCTCTTGGGGGTCGGGGCGCTCACTCGGAACAAGGCTTTGCTGGTGGGAATGTGCGCCGGCCTTGCCGTTGCTGCAAAACCGATATTTATTCTTTTCTTGCCGGCATTGTTGCTGGCGCTCTTGTTGAGGCACCGGGAACTTAAACTTAAAAAGTCGTTCCTCTTCGGTGTAGCCGGGGTTTTAGCCCCTTTATTGGTTTGGGCGTTCTTTCAATTTGATCATATGCCACTTGCAAACCTATTTGCGGTCTATGCAAATCCCCATGATCTTAATATCGGGAGCGCGATAGCCGCTAATGTAAAAAGACTGTTTTTCGAACTGCAGCCCTTGTATTTTCTCTTGGCGCTAGCGCTCTGGGCTCTTAGTTATGGGCTACGGAGGCTGAAACATGAAACAGTTTCGCTCACCGAAGAGGCCCTCCTATTTTTTTCCATACTGATTCTTTTGGCGTATATGCGTACGGCCGGGTATTATCGGTATTTTTTTCCGGGACAAGTATTTGCGCTGCTCTATCTCCCTCAGTCTTTGTGGTATCTTCTTGGACGGCGTTCCCGATTATTGTCGCAGGCAGTTATCGTCGGTATATGCGCGCTCATTGTGTTTCAGGCTTACGAAACGACCACTCGCTCTTGGGTGGCAGTACACTACAATTCAACCCGTACGGAAACACTTGAGCGCTATTTTGCGTCCTTGCCTGTAGGAGAAGAGATTTTTGTGTACCAAGCGCCTGAAGTCATGACTTTTACGGGGGAGCACCCGGTGTATCAGTATGTAGAAATAACACCCTCAATTCGTATTGGCGAAGAGTATAAATATCTTGTACTCTCAGGCACGGTGCAAAAAATCTTAACCCCGGAAGATTTTTTTAACGCCCACCACGACACTTTATTTATGCGCTATGCGGTTGTAGGCAGGGTAGACTCCTATGTTGTAGCAGCGCGGCAGATTCGTTGAATGTGGTATAGATACGTATCATGAATATTTCTTCAAATTCCTGGTTTCTTCTGCGGTATGGTGTTGTTGGGGTTTCCGGCGGGCTCATACAAACTACGACGCTCTATATATGGGTAGAGTTACTGCATCTGCAAGCACACTACCTTGTTGGTGCGACGGTCGGTTTCTGTCTCGCCCTTGCCGTAACGTTTACACTCCAAAAATATTGGACATTTCGGGACTATGCGCGCGAACAACTGCACAAACAATTTTCTTTGTACACTTTTATTGCACTGATAAATCTCGGGTTAAATGTTTCTCTCTTGCATCTCGCTAAAGTCCTGCTAGAAGCGTTGGGGCTCAACTTCTTCCATGTATGGTACCTCATGGCGCAGGTAAGTATTATTGTAATTCTTGCGGCATTGAGTTTTATTGCAAATTACTTTATAACCTTCCGTACCAGAGTATGAATAAGACTGTCGTATTATTACCTACCTATAATGAGCGAGATAACATTTCGCTTATCGTAGAAGAGATTTTTAAGATAGACCCCGCGTTGCGCGTCCTCGTTATTGACGACTCTTCCCCCGACGGTACAGGAGAGGCCGTGCGCTCGCTGATGGGCACCTATCCAAACCTGGCGCTTCTCTCGCGTCCCGGCAAAGACGGCCTTGGAGAGGCATACAAGGCCGGGATGTTGCAAGTAATCAAAGACGAATCGGTCGACCGGGTGGTCACTATGGATGCCGACGGCTCGCATGCGGCGCAGTATTTACGAGACCTTCTTTCTGCAAGCGAAAAGTATGATTTGGTCATAGGTTCTCGATATGTAAAAGGTGGAGGAATTGAAAATTGGGAGAAGTGGCGCTACACACTCTCGCAAGTTGGTAATCTATATGCCCGCACTATCATGGGGCTTCCTATCAAAGACTTAACGGCTGGCTTCATGTGCTTTCGGACGAACTTGCTGCGCAAGGTAGATTTTTCTCATATACGAGCGTCCGGATATGCGTTCCAAATGGAGTTAAAATTTTGTGCGGCGCACACGCTCAAATGCAATGTCAAAGAAGTCCCCATTATATTTAAAGCTCGACGGGAGGGAGAGTCGAAGATCTCGCGTCATATAATCAGAGAGGGTCTTAAGACTCCATGGCGATTATTTTATCGCCGGTGGTTCAGCGACCCTTCTGTGGCCACCGCCACCCGCCCTCATCATGGATAAAAATCCTCATTGCATATTGTGCGGGGCGCCATCGGATATTTTTGGGCACAAAAATGGCTATACGCTCTACACCTGCAGAGGTTGCGCGCTGACGTTTGTCCACCCGGTGCCTGATGCTGCCGCAGTATATACAGAGGGTTATTTTTCCGGCGCATCAGCTCACTCCGGATATTCCAACTATGATGCCGACAAAGAGGCTATGGTGCCTACTTTCGAAAAATATCTCAAGCGTATAGCGCCGCTCGCCCCCGGTAAACGGATACTTGATGTAGGCGCCGCCACTGGTTTTTTTCTGCAAATCGCGAAGCGTTTTGGTTTTGATGTCTACGGAGTTGAAATATCCCCCTACGCTTCTGGACAAGCCGCAAAAAAAGGGATACCCATGATAACGGGGACGCTCCACAATGTGCCCGACGCACCCCCGTTTGACGTGATAACGATCCTTGACGTGATAGAGCATGTCAGCGACCCTTATGCCGAGTGTCTGCGCGCTTACACACTGCTTATAAAAGGCGGAGTGCTGGTGATCAACACGCCCGACATGGGGAGCCTCTATGCGCGACTCATGGGGAAAAAATGGCATCTCATTATACCGCCCGAACACCTTTTTTATTTCAATCGTAAAAATATGCGGACGATGCTTGAGGGAATAGGGTTTGAGATAGTATGTATAACAACGATAGGAAAACGCTTCACCCCTCAGCTTGTTTTTAAAACGCTCTATATATGGCAAGGATTGCGTATGTGGAAATTTCTTGCTGATTTTTGCGAGCGTATGCCGCTTTGGCACATAGCGATCCCTATAAATTTACACGACAATATGTTTGTAATTGCGCGCAAGAAAAAGTAAATATCTGTATGTCGCTCACCAACATAGCAATGTTCGTATACACGGTCATATTAAAACCAAAGCCTCTTCGGTGGATGGCCGACAATCTGCTCCTCTTGCTTATCCCTAAACAGGTCCGTCTTAAAGAAGGCGTCGTGAACCTGCATCCCAAGGACCCGGTCATCTCGGGGGCTTTGGCTCTCGGTGTGTACGAGACCTATCAGCTCGATTTGTTTCGCTCACTGGTGCACAAGGGTATGACCGTGCTTGATATCGGCGCAAACGTAGGACTCTATACGGTTATTGCCGCGCACCTTGTGGGAGAAGGGGGAGTGGTTGCCTCTTTTGAACCAGAGACGCAGAATTTCGAGATACTCAAAAAAAATATATCAGATAACGGTTTCAAAAACATACAACCGGCTCAAGTGGCGGTGGCAGACACAGAGGGCGAGCTCACGCTCTTTCTCTCAAAAGGAAACAAGGGCAAGCACTCTTTATATAAACCCTCGGATACCGAGGGAGAACAGGTAGTGAAAACCATTGTATTAGACGAATGGCTAGAGCAACATAACATTGGCAAAGTAGATGTAATAAAGATCGACATACAAGGAGCCGAGCCGCGCGCCTTTGCGGGCATGCAAAAGACGCTCAGTATGAAACCCGCACTGCTTATGGAGTACGATCCAAAATCGATACGCGAGAGCGGACACGACC
Source organism: uncultured Candidatus Saccharibacteria bacterium (assembly GCA_964355655.1). GTDB lineage: Bacteria > Patescibacteriota > Minisyncoccia > Phycocordibacterales > SBAW01 > GWA1-54-10. The sequence goes on along the minus strand of CAYHDT010000003.1, from coordinate 49,973 downwards.
CGATCAAAATGCTCGAAATGCTTCTGCGGTACGGGTATGTACTCTACAGCGTAGACGAAGGCACAAAAAACAAAGAGAAGATCGACGACATTCGCTCATTTACCAACACTCTGCATGGAGAACAATACGCCAATCTGCTTTGCGTCTGATATGAAAAAACAAACACTCTACTATGTAGCCAGTGCACGGATGCCGAACGAAAAAGCGTACGGCATCCAGATGGCAAAAATGTGCGAAGCGCTTATTGAAGCAGGGGTCGACTTGACGCTGGTTGTGCCCCGCCGCGGCGCGCAAGAGTCTGTGCGGGAGTTTTACGGATTAAAGGTCGACGTTCCGACGCTGTGGCTCCCCGCGCTCGAGCTGCACCGCTATAAACGGTTCGGTTACTTTTGCATGACGCTTTCTTTCATGATCTCCTATAGTGTCTTTCTATGGTACCGGTACTTGAAAGGAGAACGTTTTTTACTCTACACCGTTGATGTTGACCGGTACTCTTCTTTTCTGTTGGCGCTGATTCCTGTGCCGTTATTTTCCGAAATGCACGGAGCCAAGCCCCGCACGTTCGTCCAACGGGTATTATTTTGGAGGGTGCGCGGTGTCATAGCTATAAATGAAATTATTGTTAAAGAGCTGAAAAAAACGTTTATGCGCTCCGGTGCTCGCTTTCTGGTCGAGCAAAACGGCGTCGATCTTGAATCATTTTCTCCGCAGGACAAAGCGCCGGCCCGCGCCGCGGTAGGATTACCCGACGTTCCTGTTGTGCTGTATGCCGGGAGATTTTACGATTGGAAAGGCCTTGAAATAATCCCGCGAGCCGCCGCGTTGACGCCGGATATCCGCTGGCAAATAGTGGGCGGCACGCAAGATGAATTCGCCGCCGTTGTGGAAGAGACTCTCCCAAAAAATCTGTATTTCTCGGGCGGGCGCCCCCACAAGGAAATGCCGCTGTGGATTGCCGCGGCGGACGCGGTGGTGGTGCTGGGTACAAAGCGCGATGAGCAGTCGTATCGATGGACGTCTCCTATGAAGCTTTTTGAGTATATGGCCGCAGGCCGCCCTATAGTCGCCAGCGGCACTCCGGCCCTCAAAGAAATACTCTCTACGCGCTCCGCTTTGCTGTATGAGCCGGATAATGCGGAGGATCTGGCAAATAAAGTGCGGCAAGCGGTCTCGCGCGACGGAAAGCACGCCCCGCTTATTGCTGAAGCTGCGCGTGCCGTACAGTCCCGAACGTGGAGCCATAGGGCGCAGCGCGTGCTACATTTTATTAACTCCACACTCCATGAACCAGCCCTTTGATAAAGCAAATCTTCTTGCGTACAGCCGCGACGTTACCTCCGAGCACGGGGAAGACGGGGTTATTAAGCGCATATTTGAAATAATCGGGCCGGGGTCGCGCTCGTGCGTCGAGCTTGGCGCCTTAAACGGCGTGCACGGCAGCAATGTCTGGCAGCTCATCAAGCATGAGGGTTGGAGCGGCGTGCTTATAGAGGCGGACACGACCTACTTTAAAAAATTGGAGCAAGAGTTTGCCGGTGCGCCGAACGTAGCGTGTATTAATTCTTTCGTATCATTTGAAGGGGCGCAGTCTTTGGACACTATTTTTGCAAAAACCGCATTGCCGAAAAAATTTGACCTCTTCTCGCTCGACATCGACGGCAATGAGTATCATCTTTGGGATTCTTTGGCAGCGTACCGTCCGCGGGTCATGCTGGTGGAGTTTAATCCGTCTATCCCGAATGACACCGTGTTTGTGCAGCCGCGCGATATGAGCGTCTTCCAAGGCTCGAGCCTGCGGGCGTTCGTCGAGCTTGGCAGGCAAAAAGGGTACGAGCTCGTCGCCGCCAATGAGACGAATGCTTTTTTTGTCGAGCGGGAGCTCTTTGCCCGTTTCGGCATTACCGACAACTCTATCGAGGCGTTGCATACCGACCGCCGCTTCGAGACCAAGCTGTTTCAGCTGTATGACGGCACGCTTAAAATTTCCGGGCATACGCGGCTTATTTGGCACGGCTTGCCAATAGACGAAGAAAAGCTGCAAGTGCTGCCGCCGCATAAGCGGCGGTATCCGGCGCGTATAAGCGCAAGCGGCGGCGTGCGGAAATTTAAATCCTGGGCGCGCACGCTGCCATTTTATGCGTTTTTGCAAAAAATCCGCAAAGGGCTTTCATTATGAATATCTTAACCAAAACCATATACGGCGAGTTTTTTGTCGACCCTGTGTACGACAAAAAAATGAGCGGCCAGCTCGCGCGCGGCAAGCATCCAAATGCGGCGCTGGTGGAGCTGGCGAGGCAGTTTACCGGCAAGGAGAGCGTGGTGCTGGACATAGGGGCGCATATCGGGACTTTTGCAATTCCGATATCACGCTCTGTGGCGCGCGTTGTGGCGTTTGAGCCGTCCGCGGAAACTTTTGCGACGCTGAAGCGCAATGCCTTACAGAACAGCTGCGACATCGATACGCGCAACAAGGCGCTCGGCGCGCGCGCCGGGCAGGGCTCTATGGCGCACCGCAATGCCGCAAACGCCGGCGCGCACTCGCTGGTGCCGGGCAGTGATGTCGCGATAGGCACTCTCGACCAAGAAGTTCCCCGCGCCGATTTTATTAAAATTGACGTCGAGGGAATGGAGGCCGAAGTATTTGCCGGCGGAGCGGCGTTGATTGAGAGGTGCAGACCGGTCATTTTTTTTGAGCTTAATCTTTCGCAGTTGCGCGCGCACGGCGCCTCGCCGCGGCAGCTTGCGCGGTTTTTTACCGCTCGGGGATACCGACTCTACTTGCCTATAGAAAAAAGAGAAGGCTCCTATGAACTGGCGCGCGTCCGCGGCCTCACTCTTATTACGGCGCTTATCGCGCCGCGCGCTTGGGCTTTGCGCACGGACAGCGCGCCGTTTGACATACTTGCCGTCCCGCGGGAATGTAAGCGCGGCTACTGCGCGCGGTCGGTCGGTTATGCGGCAGCCTACGCTATAGGCAATAACCTTGCGGTAAAAGCGCGCCGCTTAACCGGCCGGTATAAGAAAGTATGAAACCCCTGCATAAAGCTTTAGTCTTCCGCGCGTCCTCCATAGGCGACTGCCTCATGGCCCGCTATCTGCTCGAAAATATCCACGCGCAATTTCCCGATGCGCGCTGCGGTATAGCAGTTGCAGGCCGCGGCAACATGATACGCGACTTGCTCGCGGATACTCCCTGGATAGAGGTCGTCGAGGCAAACCGCCGCAACCTTAAAGGTCTTTGGAGGTTGTGGCGCGACTGGAACGGCAGCGACTTGGTGGTAACGCAATATGCGGGCAAGCACGGCGGACAATTCGGACTCGCGGGCAAACTCGCCGGCCGGCTCTTGGCGCGACCGGGAGGATTTATAGGCTTTACAGACGCGTTTCGATGGAACAGCGCATTATACAGCCGGCTCCTGCCTGTCCGTTCTGACGCGGCAGTCGCGGAGCACGAAAGAGAAGTTTTGCGCGCGGCGGGGCTCGGGGTGCCGGTCGCGTATCCCGCTTTGCGAGCTCGCGCGGCAAGAGATGTCCTGCAGAAATTTAACTTGGCCGCGGGTTCGTATGTCATTGTTCATCCTTTTGCCGGCAATGCCGGCCGCAGCCTCCATCCGGATAAAGTCCGCGAGCTTATAGTGGAGTTGCAAAAAGCGGCTCCATACGTGCACTGCGTGCTTAGCGGGGGAGAGGTCGACCGCGCTGTGGCGCTGCGTATCGCCGAAGGCTTGCCGCGCGCTACTGTTGTGGCGGGGGAGGCGACCTTGCAGGAGATGTTGGGACTTATCGCCGCCGCGGCGGGAGTAGTGTCCGTTGATACCGGCGTGGCGCACCTTACCGCGCACTTGCACCGCCCGCTCGTTGTCCTCCGGACGTGCCTGGGCCCTAATTGGTGGTTCCCCGGACAGTACGGCCCGGACGCGCCAATTGCGCAATTTTCCCGCGAAGATTTATGCAAGCCGCACGTTTTCAAACACTATCCGGACTGTATTAACCAAATATCCATGGCGGAAGTAGCCGCGGCTTGTATTAGAAAGAGCGGTCTTATACAGTAAGCGCTGTGACCACGCATTTTTTTACCTTTAGCGATGCAATGGGCGGCTCTTCGCGCCAGCGCGCGTTCCGGGTCGTGGAGGAGCTACGGGCACGAGGAGTAGACGCGGTCATCCACCACCCCCCAGCACTCATGCTTTCGCGGACGCACTGGCCGAAAAAGTTTCTACTCATCCTACAAATGATAGGCTCGCTCCGTCATATCAAAAAAGGTGACATCGTGTATTTGCAGCGCACTATAGCAAATAAATATTTCTTTGTGATTATGGTCGTGTATCTGAAGCTCTTCCGTCGGAAGATGATTTTTGACTTTGACGACCCGGTCTACCTGCATAGCTTTTTTAAGACTAAGATGTTCTGTAAAATGGCGGAGGTGGTTATTACCTGCAGCCATGCTCAGGCGCAGTGGGCGCGTCAGTTTAATAAAAACGTTCAGGTTATACATATCGCTCTTAATCTTGCAGCGTATAAAAAATTTACCAAGGATTATTTAATTCCTTCAAGCCCTGTGGTAGTAGGGTGGGTAGGTACGGGACCTGAACACCTTTTTAATCTCCAGAATCTCGCAGCTGTCTTTGAGCGACTGCTCAAAAAAAGCAGCGTCCCCTTCAAGTTTGTACTTATCGGAGCGCTGAAGAATCAGAAAGTATATGACACATTCCGGCATATTCCGGGCATTGAGGTCGAGTTTATTGATGCGCTGGAATGGAATAATCCGCAGAGCGTGCCGCGGGAAATTCAGAAATTTGACATAGGCGTTCTTCCGCATAAAAACGATGGCGAGTGGAACAAAGCCAAGACATCTTTCAAAATCCTTGAGTATATGGCGTGCGGAGTTGCGTCTATCGTGAGCGAATTCGGCGAGATGCCCTACATTATTACGGACGGAGTCAACGGCTTTATCGCCGCAAATGAAGACGAATGGGTGGACAAGCTAGAACAACTACTCCTTGACCGACAACTCCGGACAAAACTTGGCGCTGCCGGGCAGAAACGCGTCGAAGAAGAATATTGTTTTAATGCAATAATTCCTCGTCTGATAGCGGTGTTCGAATCGCTTGACAAAAATTAAGGAACGTGCTAAAAGGAATATAGACAGAATCTCAGATTCCAGAAGAGGGGGTGCGGGTGCTAAATGCCGACACGCTTAACAAGCTTTTCCGCAAGGTAATGGAGGACGCTTCGCGGCCTCCATCCGAAGCTGATCTGGTTTACTTAGTAGGCCAGACCCGGTCGAACGAAAGTTCGGTTCTCGACAAGGCCGCGGAGCTGAAGGGGCTCATCGGGCTCATCGGCTACAATGGCACGGAGGAGGCCTGTGGGTTCCCCGGCTTCGACCACTGGAAGCAGGAGCTACTGAGCCGCAATGTCGCCGCCGGGAACATCGTCGGTATCGAGGGGTCTCTGGTTATGGCCGATCAAAAACAGATCATCCATACTCTGAGCGAACTTGAAGCGATGGTTGTCTATGCTAAGCAGCAGAAGCTGGAGCGGGTCGTGCTTGTTGCTCCGTACTGGCATCTCTTGCGGTCGTTCATGACCGCAGTGCTCGCTTGTCGGCGGCAGTATCCTTCTCTGCGTGTGTACCCGGTGCTTGGAGTTCCGCTACTGTGGGACGAACCGGCGCTCCATTCTCAAGGGAAGGTCGGCGGCATCCGCGCGGATTTCATGTTCCAGGAGACAGTACGCCTCTTTGCCTACTACGAGCAGGGCAACCTGCCGTCGGCAGAAGAGACGCTTGCATATATGCAGCAGCGGGGAAGTTAAACTCTTTTCCCAAAAGACAAAATGCCGCCCCGACCTTCGGAGTGGCATTTTTTATACTCTTAAGATTCGTGCGCGTATACCCAATCGATAACCTCCCTCAGCGAGTCGCGCGTGCCGGCGTCTGACCAAAATCCTTTGAAAATGTGATGCGAACACGCGTTGCGCTTGACGTACCAATTGTTGACGTCGGAGAGTTCGAGCTCGCCGCGGGCCGAAGGGACAAGGCTCGGTATGATATCGAACACGTTCGGCGGGTACAGATAGAGGCCGGTGACCGCATAGTTGCTTTTTGGTTTGGCCGGCTTTTCCTCTATGCCGGTAATGATGCCGTTTTCCACCGCGGCGACGCCGAAACGCTGGGGGTCTTTGACCTCCGACAGAAACAGCATGGCGCGGTCTGTTCCGACTCCTGCAGGCAGCGCGGCGGGGAGTTTTTTGTTTTCGTAAATGTTGTCGCCGAGTATGACCAATACGGAGTCGTTGCCGACAAAGTCTTTAGCAAGGCCGAGCGCCTGGGCGATGCCGCCGGCATCTTTTTGCACGCGGTAGGTAAGGCGTACGCCATACTCGGTCCCGTCGCCCAAAAACTCGGCAATAGAGCCGATATGCTCGCCGCCGGTTACTATCATGACGTCGGTCACGCCCGCGTACCGCAGGGTCTCGAGCGGATAGAGAATCATCGGCCGGTTCAGAATAGGCACCATGTGCTTGTTCATGGTCAAAGTCGCCGGCTGGAGCCGGGTGCCTTTGCCGCCCGCTAAAATGAGTCCTTTCATACCCATATCGTAAGGTTGCTACGGTAACACACAAACCTTTCGACTACAATAGCCGGCGTTGATTTGCGCCCTATTTGAGCGTACTATTGCTGCAATGCAAAGTTTTGGCAAAGAAACGATTTTGGTGGCCGGGGGAGCCGGATTTATAGGCTCTAACTTTGTCCGCCAAACGCTCTTTAAGTACCCCAAAGCAAAAGTGGTGTGTTTGGACGCGCTTACGTACGCGGGGAATCCGGACAACCTAAAAGGCCTCCCGAAAAACCGCTTTGTGTTTGTAAAAGGCGATATTACCGATTCTTCGCTCGTTGCGCGCGTATTCAAAAAGTACCGTCCTGATTACATCATAAATTTTGCGGCGGAGTCGCACGTTGACCGCAGTATCCACGGCGGCGCGCGCGATTTTATCCGCACCAACGTGGAGGGCGCGACGGTGCTCTTTGGAGCGGCGGCTGCTCTGCCGGCGCTTAAAAAATTTGTCCACGTATCGACCGACGAAGTGTACGGAGCTCTGCCGCTTAAAGGCGGCAAGGCCTTTACCGAGGACCTGCCGCTGCGGCCGAACTCTCCCTACGCCGCGTCAAAAGCCGCTTCCGACCTGGTGGCGCGGTCTTTCTTTAAAACATACGGTTTGCCCGTTGTTATTACGCGCTGCTCTAACAACTACGGACCGTACCAGCACCCGGAGAAACTTATCCCGTACTCCGTCTCAAAAATTTTGGACGGCAAACCCATAGCCATATACGGCGACGGACAGTACGTGCGCGACTGGATACACGTTGAGGATCATTGCGGCGCGCTCATACTTGCCCTGCTAAAGGGAGAGCCGGGCGAGGTATATAATATCGGCGCGGATGACGAGGTGAGCAACATCGCGCTTGCGCGCCGGATGCTGAAATATTTTAAAAAAGACGAGTCGGCAATCTCCTATGTTAAAGACCGCCCCGGCCACGACCGCCGATACGCGGTTAACGCGTCAAAAATAAAAAGCAAGCTCGGTTGGAAGCCGCGCCACTCGTTTGGAAAATCGTTTATGCCGACGGTGGAGTGGTACGTACAAAACCGCATGTGGGTAAAGCGCGCGCTGCGCCGCGCGGGAGGAGCTAACGCGCATATATGAAAAACATCTATACATTGACGCCCCAAGCGCTCCCGGGAGTCTTCCTTATTGCCCCGGCGCTCAGAAAAGATGAAAGAGGATTTTCGGCCAATGTGTACCGGGCGGAGGATTTTGCCGAGCTCGGCATTACGGCGACGTTCGCGGAAGATTTCGTTTCCCGTTCAAAAAAAGGCGTCGTGCGGGGCTTCCATTTTCAGCGCGCGCCGCACATGCAGGACAAACTCGTACGGGTTACCTCCGGAGAAATTTTTGATGTCGCGGCCGACTGCGACCCGCTCTCTGCGACCTACGGACAACATGTTTCCGTGCGTCTGAAGGGAGATGAGCAGGCTATGCTTTTTATCCCAGGAAAGTACGCGCACGGTTTTTGCGCGATAAGCGACGAAGCGGTTGTTGAGTATAAGTTGAGCGATACGTACCATCCGGAACTGGTCGGCGGCGCGCGCTACGATGATCCGCGGCTCGCGGTGCAGTGGCCGCTCTCCGGAGCTATTCTTTCAATCCAAGACGCGTCGTGGCCGCCTTTGCCTTAACGTATGGAGCGCCTGCTTATTACCGGAGCTGATGGAATGCTTGGCTCGTATTTTAAGACGGGCACGCGTACCGACCGCGCGACTCTCGACGTAACTAACCTTTCCAGCGTTATGGCCGCGTGTAAAGAATATCGTCCGCGCACTATTATCCACCTCGCTTCGGCGACCGATCTTGCGTTCTGCGAAAAAGAGCCGGAAGAAGCTTATCTTATAAACGCGGTAGGTACTTACCATATGGCGCTTGCCGCCCGCGCCGTGGGCGCAAAACTCGTTTATATATCGACCTCGGGAATTTTTGACGGCACTAAATCCGAACCGTATACGACAGAGGATATCCCAAGCCCGGTTAATGTATACGGGCATTCGAAATATCTGGGAGAACTGGCGGTACGAAGTGTGCTGGGAGATTACTTAATCGTGCGCACCTCGTGGCTCTTTGGCGGGGGAAAAGACAAGGATAAAAAATTTGTAGGAAAAATACTCGGCAAATTGTCCGAACCGGAGATCCGCGCCGTTGCCGACAGGCGCGGTTCACCGACGTATGCGAATGACCTTGTCCTGGCCGTTCTGGCTTTTATAGAGGAGGGTCGCCGCGGTATTTTGCATGTGGGCGGAGCGGATGCGACGCGCTGCGAGGTAGCGCGCGAAATCGTATCCGCCGCGGGGTCTGCCGCCCGCGTACTGCCCGCCGACTCTGCCGAATTTAAGACCGGTTACTCAAGCGGTCAAAACGAAAGCATGGTTTCCTCGATAGTACTGCGTCCATGGCAGGAAGCCCTGAGAGAATATCTGCGCGAAGAATGGGATATACGATAATACTAGTATGAACACAGTCCCTGATTTGTCGATGGTGGTGCTTAATTGGAACACTTCAGATCTGCTAAAAGGGGCTCTGCAGTCTATTGTGGACACCGCGGGCGACATGAATATAGAAGTTGTTGTAATCGACAACGCGTCGACCGACGGCGGCTTCCATCGGCTCGACGGCGCGTTTGAAAACGATCCGCGTTTTTCCTTCATCCAGAACGAAAAGAATATCGGATGGGCGGCTATCAACCTCATGCTTGAGAGAACCGCCGGAAAATATATCCTGACGCTCGATCCGGACGCGGTGCTCCATCCGGGCGCTCTGCAGACCTTGCGGGCGTTTATGGAGAGCAACCCTAAAGCGGGAGCGGCTACGGCCAAACTCCTTAATAGCGACGGCTCTCCGCAGCTTTACTACCGCCGCATTATGAGGCCGAGGCAATTCTTTTTTACGACCTTGTTCGGGCGCCTGATAGATAAATACATACTCGGTTTGCGGGAGTTTAACCGCTACCGTTACAGCGACCTTGACCTCACTGTAGTTTCCGAAGTTGAGCAGCCGGCATGGCCGTGTCTTATCTGGAGGCGCGAGGCGCTGGGGGACTATATAGTGGACAAAGATATCCCGTTTTATTTTGTTGACGTCGACATGAGTAAGCGCGTATACGACCGCGGATACAAAATATACCTCGTGCCGGAGGCGACCATTACGCACTTAAAATCGGCATCCTTCGGCAGGGCGAACAATGCCTGGCGCCGGCGCGAATATAACCGAAGCATTAAAGTATATCTGCGCAAGCATTATTCGTACGCGCTCCCTCTCCTGCTCCCGCTACTGGCGCTCGATCACTTGCTCCGTGAGCTTGTCATCCTTTTGACGGGCAGCGAACCTCTGCGATGAAACTAAACTGTGCTATCGTTTGTTTTTACTGAAGATTATGAGCGATTTTACCCACAAAACAACCTGCCGCGTGTGCGAGGGGACCGACCTGGTAAAGGTGCTGGACCTTGGCTCCACGCCGCCGGCCAATGCCTATATTAAACAAGAGGACCTGGGGAAGGCGGAAAAGTCTTTCCCGCTGGTGCTCTATTTTTGCCGGACCTGTTCGCTGGCGCAGCTGCTCGACGTGGTTGACCCGGAAATCCTTTTTAAGGACTATCATTTTCTTACCGGGGCCAGCTCGCCGTCGGTGGAGCATTTTAAACAGTATGCGGACGAAGTTATTAAACCCCTGCTCAGCTCGCCGCAAGACTTGGTTATTGATATAGGCGGCAATGACGGCACCCTGCTGAGCTATGTTAAAGACAGCGCGCGGGTGCTCAATGTCGACCCGGCCGAAAACTTGGCTCCGTTGTCAGAGGCTAAGGGTGTACCGTTTTATCCGGCATTTTTTACTTCTAAAACAGCCGATGACCTCTTGGGTAAGTACGGCAACGCGAAGGTGGTGGTCGCCAACAATGTGTTTGCCCACACCGACCCAATCCGCGATGTGTTTGCGGGCGTGGCAAAACTTATAGGAGACGAAGGAACGTTTGTGTTTGAAGTGCATTGGGTCAAGCATCTTATCGAGGAGGGCGCCTTTGACCAGATGTATCATGAGCACCTCTGTTTTTACTCGCTCCACGCCGCCAAGCATTTGGTCGAGGCAACCGGTATGAAGGTGTTTGATGTAGAAATTGTTCCCGCACAGGGGAAGTCGCTGCGCGTATATGTCGCCAAAGACCGCGAGGCTTCGCCCCGCGTCGCGCAGATTCTTGCCGAGGAGGCAGCGGCGGGGCTTACCGGCGAAGCGTCTCACCACGGTTTTGCCGAGACGGTGCGGTCCAACAAAGACAAATTGCTCGCCCTGCTTGCAAGGCTCAAAACAGAGGGCAAAAAAATCGTCGGCTATGGCGCGCCGGCCAAAGGCAATACACTGCTCAACTACTATGGTCTTGGCACTGAAACGTTAGACTACCTTACCGACACCACGACGCTTAAGCAGGGGCTCTACAGCCCGGGCATGCATATCCCGATTGTCTCGCCGGAGAAACTTCTCTCCGACACGCCGGATTATATACTACTGCTGGCGTGGAACTTTAAAGACGCGATTTTAGAAAAAGAAAAAGAGCTTCGGGCAAAAGGAGTCAAGTTTATTATTACGGTGCCGGCCGTAGAGATTATATAGCGCATCGTTCCGCACGCATCACTCATGCCGCAAAAACAACACGAACGGAACATTCTGCTTCTTACAGAGGCGGAACACGCGGATTTTTACAAGGTCTTCCTTGATGCCAACCCCTCTATTGCCGAGGAAGGTTTTTTGCTTATTTCTTTAGACGCGGAGACAGAACAGGTTCTGTCTAAGCGGGGAATTGAATTTGTATCGGGAAGGAATTATCGTACTCCGGATACGTCCTTTTGCGTTTTGAGCGAAGAGTGGCCCGCGGCCCTTTTTGAGAGCAAAGAGTGGGATTTCTTTACCTACCGGGGCGTGTCGCTCGGACAGCTTTATTTTTTGCCTTTGCAGTCCTACCTTTCCCACCTTTTGTACTATGTCGACATTGCCGCCAACCTTGTTGCCCGGCACCCGTCGGCCGGGCGGTTTGTCGTTTTTCCTCCGGCAAAAGCCGCCCCGCCGCGCGGCAGCACCCTGATAGCTCAAAAGATGAGCGTGGTGGTCGATGCCGTATCGCACGTAGCCGCCCATAGCGGCAAAGAGGTGCTGGTGCCCGCAATGCCGACGCCGATGTCGCAAAAGCTCGCGTTGCCGTTTTTCTTTAAACGCGCGCTGTTCGGATTTGCGATAGGCGTTATGAATATAGTAATCAGCGCGGCATCCCGTCCCCGCAGTGTCCGGATTCTGGCCAGCGACTACTGGAAGAATCTCAGTCCGTATGTAAAAAATATTGATTCCGCGGAGATTATTCTTATTGACAGAACAGAAGCGCTTAACGCGGGGCTCAAAAATATATGGAAATACCGCATGCGTTTTCTGCATATCAGCGCGTTTTGCGCGGCGGCCACGGCGCGCAAAGCGGCGCAGGAGCGCATTGCGCGGGAGTGGCGCTCTGTTACAGAAAAGGGGGACGCCGGCCGGTTTATGTTTCGGGGAGTATCGCTGCAGCCGCTGGTGTTTCGCGCGCTAGACGGCATCGTGGAGGAGGTTACCGCTAAAATCCTAAAGGATATCGACGACACGCACGCGATGTTAGAAAAGCTGAAGCCCGGCATAGTCGCCCTGCGCTCGACGGTCAGCGCGCAAACTCACTTCGTCATTCTGGCGCATGTTGCCAGGGCGCAAGGAATCCCCTCCGTCGAAATGCAACACGGGTTGGAGTATTACGGCCCCGGTTCCGTGAGCAAACGGCATCGCGCGGAGTTTACCGCCGTATACGGCCCGCTGACCAAAAAACAAATGCAAGAAGCGGGGGATACGCAAACAACACCCGTGGTTATAGGCTCTCCCCGTTTCGACGCGTATGCTGCCGCGCGCGAGGCCCCGGTGGGCCGCGCGAGGGAGTCAGGCGTCAGTATTTTGTGCATCGCGCCCGCAATAGACCCGGGCGGGGATTCTCCCGACTCGTACGACGCGCTGGATTATTATTCGGCCATAGCTTCGGCGGTAAAAAAAATCCCGGACGTTTCAGTCGTCATAAAGTTCCGCCCGGGGCCGGACAGGGACCCTTTTGTGCGCGCAATACTTGCATCTCTTTTTGAAGGCGTACCTTATGCAATAGCCCAGCGCGAACCTTTGTCGGAATTGTATCCGCGCTCCGACATAGTGGTCTCTTGTTATTCCACTGCCGCCATAGAGGCGCTGCAATGCGGCAAACCGCTCATCTACCTCGGGCTTTCTCCGGTGCAGGCGCTTATGGGGAAGCATCACTTTTCTTACTACGTGCAGCAAGGGGCCATGCATATAGCCGACACCAAGGAAGCGCTTGCTGAAATAGTGCGCACGCTGTCCGGCAGCCCCGATGCCCGGAAAGATCTCAGCCGGCGCGCCCTGCAGTTTCTAAAACAGGAATATCTGTTCGACGGCAATGCCGGCAAGCGCGCCGCGCGGTGGCTGGAGTCTCTTGCGGCAGGCCGCCGGTAAACCCTTGCAAACATGGGTTTTTGTTGTATAGTCATAGTTCCGTAAAGAATATGTCCAATAGCTATAATCTTAAAGGCAAAACCGTCCTTATTTCCGGCGCCTGCGGCCAGATAGGCCGGGCGCTCGCGGCCGCGTTTCTTAAAAACGGGGCATACGTCTGCGGTGTTGATATCGCGGCCGTACCCGACTCCAATTTTAAAAAGATGCTTGTCCGTCATAAAAAACAGCTCTCATTTGTTTCGGCGGACATCACCAATGAGCGCGCGATTAAGGCCATGCTTAAAGAAATTAAGCGTCCGGTCGATGTGCTGGTAAACTGCGCCGGCGTAGGAGTGTATACGCCGTTTGAGAAGCGGACCGCGGAAGAATTGGATTTTGTGCTGAACACTAACCTGAAGGGCACTATTCTGATGTCAAAAGCCGTCTCTAAACAGATGGTAAAAAGAAAAAAGGGGACCATTATCAACTTCGGCTCTATATATGGAGTAACCACGCCGGACTTCCGCATCTACGGCAAGTCGGGGCGGAACAGCTCAGAAATTTATGGCGCGACCAAAGCCGGTATCATCCACCTTACGCGCTATCTGGCCGCGTATCTTGCCAAAAGCGGCGTTACAGTTAACGCGATTTCTCCCGGAGGCGTGTTCCGCAATCAGGCTCCGTTTTTTGTAAAAAACTACGAGTATAAGACGCCTCTTGGCCGTATGGCGCGGCCGGAGGATTTGACCGGCGCGGTGTTGTTTTTGGCGTCAGATGACGCCGGTTACATTACGGGGCAGAACTTGGTTGTAGACGGGGGATTTACGCTATGGTAAAAAAGCCGGTCAAAAAAAACAATACAAAGCGCCAGGTGTTTGTCATCGGCGCCGGCATGAGCGGGCTCTCTTTGGGCCTGCGCATGGTGGAGCTCGGGCTCTCGGTCACTATTTTTGAAAAGGACGCCTCGGTGGGCGGGATGGCGGGGTCTTTCAGCTGGGGGGAGTTTCCGCATCTGGATTACGGCCCGCACATTTTCCATACGCCCGACGAGCGGCAGGCAAAAATTTGGGATACGGACTACGGCGACCTTTTCTACAAAAACGAGTTTTGGGGCAAAAATGTAAAGGGTAAAAAGTTTGACGAATACTACGACTACCCGCTTTCTATCGACTCGTTGCGCACGTTTGCTCCCTCTGCCCGCACGCAGATATTAAGTGAAATTTCGCGCCTTGATGAAACCCGCAAGGCGCAGGCAAAAAGCTACCGGGAATACGTGCTTGAGCTGGTGGGACCGACGCTGACGGATATGTTTTTTATCAAGTACCCGCAAAAGCTTTGGGGCGTGTCGGTTGACGCTATGACCGCAAACTGGGCGCCAAAGCGTGTCAATCTCCGCCGGAGCAAAGGGCACTTTCATGCGGGCCAGTGGAGCGCGGTCGGAAGAGCCGGCGCCGGCGCGGTGCTTGAACGAATGGCAAAAAAGTTTGTCGAAGCCGGTGGCACGCTGCGCCTCAATACAAAACTTACGGGTATTGAAAAGAGCGAGGGGCTTATTACAACGCTTGTCTTCGGCAAGGAGAAGGTGCCCGTCTTGCCGCAGGACCGCATTGTGTCGACCATGCCTCTTCCGGTGCTGGCCGAACATATCGGTATCCGCAACAAGCTGCACTATCGCGGCGCAAAACTTGTTTTTATCGCCGCAAAAAAAAGCGCCGCGATACCCGGGGCCGCAAGCTTTCTTTACTACGACGACCCGGAAATCATATTCCACCGGGTAAGCGAACAAAAAAAGTTCTGCCCTCTCGGGTTTCCAAAAAACAAGACAGTACTGACTCTTGAAATCGCGTACACGAAAGGAGACGAGCGCGACGCCTTGCCTGATAAAAAAATTATCGACCGCTCTATAAAAGACCTTGTCGCCGTGGGGCTTTTAAAGAAGGGCGAGGCGTACGACGGCACGGCGGCATCGCTCCCCTACGTTTATCCGCTTTTGACCCGCGGCACGGAAGCGGAGTTGGCGGAAGTGCGCTCAAAAGTAGCCGCCTATAAACAACTGCATCTGATAGGCACCGGCGGAGATTACCACTACGCGGATTTGCAGATTCTTGCCGTCAAAGGCCGCGATTTGGGCGAGCGGCTTGCCGGCAAGGATGATGTTGAAGGCAAAGAGCTGCGCAAAGAGACTCAGGCCCATGCGTTTAACAAAGAAGTGCAATTAGGAGCGCATACGGTCGCGCACGGCGCGCCGGCATTTATCATTGCCGAAATAGGCCTTAATCATAACGGCTCCGTAGCCCTTGCAAAAAAATTGATAGACGCCGCAAAAGAAGCGGGCGCGTCTGCGGTAAAATTCCAAAGCTACCGCGCCGAAAACAGGATTTCAAAAAAAGTAAAAGAAAACCGCTACGCCGAGGAGCTTGTCGATACCGAAGAGTCGACATTCGCGATGCTCAAACGGCTCGAATTCGGCCTTAAAGACCATAAAGATCTTTTTGCGTACGCGCGCAAAGCGGGCATCCCCGTTTTTTCCACGCCTTTTGATATAGAAAACGTCGAGCTTCTGGAAAAGGTGGGAGCGCCGTTTTATAAAATTGCGTCGATGGACGTGCTCAACCTGCCGCTTATTAAGCGCGTGGCGGAAACGGGCAAGCCTATAATCGTCTCCACCGGCATGTCATCCCTTTCGCAAATTGACGACGCGGTGGACGTCGTGCGCAATGCCGGCAATAAAAATCTCATACTCCTGCAGTGCGTCTCTTCGTACCCGGCCGCGGCAGAGGACATGAATTTGCGCACTATGAAGACGCTCCACAAAACATTCGGCGTGCCGGCCGGTTTTTCAGACCACGCTATCGGCCTGACCGCCGCCACGGTCGCTCTTGCTTTGGGCGCCGTCGTCATTGAGCGGCATTTTACCCTCGACCGTTTTATGGAAGGGCCCGACCATATACTCTCTTCCGACCCGGAGGAGTTTAAAGAGCTGGTGCGGCTAAGCCGGACTATTCCGCTTATCAAAGGCAAGGGGCATAAGATGATTGTCGGCAGCGAAGTAGAGACAATTAATAAATTTAAGAAGGGTCTCTACGCGAAGATTAATATAAAAAAAGGGCAAAAAATCACTCAGGATATGCTTACCATCAAAGGTCCGGGCGGGGCCATTGCCCCGAAATTTGTTGATATGGTCGTGGGGAAGACGGCCAAGGTAGCTGTCTTGGCCGACTATCCGGTACTCTGGGACCATATCGTATGAAAAAGAATATCGAGGAGACTCTCCAAAAGATAAAAAAAGCCGCACGCGGCCGCGCCACGGCATTTGTGATAGGGAACACCTCCGACCTTTTTGCCCGGGGCCGGTACTATGAGACGCCGGTGCGAGAAACATCAGAACTCATATACGGCGGCGTCATTGTCCGCGATGTGGCAACGTCCCGCGCCGTGGCCCGGCTGGTTGACGGCAAAACAGACTATATTTTCGTCGACGACGAAAAAAAAATACGCAAGATATATTACGGTACAAATGACGCCGGAAATATCGAGAAAGCCGTCCGCGGCGTTATTAAAAAATCGACTCTCCTCGCTTATAAAGGCAATGACCTTACGGTCGAAGCGGTAGACGCGCTGGTATGCAATCTGGCGGGTGAAGTCAGCGGTACCCGGGTGGCTGTCATAGGCATGGGCAACTTCGGCTCGAAGGTGGCGCTTAAGCTCGTTGAGCGCGGCATGCATGTTGCGGTCTATCGCCGGGACAAAACCGCGCTGCGCGTGATAAGCGACGGGCTTAACCGCATTAGATCCAAAGACACTATTTCGAAAGTCACTCCCGCACAAAGCATAGCCGCAGCGTGTCGGGGCGCGCAGATCGTTATCGGCGTTACTAATGAAAAGGGAGTCATTACCAAAGACATGTTAAGAAATGCCGCGCCATCCGCCATGCTTATTGATGCCGGCAAAGGATGTTTTGCCGAGGATGTGGTTTCTGACCCGTCACGCCTTATTTACCGCGTCGACGTTTCTATTATGCAGAAATATATCTTTCAAGGTCTTATCCGGACGCATGCCTATATGAGCAAGCATCTCGGGCGCAGATATGTCCCGGAAATAGGGGTTACCCTTATTTCCGCGGGCCTTCTGGGGAGAAAAGGCGAGGTCATAGTCGATGACATCGCGCGCCCGTCCGCTGTTATCGGCATTTCTGCCGGCGGCGGCGTGCTGGAAAGAGCTACGCCGAAGATACAAAAACAAATCGACAGGGTTAAAAAATTTATAAAAAGCAGATAACCCGGCTTTTGTATGGCTACCATCGCGATAATCCAAGCACGCATGAGTTCGACCCGGTTGCCGGGGAAGATACTTCTTGATATAGCGCCGGGGAAGACGATACTTGCCTGCATGCTCGAGCGTGTTGCCGCGAGCAAAGAGATTGATAAAACCGTTATCGCTACGACCACGAATCCTAAGGACCACGTACTTGTTGATTATTTAAAGAAGACCGGCCAGCCGTACTTTGTCGGCAGCGAGGACGATGTGCTTGACCGCTACTACCAAGCGGCAAAAGCTCACGGCGCCAAAGCGGGGGACATCATTGTCCGTATGACGTCCGACTGCCCGATTATTGACCCCCGTATTATTGACGAGACCGTCCGGTATTTTAAATCAGGCGATTTTGACTACGCGTCTAACAATCTCGAGCCGTACACGTATGCGGACGGCATGGATACGGAAGTGTTTGCGTTTGATGCCTTAGAGAAAGCGTGGAAGGAGGCGACAATACCCGCGCACCGCGAGCACGTCACTTTTTATATGTGGAAAAACCCGGACATCTTTAAAATAGGGCAGTATAGCAATCCGCAAAAAAATAGAGCGGGATACCGGCTTACCATAGATTATCCGGAAGATTACCAGCTGCTTATGGCGGTGTACGCGGCGCTCTATATAAAAAATAATCTTTTTACCATGAATGAGATTCTGGATTTCCTTGACGCGTATCCTGACATAAAAAAAATAAACGCCGACGTCGCGCGCAACGCCTCCTGGACGGCCGCGTAACATAGAAATATTTTTCTTTTGGCGGTTACAAATGGTAGGATAGGATACATGTCTCACGGCAGCAATCTTCCACAGCCTCCGCAAGATTCCCTCATATATGAGGACGAGTGGCTTTATGTTTGCCTAGCCCTTTACCCGATGTCTAAGGGACACACGGTGATAGTATGGAAAAAACCAGTCTCAGATTTACATAATCTCTCGGATAGTGAATACGATTATTTGATGGAGGTCATGGATATTGCCCGCGACGCGCTATTGCAAACATTAGAGGTTGAGAAGGTGTATCTGCTGTATATGGATGAAGTGAGGCAGGTGCACTGGCATCTTGTCCCGCGCTACAATGAAAAGGGGTTTAATGTTTTTGCGCATGAACCGAAGAAATCAGAAGATTTTTCTCTTGCCCCCGCCTTATCTAAAGCATTTCAAATAAGATATCAGACAAGAAATATAAAAATACCAAACAAGACATAGAAAAAGGCCGGAGTCCGCGAGGACTCCGGCCGAAATTTTAGGCGTTGAGCGGTTCGAGGTTGCGAATCGCTTCCCCCATTCTCTCAAACGCTTGCCCGACCTTTTTGAAGGGCGGGAAGAAACGCTTCTGCGCTGCTCGCATGGGGGCGGACCCCTCTGCGGTCAGCAGTGTCGCGATAAGCCTGGCCGTTTCGTCAGATGAAACGCCGTAGACCGG
Source organism: uncultured Candidatus Saccharibacteria bacterium (assembly GCA_964355655.1). Lineage (GTDB taxonomy): Bacteria > Patescibacteriota > Minisyncoccia > Phycocordibacterales > SBAW01 > GWA1-54-10. Next base: position 31,128 of record CAYHDT010000003.1, on the reverse strand, counting down.
AGCTATCGCGCCGCGGTCGCACGGAGGCCACCATCCTCGGGGCTCCTGCGGCAACTCGATGCCGCGGAACGCCCGGCGCAAAAGGACGGCTATCGCGGGGATGCCGAGAAATGCCGCCTGAATCTGCACCGTCGAGTTGGTACCGATTACCAAGTCTGCACCGGGGACCATGTCCGGCGTGCCGATGCCGAAGGGCGTCGCCTTGCAGGACGGTACTATCGAAACCTTGGGGTTGTATCCTTGGAGCTCTTGGTAGAACTCGAGGAGACTCGCCCCGCCCGGCAGCGGCACGTGTCCCGGATGTATCGTAAAGATAATCTTGAACGACTCCAGGTCGGGGAGGTTGGCAACCGCCTCGATTACATTTACCGCCAGCGGAAAGTTGACGCCCGCCTCTTTTTCGCCCGAGATAAGAATGAACTTCTCATTCGGAGCGATGTTGAGAATGGAGCGCACTTCTGCCCTTGTCCGCGAGGGGAAGGAAAAGGTCTCCCACTCCGGATTGCCGGCCACGACGATGCTCGCGTTTGGATAGAGCTCTTTTGCCGCCAGAGCCTCTGCATCGTCGAGGACGAAGACGAGGCATATGTATAGGCGGAAAGGTTCGTACTCCTTCTTCTGCAATTGATTGTAGAAGAGAGCCATCAACGCGATGGGTCTATCCAGCTCGACTGCCCGCTTGGCCGCCCAGACTTCCGGGACGCAGTATTCCGAAGAACTGAGCACGACGAGATCGCTTGTCTTGACGGCAGATTGCACATCGCTTTCACTGAAAGGCGCAGGAATTCTGCCTTCTCCCGCGAAAACTCTGCACGAGAAGTCGCCTTCGAGCGTCTGGGCCAAGCCGAGCGCCAGCTTAGAGTCCAGAAAATCCGATGCGAAAAGCGCGATTGACCGTTTTCCCAACAAAACCCCCTACGGTTGTATGATGAAGAGCTTTGGGCATATTATAACAAATAGATGTTATTTTGTCAAATATGCTACACGACAGGAACTTTAAAGCTGTTATAGTGTTGTATATCTTATGAAAAACACGGGTCAAAAGTTATGGAGGCGGGCAAAGAAGCTTATTCCGGGAGGAAACCAACTCCTTTCAAAACGCGCAGAAATGTTCTTGCCCGACCGGTGGCCCGCGTACTTTTCTAAAGCCAAAGGCCCTTATGTGTGGGACCTCGACGGCAAAAAGTATCTTGATATGTCTATTATGGGGATAGGCGCGTGTCCGCTCGGCTATGCCGACGCGGACGTAAACAAAGCGGTTAAGCGCGCGGTCGACCGCGGCTCTATGACCACCTGGAACTCGCCGGAAGAAGTGGAGCTGGCAGAGCTTTTATGCAAGCTGCATCCGTGGGCCAAGAACGTGCGATACGCGCGCACCGGGGGCGAGTCGATGGCTGTCGCTTCGCGCATTGCCCGCGCCTATACGGGGAAAGATGTAATCGCTTTTTGCGGCTACCATGGCTGGTCGGACTGGTATCTTGCGACAAACCTTAAAGACCCCAAAGGGCTCAACGACCATTTGCTCGCGGGCCTCGAACCCAAAGGCGTGCCGCAGGGTTTGCGGGGCACTATCCTGCCGTTCCGCTATAACCGCATTGATGAGCTGGAACAGATTGTAAAGCGCAACAAAGGCAAACTCGCCGCTATTATCATGGAGCCTATACACGGCGAAGAGCCGAGAAACGGGTTTCTAAAAAAAGTGCGCGACATCGCGACAAAATCCGGCGCGGTGCTGATTTTTGACGAAATTTCAATAGGTTTTAAGCTTACGGTCGGTGGCTCGCACCTATTGTACAAAGTGACTCCTGACATGGCGGTATTCAGCAAAGGCATGAGCAACGGCTATCCGATGGCGGCTATCATCGGAAAGAAAGAGGTGATGCAAGCGGCGCAGGATACTTTTATTTCCAGTACGTACTGGACGGAAAGCATCGGCCCCGTCTCCGCACTCGCGACGATTAAAAAGATGCAGAAACACAACGTGCCCAAGTACCTGATTGCTGTTGGAGAAAAAGCGAACAAAGGGTTGCAAAGGCTTGCGGATAAACATGGCATAAACGTAAAAATCGAGGGGACGCCGACCATGGGCTCCTTTGCATTCCAATATGGGAAAGACAGCAACGCCGTGCGCACGCTCTTTACCCAGGAGATGCTCAGCCGCGGCATCCTCGCGTCAAGCCGTTTTTATCCGTCGTATGCCCACACCAACAAACATCTCAATGTTTACTTTAAAGCTCTCGATGCGGTATTCGCGATTATGAAAAAAGCGATCAATGAGGGTGCGGTCCTTAAGCGTTTGCGCGGACCGGTCGCGCACTCGGGCTTTGAGCGGCTTAATTAACACACTGGTATACTCTTCTTGTATGGAATCAGCTAACAGTGTCGCAAGTTTGAATCAATTTAGAGAGCATTTTATACCCGCCGTTTCGTGCAACCTGTGCGGCTCGACCAAAAGGACCGAGTGGGCAAAAAGCGCCCCTATTGTGGCGTATGAGTGCGGCGAGTGCGGCTTGGTATATCATGACCCGCAGATGACGCGCGCGGGCCGCGACCTTTTTTACGCAAGCGGCTACTTTGAATTGCAAAACGACCCGGCGGACGCGGCAGCCCGGGACAAGATGTACGAGGTTGAAATAGATTTTTTGGAGAAGCACGCAAAGGGAGGGAAAATTTTGGATGTCGGCTGCGGAGGCGGTTTCTTGCTCGGTAAATTCGGGCCGGCGTGGGAAAAGCATGGTATTGAGTTTGACCACAGGGCCGCAGAGCACGCTCGCTCTGTTCTTAAGCTGGAGGTAAAGGACGGCGAGGCGAATGAAGCAACTTATCCGGAACATTCTTTTGATGTCATCGTCATGCGCGGCGTCATCGAGCACATGGCCGACCCGAAGACCATGCTCAACCATATGGTGCCGTGGCTTAAACCGGGCGGGCTGCTGTACATTACCTCAACTCCCAACGCGGAGAGTTTGTGCGCGGAGCTGTACCGGGAGAAGTGGAAGCTTTTTACCGCCGACCATCAAATCCACTTTTCGAAGAGGACCATCGTCGGACTGGGCAAAGAGCTGGGGCTTGCACTGCTCGACTCCGCGTATTTTTATCTGGAAACCCCGTACGCGAATGAAGTTGAAGATTACCGCAAAATAATCAAAGACGCGGCGCTCATTGCGCAGGATAAAAAAAGCGAAGTCGGCTCGTCGCCGGCGTTCTACGGCAACATGCTCAGTCTGATTCTTAAAAAAGCCTCTTAGCCCCGCGTGTCTTTTCTGCGGCAAGTTCGGTTGTATGATATAACGTGTTCAACACGCGTATATGAATGAATCCAACACCTTTGCGGTGCTATGGCGAACGTTCCGCAGATACCGCTGGCATGTCGCCGCGCTGGTGCTCTTCGGTTTTTTAAGTGCGCTCCTGGAGGGCATCGGGATTAACGCGGTTATTCCGCTGATATCATTTTTTACCGGCGGGGGAGGCGAGGCGACGGACTTTATCACGCGCGCCATACAAGGACTCTTCGCCTTCCTGCATATACCCTTCAGCTTCCGGTATCTGCTCGGATTCATACTCGGCCTCTTTATACTGCGGGCGGCATCAGTAGTGTTTTTCGGTTATATCCGCGGCTGGATAGGCGCCGACTTCTTGGGCAAAGAAAGCGAAGACGTGCTTCGCCGCACTATGCAAGCATCATGGCCTTTTTTGCTTAAGCAAAAAATAGGCACGATGCATAACACGCTGGTGCGGGACATCCAGTGCACCTCTTCGCTTCTTGGCGTCGTCGGGCAGGTCATTCAGTCCTTCAGCGGCTTCTGTATGTACTTGCTGGTAGCGCTGAACATATCGCCCGCCATGACGCTCTATACGCTTGGCGGCGGAGTATTGCTGGTGTTTGCGGTGCGGCCGCTTTTGCGCCGCACGAGGCAGATAGGCGAGCAGGCCGCCGGCGTGGAAAAACAATTTGCTCAGTTTTTAAGCGAGCATATCATCGGCATGAAGTCCGTAAAGGCCGCGGGAGCGGAACAAGCGGCCATGGCGGATGGCGGCGCGCATATCCGCCTATTGCGCGCGCTCTCCATCAAGCTGTCGCTGGTGCGCGCGCTGAGCGGAGGCCTCTTCCAGCCCTTTAGTCTTATCCTTGTGGTGCTGCTTTTTACCCTTACCTATAAAGCGCCCGGCTTCAGCATTATTTCGTTTGCCGCGACGCTGTACCTTATCCAAAAGATATTCACGTATTTGGAGTCCGGACAAAATGCTCTGCATTCCATCGGCGAAATGGTGCCGTACGCGCGGCATATCAGTAATTTTAAAAACAAGCTCGATGCGAATAGGGAGCCGGTTTCCGCCGGCAAAGAAGCTTTTAACTTTAAAGAGTCGATGCAGTTTGAAAATGTTTCTCTGCAGTATGAGGAAGGGCGCCTCGCGCTCTGCGGCATATCCTTTGCGGTCAAGCGCGGGTCGACCGTCGGCCTTATAGGACCGTCGGGGGCGGGTAAAACATCGGTTGCCGACTTGGTCATGAGGCTCTTCGAGCCGACCGAGGGGAGGCTCGTCCTCGACGGACGGCCTGCCGGAGATTTTTCGCTTACTGATTGGAGACAGCGTATCGGTTATGTGGGACAGGACATCTTTTTGTTCAACGGCAGTATCGAGGATAATATCCGTATGTACCGCGACTTGTCGCACGACGAGGTTGTTGAAGCGGCGGTGCGCGCCAACATCCACGACCATGTAGTTTCTTTGCCGCAAGGATATAGGACCGTTGTGGGAGACCGCGGTGTCATGCTCTCCGGCGGCCAGCGCCAGCGCGTGGCGCTGGCGCGCGCTCTCGCCGGCAACCCGGAAATGCTGGTATTGGACGAAGCGACGAGCGCGCTTGATGTGGAGTCCGAACAGCTGATACAACAGTCCATTAAAAGTTTGCAAGGTAAAATTACCGTCTTTATTATTGCGCACCGCCTTAGCACCATTGAAAACGCCGACACGCTTCTGGTGTTCGACAAAGGCCGCCTGATAGAGCGGGGAAGTCCGGAGGAGTTGCGGCAGACCGCCGGCTCTTATTTTGCAAAACAGTAGACAAAAGTTATTTATTTTTGTCAATTTTTTAGCTATATAAAGTCTGCTACACTCTCTGTAGAAGGTCTTACAGCACTTCAATCTTACAGGAGGCTCCTGATGCATGTTACTGCGCCTGCAGTCCGCTCGCCTCGCAAGCGGTTTCTGATGGTGGCACGGTACCCCAGTATCGAGCCGCTTGGTATTAATCACCTTGTCGAGGTCCCCGGCCAAGTTGGCTGGGATTGCGACTTGGTGCTCATTAAGGGCAATGACTTCGGACCGTTCGAAAGAAAGTTCGAGGAGCAGAAGCCCGACATGGTAGGTGTCCATATATGGGCGGGTTATCATCTGCCTATGTTTAAGGCGGCCGACTGGGTACGCGCCAGAGGTGCACCGGTCGTTATGGGCGGTCCGTACGCTACGTACTCCCACCTCGATTGCGCTCCTCGTGCCGACTGGGTCGTGCGCGGCAGCGGCTTTACGCTTCTGCACAAAATCCTCGAGGGCTCGCTCAAAATGGGCGTTCATTTCGACGCTAAGGCGCGGGGAGAGCTCTTTCCGATTCCGAAGCGCGAGATTCTCTACAATGCGTATCCAGAATTCGGCAAGAGCCTGATTAAAAGCATGTTGGCGGGAGAAGGCTGCCCGTACAAATGCACTTACTGCCATGCACCCGAATCAAACAAGATGCATGGCGGGTTTGAGTCGAATATGCGCTCAATCGATGATGTCATCGCCGAGGCGCTTATCGTGATGAAAGGCTGGCCCGAGACGAAGCTGTTTTACTTCCAAGACGATGTATTTGGCTTCGATGAGAAGGTGTGGCTGCCGGAGTTCGCACGTCGGTGGAAGAGGGAAGTTGGCATGCCGTTTCATGCTCAGCTTCGGCTGGAAATGACAAGGCATGCCTCCGGCGACCGTCGGCTCGATCTACTGGTAGAGGCCGGCTGTACCGGCCTGACGCTCGCTATCGAGTCGGACAGCGAGTTCCTCCGCGACCACGTGCTCTTCCGGTCAATGCCGGACGCGCTCATTGTCGATGGATGTCGCAAGATCATGAATCGCGGGATGACACTGCGCACCGAGCAGATAGGCGCAGTACCCTTCAGCGATATCACGACTGATCTCGGGACGGTCGGACTCAATGTCCGCATCAAGCCGACGATGGGGTGGCAATCTATCTTGTCGCCGTATCCCGGTGTCCCTCTGGGCCTTATCGCCCGGAATTTCGGCATGTGGACCGGCACCAATGATGACATCAGGGAATCCTTCCTTGAGCGAAGTGTCCTGCAGCACGTCGAGGGCGGGCCGAGCGATATCGAACGTATTGTAAAGGCCCTTCCTCCGCATCGCAGTCGAGAACCCTTGCTGCGCATGAAGGCGGTCAAGACTGACGAACGTACCGCTGACGTGTTCTACCATCCTGTCCCCGGCGGCAAAGACTCCGGTCCTGCCGAAAAGGTCGGCTCAATCTCCTACCTGTCGAAAGAGGAGAATGATACGTACTGCGAGTCCAGCGTTCGGCTCCAGCGTTTCTTTAACTGGCTCTCCCTTGTTCCGGAGGGGCAGAAGCTGGGGCGCCGTCTCGTCGACCTCAACGGCAACGAGTGGCACTGGGAGCGGATCGGCGAAGAAACCACCGCTCATCTGCGCGAACATGTTCCGGAAGATAAGCTCCAAAGCCGGGTGCATGCGCTTGCGAGCGAAATGCAATTGGCTTCGCCGGAGCACCTACCGGAGGTGATCAAGCAGAATCCGCACTATTTTACCTTTTTCCCCGCAGGAGGGGAGTTGGCAAAAAAGGTAGCGGACGCGGAAACGTTCTCGCCGGCGTACTCCACCGCGGAGTCGATAAACATGCTCGGCACTCAAGCCCGCCATCATCTTTTTGACTACGGCCTCTACCGGGTCAAGAAGGGGGCGGATGCCATTGCCTCCTAAAATAATGTCCCGCGCCAACATGGCGCGGGTTTTTTTATCGGTTGACTGGATGGCCGCTTTTATATACAGTCGTCGCAGACCAGACAGTTTCATGCAAGCGCGCGCTTGCCCAGCGGGAGGACTCCATGATTAAGACTCTCAGTGTGCAGAATCTCTTGAGCGCCGGCGCTTATGGTTCTGAACTCTTTATGACTGAAGTCGATCTTACTCAAGACAGCGCCCGCGTTCGCGTCAATATTCCGCTCGATGCGCGGATCGCAACGGACAAAGAGAACCGGCAGATGTTATCGGACCCAAAAAATCCGCGCTGGCGGTGGCCGGCCGGCGGAGCAATTGCGGTCCTGCACTTCAGCGATAGTACCGTGACACCGCTGTCGGTGTCCGATCTCACGCATTCAGTGATGCCGGGGCATCTCAAGGCGGCGACCGGTATCTCGGGTTCGACCGAAGAGTGGGTGCGGCCAAGGAGGCTTATGCGGGAAGCGTTCGAAGCTATCGCTGTCATGACGCCTATGGGGCTCGTGGTTCCGTCATTTGGCGAACCGGAGCTCGATGCGCTTGCCTTCGGCACACTGCCGGCACTGACCAATCTCATCGACAGGGAAGCCGAGTTGCCAGATATCTTCCGCAGCGGTTTCTTCAATATCGTCAGCGCAAGACTGCTTTCGCTGAAGGGAGAAAGGGAAATCGTCGTCTGTGTCAACGGAGAGGAACATACGCAAACGCGGGCGCTGGTAGTACTCGACGAGGAAACCCGCGGTATCGATCTTATGCATGCGTACGAGCTTGACTTGCGATCGACACTGCTCGATGAAGCGTCGTTCCTCCATACCGAAGAAGCTGAAGGAAAGGCTCTCAATGCTGAAGTAGCACTCCTGGAACTTGATGCAAACCTGCGGCCAAAAAGAATCCTTCGTTCATATAAGTCCGGCCGGCAGGTGGAGGGTACAGCGGACCTTGCCAAGATGTCGACCGTACTGAGAGAAACTCTCGCTGCTCTGTAAGAAAAATCCCGCGCCTAGGCGCGGGATTTATTTTTTGTAGCGTTTGACGATTGTTTCGATAATGGCGGTCGTCGAGCGGCCTTTGGTAAGCGGCGCGAGGAACACCTTGCCACCGCCGCGTTCGACAGCGTCTCTCTCCTTTATAAAGGCGGGGGAGCCTTCGCTTCCTTTGCCCTTTACATGGATAGACGGTCGAATTTTTCTTATCCAAGAGATAGGGCTTTTGCCGGAGAAGATAAACACATAGTCGACGCATTCGAGCGCCGCAAGCACCTCTGCCCGCTCCCGGGCGGGGACTATCGGGCGCAGACTGCCCTTGTTCTCTCTGACCGAAACGTCGGAGTTGACGCCGAGAATAAAAAGGTCTCCGAGTCTCCCCGCGGCCTGCAGGTTTCGCACATGTCCGACGTGGATAATATCAAAACATCCGTTCGTGGTTACCACCTTCTTTCCGGTTTTTTTTGCCGATGCCGTGATGCGGACGGCTTTATTGATCGATATAATTTTTTGCTTTGACATGGTATCCTCCGTGTGTCTGGGCGCAGTATACGGCAAAAAAGATATTTATGAAACCAGCGGTTTTTTTGGATAGAGACGGCACGGTCACGACACTTGTCGACGGCACCGGATACCTGAGAGACATCAGGCGCATGCGCCTGCTCCCGCATGCGGCGCAGGCAATACGCGTACTGAACAAGGAAGGCTTTTCGGTCATCATCAATACAAACCAAACCGTAGTGGCGTGGGGCCAGGTATCTGAAAAGAAGCTGCGGCGTATGCACGAGACCCTCGTCGGACGTTTGCGCGCGCAGGGCGCGCAGATTGACGCCGTGTATTACTGCCCGCATCATCCTGAAGCCCCGCTCAAAACATACCGCAAGATATGCGGCTGTCGCAAACCAAAAATAGGCATGCTGCGGGCCGCAGCAAAGAAGTATGATATCGATATAAAAAACAGCTATATGGTAGGCGATAGCAGTAAGGATATTCTCGCAGGCAAGCGCGCAGGAGTAAAAACAATTCTCGTTAAGACCGGCAATGCCGGCAAGGAGTCCGGGGCAAAGTTTATAATCCCCGACTATAGTGTAAAAAATCTTCTTGCGGCAGCCCGGCTTATAAAAAGAAAAGCGCGCGGCCTATGGCCGCGCGCGTGAAGTCAGAGGTCAGTTTATTTTGATTTCGTCCGGGTTTACTACGAGAGTGACCGAATCGCCGTATTTTATTTCCGGGATAAGCGGAGCAATAATCTCAAAAGTATCGGGCTTGTGCTGGAAGCCGATCTTCTTGCTCGGATCCGGGTAATAAACCCATCCGTCGTATACACTTCCGCGAAATTGAATCAGGCATTTGAAAACAAAGAAGTCTTCTGCCGGATAGTCCGGATGCCACTTGAGTCCGCGGTAGTGCGGTTCTTTGACGAGTACTTCGCGGGTTCTCGGTTCAATCGAGACATTAAGCGTCCCTTTGTAGCAGCCCGACAGGTCAAGACCGCGCTCCTTAAACAAAGGAGCTTGCATCTTGATAGTGCTGTCGCCGAAGGGATTGTCCTTAGCCAGTCCGGAAGCGATTTTGTGCCCTTCCGTTACAGTGCCTTTAACGTGCTGTGAGAGAGGCATGACCCGGTCCTTTCGCCTGCGTTCTGCGTACAGATAACTATAGAACGTAACATTTGTCAATATTATGCTGCAATCGTTGTCGCGCCGAATACGATAGCGTATAGTAGCGATACTTTCTCTGACGGTATGCGCAATCCCAAAAAAATTTTGGTCATAGGCGATCTTATTCTTGATGTTTTTCATCACGGTACCTACATTGGCCAGTCTTTGTCGCACACCAAGACTCCGGTGGCGCTCGGCCGGTCTTCAGTGTACGCGTGGGGAGGCGCCGGCTTCTTGGTCCGTAATATGCTGGCGCTCGGAGGCAGAGTTTCTTTTATTTCGGCTCTCGGCGGCGATGATTTCGCCGCGCGGGCAAATCGTTTCGAGCACCCTCGTCTCAAAAAGTTGTTCCTGCAGATTCCGGGTAAGCCTACCACGGTCAAACAACGTTTTTGGACAGGAGAGAAGAGGGTGCTGAACTGGCACCAGTTCGATAACTCGCCGCTCTCGGGCGTTTCCGCGCGCGCGTTGTTTGCGCGTGTGCGCGCCGAATTGCCGTCCGTGAGTAAAGTAGTCATTGCCGACTACCGGCACGGTCTTCTGTCGCCCGCCTTGGCTAAAAAAATAGTCGGGGAATGCGTGCGCCGGCGCATACCGCTCTACATTGATTCCCAAATTTCCTACAACCATAAGAGCAATCACTCATGGTACAAAGGAGCGCCCCTGTTTTGTCTTAACCTTAAAGAGGCGCGGAGTGTTGACCCGCTATTTAATCTCCGCAAACCGGAAGTATCGCTTGCGCGCCTCCAAAAAGCACTTCGCGCTGAAGATATTGTGGTTAAACTCGGCGCGCAAGGCTCCGTTGCTTTGATAGGCACGGAATATATTAAAATCAATGCGCATAAGGTGCGGGAGCTGGATGCTACAGGCGCCGGCGATTCGTTTATAGGATCATTGGCGTTGGGCGAATTTCCCCCGACGCGCGGAGATTTAGAACGGGCAAACATCTGGGCCGCTCTTTCGACCACTAAAATAGGAACCACTATCCCTCCACTTTCGGAATTTAAAGAGCGCATAGCAAAACATCGTCCGCGCCGCCATTGACAACCTTCCGGTATCTTTGTATGGTGGTTCGCAGATGCTTTGAACCATAAGGAGGTTGCCTCGTGCGACAAACGCAAAGCGGCGGCCTCCGGGTCGTAACGCTTAATATCGATTGGAATAAGAATCTCGACACGGTTCTGCCCTTTCTCTCGAAGCATAAAGCCGATGTCGCGTGCTTGCAGGAGGTGCGTGAAGATGCTCTTCCTCTCATTGCGCAAGCGGCCGGAGCGCATTATTTTTATGTGCCCATGTGCGGGGGGAAGCTCCACGGAGCGTCCTCTACGGTCGGTCTCGCTATCTTCTCCCGTCTGCCGATTTGTTTTCAGCGGGCGCAGTATTATGTAGGCGATCCCGGACACATCGTCGAGCTCGATGAACAGACGCTCGCAAGCCGGCGCGCAACCACCTATCGCGCGGTCGCCTTTGGCGAAGTGCGAAAAGACAATAGTGCGTATCGTATAGCCACGACGCACTTTACCTGGACGCCGGACGGCAAAGCCGACGAATTTCAGCGGCAAGATATGCGGGCCATGCTCGAGATACTCAAGCAGGCGGGGGAGTGTCTGGTATGCGGGGACTTTAATGCGCCGCGCGGGGGAGAAATTTACGGAACTCTCTGCGAGCACTTCAAGGACAATGTTCCTGCGAGTTACACTACAAGCATCGACCCGGAACGCCACCGCATCCGGGGGCTTACGGCGATGGTAGACGGTATCTTTACTACCCCTTCCTATACCGTCTCAACGGCAAGTCTGCATTGCGGAATAAGCGACCACTGCGCGCTCGGGGCGGTTGTCTCTCGGTCCTGAAGCAATCCCGCGCCTTAAACGGCGCGGGTTTTTCTATGGAGTAGCCTGTGGTATTATGGCGCTCATGCAATACACCGCTTATTTGCGCTGGGGCGCGCTTTCAGCCCTCTTTTTAGCCCTGTTTGTTCCTTTTATTGTCGCGGTAGGGAGTTTTTGGCCGAATCTTTTCTTTCCGTACATTACCGGCAAAAACTTCGCGTTCCGTATTCTTGTCGAGTTTGCCGTGCTCTGCTATGTATTGCTGGCGCTTAAGGACCCGAAGTACCGCCCGCGCGGCTCGGTTCTGCTGTGGACCGCTCTGGCGTTTGTCGGCTGGATGGCGGTCGCGACAATGCTTTCTGTCGACCCGCTCAAGAGCTTTTGGAGCAACTTTGAGCGTATGGAAGGGTACATCGGCCTGATGCACCTGTTTGTCTGGTTTGTCGTCGCGGGCGCGATGCTAACGGCCGACAAATTATGGAATGCTTTTTTTAACACCTCAATCGCGGCGAGCGCCGTGCAGGGCGGCTGGGCGCTGTTCCAATTTTTAGGGTGGCTTTCTATCTCGACCCAGAGCGGCGCGCGCGCCGACACCACCTTTGGCAACGCGACCTACTTAGCCGTATACCTTCTTATTAACTTCTTTTTGACGCTCTTTATGCTGGCGCGTACCGGCAGCTCGCGCAACCGCGCGACTCTGCAGGTACTCTATGGCGCGGCGCTGGTGCTGCAGCTGTTCGGCGTCTTCTTTACCGAAACGCGCGGCGCGATATTGGGCGTCGGTGTAGGTCTTGTGGTCGCGGCCGCGTACTTTATAGTGTTTGCCCGCGGTAAAGAGTCAGAGATGCTGCGCCGGCTCTCTATGGGCGCGGTGGCGTTTGTCGTTATTTTTGCGGGGGCGGTCTATGCCGCGCGCGACACCGCGTTCATTAAACAACTTCCCGGGCTCAATCGCCTTGCGTCGATATCTCTGACCGAGACCACCGTTACCTCCCGTCTTAAATACATCTGGCCGATGGCCATACAGGGCGGTTTAGAGCGCCCGATAGCTGGCTGGGGACAGGAGAACTTTAACTTTGTCTTCAACAAATATTATCAGCCGGGCATGTACAACCAAGAGGCTTGGTTTGACCGCGCACACAACCAATTCCTCGACTGGCTGATTGCCGGCGGCATCCCCGCGTTCGCGCTTTACACGCTCTTGTACCTGCTCGCGGCCTGGGCGATAGTGAGGACAAACGAGCTTTCCGTGGCGGAGCGCGCGGCACTGCTGGGGCTCTTGGCGGGATACGCCTTTAACAACATCTTCGTGTTCGACAACTTAGTAAGCGGCATCTATTTCTTTGCGCTGCTGGCATACCTCCACTCGCTCTCCCGCAAGCACGCGCCGTCCCTTTTGCTCTCCAGGCCGCTTGGCGACCATGGCATGGCCATAGCGGCTCCGCTGGTGCTGGTGCTGGGACTTATGGGTATGTGGGCACTCAACGCTCCGGGCCTCGCGCGCGCGAGCCTCTTGGTGAACGCTATCCAGACACAGGAGGCCGGCCGCAACAACGCGGGTGAGGTAGTCGGGGTAGCTAAAGACCCCAAGCAAAACCTAGCCCAGTTTAAAGAGGTGCTCGGCGTGGTTAGGTGGCCGGGCAGCCAGCTTGGCGTGCAGGAGGCGACGGAACAGTTTCTCCAGTACGCTTCGTCTATAGGGTCTCAAACCTCCATCGACCCGCAGACTAAGCTCGATACCTTTACCACGGCGCGCGACGCTATGAACGCGCTTCTCCTGGCGCGCCCCGGCGACGCGAGGCTGGAGCTTTTTGGAGCCACGCTTCTTGCGCAATACGGACAAATTCCGGAGGCAATCGCGCACCTAAAAAAAGCGCTTGAGTACTCTCCCCTCAAACAACAAATACAAATCCAGATGGGTCTTACGCTTATACAGTCCGGAGATATGCAAGGCGCACTCAGTCTTTTGAAAGCGGCCCACGAGGCGGCGCCGCAATATGAGTCGGCGCGGGTATACTATGCCGCCGGACTCTACTACGCGGGCCAAACAGCCGCGGCCGACGCTCTGCTTACCGAACATTTTGGCTCTGCGGTGGTCGACAACGCGCAACTCCTGCAGGTATATACCAACCTTAAGCTCTACGACCGCGCGATCGCCGTATGGAAGCTGCGGATTGAAGCCGCGCCCAAAGACGCGCAGCAGTATCTCGGCCTCGCCTCGGTGTACTTCGCGGCGTGCAAAATTCCGGAAGTTATCGCGCAGATTAAAATGATAGCGAAAATCCAGCCGCAAGCCGCCGCCGAAATGCTGCAATTGCAAAAGCAAATAGAGGACGGCACCCTGAAGTGCGGGCAATAAATGACTGTCGAAGAAAATGTGTCGCTTGCCGGTTTGACGACCTTCCGTCTTGGCGGACCGGCCCGCCATCTTGCACGAGTGCAAGATCATGCAGAAGTGCGCGCAGCCCTCTCTTTTGCAAAAGAGAGGGCGTTAAAAGTTTTTATTTTGGGCGGAGGTTCTAATGTTTTGATAGATGATAGAGGCTTCGACGGTCTTGTCATAAAAATAGAAATAACGGGGATAGACAAAGAGGGTGAGACTCTTGTGGCCGGCGCGGGCGAGAGTTGGGACGCATTGGTCGCGCGCGCTGTTGCCGACGGGCTGTGGGGAGTGGAAAATTTATCGGGCATTCCCGGCACGGTTGGAGGCGCGGTCGTGCAAGGGGTCGGCGCCTATGGCGCGGCGATTGGCGAGACACTGGCATGGGCTGAAAGTTTTGACCGCAAAACCGGAGAAATAAAGCGGATGAGTAAAAACGAGTGCGCGTTCGGATATAGGGATAGTTTTTTCAAACACGATAACGGCCGGCATGTTGTCCTGCGCGCGGCCTTTGCGCTTTCAACCAGCCCGCGGCCTAACCTTTCTTATAAAGACCTCGGAGATTTGAGGAACAAGGAGGCTACACTCGAGCGTATCCGCAAGACGATTTTGGCAATACGCAAAGACAAATTTCCCGACATAACAAAGGAGGGGACCGCGGGCTCGTTTTTTAAAAATCTTATTCTTCCTGAAATTGAGGCCAAGCGCCTCCAAGTCCGCTATCCGGAGATGCCCCTTTTTGCCATGCCGGAGACCGCCGGGTTTAAAGTGCCGCTGGCGTGGTTTTTGGATCACATTTTTCATGTAAACGGTGTGCGCGAAGGGGGTGTCCGTTTCTTTGAGCGGCAGCCGCTGGTTATCGTCGCGGACTTCGGCGCTTCCTCCCGCGAAGTCATTGAGTTTAAAGAAAAAATAAAAAAATTGGTAAAAGAAAAATTGGATATAGAGATAGAAGAGGAAGTAAGAATCATTTTTTAATATAAGTCCGACGCTTTGGTCGGACTCCGACTGCTCTGCACGTCGGAGTTATCCACAGTACGCGCGCAATTTTCATTGTATATACGCGAATTGTTGCGATACTTACAGGTAGAGCATCGAACAAGCGTTACTTGCACGTCCTAGGCCGGACAAGTGATTGCGGTCGAACGATGCCTAGCCCAATTTGCGACTTCTCAGTTGCACTACAATGGCCAAGAAAAAGAAAGCAGCAAAGAAGAAGAAGCGCTAAGGCGCCTCTGTTGCCGCACTTCCTGCCGCAACAGCTATCCTCTTGAAGAAAAAACCGCCGACTCGTTCGGCGGTTTTTTCTCTGTAAATATGCTACTATCCGTGAGATGTTTTCGCTCAAAAGCATTTTCGGCGACCCGGCCCAAAAAATCATGGCCAAAAGCAAGGCCATCGTGGCCGCGGTCAGTACTTTTGCCCCTGCCTATGAGGGATTATCGAACGAAGCGCTTAAGGAAAAGACGCAGGAATTCCGCAAGCGGCTTGCCGCCGGCGAGACTGAAAGTGAGCTCCTGCCGGAGGCATATGCGGCTGTGCGCGAGGCCGCGCGCCGGACGATGCGCTTACGCCACTTTGACGTGCAGATTGTCGGCGGTTTGGTGTTGAATAATCGCGGCATCGCGGAGATGAAGACCGGCGAAGGCAAGACTCTGGTGGCGACGCTCCCCGCGTATCTCAATGCGCTCTGGGGCAAGGGCGTGCATGTGATTACCGTCAACGACTATCTTGCCCGGCGCGACGCCGTGTGGATGGGACAAATATACGCCGCGCTAGGACTCTCGGTCGGTGTCATCAACCATGACTCCTCATACCGCTACGACGCCGGCCACGTCGAGCTGGATAAGGAGCGCGACCTGGAGGGGAGCTTTAAAGTGTTCCACGAATTTCTCCGGCCATGCACGCGGAGGGAAGCGTATGAGGCCGACGTCACATACGGCACCAACTCGGAGTACGGTTTTGATTACTTGCGCGACAATATCGCTTACAGCGAGCGCGAGCTGCGCCAGCGCGGACACTACTTCGCTATTGTCGACGAAATCGATTCTATCCTTATCGATGAGGCGCGCACCCCGCTTATTATCTCGGCTCCCGCGGGCGAGTCTGAAGACCTGTACCGTACATTTACAAGCATCGCGGGCAAGCTCCAGATTGAGACCGACTATACAGTGGACGAAAAGCGCAAAGCCATACAGCTTACCGACGCCGGCATCACTAAGGCCGAAAAACTGCTCGGTGTAGACAATATATACACGGAAGGCGGCATTAAGTACGTGCACCACCTTGAAACGGCGGTGCGCGCCAAAGCGCTCTTTAGCCGCGACAAAGAGTATGTGGTGCGCGAGGGCGAAGTGGTGATAGTAGACGAGTTTACCGGGAGACTCCAACCGGGCCGCCGCTGGAGCGAGGGGCTGCATCAGGCTATCGAATCCAAAGAAGGCGTGACGGTCCAAAAAGAGAGCCGTACCTTTGCTTCGATTACGTACCAAAACTATTTTCGTTTATATGACAAACTCTCGGGTATGACGGGCACCGCCAAGACCTCCAGCGAGGAGTTTTACAAAGTATACGGCTTGGAGGTTATCGAAATTCCGACCAATAAGCCGATTGTCCGCAAAGACCAGAATGACCTTATCTTCCAGACGGAGAAGGGAAAGTTTGCCGCGCTCGCGCGGCACGTCAAAGCGCTCAACCAAAAAGGCCAACCGGTGCTCATCGGTACAGTATCTATCGAAAATAACGAACTTTTGAGCAATTATCTTAAGCGCGAGGGAGTCCCGCACGAAATGCTCAACGCTAAAAACCACGAGCGCGAGGGCGAGATAGTCGCCGGGGCGGGAGAAAAAGGACGCGTCACGGTGGCGACCAACATGGCGGGACGCGGCGTCGACATCAAGCTCGGCGGGGCGCTCGCCACGCCGGAGCAGGCGCAAGAAGTCAAAGCACTCGGCGGACTCTTTGTTTTGGGCACCGAGCGGCACGAAGCGCGCCGCATCGACAACCAGTTGCGCGGGCGCTCGGGCCGGCAGGGCGACCCGGGCGAGACGCAGTTTTTTGTTTCGCTCGAGGACAGCCTTATGCGGATATTCGCTCCGGATTCCATCAAGAGTCTGATGGGGCGCTTTGGAATACCGGAAGATGAGCCGATACAAAACAGCATGGTCTCACGCGCCCTGGAAAGCGCGCAGACAAAAATAGAAGGATTTAACTTTGACGCGCGCAAGCATGTGCTCGAGTTTGATAATGTGCTCGACAAGCAGCGCCGGGCCATCTATGAGCGCCGCCGCAAAATACTGGTTGGCAAGGAAGAGACAATAGCGGCGCTGCTTGCGGAATTGGCCGGAGACAGCGAAGAGGCAAAGAAAGTGCTCGCGGCAAAAGAAGAAGAGTTTGGGACAGAGCGATTTTTGTCTCAGGCGCGCGGGATTATGCTGCAGACACTCGACCTGTTGTGGGTGGAGCACTTGGAGTCGATGGAGTATCTGCGCGGTTCGGTCAACCTGCGCGCCTACGGCCAGCGCGACCCCCTGACCGAGTACCGCAAAGAAGGGGTTCGTATTTATAAAGAGATGGAAGAGACCTTCCGCGGCAACGTGTTTGATATCCTTTCAAAACTTATCCCCGGCGGCGGCGGCGGCGCCGCGCCACCTTCTCCTGTCATAATCCTCTCTGCTCCGCCGGAGGGCCAAAACGAAATAGGCCGCAACGACCCCTGCCCGTGCAATAGCGGCAAAAAATGGAAGCAGTGTGGGTTGAAGGATACCGAGGAACATCGGGCCAACATGGCCAACAAAAAGTAACATGGCAATCAAACCCCAGTGCGATAAGTGTAAAAAGGAGCTTAAAGACTTCGGGGCGCTGCTTTTCAGTCCGCCCGATAAAAAGGGTACGGTAAAAAAATTTCATCTCTGTAAAAATTGTTACAAAATGCTATGGAAGAGATAGAAGTAAAATTTTTAAATGTTGATGTTCCTGCATTAGAGGCCAAACTGGCCGCTCTAGGTGCTCAAAAGGCAGGGGAGTACTTTTATCGTCGCCGGGTGTTTGACTATCCGGACTATCGGCTCAACAGCGCGGGGGCGTGGCTGCGTCTGCGCGATGAGGGAGACAAAGTGACCCTGGGTTTTAAACAACGCCTCGGTATGACCTCTCAGGATGGGAGCTCTAATGATGCCGGTATGCGGGAGGTAGAAATAGTGGTAAGTGATTTTGACAAGGCCGCCGAGCTTATTTTGGCACTTGGATTTATAGAAAAGTTCTATCAGGAAAACAGGCGCACGCGCTGGATTAAGGACGGCGTAGAATTTGATATCGACACGTGGCCGGAACTCGAGCCATATTTGGAGATAGAGGCCTCAAGCTGGGAGAAGATAGACGAGGCGGTAACTATGCTCGACCTCAACCCCGAAGACAAAAAAGTGTTTTCGACACACCAAATCTACAAACTCAAGGGCATCAACGAGCTCGACTACCAGCGCATTGCGTTTGATGAACTTATTAAAAAAGAAATCTCCAATTAGATATACACCACTACTTTCCGGTCGGGTATAATTGGTGTATGGGACAGTTGGAGAAAGAGAGTAGAAAAAGAACACGGCGGACAAATATACAAAAGTTGGTACTTGCTTCAGTTGCGGTCGCGGGTGGTATAGGGGTGGCTTTAATCGCCCCAGGCGTCCTGGGCGCCATGAGCAAACTCGGACTCGTACCTTCTGCGCGACAAATGGAAATAATAAAAAAGTCCCGGTCGCGCTTGATAGCGCGCGGCCTCCTTGTTTACAGGGGAACCATGGTGCACCTTACTCCAAAAGGAGAACAGGTATTGCGCCGGCTGGAGTTAAGTGATTTTAGGCTACACCGGCCCAAACGATGGGACCGAAAATGGCGCGTGCTTATTTTTGACATTCCGGAACGCCGCAAAGGTTTGCGCCACAAAATTCGGCGCACGTTAAAGGTTATTGGGTTCGTGCGCCTGCAGGACAGCGTATGGGCGTACCCATATGATTGTGAGGATCTGATAACGCTTTTAAAAGCAGATTTTAAAATAGGGAAGGACCTCCTGTATCTTATAGTTGATTCGTTAGAGTATGACAGGTCGCTTAAAGAACATTTTGGCTTGGAAAAGCAGTAAAAAGTAGTTACACCAATAGTGCCCGGTCGGGTATAAGTGGTGTAGGAAGGAAAAGGAAAAAGATTATAGTAGAATAGGCAGATGGATTTTTCGTTCCTGTTTGCGGCGTTTTTGGCAGGGATACTCATGTTTCTTGCTCCTTGCACGCTCCCCATCGTGCCGGGGTACTTGGCTTTTATAGGCAAGGGCCGCGTGATGCGCAATGCTTTTGCGTTCGTGCTGGGGTTCTCGGTCGTGTTTATCGGGCTCGGGGCCTTTGCCGGGAGCTTAGGGGTCTTGGTGGGACCGTACCGCGAAATTCTTGGCCGCGCTGCCGGCGCGGTCATTATACTCTTTGGACTCACGATGCTTGGCCTCCGGCTGCCTGCGCTCTCGGCCGACCGCAGGCCCGCCTTGCCGGGCTTTTTGACCGTCGGCCGGCCCGACAGCTCATTTTTTATAGGCGCACTCTTTGCTTTAGGGTGGAGTCCCTGCATCGGACCTATACTCGGCACTATACTGCTGTTTGCCTCGGTCAACGCGACCGCCCTTTGGGGCGCGCTGTTGCTGTGCGCTTTCTCGCTGGGGCTCGCGATACCGTTCCTCCTTACCGCATTGTTGATAGACCGGGCCGGGGCGGCCTTTGCGCAGTTTGCCGGCGCGGCGCGCGTGCTGCAATACGTGGGCGGTGCGCTGCTCGTAGCGCTCGGCGTGCTGATGCTGCTTGGCAATGGCGGGTTGATGACCGCCTGGGCGCTCGAGCACGTGCCCGGGTACGACGCGTTGCTGCGATATCTATAACGTAGTAGCATTGCTTCATGACTAGGATTCTTGCCCATGTGCTGGGGACCGCGCTCGCACTCCTCGTGCTCTCACAACTGGGCATCGGTATCGTGGTAGCGGGCTTTTACAGCGCCCTTATTGTCGCGGTTATCTGGGGGCTTATGTCGCTTACCGTTAAACCGGTGCTCGGGCTTCTGACGCTTCCTATCAACCTCATTACCTTCGGACTCTTTTCTTTTATCCTTAACGCTTTGCTGTTTTGGCTTCTGGCGACGTTTATAGAAGGTTTTTCGGTGGAGGGTTTTATCCCGGCGCTCATCGGCTCGGTCGTGCTCTCGCTGGTCTCTTCCGTAATCAACCACTCGGTTGAATAAATTCAAATGGCTCTAGTAGATGAACTCACAATACTCGCCCGCGCGGGCAAGGGCGGCGACGGCGTCGTGCGCTGGCTGCATTTAAAGGGCAGAGAGTACTCCGGCCCCGCGGGCGGCAACGGCGGCAACGGCGGCGATATTTACATCCGCGGCGTACGCGATATATCGCTCTTGGGCCGCTACCGCGGCGAAAAAAAATTCGAGGCGCAGAGCGGCAATGACGGCGAAAGCCTCAACTGCGATGGCAAAGGCGGCGAGGATTTGGTAATCGACCTTCCGGTCGGCTCAATCGTGCACAATACGGCGACCGGCGAAGTGCACGAGCTTATGGAGGAGGGCGAGCAGAAGCTCGTGCTAAAAGGGGGCCGCGGCGGCGCGGGCAACGCAGTGTTTAAGTCTTCGGTCAACCGCAGCCCGATGGAATCGACTCCGGGGCTACCCGGCGAGGAAGCGACACTCCGCATCGAGCTGCGCCTTATCGCCAGCGCCGGGCTTGTGGGGCTTCCGAACGCGGGCAAAAGCTCGCTGCTCAACGCGCTCACGGGGGCTACGGCCAAGGTGGGTGCCTACGCCTTTACTACACTCGATCCAAACCTCGGAGTGCTATACGGCCACATTCTCGCCGATATTCCGGGGCTGATTGAAGGCGCCTCGGCGGGGAAGGGGCTTGGCTCGAAATTTTTGCGCCATATAGCCAGAACAAAACTTATTCTCCACTGCGTATCATTGGAGTCCGACACCGCTATGGAAGACTACCGGGTTGTGCGTGGAGAGCTAGAGAGTTTTGAAGGCACTGATTTGTCGGCCAAGCCCGAGATTATCGTCCTGACGAAATCGGATACCCGCGATTCGGCTTACATACAAGCAAAAGTTTCCGCATTTAAAAATAAAGGCGGCAAGGTCGTAGTGGTGTCCATACTCGATGATGCGTCGGTTAAGGCGCTCGGGGATACCATAACAGCCGCATTGCGGGCTGCCTAACGGTAGGATATTCTCTCCATATATGTATAAGGTCACGGTTGGGTTGGAAATACACGCGGAACTCAAGACCGCGACCAAAATGTTTTGCGCCTGCCGCAACAATGCCGATGAACGCGAGCCCAACCGCAACATCTGCCCCGTGTGCATGGCGCACCCCGGCTCTTTGCCGGTCATCAACAAAGAGGCGGTGTGCAAAGTGCTTATGGTCGGCAAAGCGGTTGGCGGCCAATTGGCCGACTATACCGAGTTTGACCGCAAGAACTATTTTTATCCCGACATCCCGAAGGGCTACCAGATAAGCCAATACAAACATCCGTTGGTAAGCGGCGGAGTGCTTGCAGGCGTGGCTATTACCCGTGTGCACCTCGAGGAAGATACGGCCCGTTCGCAACACCCCGTTAGAAAGCAAGCTTCTAACGGGGCAGGCGCGGAAGATATAAGTCTGGTTGATTACAATAGGGCCGGGGTGCCCCTGATGGAGCTGGTTACCGAGCCGGTCATACACTCGGCTGCCGCGGCAGGCGCTTTTGCGCGCGAGCTGCAGCTGCTGCTGCGTACGCTCGGGGCGGGGGAGGCAAACATGGAAAAGGGTGAGATGCGGGTAGAGGCGAATATCTCTGTCGCGCCAACTCCCAGTAAGTCAGACTTACTGGGGAAGTCTGACTTACTGAAGTTGGGGACAAAGGTGGAGGTTAAGAACCTCAACTCATTCCGCTCAGTTGAGCGCGCGATTGCCTTTGAAACGGAGCGTCAAAGCAAGGCGCTTGAAGCGGGAGAACAGATAGTGCAAGAAACCCGCGGCTGGGACGAAGCAAAGCAGATGACTTTCAGCCAGCGCAAGAAAGAGGGTTCCGCGGACTACCGCTACTTCCCCGACCCGGACTTACCGAGCTTGCGTCTCTCTGAAATAGCGGAATTTAAAAATATAGTGTTGCCCGAACTGCCGTGGGAGCAAAGAGAGCGTTTGCGCAACTTCGGATTTTTGCAAGAACAGGATATAGAGCAGTTGCTGGTTGATATAGAACTTGCCGGTTTTTTTAATCGAGTTACAGAGCAAATTGAGAGTCTAGAACTAAAAAAGAGCGCGGCAAACTATATTCTCAATGATGTTGCGGGGATAAGAAAGAATAATCCCGGTTGGCTGCCTGACATGGCGGTATTTATAAAAGCGTTGAAACTCCCTTCGCCTCAAGCCAAGAGCTCTATTGCAAGCGGCGTCTTGGCGCAAGTTGCCGACGACAGCGCGCTTCCGGAGATTGCTCAGCAGGTCATAGACAGCAATCCAAAAGTTGTTGCAGAGTACAAGGCCGGCAAGGAGGCGGCTATGCAGTTCCTGGTCGGGCAGGGGATGAGGGCCAGCAAAGGCTCGGCTAATCCACAGGCACTTAAAGAAGCTATACAAAAACTTCTCGGCTAAGGTATACCCCGTGAGATAAGGGATTGGGTGTTGGTAGCGATATTGTGCTACCTATCTCATGGGGTATACTTGCCGGTATATGGATGAGCTCCACATATCGGGCAAGCGATTTATCTCGTCTCGCCGCATTGCCCGTGACAACGGCTATACTTCGGATTATATCGGCCAGCTGATACGCGGCGGCAAAGTCATCGGGCAAAAGGTTGGCCGAGCTTGGTATGTCGACGCATCATCGTTTGATGCTTTTCTCGGCGAGGAAGGAACTTCTGTTCCAGTTGAAGCGACACAGGAACCTGCAATACAAAAGTCCTCGGATCTCCTGTCCTCGCCTCAACCCGGCGAGGCAGGCCAGACTTTTGTATTGCAGGTTCCTGCTCCGGTGGCCGAGTCCGCCCCTGTTGTTATGATGGAAGAAAAAACACCGGCACCGGAAATACTACCCGCCGTGGAAGAGCCGACTCCGATTCCTGCTCCTGCTCCTGCTCCTGCTCCGGTCGCGGTTGAAGAAATTGTTAAAGAAGAAGGGGTGCAGCATATTCCTCTGCGGCTGGTTAAAACACAAACGCCGGGAGGTTTAAAATATTATGCTGACGATACGCCAAGCTTGCCCGAGATACGAAGCGATAAAAGAGAATCTCGGATTGCGGAGCCTGAAAGTTTGATGGAAGAGGAGCCGGTTTCTGTTGAGCCGCAACAAGCGCGTCGCGCCGGCAAAGGGCCGCTGCTCGCGCTCGCGCTCGCCGGAGTGACGGTTTTTATTTTTAGCGCGGTCGTGTCAAGTGCGATGTCTCTAAACCTCAGCATTGAGGCGGGTACTGCAGCTGTCGTCTCATACAAACTTAATTGGTAGCATTTGGCGTCATTTATAAAAAGTGTCAAATTAGGTTGTTTTTAGATTTGTAAGGTAAAAATCCGCTCCTGATGGAGCGGATTTTTTATTGGTATTAAAGCATCCGGCTTGTTTAAAACAAACTGTCTATCCGATATCTCGTCTAGCAGATGCAATTTTCTATTATGAAATAAGCATATCTCGGATATTCGGTATCGGGTAAAACATAAATACGTGCAGCGGGCATATTGACAGCAGATTTTTTTAGCAAGAATCGGCTCTGGAGTGATTTTTTGGTAATACAGAGTAGGGCTATTTTAGCTTTTTATATTTCACCATATCCACAGTAATAAAAATATTTTTACGCAATTATTTTTACCTATGCGCGTACAATTGAGATAACAGGGTTCGCACGAACTAGCTTTGTGCCACATAGTTTTTTCGGCCTCTTCATGACTCCTAGCAACAAAAAAATTTCTCCAAGCGGCAAGCGCCTTCTTGCAAGCAAGCAAGCGGCTTTGAAGCTCCACTGTGCCAGCGACTATATCGGGAAGCTTTGCCGCGAGGGGAAACTCGAAGGAACTCAGATAGACCGGGTTTGGTATGTAGACCCGGACTCATTGCGCCGGTTCCAAAAAGAGCGGGAGGAAGCCAAAGTGGCGCGCGCCGAAGAGCTTGCCGCAGACCGCCGCCGCGAAATCAAAGCGGCCCCTAAAAGCCCAAGGCTGCAATTTGTCTCGGCCGCGGGGGCAGTGCTGTTGTATGGCGGGCTTATGCTGGTCGCGAGCGGCGCAATTTCCCAAGGCATACAACAGGGCGCCGTACTTTCACAGTCGCTGGGCGCCTCGCTCGCTCAAGTCGAGTCGCCCTTCTTTGGTACGCGCGCCTACGCGGTCAGCCTGCCGGAAATAAGCGGCTCGTTTTTTACAAAACTTTTTTCGTTTTTTGGTCGTGACGTCGCGCAACAGCCGACGGAAGAAAAAAAAGCGGAGTCGCCCGCCGCGCAAACAGTAAATAATATTACCAACACCACCACCAACAATTACACAACTACTAACAACACCACAACCTACAACTCTCCTACAAGCTATATCACTACGTCGGGCGACACCGCTTACACGAAAGATTTTGATGCCAAGCTCAATACGCTTCGCTCCGAAATTTATAGCCGCACCCCGTCCGGCCCACCCAGCAGCGGCGGCTCCATCAACAACATCGCACTCTCACAGATCATCAACAAGTTAAGCGGCGTTACTATCAGTAACTCGACCGTTGACGGACTCTCGGGACTTACCGACGGCGATATCCCCGACGGTATTACGGTTGCGAATTATCTGCCGCTTGGTGGTGGTACTCTCACAGGTACACTTACCGGCACCAGCGCGGTTTTTACAACGGCCGCTTCGACTACCAACCTTACCGTGTCGGGTACTACGACACTGCAAAGCTTGGCCAGTTGTACGCTCAAGACCGACAGCAGTGGCGCGGTTACTTGCGGCACCGACCTGCAAGGCAGCGGCGGCGGCGACGCTAACTGGACGTATTTTAACGGGTCGGGGATAAAGTTGGCGACGACCACCAACCAGGTTATCGTCGGCAGCACCTCGACTTCGACCTCGTACAAGTTCGAGGTGGTGGGCGGCGCGGTGTTGGACCATGCTACCACCACAAGCTTGTCGGTTGCGGGCCTCGCCTCGACCAGCAACCTTGTCGTTTCGAACGCGTTTACCTTTGGCAATTTGACCGGCTTTCTTAAGGCAACTGCCGGTGCCATAGCCACCTCGACCATCAGCCTGGTCAACGACATAGCGGGCATACTCGGGATAAGCAACGGTGGCACCGGTACCTCGACCGCGCCGACCTACGGCCAGCTCCTGGTCGGCAACAGCTTGGGCGGCTACGATTTGCTCGCTACTTCGTCGCTCGGGTTTCTCTCCACCAGCACACTCGGACTTTTTGACAAAGGATATTTCTTTTCCACCACATCGGCCGATTATTACGCCAACGCAAGCACCACCATTCCCAAGACTTACACCGCCAACACCTTTACCAATTCAAATTCATTCCTCGGCAGCTTTACCCTCGGCACCTATAACGGCCCGCTCCAAGCCAACAACGGAACAGTGTCCGCCACCACTTCGATTGGCGTCCTCTATGGCGGTACCGGCCTGACCGCCGCGCCAAGCTATGGAAATATTCTTGTCGGCAACGCTTTGTCCGGATACACCCTTACCGGCACGAGTTCGCTCGGCCTCCTCGGCTCTTCTTCTCTATCCGCATCAGCCCCGCTGTCGTACAACCAAGGAACCGGAGTCTTTTCCATATCTCAGTCCGGCGCCGCCGCTGATGGCTATCTCTCCAGTACAGACTGGACTGTGTTTAACAACAAAATATCATCTTCCTCTCTCGCGCAAATCTTCCCCTTTACCCCGACCACCAACTACGGCGCGGCCGCCAACTCGACTTCCACTCCCATTTGGTTTACCGCCGGACTGCAAGCGTCGTCAACTTCATACTTTGTCTACGCCTCTTCGACCGCAATTTCAGCAGCCACTCTGTATGGCGAACTTGTGGGTAATGCAAGCACCGTCACGAACGGCGTGTACACCACCACCTTCGGTACGCTCTTTGACAACCGGCTCTCAGCGTCGTCATCAGTTTCCGGCATCACGACGTTGCCGAATCTCTCGCTGCCGGTAGGGCAGCTTACCGGCACGCTCGGGGCGGCAAACGGCGGTACGGGCTCCACCACGCTTTCCGGCATCTTGGTCGGCAACGGCACGAGCCAGGTACAGACCGCCACGCTCTCCGCACCCCTCAGCTTCTCCGGCTCCACACTCTCCATATCGCAATCCGGTGCCGCCACCGACGGCTACCTCTCCTCCATCGACTGGAATGTGTTTAATCAAAAAGTCTCCTCCTCCTCTCTCCTCTCTACTGTCGCTTCGGCCTACCCGTTTCAACTTACCGGCAATGCGACCTCCACCCTGACACAATTCAACGGCGGCCTGACCGCCTACGCCTCCTCCACTATCGGCGCGGGAGGACAAATCACCGGCCTTACCATCTCCGGCGGCGCAACGACGACGGGGAACTCGGCACTCCAAGGCACGCTTGCGCTTACCGGAGCCGCGACTCTTTCCTCAACCCTTGGAATTTCCGGCATCATCACCTCCACCGCCACCGCGGCTAACACCTTCCCATACGCCTCCTCCACCGCACTCACGGTATCGGGCACCGGGTACTTTGGCACCGCGACGACTACCGCGCTCAATGTGTCGGGCACGGCGACTTTTCAGTCGCTAGCCGCGACACTCCTCTCCACCAATAGCAGCGGCGTAGCGCAGTCCACCACCGTCTCCGCGCCTCTCTCGTTCTCCGGCTCCACACTTTCCATTACTCAATCCGGTGCTGCAGCCAACGGCTATCTTTCCTCCACCGACTGGAACGTCTTCAACAACAAGATATCATCCTCCAGCCTTTCCGCCGGAGCCGGCATCTCCTACAACTCCACTACGGGGGTCATCACTAACACTATCGGGTACCCGTTCCCGAGCAATGCCACTTCAACCACCCTTACCTTCTCGGGTGGTTTTGTTTCCACGGCGTCTTCAACTCTCCAGAACTTCACGGCAGTTAACGCCACCACCAGCCAGGCCACCACTACCAGCCTCGCGGTAACAGGAATTACCTCCAGCCTTCTAAAAACAAATTCACTCGGCTCGATCATTGCAGCTATTGCCGGTACCGATTACTCCAATTTTGCCTGGCCCTTTACTCCCACCACCAACTACGGCGCGGCCGCCAACTCGACTTCCACTCCTATTTGGTTTACCGCCGGGCTTCAGGCATCTTCGACCTCTCAAATCGCGTATGCTTCATCGACCGCGCTCACGGTATCGGGCACCGGGTACTTTAGTACTGCTTCCACTTCGAATCTCACCGTCTCACTTTTGCCCGGCACCATTCTCTCCACCAATAGCAGCGGGGTAGCGCAAACCACCACAATCTCCGCACCACTCAGCTTCTCCGGCTCCACACTTTCCATATCGCAGTCGGGAGCTGCCGCTAACGGCTATCTCTCCTCCACCGATTGGACTGTGTTTAATAATAAAATATCTTCGTCCAGCCTTTCTGCAGCCTTCCCCCTCGCGTACAACTCCACCACGGGCGCCTTCACCTTCAACGGGCTCTCGACCTCCACAGCAGCCGTCATCGGAAACATCCCATACTTCTCTGGCGCAAACACCTTTGCTAATGTGGCGACCTCTGCTCCTACTGTTTCCTCCCCCCTCGCGTATTCAGGAACGCTCGGAGCATTTGTCGGCGGCGCGGGTGGAGCGTTTTCAATCGCACAATCCGGCAGTGCCACCGACGGCTACCTCTCCTCCATCGACTGGAATGTGTTTAATCAAAAAGTCTCCTCCTCCTCTCTCCTCTCTACTGTCGCTTCGGCCTACCCGTTTCAACTTACCGGCAATGCGACCTCCACCCTGACACAATTCAACGGCGGCCTGACCGCCTACGCCTCCTCCACTATCGGCGCGGGAGGACAAATCACCGGCCTTACCATCTCCGGCGGCGCAACGACGACGGGGAATGCGTACTTTGCGGGCCGTATAGGCATCGGGACTCAGTCACCGGTGCAGACACTGGATGTCAGCGGGACCGCCAAAGTTTCGAGTACCTTTACACTGGGCGGCGTGACTTCTTGTACCGGCAGCAGCGCCCTCCAAACTGATGCGTCGGGCAATGTGTCGTGCGGCGCGATATCGGCCTCCTCCGGCGCCTCCTCGGCGGGAGGCTGGGAGACCAACAACATCGGCAAGGTCTCGCTCGCGACCTCGACCGACCTTGTGGTCGTCGGTGCCACCTCGACTCCATATGCAAAGCTCACCGTCCTTTCCGGTTCGACGGCAACGACTACGTTGGCGCTTCTTGCCGCGTCGGGACAGATCGCCGATATCCTTCATATCTACGACCAAAGCGGCGCACTTTCGACCCGGATAGATGCCAATGGCGCCATCAGCGCGGCATCACTTACACTCACTAGTGCGCTTGGTGTCGGCTCCGGCGGCACCGGCGCGGCAACTTTTTCTTACGGGCTTCTGCTTTCTCCGGGCGGTACGGGCGCGCTGCAAAACATTGCCACCTCCAGCCTCGGACTCCTTACCTCCAACGTGGCCGAGGGCAGCAATCTCTACTACACCGACGCCCGGGTCAACAGCTACATCAACGCCTCGACCACTATCCCAAAGACATACACAACAAACACATTTACAGCGCTCCAAACAATTAATTACGCTTCCAGTACTGCACTGACTGTATCGGGCACCGGCTACTTTGGCACCGCGACTACCACCGCGCTCAATGTTTCCGGCACGGCGACCTTCCAGTCGCTTGCTTCCACTATCCTTTCTTCTACCGCAAGCGGTGTTGCACAAACCACCACAATCTCCGCACCCCTCTCATTCTCCGGCTCTACTCTCTCCATATCGCAATCGGGAGCTGCCGCTAATGGTTATTTAAGTAGCACCGACTGGAACGTCTTCAACAACAAAATATCGTCCTCCAGTCTTTCCGCCGGAGCCGGCATCTCCTACAACTCCACGACCGGAGTTATTACCAACACTATCGGCTATCCTTTCCTCTCCAACGCCACCTCCACACCCCTATCCTTCAACGGTGGCCTTACCGCCTATGCTTCCTCTACCATCGGAGCGGGCACGCAAATCGGGGGCCTCACCATCTCGGGCGGGGCGACGACGACGGGATTCTTGGCAATCACAGGAACGACCGGCACCACCACAATTGCAAGCGGTCAGGGATTCACCATCGGCTCCTCGCAGTTCGTGCTCCAGCAGGGCAGCGGGAATGTGGGGGTTGGGACGGCGAGTCCGGGCTTTGCACTCGATATCAACGGTGTTGCCGGTATCAGAGCAGGCAACGCCCTAAGGCTCTATGAATCCGCAAACTCTAATTACTCGACAATAAATAGTCCCAGCTCTGGCACATTTCAGATTAATACGGGCGGAGTGACAGGGGCGCTACACGTAGCGAATTTGGGCAACGTCGGCATCGGGACGACGAGTCCAGGGAGCGTCCTTGATGTATTTAAATCAGACTCGTCGGCAACCAATACTTCGGGCAATGCTGCGCTTCACATCACTGCTCTCGGTGGCGCAACTCCGAAGTTCCTCAATGTTGGCTACGACGCAACTCTCAACGGCGGCTATCTGCAGGCGCAACAGACGGGCATCGGGTACACGCCACTCCTCCTCAACCCTAACGGGGGCAACGTAACCGTAGGGACAAGCGTGCCGTGGGCAGGGAAGCTTGAGGTCATAAAAAATGGCGCTTACACTTCTGAAACTGCGGCGGGTATTGCGATTAGTACGGGCGCCGACGGGCAGGCCGAATTGCTTTTTAGTACGGACAATACAAACGCTGTTGCTACTATCCAGTCGCTGACGCGCAATACTACATTCGGTGGCGTGCCGCTCGCCCTACAGCCAAACGCCGGCAACGTCGGCATCGGGACGACGACTCCCGCAACCACGCTCTCCGTCACGGGGAGCGGATACCTCACCGGCGGGCTTGGCGTTGGCCTCCTCAACACGACAGCGGGGACTTTGCAAACGAGCGGTCTCATCACGGGCGGCTCCACGCTCACACTCTCTGGTACCTCGGGAACGACGACGCTCGCCTCCGGCCAGGGCTTCACCATCGGCAGCTCCCAATTTGTCTTGCAGCAAGGGAGCGGGAATGTGGGGATTGGGACGGCGAGTCCGGGGGCGAAACTCGATGTTAATGGCTCTCTTCGTCTGGCAACAGGGAATTGGGTGACAAGTTCTGAGGGACAGCAACGAGTATATTTTGAGAGTGCCGGCAAGACCTATATCGAAGGTGGAAATGGAGTTGTCCTTCGCGGCTCTGGTGATACCGACTTGGTCACCATTACAAACACCGGCAACGTCGGCATCGGGACGACGACACCTGGGCTGCCGCTCGTAGTACAACGTACAGGTGACAATCAACAGATATTCGGCATTGCGCAGACGAGCGGTAGCCAAACTGCGGGCTTGGGCATTGATGGAGTAGCAAGTTATTACGGCATCGCCAGTTACTTGAATGGCAATAAAGTGTTTAATGTGGAGTCAAATTATGGAGCGATTCTCGGCTCAACATATCTCGCATCGGCAAATGCACCAACGAACGGCCTAATAATAGAAGGCGACGTCGGCATTGGCACCACATCGCCGTACGCCAAACTCAGCGTCGACGGCCGAGGAGTCTTTAACCAAGACGTCCGCGCCGATTACTACACCGCCACCTCCACCACCGTTGCCTCAACTTTCCCCTACGCCTCTACTACCGCACTCACTGTCTCGGGCATCGGCTACTTTGGCACTGCGACCACCACCGCGCTTAATGTATCGGGTACAGCGACATTCCAGTCGCTCGCTTCTACATTGCTCTCGACCAATTCCACGGGCGTCGCCCAAACCACCACCGTCTCCGCGCCACTCAGCTTCTCCGGTTCAACGCTCTCCATATCGCAGTCGGGAGCTACAGCCAACGGCTATCTTTCCTCCACCGACTGGAATGTATTTAATCAAAAAGTCTCTTCCAGTTCTCTCCTCTCTACTGTTGCCTCAGCCTATCCATTCCAAGTGTCAGGCAACGCCACCTCAACTCTCACGCAATTCAACGGCGGCCTTACCGCCTATGCGTCTTCCACCATTGGCGCGGGAGGTCAAACCACCG
>CAYHDT010000002.1:14158-114893 GCA_964355655.1 uncultured Candidatus Saccharibacteria bacterium | reverse complement strand
GATTCTTGGCGTACAACTCAAACGCCTTACGTACGAGCGGCGCTTTGCGCCGATCCACGACGATAGTTTTGGTGTACGGGTCATTGAGATACCCAAGAGGTGCGATGCTTGGATAAATACCCATTCGGGCTTTCTGCCGGAGGCCGCGCGTCACATTCACACTCAAGTCGCGGATGTACTGATTTGCCATACCGAACTCCACGGACATTAGGAGTACATTGTCGTGCGGAAGATACGTCTTGTCGTGCGTAACAATTTTGTGAATGACGCTTTGTTGTAAAAGCCAACTGATGCGCCCGCTATCCACCGGATTGCGCGAGAGGCGGTCAATCTTCCAACACACAATGCCCTGCGCCTCGCCCCGTTCGACACGCTTTAGCATTTCCTCGAACACGGGGCGGCCCGGCATTTTCGCGCTCCGCTTTTCGACAAACTCCTCCGCAATCTCCAGTCCGTCGCGCTTGGCGAGTGCGCGCAACTCAGCCAACTGCGCCTCGATGGACAAAACCTGCTTGTCCTCGACATCAGTGCTTTTGCGTGCGTAGAGAAAGTAGCGCATAAGTTGTATTGTATAACAAAACAAACAATTTATGACTGATGATACGCACATCAATCCAGGCGTCCTGGAGACAATTTTAGAAACCAAAGATGAACTAGACGTCTTTATTTTGCAAGAAATTGTAACGTTGCCGATGACGCTAATGGTGGAAGCTCTTATATTTCGGGGTGATAAAGGCCGGTGGGAAAAACACTTTGGGCAAATGCTCGATTTAGGGAAAAATCTGACAAAAACAAATGACTCTCTCCGAGGTTATAAAAAAACGGAAGAAGCTAGTCTCAAAGAATATTTAGAGAAATGCATCAGTGATCCAAATATCAATATTATTTTGGGGCGGCGAGCACCCGAGCTTGATCGAGAGCTCGATTCTTTTTTGTCTGGAATAAAGTCGAGCCTCGACATTTTGGCAACAATACTCAACCCGATTATGGGCTTGCGCTTACATGGGTGGCATAAAAGCAAAAGAAATGGGAAAAAACTAAGTGGCGCAGAAGTACTTAGTGTTCTTGAAAATAACGTGCCAGCTCACGCAAAAGAAAGACATCGCCAACTCCATTTATTTATCGAATCCCATCTTGAATGGCTTACATATTTAGTATCATTGAGAGACGCAGTTCATCATGGTGGGGGTGTAAAAACAATATCAAATCTCTATTATCGCCCGGACAAAAAAGACGTAGTCCCGCAACACATCACTCATGAGCCCAATAAAGGTGAGCTGGTTAGAGATTTTATGACCCATACGATGCATAATTTCAGCATGTTTGTTAATAATTTTATCTGTCTACTTTATGTATCCCAAGCTCCCAACGACATGGTACTTCAGAGAAAGGAAAATCCTGTCTCGTATCATTGGGGCATCATACAAAAATCTTAGGGAGCTTCGCTGATTAGCACTTTTCAGCGAAGGAATTGGTGCGCGCACGGGTGGGTGGGGCAAGCACTCCACAGGCTTGGGTTGCATTCACGTTCCCCTCCAAAAAATCCTCCCTCCAAAAATCTTCGGCTTTGTGTTTTTGAACCTCCCTCACGCGCGCGAAGCGCGCGGCGTGCCCCAAAATCAGTGGTTTTCTTTGTTGGCGGTCAAAGAAAACCACCCCGAATCGAATCTTGTCTCCAAACTTGTGACCCTACCGGGAATCGAACCCGGATTTAAAGCTTGAGAAGCTTTCGTCCTAACCGTTAGACGATAGGGCCGTCCTGCACAATCTACAATACAATCGGCAAAATATAAAGGTTTTCGATTTCGGAAATGTTAAAGGGCAGGATATTGGGATTAGAAAAAAAGTCAATAACTCTACTGGCGACTTTATTTATATATAAAAAAGTATTAGAGCCGGAGTACCTTGCGGGTAGTCCGGCTCTTTAGCGGGGAGCGAAGGGGATGGCATTCATCTCTTCGTTCCGTTTTCTTGATGCCTGAACTCTCTTGTTGAAAAAGATTCCAAGCATGTATTTGTATGCGTGGCGTTCGGCCTCGTCGAGGATGAACTCCACATCGAGCGCGCGCTCGAGTAGTGTTTCGAAGGCTTCCTTTGCGGGATAGCGCTCCGTGATGTACTCGACCAGCCGCTCGGCGACTGCAGGCTGTAGGCGGCACTGCCACATGCTTTGCGCGGCAACCAAGTCGGTGCCGAGCTCATCGCACGGACGGTAATGCATCACTCGCTCCCGACCATCCGGTTGGTAGCATGGCGATGCCCGGGAGTCCTGCGCGTGTCGTAGCGTTGTCCGCTGCGGACCACCTTGCGGCGGGCCACCTGCAGACTTGTGGCTCTTTGCGCGTCCGCTCTATCGCGTTGACGCTCTTGCTCAGAGTACGGCCGCGTGCCGCTCACAGATGTTTTATTCATGATGTCTCCTCCTGATTCAGCTCCGAATAAGGAGGGAACGCATTACCTATGAGGCTCCGTAGCCTCTCCCTCTATTCAAAATTATACTCCACTTGACTATGAAAGTCAAGTGAAAGGGAAAATACCTTGTGGACCAAACGAAATTAGGCGAACATCCCGTCTACGACCGCTTTAACGTCGTTGCCGTCGGCGCGGCCTTTTAGGTCCTTCATTAGCATGCCCATAAGCTTGTTGGCGCCGGTCTTGTCGGTAACGCCCATTTCGGAAGCTTTTGCCGTTGCGGCGGCTACTATCTCGTCGTGGCTCATTTGCGCGGGGAGCATGGTCTGGATTATTGTTAACTCGGCCTTCTCTCCCTCGGCGAGCTCGGGGCGGCCACCTTTCTCAAACTGTTCTATCGAGTCCTTGCGCTGTTTGGCGGCGCGGGTAATAACCGAAAGCATCTCTTCTGCGGTCAACACGCCGTCGGGGCCTTTGCCCTTAACGACCGCCTCGTTTGTGGCGGCGGCCATAAGCCCGCGGACAACGCCCAGCCGCACCGAGTCCTTGGCGCGCATAGCGTCCTTCATCGCCTCTTTTAGCTCAACTTGTGTCATATGGACAATAGTTTACCAGATATGGTACTTTGCGACTAGAGAGGTTCTAACCAGGAGCAACCGATGAACAACCAGAAGCGCCGGCTTGGCGAAAGCGTCTTTATCGTGCTGGATGACGGCAGCGTAATCCGCACGGTAGTAAGCGAGCTTAATCGGAGTGAAAAAGGCTACATGGTTTTGCACGACCAAAACGGCCGATTTCAGAGTTTCGATTTTGCCGAAGCGGAAGCGAATGCAAAAAAGAAGCTCGAGGGGCTCGAGGCGGAGCTCGCCGAAAAGCTCGCCGCTGTTCGCGCAAAACTTGCGATCAATGATACACCCGAGCATCTCCAAGAGGTGCTCGACGCTCCGTTGGCGGTGCGGTCCACCACTGGATTTCTTCCGGACTCGACAATCGAGAAGCTCGAAATTCCCGCCAATTATTGGGAACCGGGCCAGGTAGTGTACGGTGTCATTACCCCGCGGGTTCATTTTTCGGACCGGACTATGCGCGTCCACTCCTTCTTCGTGTTGGAAACCGAAGTTGTGCGGGTAGGCATCGATAAAGACGGTCGGCTAAACTACCTCTACCGGGGGTACTGCAACTTGAGCCAGGGCGTCTACGCCAACGTGGACGATGCTAAGCGGAAATTGGTGGAAGCTTTCGCTGTTGAGACCGGCGGAGTTCTGCCGGTTGAAGCGGTCAAACTCGTCACACTCGCGCAGGCAATGCGGCAAGAAGCCGTCGCCTAAATATAATCCGTTCCGATACACAAGTCGGGACGGGTTTTTTCTTTTTAAAAAAGGTAGAATAGCCACATGGATTTGTTGACGATATTGGTGGGGTTTTTGATTCTTTTGGCGCTCGGTATCTTTGCCATGCTCTATCGCTTGCAGCAGCAGACAGGCGCAGTGGCGCCCCAAGACACACAGGGGATGGTGCTGCTGCAAAACCAGCTCGCGGAGCTTACGCGGGCCATGGACAGCAAGCTCGGCGAGGGGACCAAGACCATGTCGGACTTTATGACCAGCCAATCGAGCGAGGCGCGCACGCTCCTGTCGACTATCAACAAGCAGATGCAGGAGCAAATGCTCGAGGTGGTTAAGGGCGTGACAGAAACCAAGGAGTCGACCAAGCAGGTCTTTACCATCGCCGAGCAGCTTAACAATCTCGAAAAAGTTTTAAAAAACCAAAAGCAGCGCGGCAACTTGGGCGAAGCATCGCTGGAGCTGGTGATGAGTAATATTTTGCCGCCCGGCGCCTACGCCATGCAGTACGAGTTCCCCGGCGGCGAGACGGTAGACGCTATTATCCGCACCAAGGAGGGCTTTATACCCGTTGACGCTAAGTTCCCGCTGGAGAATTATACCCGTCTGCATGACGAAAAGGACGACGCGCGCCGAGCCGAGTATCAAGAGGCGTTTAAAAAAGACCTCAAAAAGCGCATCGACGAAACAAGCAAGTATGTGCGGCCAAAGGACGGCACGCTCCCGTTTGCCTTTATGTACATCCCCGCCGAGAGTATTTATTACGACCTTCTTAATGACGGCATAGGCGCGGTCAATACCCGGAGCCTGCTGGATTATGCGCAGAACGACCGCAAGGTGATTATCGTTTCGCCGACGACCTTTGCCGCGTACTTGCAGTCGGTGTTGTACGGCTTTAAGGCCTTTAAAATCGAGGAGCAGGCCAAGGACATCGCCAAAAATGTCGAGGCGCTCGGCCGGCATATTAACGCGTACCAAGACTACTACAAAAAGCTCGGCGCCTCGCTTTCGACAACCGTCAACCACTTTAATGCGGGCACCAAGGAGCTCGGCAAGATAGAAAAGGATGTGCTGCGCATAGACGCCTCGGCCGACATAAGCATAGACGTGCCGCTGCTGGATAGGCCGGTGGTCGAGGGTAAAGACTAGGCATAAAAACCGCCGCAAAATGCGGCGGTTGGGTGCTACTGAAGAGGCGCTGTCGAAAAGAGAATCATAAGAAGCTTATCTGATTGCATGATGGCAAAGACGATCATAGCGGCCCCCAGGCTATAAACGAGCACGGCCGGCCATTGCTTCGCCAAGTCAAATGCGGGTGGCGCTTCCCGCATCTGTTCTTCAAACTCGGTCTCGGAATCTACTTTTCCGACCAGCTTCACTACCTCGGGCGGCATTGGGTAACTCCCTGTTTTTATGGTCTTTTTGGCGTCCTTTATAAGTCTTGCACGAAAGGTCCTTTCAGGCTACTATATTCCTCACGAGCCCGAGGCTCGTTTTTACATGGCTACTAAGACTAAAAAAGACACTTCCGCAAAGGAATTTGCGATAATCCAGACCGGTGGCAAGCAGTACATGGTTACTGAAGGCCTGGCCCTTAAAGTGGAAAAGATTAAAGGTCCGTTTGGCAAGGACGGCTACGCCTCCTACTCGGTGGGGGACAAAGTCGTCTTCAACGACGTGCTTCTGGTGGACAACGGCTCCGACACGACCATCGGCATGCCGTTTATCGCCGGCGCCAAGGTGGAGGCCGAGATAATCAAGATTTCCCGCGCGCCGAAGGTTACCGTCATCAAATACAAAGCGAAGTCCAACTACTTTAAAAAGCGCGGACACCGCCAGCCGTTTTTCGAGGTCAAGATTACGAAGCTCGCATAAGTAAACCGCCTCGAAAGAGACGTTTAGCTCTCTTTAGTAGGAGGAAGTAAATCCTCTCTAAGGGTTGCCCCTTCTTGTATAGTGCCTTTTACTTCTTCTACAAATCTTGATGTTTCCATTGGGATTAAACTCGCGAGCCGTCCTTGAAGCTCATTGAGTGGAACATGTCCGTGAGTTTTTAAAAATTTGTGATTTTCGTGCAGAGTGGCGGCTAATTCTTTGAAGTCATAATACTCCTCCAAAAAAGCTTTTCCTGCTGGGGTTATGTCACTTTCTCCGGTAAAAGTTTCGACTATAAACTCAACTAAGATTTCTGGATCAGTAAGGTCACTAATTTTAAATTCCTGCTTGTCTGAACGGTAGTTTCTCACACCAAGAACCTTGCCTTGGTATTGTCTCAGAATTTGAGCTTTATTTTCCACACAACTATTGTATCTCCTAATTAGTATGTCTGCAGAAGATTTGATAGATGTTGATATCCGTCTTGACGTAAGTCAGACTTACGTCAGAATAGGTATATGCGTGTTCAACCGTACGCTGTTGGTTCTATTTTGCATATTATTAAACGTGGTGCTCGCGGAACAGAAATTGTTCGTGATATGGCGGACCGGTGGAGATTTACCAAATCGCTATACCTTTTAAATGATTCGTATCAAGATGAAAACTGGCATCGAGATACTAAAGATTTGCAGTTGTTTGACCGCCCGTCTCACTGGCCAGAACGGGACCCTCTTACTTCTGTACTGGCTTGGACGTTGATGCCAAATCATTTTCATTTATTGCTTATGGAGACTAAAGAAGGAGGAGTTTCGAAGTTTATGCAACGGCTCGGGGGGAGTATGTCTTCGTATTTTAATCTCAAATACAAAGAGCAGGGCAGCCTTTTTCAAGGATCATTCAAATCTAAAACAGTAGACAAGGATGAATATCTGAGATATGTGTTTCCGTACATCGTAGTCAAAAATGTATTAGAGATGTATCCCCGCGGGCTATCCGTAGCCGTTAGTAAATTTGATGAAGCTTGGGAATGGGGAATCAGATACCCATTTTCGAGCTTCGGGTCGTCTGTGTTTGGTAAGGAGTCGCCGATATTAGATTCAAATCAATTAACGGCCCTTGGATTGCCTGGAAAAAATTTTAAGAAAGTAGCTCGGGATATGTTTCTAGCTCACACAACTCGCCATCAAGAATTCATCCCATTCATGCTAGAAAAATGGTAATGACGCAAGTCTGACTTACGTCATTTAGTGGCTAGTGCCTATTTTCGAGGGCTTGTCCTATGGTGTCCGGGTCGGCGTACTCGAGTTCCGAGCCGGTCGAGAGGCCGCGGCCGAGGCTTGATATTTTTGAGAGTCCGCGCAATTTTTCCTGCAGTATTTCGCGCGTATGGTCGCCCTCGGTTGTGGCCGAGAGGCCTAAAATTATTTCCGCGGGCTTGTCGGACTCTGCGCGTTTTATAAGCTCGCGCATGCGTATATGCTTCTCAGGCTCCTCGGCGGCAAGCGGGATGATGCCGCCGAGCACAAAGTAGAGCCCTTTGTAGTTGCTGCGTTCTACATTGTCGATATCAGCATCCTTTTCGACTATAAACAGCAGCGAGCGCTCGCGATGCGGGTCGGCGCAGATAGGACAGTAAGGACCGGCCTTAACACCGGGACTCTTCAAGGTCGGACCTTCCTGTCCTTTGTCAAACCACCGGTAGCATTTTTTGCACTGGGCGGTCTGGGTGCCGAGTACACGCACTTGGTCGGCTATTTCTTGCCGGATGCCCGGCGGCACCACCAGCAGATACTGTACGAACCGCCGCGCCTGGCGCGGCCCGATGCCGGGGAACTTTTCAAACAACTGGGAGAGTTTATCGATAGGAGACATGACAAACATCTTACCATTATGCAGGGTACTTGCTTTTTGTTAAAAAATCTGCTATTTTACGTTTCGGTATTGATCTCGTAGAAATAGAGAAAGGAAGTTCCATGACTAAACCGCCGTATGTAGGCGTGACCGGGTTTATGACACGCAGTCAAGCTGAGGTTTCGCTTGCGTCCTATTCCCGCGATCTCAGCATCCCGCATCAGCTTATGGTCGGGGTGCTTGTAAGCTCTAAGACCATGCGCGGCGAACCAAACAAGTGGCCGAGGCGCTATCCAAAGTTCGCGGATATCGCCGGCATCTTCGTCAATAATCCGAAGGCGCTCAACCTCATCCACTACAGCACCGATTTTCCCGACACGATCGATTCCCAGCTCAACTACATGGCAGACGAGTTCATGGGCGCGCATTTGCACGGCTTTCAGCTCAATATGCGCTGGCCCGCTGTCGCAAAGCTCCGAGCCTTCCACAAGGATACGGAGCGGAAGTATCGCATTGTGCTCCAAGTCGGCGGTGAGGCGATGAAGCAGTGCGATAATGATCCCTGGGAGGTCGCTTCTATGGTTCTCCAATACGGCAACCTTATCGATGATGTGCTCATCGACCCAAGCGGCGGGTTGGGGCGGCCGTTCGATACGCAGAAAGCGCTTCGCTATCTGCGCGCTATCCGCGATAGCGGATTGGAGGTCAATCTTGGCATTGCGGGCGGTCTGGGGCCTCAGCAGATGAGGCATCTGGAGCCTATCGTCGAGGAATTTCCTCACGTGAGTTTTGATGCCGAGGGTCGCTTGCGCGACCCGGAGACTGATGAACTCAATGTACCTTACGTTCTTGCTTATCTAAAGGATTCAAAAGTGCTTCTGCGGTCCAAACAGGCCGCCTAAGCTTACCGGCCGCCGGATATTGTCCGGCGGTTTTTTATATTAAAAATCAGATGACGGGGCGGGGGCGTCAAAGGCCGCGAGGTCGGCCTTCTCCAGCGACTGGAAGGTCGTGCGCTTTTCGTCAAAGAAGAGGTCAATTTTGCCCACAGGGCCGTTGCGATGCTTTTCTATCATAATCTCGGCGATGTTGGGGCGGTCGCTCTCTTTGTTGGTTTTGTCGTCGCGGTGGATAAACATCACGACGTCGGCGTCCTGCTCGATAGAGCCGGAGTCGCGCAGGTCGCTCAGGCGCGGCTTGCCGCCGCGCTGCTCGACCGCGCGGGAGAGTTGCGAGAGCGCCAGCACCGGCACGTCCATCTCGCGGGCGAGATTTTTAAGCGAGCGGGAAATCTCAGTCACTTGCTGGACCATGCTGTCGCTGGCACGCGCGCCGGTCGGTATCATCAGTTGCAGGTAGTCGACCACAATGAGTCCTAGCCCGTGCTCTTTTTTAAGCCGGCGGGCGGTGGCGCGCATTTTAAGTATGTTGTTGCCCGGCTCATCACTAATATATATAGGAGCGGCTCCGAGCTTGTCGTACGCCTCGCGTATCCTATCCCAGTCGTCCTGCTCGTGGATGCGGCCGGTGCGCAGGCTCCAGGAGTTTACTTTTGCCTCGGCCGCAACCATGCGGTCGATAAGCTGTTGGGCGGCCATCTCGAGGCTAAAAAACCCGACCACGGTGCCGTGTTGTACGGCGGTCTGCCGCGCGATGTCGAGCGCCAAGCTGGTCTTACCCACCGAGGGCCGCGCCGCCAGGATAATAAGGTCGGACTTCTGCAGGCCGGCGAGCATGTTGTCGAGGTCTTTAAAGCCGGTGCGGATACCGCGCATCTCGTCTTTGTGCTCGTGCAGATGCTCGAGCCGCTCCCACGCGCCCTTTAAAGACTCGCCGAGCGAAGTAAATTTAGACAAGGTGGGGGAGGACGTAACTTCGTAAATGCGCTTTTCGGCCTTGTCGAGCGTCTCATCCAACTCTTCGGCCTCGTGGTAGCCGAGCTCGGCGACAAACTCGCCCGCGTCAATCAGCGAGCGGAGCATATACTTTTTTTGCACCTGCCCCGCGTAGTGGCGGGCGTTGCTGGCGGCGGGCACGTCGGCGGCAAGCTCCGCGAGATAGCTTATGCCGCCGACAGCATCGAGATGGTTTTCATCGGAGAGCTTGGCGCGCACCGACTCGATGTCGACCGGCTCGTTTTTGGTATACAGCGCGAGCATCGCGCGATAAATAATGCGATGCTTCTCGGCGTAGAACGCGTCGGGAGAGAGTACATCGCTGCTTTCCACCATGCCTTCCGGACGTATCATCAAAGCGCCCAAAAGAGCTTTTTCGGTCTCTAGGGTTTGCGGCGGCACGCGTAGTGCCTTACTTTTTGGTCCTCCGGACATAGCCTAAGAGTACTCTTGTTTGAAGCCGGGGCAATACACAAATAGTAGGCCTCCATTGTGGGTAGGTCGGATATCCTGGGGATATCTATTTTGGCCTTATTTGCGGGCCGTCAGAAGTATCTTTAACCTCAAATCCGGCGGCTTCTATCTGCGTGCGCAGGGCGTCGGAGCGGGCAAAGTCTTTATATTCGCGAGCCTTCTCGCGCTCGACTATCAGCCTCTGTACTTCTGTTGGCAAGTCCTGTTTGACCGCCAGTTTCAACAAAGGTTTAGCCTTTGCCAAATCAAGACCTAAAATTTTGTCGGCTTCGGCGAGAGTAGCTTGATTGAGCGTTTTTATATTTTCCCACACGAGCGCCAGTGCACGCGGCGTGTCGAGGTCTTGGCTTAAGGCCGCGTAAAATTCTGCTAAAAACTTTTCGTCCCGCTTGCCTTTCGGCATTTCCAAATACATACGGGAAAGGCGTTTAAGAGCGGCGTCTGCCGCTTCGGCCGCTCCCCACGTAAAGTTCATCAAAGTCCGGTAGTGGGCGGTGAGGTACAAGTAGCGCAGGGCGCGCGGGTGCAGCCCCCGGTCGATAAGTTGGGTTAAGTATATGGTGTTGCCCAAAGACTTGGATATTTTCTTGCCTTCGATAGTAATAAAGGCATTGTGCAGCCAGTAGCGGACAAACTGCCTGCCCGTCGCCGCCTCTGCCTGCGCGATTTCGTTGTTGTGGTGTATTGGCGCCAGGTCCTCTCCGCCGATATGTATGTCGATTTGTTTGCCGAGGAGTTTAAATATCATCGCGGTGCACTCCAAGTGCCAGCCGGGGAAGCCAACGCCCCACGGCGACTCCCACTCCTGCTCGCGCTTCTCGTTTTTTTTGCTGAATTTCCACAGTGCGAAGTCGTGCGGATTTTTCTTCTCCATGTTCTCCTCGACGCGTGCCCCCGCTTGCAGTACAGCAGTATTAAGCCCGCCGAGCTTGCCGTACCCGGGAAATTTGGCCGTATCAAAATAAATACCGTCGCTTATTTGGTACGCGTAACCTTTTTGAAGTAATGTTTTAACCAGCGCTATTTGCTCCGCTATATACTCGGTGGCGCGGGGAAAACGCATGGCAGAGCGATCTATACCGAGCAAGTCGAGGTCGGCAAAATACAGGCGGGTTATTTCTTCGGCTATATCCTGCGTGTGCCGGCCCATTTTTTTGGCGGCCGCTTCAAGCTTGTCCTCGCCCTCATCCGCGTCGCTTACCAGGTGGCCGACATCGGTAATGTTGCTGACATGACTGACCTTGTGCCCCCACACTTCGAGAGTCCGACGAAGCGTGTTGGCCAGAATAATTCCCCGCAAGTTGCCGATGGTCTGCCGGTCGTAGACGGTCGGCCCGCAACTGTACATCTTGACCGTGCCGCCCAGGGGCTCGAACTTCTCCAGCTCGCCGGAGAGCGTGTTGCGCAAGCGCAGCGGGGGGAATGAGTTAGCGCGGAAAAAAGAAAGAAGTCCCATTTAAAGCCATTTTTTATATTTAAAGAAGGTAATAAAGCATACCGACGAGACAAGGAGTATACCTAAAATTATCCAAAAACCATACTCAAGATTGAGGATTGGGTTTGAGTGGGCGTCGATGGCAAAGAGTCCCACCATAAGCGAGAGGGGAAAGGTCACGAATGCCATGATAGTAAGGTTTTTCATAATATCGTTTTGTTTGGTGGAGAGGAGCGAGTTGTTGGTCTCGCGCAGTTCGGAAAGCCACTCGCGCAAGTACTCGAGCGTGTGGCGCACGCGCTCGTACTCGCCCAGCAGCGCGCGTGTGTGATAAGAAAAGCCGGCCCCGAAAATGCGCTCGCCGTGCGGCTCGAGAGACTCCAGCATCAGCTTGTGCGGCTCCAGCGTCCGGCGAAAGTCGTGTATCATCCTTCCATTAATGCTTATCTGCGCGACCATTTCGCGCTCGCGTCCGGCAAAAATTTTGTCCTCGACGCCGTCAAGCCGCTCGTGCAGGCGGTCACACTCTATAAGGAGCGAGTGGTACAGGTCGCGCGCCATGCCCACAAACAAGTGTCCGCCGTGTTCGGCGCCACTGCGGTGTAAGACCGAGTTGACCTCGAAGGCTTTTGCAAACGAGTGCAGCGGGTCGATATTGGAGTATCGGGTGGTAATAAGAAAATTCTTGCCGATAATGAAGTCTATTTCTTGCTCGGGGCGGGAGTTCAATGCCCGGAGAGCGGGGAAGTGGAGTACCAAATATAGCAGCTGTCCGCGGCGCTCCGCCTTAGACTTCGGGCTCGGCGAGGTTAGTTCCTCGGCAAGCACCGGGTCAAGCTCGAACTCGGACATAATCGAGCGCACCTCCTGCGCGGATGGCGCGACCAAGTCTACCCATGTTAAATTCCGCTGCGCGTAGCGCGTAATCATATCCTTAGTATACAAGGCAATTATGCTATACTCTTATCTTATGAGGACAAGATTGATGGCGGGCGGGTTTGTGCTCGCGCTTTCGCTTGCGTTCGGCGTGGGCGTTTACACCGGTGTTTCTGAACGCTTGGACAATACCGCGGAAGCGGCCACCTTTACCGTCCAAGGAACGACATTATCGTTTACCGGAGCGGCAACGACGCAGCCCAAAGACGTTGACTTCGCCAAGTTTTGGCAGGCGTGGAACTTGCTGCAGGACAATTTTGTGCAAACGCACGCCTCCAACACTATTCCCACTACGCAGGAGAGGCTTTACGGCGCGATAGCCGGCCTCACGGATAGTTACAACGACCCCTACACGGTCTTTTTTCCTCCGGAAGAAGCTAAACAATTTAATGATGAAATAAAAGGCGCGTTTGGCGGCGTGGGTATGGAGCTCGGCGAAAGGAGCGGTTCGCTCACGGTTGTTACTCCGCTTAAAGACTCGCCGGCCGAAAAAGCCGGTATGCGCAGCGGCGACACTATTGTGGCTATTGACGGCAAGGCGTCCGAGTTTATGGCGGTGGAGGCGGCGGTCAAGCTTATCCGCGGCGAAGTCGGCACGCCGGTTACCCTGACGATTAAGCGGACGGGCGAAGCGGCGATGCTGACCATAAAAATAG
Organism: uncultured Candidatus Saccharibacteria bacterium; assembly: GCA_964355655.1. Taxonomy (GTDB): domain Bacteria; phylum Patescibacteriota; class Minisyncoccia; order Phycocordibacterales; family SBAW01; genus GWA1-54-10. The sequence continues at coordinate 102,016 of CAYHDT010000002.1, read as the reverse complement.
TCCGCGACACGATTAAAATTCCTATCATTAAGTCATACAAGCGCCCAGACGGTATATTTGTCATAGAGCTCTACAGCTTCTCCGAAAATTCCTCCGAGCTCTTCCGGCAGGCGCTTCGCGCTTACTTTGAGTCGGGTGCTACACAGCTTATTTTGGACTTGCGCGGCAACCCGGGCGGCTACTTAGAGTCCGCGGTACAAATGGCGAGCTATTTCCTTCCTATGGGCGCGGCTGTTGTGACGGAAGATTATAAAGGCAAGCAGGCAAACCAGACTCATCGCAGTCTGGGCTATAACGTCTTTGCCAATAAAAAACTGTCAGTGGCGATATTGGTGAACCAGGGCTCAGCCTCAGCCTCTGAAATTCTGGCCGGAGCGCTTTCGCAAAACGGCGTCGGCAAGCTTATCGGTACGCGCACTTTCGGCAAAGGCTCGGTTCAGCAATTAATGGACCTTGGCGGCGGAGCGGAACTTAAAATAACCATCGCGCGCTGGCTTACCCCCAACGGCACCTCTATTTCCGACGGCGGACTCCAGCCCGATATTAAGATCGACCGCACCGCCGAGCAGGTCAAGGCCAGCAAAGACCCGCAAACGGACGCGGCTGTCGCGTGGCTCGCGACGCAATAAATAAAATAAAAAGCCCCGCATCCGTCGGCTGACGGATGCGGGGCTTTGATTAGCGGGAGCGCGCTTTGCGCGCCCGGGGCCTCTGTAGGTACTCGCGGTACGCGAGCACCCAGTTGACCGCCATTTGCTTTTGCAGGACCGGCAACAGTTCGCGCGCTCCGGGCCGAGGCACCTTGTTTTTTTGATCGCAAAGTCGCTGGTGGAACCAATTTTCCACCTTGTCTTTGGCGTGGGCCCCCAGCTCATTATCCGACAACTCGCCTCGGATCAACTTCTCCGAATCCTCGTACGGCTGGGGGAAGTGATTGGCGATGTCGTTATCGGCGCCGCCGAGCTCTAAGCTGATGAGGTGGTCGTTCTCACGCTTTACTCCGTCGTTGCGCGAAACACCGTAGGCGGCGAATGTTGCCTTGTCGATAGAGCGGGAGGTATTCCGGACCTCTTTCGTCGAGCGCCCGCAGATAATCTCCACGGTAGCGCTCTTGTCCACCGCGCCCGGCGTACAGCCGGGGTCAGGCAGGGCATGCTTGATAACGCAGCCGCTTGTCTTGGTGCGCGCCGGCGGATCGTAATAGAGCGCGGATTCCCGGTTGTTTTTGGTGTACCGCCACCACAGGGTCGCGGCTGCAAGGACGATGAGCAGCAGGATGCCCGCTGTAAGGAGCAGGCGGGTACTTCTTCGCATGAGAGCCTCTTGTCTTTTTGGGAGAACGGCTCGAGGCAAAATAACATTATAATTCTATGGTGTCAAATTACGGTTCTGGTATACTAGCGGGATGAAAGTAATTTTGTTGAAAGATGTGCGCGGGGTAGGGATGCATGGCGAGATAAAAAATGTCACCGACGGCTACGCTATTAACGGCCTTTTCCCAAAAAAACTAGCCGAGGCCGCAACACCGGAAAAAATTCAGCAATTTGAGATCAAAAAGGCTGAAACGTTGGCCGAAGCGGTAAAAGAAGCCGAACAGCTCGATAACAAGGTCGCGGCTCTGCGGGGGAAGTCTGTCACCATCAGCGCTCGCGCGACCGAGAAGGGCGGGCTCTTTAAGGCCGTGCACGAAAAGGATGTCGTCAAAGCAATACTCGGCGAGCACGCGCTCGCGCTGCCGGAAGAATCAATCAAATTTCCCGAAGCAGTTAAAACAGTAGGGGAGCATGTCGTGATGCTTTCGAGCAAAAATAATAAAGTTGAGTTCGGCGTGGTGGTAGTGCCGGCGGTCTAGATATATTGAAAATTGGGAAAGAAAAAACCGCCCGCGGGGAAACCCCGGGGCGGTTGTAGTGTTTCGTACTCTTTGTACAGATAGGCCGTCTTAGGCCGCCCAGGGGTCGGCCGACGGTGCCGGCTGCTTGTTGGCGTTGGCCAGAAGCTGGTCGACGTTGGCGCCGGACGAAGCGGTCTTCTCCTCGGCATTGCGCTCCGCGAGCTTGGCTTCCTGCTCGGCCTGTTCGACCGCGCGGTTCATGCCCTCCATCGCGCTGTTCAGGCCGTTGAATGCCCCGCCGAGGCCGGCGAGAGCTTCGGCTTCCTGCTTGCGCAGGTCGGCCTCGGTCCGACGGTCTTTCGCTTCGGCGAGCTTGTCCTGCGAATCTTTGGACATCCGTTCGAAGTTCTCGAGGTTGGTCTTGAACTTCTCGTAGAGACCGCGGATGCGCTCGAGACGCCTGGTCGCATTCGTGACGTCCGCGTCCTCGTTCGGGAGTTGCGCGGCCAACTTGTCTTTCTCGGCGCGCAGCGTCGCCGCCGCGACCTTGATCCTCTCCTTCTGCCCGGCCGGAGCTTGCTCGTACGCTTCGCGCGAGTAGGCGCCGCCGGCATCGAGAGTCTTGGAGATTTGAGCGATTCGGGCGTTGACGCGAGTGACATCGGCCGTTTCGCGCTCGAGGCGCGTCTCGGCTTCGATCAGTTGCCGGCCCAGTGCGTCCTTCTCGTTGGTGAGCTGGTTGAACGCCGCTTTTGAGTAGACCTTCGGGAAGGCCGACGCGATGGCCATATCGGCGTTGTCGGCCGCGGTCTCGACCGCGGCACCGGTGAGGGAAGCGAGCTTTTTGATGAAGTGCATGGGGCCCCTCCTAAGGGCTGTTATGCGGCATCTGCCGCGAAACCACGTTTCCGCCCGGCGGGATTCGCCGGGCGGCCTCATTTGTATTTCGACGCCTGACTAGGCGGTGGCGATGAGCATCTTGCTGCGGTCGGTGATGGTCAGGCCGATGTAGGCCTCGACCACCGGTTCGAGCGGCTTGTCTTCCGGACCGTGTTCGCGTTCCGTCAGATACAAGTATTCATCCACGTCCGGGAGTGCCCGGCCGTAGAGCATCGCTTTGTTGCGCATGACCAGTCGCGGCGTCGTGTCGAAGGGGTTGGTAAAGACCTCCTCCTCGAACTCCTCCGCGTCGACCTGCTCAGCCTCGTTGTCGGAGCTGGGCCAGATCCGACGATAGCTCGCCAGCACCGTGGCGCTGTCTTTGCCGTCTTTCTCGTCTTTCTTGAGGTCGAAGGTAATGTAGCCGATGGCAACGCCTTCGGGTACTTGACGTCTGGCTTCCTGCCAGATTTCGTCATCGTCTGTCCTCCCCTCGTCGCGCAACCGCTTTGCGATCGCGAGGCGCTGGGCGCGAACGTCTTCGTCGAAGCCATCGAGCCAGACGGACCATTCGCTATTGTTTTGCGGACTCCAATCCCTCACGCGACGGAAAAGCTTGAACTCCCCGTCGACGAGCCGGTTGTTAGCATCAACGACAGTCTGCACGAAGTGCAAGCTGTCGGCGAGATAAAACCGGTGGAATCGCAGCCCGAAGAGCTCGCCGCGGCTGTAAGCCACGACTTGCTGTGTGGGCGGCGGCTTGTCGCCTATCAGATGGCCGGCAGCCGATGCCAGAAGGAACGGCACGTTATCGAACCTGATAGACGCGCCGATCTTGAGACCTTCCGGCAAGTTGTCGTCAACGCGCGCCTTCCTGGACTGCAGGAAGCGCGCAGCGCTGGTCTTGGCCTCGGCGGCGCATTCTTGCAGAAATGCCGAGAAAAAGTTCACCGGACTCCTCCATTGAGCTGTTCGAGATCGAGCTTGCTTGCATTCCAGGCGGTAAAGGCAACGTCCTCCGCCGTCTGGCCATTTTTCTTGCTCCAAGCCGGCGAGAACACGACCACTTCCTGGACGCAGAGCGTCTTGATAGTGGTCTTGCCGTCGAACAGCTTGGGGTAGCCCGCGGTGGGCATTTCGCATTGGTCGTAGACGGGGTTGCCGTCCTTGTCCTCGATCTTGGCGAAGCTCGGGTCCCCGGTGATGGGGATGAGCCGCACCTTATCGCCGTATTCGGCGTCCACTCTGGCCAAAACAGACGAATTGCCGCCCGTCAGAACCAACATGGTCGTGTTTTTGTTTTCGGCCACCAGCTTGAAGCCGTCTTTGTACAGAGCGTTCTTGACGCCCACGCCCTCGTACTGCTCGTTGCGGACATCCACCGTTTTGCTGAAGAATATCCAACTCGAGCGCTTCTCGGCCTTCGTGGCGTGCTTTTTCAGATTCCGGAAGGAGAATTCCGTCCCGGAACCTTGAGGGCCGACAAGAGTCGTGTTGACGCCCGGCTTGAGGTCGGCGATCGACTTGATGCCGGAATCCCGGTTGATCATGAGGAACATCGGTTCTTTGTAGGCGGTGCGCTGGATGTCGCCGAGTTCCTTGATGATTTTCTCGCGTTGCATGTAATCGATTACGTCGGATTGCGCCAAAGCGGCGTCGACCTTGCCATGCGCGAGCTTCTCGAGGTTCTCATAGCTGCCGGCGGTGCGCAGGCAGGTTATCTTCATCCCATCTTCGGCATGCGCCTTGAAGCGGTCGCAGACCTTGGCCATGACAGTACCCTCTTCGTTTGTGGCGAAGGAGAGTTCGGGCGTGGTAACACCGGCAGCGACGCTGTCAGCCAGCATCATCTCGGGCTTTACCTTCTCGGAGACATATTTGTCGTTGACCGGTCCGGTTACCCTCGCTTTCTCGATGTCGAGCCGGGTCAGTTCGGCCCTGAGTTCGGCGTTTTGATCAGCAATGCGTTCGTAGTCGCGACGCCAGGCAATGACGCCGGGGTCGTATTGATGGTGATAGTAGAACGCCGGATCGTTGCGCATAGCCCAGACATAGTAGTCCGAGTTATACCCGCCGTAGTACGGCGCCCCGAGCCCAACATAGATCGGGCGCGAGTAGCCGAGTCTGCCATAGAACCGGCCACGTTCCCCGTAGTAGACGTTGACGTCTCTGAAGCGGGGAGGAGCCACATAGCTCGACGCAATCGGATGACTCTTGATTGCGGCCGAGTTGATGGGCGGAGCCGGAGTCGTGAACTTGGCTTTTTGCTCAGCACGCATCTTTGCAACCGAGTCCGCGGACGCCTTTGCAGACGCTGCGCGGTCGAGCGCGGTGCGCTGCTGCGGGGCAGGGGGCAAAGCTTTTGCCGCCGTGTTCCCCGGGGTCGACAATTTCGGCTTGGCCACGTTGCCCGAGGTGGGCGTGGTGGTCGCGCGCTGAGTCTGAGTCGACAGGCTCGGCTTGGTCACGTTGCCCGAAGTGGGCGTGGTGGTCGCGCGCTGAGTCTGAGTCGACAGGCTCGGCTTGGTCACGTTGCCCGAGGTCACCCTCGGAGCCGAAATTTTTGGCGCGGAATAAGAAGGAGCCGAACGGCCCCAGTTTCCGCCACCGCTCATGCCACCTTTGTTTTTGGCGCCGGCGTCGACAACCGGCGCAAGCGCGAACGCTAGCACCAGCGAAGCAATAGCAAGAAAACGCATTTTCTTCATGCGTATCTCCCTTTGGTTTGAAGGTTGGAGGGCTGTGTTGAGTCTATTTTACCTTTACATTAAGAGTGTCAAAGACCAACACAATCCGCTGGACACAGTACATTGTATTGGCATTTTAGTCAATCCTTTGGGGTAGTTGGACAAATTAAGAAAAACCGCCCGCGGGTGCGGGCGATTACTACTAAACTAATAGCTGGTTCCCGGAGTGTCGGGTCCTTTGTCGTCGGCGCCGGCGCCTCCAAAGGTGCCGCCTTGTCCGCTGATGGACTCGTTGGCATAGGTCGGGTCGGGCGAGTAATGCTCATGCCCGCTGCCGCTCAGAATGCTGAGAACAATGAGAGTGTCGAGGATGCGGCCGCTGTCGCTCTGATACTCGCCGCTGGGTTTGCGGTAGTACTTAACGCCGCTACGGCTCTTGATATAGCGCGGCTTGCGCTTTGGCTTCCGTATCTTCTTGCCTTTGCGGGCGGCCTTTTTAGGCTTCAACCGTTTGACGGGTTTTGCCTTGGGCGGAGCTTTGGCAGGAGCGGGAGCCGCTTTGCGCTTTTTCTTGATCTTTAGTTTTGGCTCGGCTTTTTTTGGCGAAGTAAAATGAAAGAAATCGGATAGTTTAGACACAGTCAGCCTCCTCATTTCATGCCTGGGAACACTGTGGCCATTATATAACATTTTTTATAATACGCAATAGTCACGTAGTTGAGGTGGTAAAGAAAAAACCGCCCTACAAAGAAATAGGGCGGCAGTTGAGGTCCAGGCTAGTATGAAGTGCCCGGCGATTCGGAAGGAGCGGGGTCAGGTTCATAGCTTGCGGGAGCCGAGGCAGGTTCGGGAGCAGCCGCAGGCTGGTCTTCCACCTGTGGCGTTGTGACAGCAGACTCGGCCACAGCCGCAGCAGCGGCGGCGGGGAAGGGATCCACGATAAGCGGAAGGCCTTCTTGCTCGTCATTTTGCTGTACCGGTTGCGGAGCATCGCCGGTATCATCCGTCCCGCCGCCGCCGAAGGTGCCGCCGCCGGGATTGATTTCCGAATCGGAGGCCGCGGTTTCTGCGGAAGGGGAATCGGAGTTGCTGAACAGCCACATCCAGAAGAACGGATTGTCGGTGATGCTGTCGTCATCCACGGCAGAGCTTCGCTTGGGAGCGGGAGCTCTTTGCGGCACGACCAGCGGCACAACTTGTGTCCGCCCCACGCGTTCCAGGAATCCGAGGTGTTTCTCCTCGATTTCCAGGACCACTTCTTTTCCGTCGATGGCACCGATAAGTTCTTCGAGGTTCGCGTCGCTGAGACGCAGACCGCCGGTGGTCATCGTCAAACCGTCGGCACCGGCTTCGCCTCCGTGAACCGGCAGGGGTAAACCCGCCGCATTGACGAAGAACAGGATGGCCGGGCCGTAGAGCCGTATACGCGCCTCATCATTGCGCGGCGTCAGAACGGTCCGCTCCAGGCGGTAGAGGCCGGGCTGAGGATCAGGTGAGGCGAGCCCGGGGACAGTTTGTCCGCTGACCTCGTATTCGTTTTCACCGACAATCAAAGTGCCCAGGTATGAGCGGTCCGTGGGAAGGTTTGCGGTAATCTTGAGCGTTTCTTTATGCCGCGGTCGCATGCAGTCTCTCCTGTAATGGTTGCGGTTGTCGGATGCCGTGCGGCAGCCGGGTTATGAGAGCCTTCGGAGGCGCCGAGGCGCCTCCGAAGAGGTTGAGATAGGCTTTCGTCATTCGGTTCATTGAGAATGACTCGAGCACGTGAGTTCGGCCGTTACGCCCGATTGTTTCAGCCAGTCTGCGGTCTTTGATGACCCTTAGAATGGCTTTAGCGAGCGCGACCGGGCCGCATCCGTCTACAAGCAAGCCTGTTTCGTTGTGGACGATTTGTTCGCGGGTGCCGCCGTCATCATTTGCGATAGACGGAGTTCCTGCGGCCAAAGCCTCCAGCAGCGCGTTGGGGCATCCTTGGTGCTTACCCAAGACGACATACGCGTCGAATTGCGGCATGCACTCCGCGGCTGTAAACGTACGGCCGTAGAAGCGCACATCCTTGCCCAGTTTCTTTTTTGCCGCCGCAGCCACTTTGTCCGCATACGAGCGGTGGACCGGTTCGGCGGCGCCGAAGACATGCAGTTGCGCGTCGGGAATCTGTTTCCGAACGAGCCGCATAGCCTCGACTATTTCAAGCAGGAACTTCGACGGGGCTATCCGTCCGTTGATCGCGACGCGTGGTGCGCCGTGCAACCGGTAGTCCGTCTTGGAAGCAAGCGGTTCGGGTACGCCGTTTCGTATGACGGACACCTTGCCCGCGCACTCGCGCGGGTAGCTGCCATCGTACTTGAGTACCAACGCATTCAACCGGAGGTTGAAGTCCTCTTGGGAGAACGAAACAAGGCGGCCGAACTTGGCCACATTTTCCATCTCTTTGAAGGAATAACCTCCCGGGCTGACATCCACGAAGCGAACCGAGGTATGGCTGAGCGCCTTGACGACGAGCAGCTTAACCTTTGGGTCCACGTTCCAGAAGCACACCGTGCCGAAACGCTCCTTGCATATCTTGGATACAAGCGCTTCGGCGTTGGTGAACACATCGAAGTTGTCGGCCGATCTGCGCACTTTTACGCCGGCGGTTTTGAGTTGCCGGTAAAAGTATGACTCGGTGGAGTTGCCCGACACGACGATCTCGATCTTTTCCTTCGGCAACGCCATCGCCAAGTTGGCGAGGGAACGCTGTGCTCCGCCGGAATTGAGCTCGATCGTCGCAAACAGCACTTTGTCCGTCGGTATGAACGGCCGGGCGATGCCGGCGAGCGTCCAGAGCCGATAGGAAGGGAAGCGGCTCCAACTGGGAACCTCGAACGCGCGATGGAATGCCCGGTTAAGGGCAGTTACCCACCTTGTATTTGGAGCGGCGAGCGGCAAAAGAGTCAGGGCTTCGCAGCCGATTTCTCCTTGGCCGCCGACCTTGCTTGCAATGACCGGCTTGCCGGCGCTAAGTGCTTCCAGTGTGGCGATGCTTAAGCCTTCGAACAAGCTCGTGTTGAGCACTGCATCGAAAGCCGGCAGACAGGACGCCGCGTCCGGGATAAATCCCGGCATGGCGACCCGGTGCCGCAGGCCCATTTCGTGCACCGCGCGCACCGTCGACTCCCAAACTTTGCGCCCCTCGAGGGTGTTTACGGGCCCGCCTACAATAACCAGGTAGACGTCCCGCTTCCTGAGAAGCACTTTGAGAATCTTGAGCGCGCGGAGATAGTTTTTCTGGGTCTTCACGGCGCCAATCATCCCGAACACTGTTGCGTCGGCCGGAATGTTCCATGCTTTGCGGTACGTTTCGCGCGCGTCGGGGTGAAAGACCCTCCGCGCCGGAATATGGCGTATGACCGAGACCGGCCCTTTCCAGCCGTCCGCACGCAAATCCCAGGCGCATGCGTCCGAGACCGCGATGACGTTGGATGAGCCGCGGAGGCGGTGTGCCTCCTCACCCCATCCGTCACGCGCGTTGTGCAGCACGGTGACAATATGAGCACCGGCTTCTCCCAGCGCGTCGCGTTCATCCTGTTTGAGCAGGTGACACACGGCGACAGGGATTGGCTTTTTTGCGATGATTGCGCCAACTAGGCGGAGTTTAGCAAGATGCCTTTCCTGCCAGGTTGGCAAGTCGCCGACCTTCTTTAGCCATTCCAGATCTTCAAGCCGCGTAACGCGAATGAAGGAGGGGACCGACCATTCTTTCGCCCTGTTGCACAGGACGATCAAATGTACGCTCCAGCGCGCGTGGAGTCGGGTTGCCCACTCAAGGACAATCCGCTCCGCGCCGCCTAAAGAAAGGCTTGTAATAACCACCGTCAGCTCGCCCTCAAGGCGGGCCAGCGGAGCTTGGAGAACTCGGCGATTGGTTACGTGAATGTTCACGTGCAGCTCCTTTTTTGCTATGACACTCTGTCAAAGAGTCTGGTGCAGTAGTAGCATTTTTTTCTTATTTTGTCAAACATAAGCTATTGACAATATATACTATATATGATATTAATTCCTGTTAGCTGTGAGATGGGCTCCAAGCCTGTCCAAGCTCTTTGAAACGCCGCACTCCCGCGGCACAACCCAAGAGAGGGTACGACTATGTCGTCAGCCGAAAATCATGACGGGTCTTCGGGCCAGAAATCCTATACGGGCTGGTACGCCGCCGGCGGTTTCGCTGTCGTCGCCGTCATCATCGGCCTGTGGTGGACGAGCACTTACAATACCCAGGTCAACGGACGTCAGGACGTCTACAGTCAGGGTGCCAAGGCCAAGTTGGTGGTGACCCGGCGCAACAACGTCTTTGTGACGCAGGGCGCCGTCGTCGAAGCTGCTGCCGCCAACGAAAGCGGTGCGCAGATTGCCATCGCCAAGGCGCGCTCCGAGGCCACTGCGGCCTTCGACCTCACGAAGAACATCGATGTCTCCAAGCTCGCCGAGAGCAAGGAGCTCCAGGAACAGTTCTTCAAGGCGATGGCGGCTCAGCAGTCTGCGATGCTCAAAATCGTCGCCGTCCGCGAGGCCTATCCGACGATCGGTGCTACCGCGGCGTTCCTGAAATTCCAGGACGAAGTGAGCGGTTCTGAAAACCGGATCAACGTCGAATACGCGCGCTGGCAGAACACGATCAACGCCTACAACAAGTCGCTCATCGGCTTCTTCTCGAGCGTGGTGGCCAATCACTACGGCTTCAAGACGCTCGAGTACTATGAGCCGCCAGCGGGCGTTGACATCAACACGCCTCCGGATCTCACCAGGATCCTGAAGCGCGGCTAAAGCCTCCTAACCTCCCACCCTTATGAAAGGAGGGAAGGATGAAGCCCTTCCGAAAGTTACTGCTGGCGGCACTCATTGCCGCCAGCGCTGTCGGAATCACCTCGGCGCTCGCGCAGGACGCTCCTGCGTGGGTGCCGAAGCTTCAGACCAGAGCTAACGACTACGCTGGGATTCTCGGCAACGCGGCCCAGCGCAAGAAACTCGAAGACCTGATGAAGGCCGTCGAGGTCCGGACTACTGCCCAAATTTGCGCCCTTACGGTCGCCGAGCTGCCGAAGGAAGGTACGAATCAAGTTGATATCCGAACCTTCAGCATCAAGGTGGCCGAAGCGTGGAAATGCGGCCAGGCGGGAAAGGACAACGGCATCATTCTGGTCTATGCGCTCAAAGAGGATCGCTTCCGCATCGAGGTCGGCTACGGCCTCGAGGGGGCGATACCCGACGGTGCCGCCGGCGAAATTATCCGCAAGGAGTTTCGCCGGTACGTCACCGCTAAGTCGAAAGATTACCTCGCCGGCTTCATGGCCGTCGTGGAAGCTCTCGACAAGCGCATCAGTGCGGAAGCCGGGGTCGCTCCCAGAGAGGGGCGACCCAAGCCGACCGGAGTCAGTCTGCCAAAAGATATAAGCGGCGACGCGCTCTGGGTGCTGCTCTTCCTGTTGCTGCTTCCTCCTGGCATTGCCGGTTTCGCACATCCCGTAATCGGCGGGGTGGTCGGAGCAGGCGAAGGTGCGCTGGCCGGTTGGCTCTTCGCACTTGGGCTTCCGGGAGTCGCCGTTCTCGCACTTGTCGGGTTTGTGTTGGGCTTTGCGGCCCGGTTCATCCTCGAAATTGCGGTGCAAACAGGCTTCAGCGGTGGAGGGTCTTCCAGTGGAGGGCTCTTCAGCGGCGGAGGCGGCTCGTTCGGGGGCGGCGGTGCGGACGGTTAGTAATGCAGAGTGTGCGACAAAGGCCGGGTAATTTATCCCGGCCTTTTTTCTTTGCTCTAATTTCGAAGTTGATGAAAACTATTTAACCAAAACGTTGACCTCGGAGTGGAGTTTGGTGCGGCCGGTAAAGCTGATTTTACGGACGTTGCGGAAGTTTACTACGCCTGTTTTAAGAGCAAAAAGCGTGTGGTCCTTGCCGGAGCCGACGTTGCGGCCGGGGACCATCTTGTGGCCGCGCTGGCGCACGATAATAGCGCCTTCTTTGGCTATTTCGCCCGCAAAAAGCTTAACGCCGAGGTATTTCGCGTTTGAGTCGTTTAGGTTTTTAGCTGTTCCGCCTGCTTTCTTACTTGCCATATATAATGTTTAGGTGCTCAAAATATTAACAAAATTGACCGAGTTTAGCAAGCCCGCCCGCCCCGCCGACGCGGCGGGGCCTTATATTCTACCGGCGATAGTGCTGTTGGTCGGACTTTCAGCCTTTGGCCTCGGCAGGCTCTCGGTATTGGGGGAGGGGAGTCCGCGGTTGATTATCCGCATGTCGGACGGCACCACGCAGGCCCCTCGACAGGGCTCAGGGCAGGCGGCGGCAGTCGGTAAGGCGGTAAACTCCGCTCCGTCTCCAAGCCAAGTGGCAAACGTCGGCGTATATGTCGCATCCAAAAGCGGCACTAAGTATTACTTGCCGTCCTGCGCGGGTGTGGCGCGCATTAAAGAGGAAAACAAGGTATGGTTTACTACAGCGGGGGAGGCGCAGGCCGCCGGGTACACCGCGGCGGCCAACTGTCCGGGATTGTAAATAATGGCAATGATTAAAAGACAATTAAAACGGATATTAGTGCTGTCGCTTGCGACGATTTTTTTGCTGCTTGGGCTCGCGGGACTGGTACTGCCGGTCCTGCAGGGATGGTTTTTCCTCGCGCTCAGTCTACTTCTTTTTTCTATGTACTCGCCCGCGCTGCGGGCATGGATACACCGGCATACGGTAAAATATCCGCGCATACACCCCTATATCCATCGCGCGCAGGAATGGACGACAAAAGTATTCGGCGCGCCGGAGATTTAAATACGCTATACTGCTTCGTATGATTGCGGTTGATGTCGAAGCAAGCGGAATAGGGCCGGACACGCACTCTATTGTAAGTGTGGGCGCTGTCGACCTGTCCGACCCTTCCCGCCAACTGTACGAGGAGTGCCGGGTGTGGGATGGCGCCACCATCAACGATGAGGCGCTGTTGGTAAACGGATTTGACCTCGAGCAGATTACCGACCCGGCCAAGCAAAGCGAGGCGGAGTTGGCGCACAAATTTGCCGCTTGGGCCGCCGCTTCTCCCGACCGCACGCTGGCCGGGCAAAATGTGTCTTTTGACCGCGATATCTTGCAGGCCGCCGCCGCGCGCGCCAAGCACACGGCCTGGCCCTTTGCGCACCGCACCATCGACAGCCATAGCTTGGCTTGGATGCATATGGTCAAGAGGGGACTGACGCCGCCGATAGACTCCGAGCACAAGCGCTCGGCGCTCAACCTCGACGCCATACTGGTGTATTGCGGCATCCCCGAGGAGCCGCAGCCGCACAATGCGCTTACGGGCGCCAAGTGCCACGCCGAAGTAATCTCCCGCCTGTTGTACGACAAAAAACTCCTGCCCGAGTTTGAGCAGTTTGAGATTCCTTGGATTGTCGCGTGAGTATGTACAAAGTATTGCCCTTGTAGTATTGTCGGCCTAGATACTAACGAGGACTTTTACACGAAGAGAAGGAGAAAAAACGGATGCCGCTTCCATTAGACTTGGTGCTTGTGCGCCACGGCACTTCGGAGGGCAATGCAGCAAAGCGCCGCTCGGAGAAAGGCGACCATCGCGATATCAAACTGCTGGAAGGGCGGCATACGGCAAGTTTTCGCCTTACCGAGCAGGGTCGCAAACAAGCCGAAAAAGCGGGCGATTGGCTCCGTGGCGAGTTTTTCCAGGGGCCCGGCTTCGACCGCTACTATGCTTCGCAGTACATCCGTGCGCTCGAAACTGCGGGACTGCTAGGGCTGCCGCAGGCGAAATGGTTTACCGATTTCTACATCAGCGAACGCAATTGGGGCGACATGGACGTGCTCCCCGAGGACGAACGGCAGGAAAAATTTGGCAAAGCGCTCGATATGCGCAATGTCGAACCGTTCTTCTGGGCCCCGCCTAACGGCGAGAGTTTTGCTCAGCTGTGCTTGCGCATCGACCGCATGCTCGAGACGCTTGCGCGCGAGTGCAGCGACAAACGGGTTATTATTGTTTGCCACGGCGAGGTGATGTGGGCTTTTCGCATCCGGCTTGAACGGATGTCCCAGCCGCGCTTTAAGCGGCTGCATCTCTCCAAGAGCGACAAATATAAAATCCACAACTGCCAGGTCATCCACTACAGCCGCCGCAACCCGAAGGGGCGGCTGGGGAAATACTACAATTGGATGCGCATGATCCGTCCCACCCAGACTCCGGTCTGGACGGGGGATTGGCAGCGCATCAAGCGGCCGAGCTACACCAACGAGCAACTGCTCAAAATGGTGTCGCATACTCCGGCGCTTGTCGCCTAGACTCACGTTCCGCCCAACCGGCGGAACTTTTTATTTTCTGTCGGGCCGGAGGGAATCGAACCTTCCCTACATGCACCAGTAAAACTGGTACACACTCTCTTTTATTTTGTTTCAAAACCTCTGTCGGGATGCCGGGAATCGAACCCGGCCTACATGCACCCCATGCATGTGTACTGCCGATATACTACATCCCGTGCTTCTGTGATGCTTTATTAAGATACCGTAATTTAGTGTATTTGTCCCCGCTATGGCAGTATTTTCTTTGGTACACTCAACCTATGAGCAACGCATATGCGCGTGCTGGAGTGAATGTCGAAATCGAGGCACAAGCCTCGAAGTTGATGTACGAAGCTTCAAAAAAGAGTTTTGAAAATAGGAAGGGCCTCATCGGCGAAGTAGTAAGCCCTTTTGACGACTTTGCCGGCATCAAGATGATTTCTGTCGCGGAATTGCCGCCCGGCAGCTTTATGTCGATGGGGTTCGATACCGCGGGCACCAAAGTCGAAATAACCGAGCGTGTCGGCAAGCATGACACTATCGCTTTCGATTTGTTTGCTATGGTGTGCGACGACGCGGTACTGCGCGGAGGTGAGCCGGTTTTGGTGGGAACCAACCTCGATATAAAGAGTCTTGGAAACGATGAGCGCCATTTGCCGGTACTGCGTGAAATAGCTGCCGGATATGTTGCCGCCGCAAAGGAAGCTAATGTTGCCATTATCAACGGCGAAATAGCGCAGATGGGGAGCTTGGTATCCGGATGGGGAGATTTTCCCTATCATTGGGGTGCGGCTTGCACATGGTTTGCTCGGAAAGAAAAACTTTTTACCGGCAAAGAGATACAAGCAGGCGACGCAGTCGTAATGCTTAAAGAGCCGGGATTCAGAACCAATGGCCTGTCTTTGGTTCGGCGGGTGTTTGAGCATGCTTACGGCGACAATTGGCATGCCGAGCCCTTTATGAATTCGACCCTTGGTTTGCATGTGCTTACGCCGTCGGTAATTTACTCGCGCCTCATTGTCCATTTGCACGGAGGTTTTTCTTCCGAGGGTGTGGCCAAGATACACGGCGTGGCCCATATTACCGGCGGCGGCGTGCCTGAAAAGCTTGCCCGCGTCTTGCGTATCAGCGGTTTGGGCGCCCGACTGGATGATGTATTTGAGCCGGGGGCGATAGTATCGCATTGCCAACAAAAAGGCGATATTTCGGATATTGATGCCTATCGCGCATGGAATATGGGCCAAGGTATGGCAGTAATTACTCCTGAACCCGAAGTTGTTATAAAAGAAGCTAACCGGTGGGGGATTGAGGCAAAAATCGCGGGCGAGATTACCGCACTCCCCGGTATTGCTATAAAAAGCCGGGGGAGCATCTCCCGCGGCACATTCTTAGAGTTTTAAAATGCGTCATACCAAAAAACGTTGTTAAATAAGGCTTTTAGGCACCCTAACCGGTGCCTTTTTCTTTGTCAAGCACTTCCCTTGACGATATTGACAAAATTTGATAGTGTTATCTTATCTCCGGTGTCGAGCCGGGGCTTTTTATGTCCGACGTTTCAGTCGGACCCCCGACCAAAAGCGTCGGGGCTGCCATCGAAAAGGCGCATAAAACGGGCTTTAATCGAAAATACTATGCAAATTATTGTATGCCTTTCGCAGCTAGTTTCGCTCTTGCCGTATCTTTGGCACTAGGCGGTCAGACCCTTACGACAGGCTCAGGGCAAGCCGCCCTTGTGTCGCCGATGCCGGCCGCGCAGACCGTCGAGCAGTATGTACGCGAGTACTTTGCCGACGCGCCTATTATGATAGAAGTCGCCCGTTGCGAGTCGCGCTTTAAACAGTTTGACAAAGACGGCTCGATACACCGCGGCGTGGTCAATGACCGCGACCTCGGAGTCATGCAGGTCAACGAGCATTATCACGGCAAAGTGGCCGATAAGCTCGGGCTCGACCTCTACACCATCCAAGGCAACGTAGCGTACGCCAAGTATTTGTACGAAAAAGAGGGTACGCAGCCGTGGGCCTCGTCCAGCCCGTGCTGGAGCAAATCCGCGGTCTACAAGACCCTGGCGCTCAATAAATAATCAAAACAAAAACACCCTTCGCGGGGTGTTTTTGTTTTAGACGGCCCGCGGGTCGTTGGATAAGCTTATTCTTTCTACGGAGCCAGGGAGACTACGATTTTGGCACCCCGATGAGTGCTATTGTCAGATTCTTGCTGGGGGTGGTTGCGGCTTTGGTAGCCGTGATTTTATTTCAGTTTCTCTTTAAGTAGCCGCCCTCACCGGCGGCTTTTTTATTGGAAGCGGGGAAGTGACTCCCCTAAAAATAAAAAGCCGCCGAGGTTAGTCGGCAGGCTTCGTTTCGGGCGGCGATGCGGGCTTGAAATATCGGATATCCCACAAAGAGCCTATTCCATTAGGCTGGGCATAGTCCTCACCAACATGCTGCAGTTGGAATGGACCTTTGCCTGAGCTTCGCTCCAAATCCGCTATTTTATACTCCGAGCCGAGGAACTCGGTCCACGTCGCCCAGTCGCCATCTTTGAACTCATGCTTGTGTGACACGGTTTTGTCCTCCTAATTCCAACAAAGCGAACAACTAAAGCTATTGTACATAGAAAATTTAAATTGTCAAATTGTAGGCAGATGCCTACAGGCTGTATACTTGAAGGACTGGTTGATCAAGAGCAGCCGGAAGCACTCACTTGTGTTTCAGTCTCTATCTGGTTAACTATCTTTCTATGAACAGCAATCTCAACCTCAACCTTCACAAGATTATTAAAGAAGAGCATGAGAAAAAATGGGTCGCCCTTTCCAGAGATAAGTCGAAAGTAATTGCATTTGACGAAAATCTGCTTAATCTGAAAAATAAAATAGACGGACAGTCAGTGGTATTTATGAAAGTTCCACCAGCGGATGTCTATTTAAGCTTCTAGGAGATTTTACTTATGGCCTGGGAGCCTTACGATTACACTTCTCGACGTCATAGAGCAAGTAGAAAAATATTTTATAGACCGCTTCTTGATGTTGATGTGTCAGGAGAATCTGGTATAGAAAGAGTCACAGCTCTAGTGGATTCAGGTACAGAACTGACCATAATGAGCACCCAAGTAGCTCAGCTTGTGGGGATTAGTCCGGTAGGTAAGCCGACGATAAAAGTATTAAGTTTTGGAGATAGTAAACCTGGTTTTGTAGCTCAGGTCAGGATAGTAGTTCCTGAGTTTCCAAAGGAAGTGCTAACGACAAACGTCATCTTTTCAGACAGTGTGTCTGATGGAGTACCTTACGATATCCTACTGGGCCAAGAAGATTTTTTTGCTAGATTTTTAATTAGATTTGAAAAACACAGAAATAAATTCTTCTTGGATTTACCGTAGGAGGAGAACTAGAAATAGAGAAACCGCTCTACTTATCGCAGCCCCAACCGTCGCCGTCTCTGTCGAGTCCATATTCGTCGTAGCCGATGACCCGGACTTTCCCCGTGTAGTACGGACCGTTGCCCGAGCCCCCGGCACAGTCGTAGTCGCTGGCGTCGGGTTTAAGGCAGCCTGAGTAGTTAGGGTTGCAGTTTTGTTTTGGCGTCGCTTTTGGTGCAGCCTGGGTTTTGATCGTAGGCACGGTAACACTCGGGGTTATCACTGAGGGCGATGTGTAAGAGTCTTGTGAGGCTGATGGGCTAGGGGAAGAGGTGGCAGAGGCGTAGCCAATAAGCCCCAGGGCGACCAACCCGGCGGCTATAAACTTGCCGTTCATGGCCGCAGTGTGTGCTTTTGCGGGAGAAAAGCAATGGGGAAGTCAATCCCCTGTTTTGCCGAGATTTTTTAGAGACTTCCGGGGGCTTGTTTTTGAGGCGGCCTTAAGGCATGGGAATAGAGTTTTGCTAGCCGCTAGCTGCGCCGGCGTTTGTGTACGTTTTTAAAGGGAAAGGAAAGGATTATGAAAGCGGTTAGGTAGGAGAGCCGCTTTATAGACCGGCGGCCTTTTTCTATATGTCGCATAAGCTAGTGGTCGTAAAAGATATATTGTGCGACGTTAGTATACGGCGAAGGGCGCTTGCTTGCCTTGGTACCAACCCTGCATTTTTATACCCCCCTACCCCCACGCCTGGCTCACAAAAAATCTGGAAGATTTTTCTCCGCACTTTTTATTAATTCTTCCTGCACTTTTAACCCCTCCCCTGGTTTTTTAATTTTGGACGGGGGAGTAGATCTAGTTTTGGGAGGGTAGGAACTCCCTTCTTGTTGCTCCCCTGCCCAATTGTTCCCATATCCATTGACATATCTAATATTAATATGTTACCATATAAGCACGGATAGTTCATTGGGGGAGACAGCAATGGAAGTCGCGATCGTGATTCTCGTCGGCTTAGTCGCGTTGGTTGGAGCTCTGCTTCAGCTGATGCTGATTTTCGAGGGGCTGAGCGCCGTCGGGCGATTCATCCTCCCGTTCCTTTCCAAGGAAAGGCTCGGGTGGTTCGGGCTTTGGGGAGGGTGGCACCTTGTTGTGTTCGCGCTCCTGTTAAAGTTCGCCCACGACAAGCTCTCGGCCAAAATGGAAGCGTTCCAACAAGTCGCTTTCCAGCTCGAAGGGCTTCGCATTCTCGGAATGTATCTAGTGTTACCGCTTCTGGTGAGTCTTCTCATCAGCCGCGTACACCTCTATGTTCGTGAGCGCTGACCCTATGTCGCAACCGCCTGATCGAAAGCCGCCTGGCTTTGGTCCGGCGGTTTTCTTTTGATACGTTCTCAATGTGCGACATAAACGCGTATTTATTTGTGCGACGTTAGTATACTTACAACCGTGTACAATAAGGCTCATGTCTAAACGGTACGCCGGTGAGTTGCGCGCCCTCCTCTCCCCCGCGGAGCGGGCAGTGTTTCAAAAATTAAAGACGCCGGTCGATGTGCAAAACTATTTAGACCGCCTCCCTATTAATTTTGAGCTGGCAGGGGAGACTATTTATTCGCCGCGCAGGGTATTGCGCGAGCAAAAGGCGCACTGCGTCGAGGGAGCCCTTTTCGCGGCCGCTTCCCTTGCCTATCAGGGCCGGACGCCCTATTTGCTCGATATACAAACTGCTCCGTATGACGACGACCACGTCGTGGCGCTTTTTAAAGAGGACGGTAGGTGGGGCGCGATAAGTAAGACCAACCACACCATCCTGCGATGGCGCGACCCGGTGTACAAAACTGTGCGAGAGCTCGCGATGTCATACTTTCACGAATATATAGTCGTCGACGGAGAAAAGACGATGCGCGCGTTTTCCAAACCATTTAATCTTTCGCGCTATGCGCCGCATTGGGCGACCTCCGAGGAGGATTTAGTCCAGCTTATTGTCGATCTGGACGATTCGCCGCATACTCCCGTCGCGGGCCGCTCTGCGATGCGCAAACTCCGCAATGCCCAGCCTATCGAGGCAAAAGTTTTGGATATTACCGAGTGGTCGCCGTCGGGCAAAAAGAAAAAACTGTAAATTCATTTTAAAAACAGCATCGCACTGCGACACTGTAGCCAGACGCACACTTTATCCGGTTCATAACTAAGTGTACGTACTATATGAAAATACTGCTTACCTGCCGCGAATGCGGCCATAACGAAAGCGGTTACAGCGGCAACGGGATTATGAACCGCATTAAGATGTGGAATCATATCAAGCGCGAGCATGCCGCGCGCGAAGTCGTGTCGTCGCAGGTGCGCCTGTGGATACGCGAGGATAACGAGGCCAAGATAGAGGAAGAGGCTTACCGCCTGCAGGCCTCCTACTAGCTAACGGCTCCTCCCCTCCTCGAGCAAAAGCCCCCGGTACCGGGGGCTTTTTGCGTTTGCATAATTAATTCTTTACCCCGATGCCGCGGCGGAAGAGCCACAGCAAAACCAGCGCGAAAAGAAGAATGAAGCCTAGCAGTACGGCAAAGCAGATGCGGATGTCGATGTCGGATACCCCGAAGAATCCCCAGCGGAAGGCATTGATCATATAGAGTATAGGGTTGAGCAAAGAGACTTTCTGCCAGAATTCCGGAAACTGTTCGATAGAGTAAAAGATGCCGCCCAAGTACGTGAGCGGGGTCAGAACAAACGTCGGCACGATGGAGATAGCGTCAAAACTTTTAGCAAAGGCGCCGTTGATGAGTCCGGCGAGAGAAAAAAGCACCGAGGTAAGAACCAGCGCCAGCACCAGCGCCAGCGCGTGGTGCACCGCCAGTTGAGTAAAAAAGAGCCCTACAATGCCGACCAACACCCCCACCATGAGCCCCCGCATTACTCCCCCGCTTACGAAGCCGGCGATAACCAGCCATTCGGGCATCGGCGAGACAAGGATTTCGTCGAGAGTTTTTGTCCATTTGGCAAAATAAAAGGTCGAGACGGTGTTCATGTACGAGCTGGTAATTACCGACATCATAATGAGCCCCGGAACGATAAATTGTATATAGGAAAGCCCCTGTATGGGTGCGAGCTGAGAGCCGATAAAGGTGCCAAAGACGATGAAATACAGCGTGGTGGTAACAACCGGCGGCAGGAGCGTCTGCGACCAGATGCGCACAATGCGGATAAAGTCTCCGCGGAGCATCGTATAGTACGCGACAAATTGTTTTTGCGGTGTCATAGTTATATTTGTATATCAGCTCCCACCATTTCCAAATAGATATCTTCAAGCTTTTTGTTTTGGTGGCGGTCAAGAAACCCCTGCATCGGCTCATTAACCAGTATCTCTCCCTTGTTGATAATGGCGACGGTGCGCGCAAGCTGTTCGGCCTCTTCAAGGTAATGCGTAGTAAGGACAATAGTCGTACCGGCGGCATTCATCGTGCGGAGAAATGTCCACATGTGCCGGCGGAGCTCGACATCTACCCCCGCGGTAGGCTCGTCGAGGATAAGAAGCTTCGGGTGGTGTATAAGCGCCCGAGCAATCATGAGCCGGCGTTTCATTCCGCCGGAGAGTTTTTGCGATACTTCATGGCGCTTTTCCCAAAGCCCAAGGTCTTTGAGTATGGGTTCGGCCTGCGTAAGCGCCTGCGCGCGAGGGATCCCGTAGTAGCCGGCCTGGGCGATGATAATATCCTCAACTTTGGCAAAAATATTGAAGTTAAACTCCTGCGGTACCAGACCAATATAAGTCTTGGCCGTTGAGGCGTCGCGGGTAACATTGTGGCCAAAAATAGCCGCTTCGCCGCCTGTCTTTTCCACCAAGCCGGTAAGTATGCCGATGAGGGTAGTCTTCCCCGCCCCGTTCGGACCGAGCAGGGCAAAAAAGTCCCCCTCTTTAACACCGAGGGTCACTCCTTTTAGGGCTTCGACGCCGGTATCATAGCGCTTGCGGAGGTTTTTAACAGTAATTGCTTCCATAAGCAGTACATTTTAGCATAATCAAGAAAAATTCCCCATCTCGGGGAATTTTTCTGCACACAACCGGACTTTTTACATCGAGCTGCTTGCGCACATTTTGCAATCGCCCTTGTGGCCGATGAGTATCCAGACCGTCGAAAGACCGACGAGCAGATAAACAATCGCTTCCAGCTGCGTAGACGAACCGACAACCATTTTGACCACATTCCAATCGGAACCGTTTACGAGCCAGCCGAGGCCCATGAGGCCCCAGTTAAGACCGCCGACGGCAACGAGAATAAAGGTGACCATGTGTAATGCTTTCATATAGAATTTTTACGGAAATAGCGTATGCGGCTCGACCTGCTCCGCACCTTTAGTATGAGGCTTCCACAATGGTGCTCTAGCCTCTTGTGGGGATATCTCTCCCCTACTGTGCAGGCAGGTAGGAGAGCGGGTTTAGATAGGCATTAAGAGGCGCGACAGGGATAAAGGCGGTCTTGCCGCTATTGCACGTATACTGCTTAAACGTCACCGCGCTCGATATATACAGAGTAAGGTGCAGATGCGGACCCGTTGCGTACCCGGTATCTCCTGCATATCCGACTAACTCGCCGGTCCCTACCTGTTGTCCTTTTGAAACCGAAATGCTTGAGAGATGCGCGTACAGAGTGCTCAGGCCGTTGCCATGCTTTACCATCACCCATTTGCCGTACTGGCAATATTTGACCGCGCCTTGGTTAATTTCCTGCACTGTCCCCGAGAGCGCCGCCTTGACCGGCGTGCCGACAGATGCTCGAAAGTCCACGCCGTTGTGGCCGTTGCCGCTGTAGGCTCCCGATTGAGCGAAAGCGGTTTTGCCGAAGTATTGCGTAAAATAAATAGTATCAAGCGGCCAGCCCAAAATACCGTTGGCTGCGCCGGGTGCCGTGCTTGTATCGGCGGGTCCCAGCCCGGTGGCAAGCCGAATAAGTTCAGACTCGAAGGAGTTTTGTTCAGCTTTCTTTTGCGCGATTAATTTTTGGTACTCAGTTTCTTTATTCTGTGTTTCTTTCAGGAGTGTTGTCTGGTCTGCTTTCGCCACCACGACCCCCTGCTTTTGCTGGTTGAGGTTTGTTTTAAGTGCAGCAAGTTCTTTGCGCTTGTTTTCCGCACTTTGTTTGGTGGTCTGCAGAGTGGTGTGCAAAGATTTTAAATCCCGTATTTTATTCTGCAATTCTCCGCGCAGACTCCCTAAGGTGACCGCTTCGTCAAAAAAACTCGACAGCGTCCCGCCGCCAAAGAGCGCCGTTACCAGATGTTCTTCGTCCATCTGCTCGAGCTGGCGGAGCGATTCTCCAACACCTTGCCGCGCGTCGGCTATTTTTTCCTCGGCGGTGCGGATATCGACCGCGATGACAACTATTTCTTTGTCTTTTTGGCTTATCTGCGTAGTGGTAAGTGAGACGTTTTTTTGGAGTTTTTGAATCTGGAGGTCCAGCGCCTTGATAGTCGTCTGCAAGGTTTGTTTTTGCGCGGTGGTTAAGTTCAAGTTTTGCTGCAGAGCGGCTATCTCATCTTTAAGCCGCTGTATTTCGGCATTGGTAGCGTCTATCTGCGCTTGCGCGGCAGCTTCAGCCGCGGCGCGCGCAGCCGCTGCCGCCTCGTTGGCCTCCCGTATGGCTTTTTGCGCCGAAGTTTCCTCGGCCGTATCGGGAGTTTGCGCCGCGGCGAACGGCCCTCCGCCCACGGCCAAAAAACCCGCCAAAAGCAATACCAACACGCGTACGGGAAAGTGCATCCCCTTTATTTTAAAGGTTTTTGACCGCTTGAGCAATGCGTTCGAGCGTCCGGGCCTTGCCCAAAAGCTCACAGAGCGTGAAGGGGTCAGGAGACTTTTCTTTGCCGCAGAGCGCGACGCGCAACGGCCAAAGCACGTCTCCCCTGCCCTGCGCGGTGGCGTACGGCCATACGATGCTTTTAAGTTGTGCGGCGGTAAATCCTTCATCGGGAATATGCTGCAGCATCTCGGAGAGCGTCTTCAAATGATTTGACGCAATCTCGGCCGTAATCTTTCCGCCCTGCAGGAGCAGCGCGGGCTCGTACGAGATGCTCCCAAAAAAATCTAACTCGCCCTCGAGTATAGTTGCGGCCTCCTTAAGCGTCTGCGCGCGTTCTTTAAGCAGTGGCACCAGCCGCGCATCAGCGTCTTTCTCGGAAAATTCTTTCAATCGCGCGGCATACTCGGTGTCGGAAAGTTTTTTAAGATGCTCGTGGTTAAACCATTTCAACTTTTCGATATCAAAGACCGCGCCGGCTTTGTGCACGCGGTCGAGGGTAAACTCTCTCACCAACTCTTCAAGTGAATACACTTCTTTTTCTCCGCCGGGATTCCAACCTAAAAGCGCCAGATAATTTAAAAAAGCTTCGGGGATAAACCCTTGCGCCCGGTATTCATTGACCGACACCGCTCCGTGGCGCTTGGAGAGTTTTGTTTTATCGAGCGCGAGTATAAGAGGAATATGCGCGTACTCTGGGAGCATAAATCCCAATGCTTCGATTATCAGGATTTGCCGCTGGGTATTTGAGAGATGGTCCTCCCCGCGGATGACGTGCGTTACCCGCATATCATGGTCGTCGATAACTACCGCCAAATGGTAAAGTGGTTCGTCGATAGTGCGCGCAATGACAAAGTCGCCAAGCTCGGTCGTATCAAACGTAACCGCTCCCCGCACCGCGTCGTGGAAGGTGACGGCTTTATTTGGATTTTTAAACCGGACGACCTTTTTTCCGGGAGTGTTTTCGGATTCCTCCGCTTCGTACGCGTGACCCTCGGTTATAAGTCTGGCGACGTACGGTTGATAAATTTCCAGGCGCTCAGACTGCCGCGGGTTTTCGGCCAGCATATACGGGATGCCAAGCCACGCGAGCCCGTCTACAATATCCTTTTCAAATTCCGGTTTGCTGCGCTCCCTATCCGTGTCCTCAAAGCGCAAAAGCATCTGCCCTTCGTTATGCGCGGCAAACAAGTAGTTAAAAAGCGCCGTCCGTACCCCTCCGATGTGCAAGTGGCCCGTAGGGCTGGGCGGAAACCGCGTAATTACTTTGTCGGCCATATTCGGGCAGTGTACCAAAAAACCCTTGTTATTGCTCGTGGGAGATAGCGATGTCAAGCAGCGCGGCGGCGATGAGCCGCGCCCCGTCCACGCGCGAGAACGCGCGTGCCGCGTTGCTCATCGCGTGTTTGAGGGGCTCGTGGTCCAATATCCGGTTTACCTCGGAGACCAGCAGGCCCGGGGTAAGATTGCTCTGCTCTATTACGGCGCAGGCGCCGGCGCGCGCGTAGGCGTAGGCATTTTTGGTTTGATGGTCTTCGGCCGCGGTCGGAAGCGGAATAAGTATCGACGGCACTCCCCATGAGGCTATTTCAAAAATAGTCGATCCCGCGCGCGAGATAACAAGGCTTGCCGCGCCGGCGGCCATCCGCGTGGCGAGGTCGTTAAGGTAGCCAACCGGCTTGTAGCGTTCGGCGTTCGGGGAGTCGCCCAAGATGACCTTGGCGCGCCCGATAATGTCTGTAAGATTATCGTCCCCCGTCTGGTGGATGATTTGATATTTATTAAGGAGCTGCGGAAGCGCCGCAAGTAGTCCTTCGTTAAGCGCCTGGGCGCCTTGCGAGCCGCCGGTAACATATATGACCGGCAATTCTTTATTGAGCTTCAGAAATTCGAACGCGCCTTCGCGGGCCGGCACCAGTACCGCTTTGCGTATAGGATTGCCGGTAAACGCAACCTTTTCTTTCGGGAAATGATGCGCCGCCTCGGGGAATGACACCGCTATCTTGGCCGCGAATTTTCCCGCCCATTTGTTGACCCGTCCGGGCTCTGCGTCGGATTCGTGTATGATGACCGGAATTTTAAAAAGCTTGGCCGCGAGCAGTGTGGGGAAAGACGCGTAGCCGCCTTTGCCGAAGACGATATCCGGATAAAGAAAGAAAATCCGCAGCACACTGCGCAGAATCCCCCACCCGGTCTTAAAGAAGTCAAAAAAGTTGAGCACAGAAAAATAGCGCCGGATTTTGCCCGCCGAGGTCGGCACAAAGCGTATCCCGTTGGCGATAAGCATCTCGCGGTCGTACGGGTCCGGCGCGGCGTAAATTAATTCAGGCTCCAAAAGTTTGCGCTCGCGGGTAAGGTCGTTGATAGCCTCGGCGACCGCTATGATGGGATAAAAATGCCCGCCTGACCCCCCGCCGGTAAAAAGTATTTTCATATCTTTAATTTCGCATCCGCTTGGATACGCTCAGTATAACGCCCACTTCGGCGAGCGCTATCGCCAGCGACGTGCCGCCGTGCGATACAAATATAAGCGGCAGCCCCGAAAGAGGGATAAGCCCCAAGGTCGAGGCTATGTTCATAAACGACTGTCCGATGATTACGGTTATAAGCCCTACTACCAGCAGGCCGCCAAAAGGGTCCGGCGCGCGCGCCGCGATGCGCAACCCAAGGAGCGCCACGCCGGCATATAGCAAGACGAGCGCCACAGAACCCACAAAACCAAATTCTTCGGCTGCTACGGCGAATATGGAGTCGCCGATAGGTTCCGGTAGATAGGAAAACTTTTCGATGCTTTGCCCGAAACCTTTCCCCGACCACTGGCCGGAGCCGACCGCAATGAGCGACTGATGTATCTGCCAGCCGGCGCCTTGCGGGTCGGCGGAATGATTGACAAAGGTTAAAAAACGCTCGGCGAGGTACGGACGCTGATACGCGACCGCTCCAAGAGCCAAAAGCCCTATAAGTCCGAGCAGAAGAAGATGCCATACCTTCCCCCCGGCGGTAAAGAGCACTACGGCGCACGCGAGCAAAATAATCGCGGCACCGTCGGTGTCCGGCTGCAGGAGCAGAATTCCGGCTGAAAGTCCGCCGATAAGCACCAGCGGCAGCACGCCGCCGCGCAGGGTGCCTACACTGCGCATGCGCGAGGCGTATATGCCGGCGATAAAAGCCACTGCCGCGAATTTAAGCAATTCCGCGGGTTGAAAAGTGATGGGCCCCATACTTACCCAGCGCGCCGCGCCTTTGAGTGTTATCCCTATTCCGGGTATGAAAGTCAGCAGTGTTAGTAGCAGCGCAAACCCGAAGAAGTACGGCGTATAAGGCCGCCACAGCCGGTAGTCGATATGCGAAAGCACGACGAGTGCGATTCCGCCGCACAAAAAGCCGAGCAGCAGCTGCGATACCGCCACCGAGGTAAAGCTTGCCCCGCCGCGGGCAAGCAGCCCCAGTGCCGCGGAAGTAAATATAAGGAGCCCAAATACGATAAGAACCAGAAAGACGAGCAGGAACGGTGTGTCTGCGGACTTACTTTTCATGTCAAAGCAAAGCGATGGTCATCCCCAGTATCGCGGCGACTATGCCGACTATCCAATAGCGCATGGTCACTTTGTACGGCGGCCACCCCAGCGCCTCGAAGTGGTGGTGGAGCGGCGCGATGCGCAAAATTTTTCGGCCGAGCACTTTTTTTCCGAACATTTGCAGGATGTTCGACAGTACCGTGACGACCAGAGGCAGCGCGATGATAGGAAGTACAGAGACGCCGTGTCCATTGCCTAGGGTGTCTGTCAAAAAAGCTATAACCGTCAGGGTAAGCGTCAGCGCCATAGTACCCGTCTCGGAGAGGTAAAACCGCGCCGGCGGGATGTTAAACCATAAGAAGGCCAGCAGGCCTCCCGAGATAGCCGCCGCGAGCGCCGCGATGTCCATTTGATTTTGGAAAAAGGCGATGCCCGCGTAGGCGGCGAAAATCGAGGAGAATATGCCGCCCGCCAGTCCATCGATACCGTCTATTACGCCGCCCGCGTATATAAAGAGCGCCACCAGCGTAAAGAAAGGGATAATGAGCATCCCCAGCTGGAGCGGTCCGTCCACAAACGGAAAAGAAATCGAGGTAACATCCAGCTTGTCGTAGAACCACCATCCGCAAAATAGAGCTACGGCGGCGACTACCAACAGCCGAACGCGCAGTTTGATGCCGGGGCGTCCCACCACCTCGAATAGGTCGTCGATAAAGCCGACCAATGCGCCTATCGCGAGCGCGGCGAGCGGCAGCCAAGTTTGGTTGCGGCTGATGAAAGCGAGATCGCCGAAGGCACTGGGATAAAAAAACGCAAGGGCCGAAAGAAGGTCGGCGGTTAATAGAACGCTTGCCCACACTATTATCCCGCCGAAGCGCGGGGTCCCGGTTTCGCGGCTTTGATGCAATCGGTTAAACTCGCTTGCCTCAGTACCATCCAGGGCGGTCTTCCCCGCTTTGGGCTTCCACATCCTGTTTTTATAAAGAAAGTGCGTCAGAAACGGTGTAATACCAATCCCGATAAGGAACGCGAGCGTCGCCGGTATAAAAATGCGCAGTACGTCTATAGTCATTGTTTTGCCAGCGATGCGCGCGCGGTTTCTATCAGTTTTATAACATCGCTAAAACGCCCTTCGCGCGTTGAGCCTATAGCAACCGCTATAACCGTCAGTCCAGGTTGCAGGTCAAATACCGCCACCAGATTGCCGCCCGCAAGGTCAGTGTATCCTGTCTTAGCCGCCACAAATCCGGGCATTGTTTGTAATGGCAGCGCGGTAGCCTCGGCTGTAAGGTCTTCGCCATTTTGGACGATAGATATATCGGGCCGGGTTGTAAGCTCGAAGTAATCCGGATGGTCGTGATAAAAGAGAGCCGCAAGCCGGGCCACATCGTAGGCCGAACCGTACGCGCCTGAGGCGGAATCCGTGACATCGAGTCCGGTGGCATTAAAAAAATGTGTTTGGGTTAAGCCCATCGCGGCGGCCGCGGCGTTCATTTTATCTATAGAGCCATCGCCGAGGCTCGCCGCCGCGGCTTCCATGGCATCGTTGCTCGAGGCAACCAACGCGAATTTAATGAGATCGCCGAGCATCACGGTCTCCCCGACCCTAAAACCGGAGTCGCCGTCGGGCCGCAGATTGTCGCGCGTAATCTGGACCGGAGTATCGGGTGATTTGACGGAGAGCACGACCTCGACCGCCATAAGCTTGGTAAGCGACGCCAGCGGCAGCTGCTCGTAGGCATTTTTTTGATACAAGACGCGGTTGGTGCCGAGGTCATAAAGTACGGCCGACTTCGCCACAAGCGCTCTGTCTTCAAGCGCTACTGCCGGCAACCGCATTTGCGACTCCGCGGCTGCGGCACTTAAGCTGCTTGGATTGATTTTGACCGCGCCGTATACTCCCGCGCCGAATGCGCAAAGTGTGATTGCCGCGGCCGCAATGCCCATATTTATTTTTTTATAAAAATCGCTCATGATTGTTCGGACTGTTTTTGCTCTTGGCCGGACACCCGATAAGATTCTTCAAGCGTTTGCAATTTTTGGCGTACGTCCGCGTAATCGGGCAGATCCTGCATGCGGGAGACGCCGAGTTCTGCAAGTAATTCGGTCGTGGGTTCATACAAAAAGGAGCCGCGTCTGCCCCCGCCTGCCGGTCGAGCCGAGTCGGACAGAGTTCGTCCTGCATCATTTTCTACTTTGCGGATCAGCCCACGCAGTGTAAGCGTGCGCAGGGTTTGCGAAGAGTTAACTCCGCGTATGAAGTCTATCTCGCTGCGGGTCAGCGGGCCGCGATACAACACTGCCGACAGGGCCTCAAGGCCGGCTTTGCCGATATCGCGGGAATATTCATCTTTGCGCACCTTTTCTATAAGCGCGGCGCTTTCGGCTCCCACGCGCAACTCAACTTCATCGCCGTCATCGACCAGCACCACCCCTCCCTGCAGGGTGTTTTGAAGTTCGGTCAGCGCCGCCGAAATGTCGCCTCTATCCGCGTCAAGCAACCGCGAGAGCTCTTTGCGGGCAAGGGGGCGGCCTAGTGCAAAAAGCAGCGCTTCGATTTTTCGGGCAAGGTCATTGTGAGCCATAAGACGGTGTTGATACGGCGCTCGTTTCAAGAGTAATGTCTCCGTGGCGCGCCTCCTGTTCAGCTTTAATTATACCCTGTTTCACCAACTCAAGAAGCGCCAAAAAACTTATGATTATCTCGCCGCGCTCTTTTTTGCCGGCAAATTCTTTAAAGCTCATTTTAAATGCTTTCGAAATACGCGCGGCCATACTGTTTATCATCTCCTCAAGAGACATTATTTTTTTGACCTCGACTTTCGGCAGCGCCGGCATCGACGGAAAGCCGTCTATAAGAGTCTGCGCCGCCGCCCGCAGGCTCGCCGGCGTGGCAGAAGGGTCCGGTATATAAAGCGCCTCCATCTCGCGCGGCGCGCCTTCGTACAAGTAGACTTCCGCGCTCCTTCCAAGATTTACAGAAGCTTCTTTGATAATTTGGTAGAGCGCCAGACGGTACTCCAGCTCTTTGATATCGCGGGACTCATCATCGCTAATTTCGAGATTCGGCAAAAGCGAGCGGGACTTTATTAAAAGGAGCGTGGCCGCCAGAGCGATAAACTCCGCGGTCTCCCCTACCGGAAGTTCGGTAAGCGCGTTGACGCGAGCGATATATTCGTCGGTTACCGAAGAGAGCGATATGTCGTTAATAAGCAGTTTTCTTTTTTCGATAAGTTCCAAAAGAACCTCCAGTGGTCCTTCGTAGACGGGTGTTTTGACGCTCAGTTTTTCTTCAATCAGCATATTTTTCCATCAACGCGAGAAAGAAGCGCACCGGCGAGCCCGCGGCGCCTTTAGCCAAGTACTCGTCCAGAGCGGCGGTCATTTTTGGCGCCATGTCAATGTGTATCCACGGGCAATTCAGCTCTTTGGCAAAAACTTCAAGAAATTTGCCTCCGCCAATAACGCCCGCGTACCGGGTGTTGCCCGTGGCGGGGATATTGGGGACGTCGCCAAAACGCCCTTTTACCATATAGTCGTACTCTTTCCACAGCGGCATCGGCCACATATAATCGCCGCTTTCTTCGGCGAGATTAAAGAAATCCATAATCATTTCGTCCCGGTTGGTCATAAACGCGTTAGCGTGCTCGCCAAAGCAGGTCAGTGCCGCGCCGGTAAGAGTTGCCGCATCGGCGACGACTGCCGGATTGTAGCGCTTGGCGTAGGTAATGGCGTCAGCCAAAATGACACGGCCTTCAGCGTCGGTGTCCAATATTTCGATTGTCTTGCCCGAGAGCGATTTTAATATATCGCCCGGACGCATAGACTGCGGGCCGGCCGCGTTTTCTACCGCGGGTATAAGCCCTACCACGTTTACCTTTAGTTTGAGTTTTGCCGCCAGCGCAACCGAGTGTATAACCGCGGCGCCACCCGACATATCCATATGCATCTCATACATATGGTTGGTCTTGATGTTGAGTCCGCCGGTATCAAAAGTGACTCCTTTGCCTACCAGCACCACCGGTTTTTTTGACTTATCCCCAGTTGCGGAGAACTGTCCTCCGCGGGGTTTTCCGGCGCCCCAATATTCCATAACGATAAATTGCGGCTCATCTTGCGCACCTTTGCCTACGCCGACTACGGCGCCCATACCGAGCTTAGTCATTTCTTTAAGCCCTAAAACTTTTACTTTACTATTTGTCCCTTTGACTGCTTTTTTTGCCGCGGCGGCTAAAAGTTTCGGCGTCATGTCCCCGCCCGGCGTGTTGGAAAGCTCGCGGGTAGCGTTAATTTCGCCTGCGATAATCAGGCCATCAGCAAAACCCTCTTGTCCTGCTTCGGGAGTTTTAAGAATCGCAATGACTTCCACATTGCTCCAACCTTCCTTCGGTTTGGTTTTGTAGGTGTTGTGCTCGTAGTCCGCCATGGCAAAAGCGGTGCCGGCGACACGCCCTACTTCGTAGTCAGGCATATCCTTAGGCGCCAGCGACCTGATTTCAGCGTAGTTTATCGCAACAGAGCTGAGCTTGTGCTGTTTGGCGGTAGTCACGATTTTGCGCATAACTATGACAAACTTGCGCCTATTTGTTTGATTTTTATCTTTGCAAGGGATAGACAGTACCTTGCCATCGAAGCGCGCGGTGGAGCCGCTGATAACCTCGATAGTAATGGCCCCTTTAGGTGCTTTAGGCTGAAATTTCATAGGCAACATTATACCTTTAAAAGACAACATTTTCAACAAAAACAAAAGGCCGGTTTAGCTTTTGTTTTTGTATTAAATAATGCTAGAGTGTTTGTGGATTCAGCTAGGAGGAGGAGAGTGAAACGGCCAGGTTCCAACCTGCCCGCTCCGGTGAGAGATCCTGGAGAAAGTACGGGTCCCCTCGGTTCCTACCTCCTTACCAGCGCGTCGAGCCTTGGGGACCTGCCTTATTATCACAGCACCGGCTCAGTCCGGTGTTTTTTATTTTGCGAAGTAAAAAAGCCGCCCTTGGGCGGCTGATAAGGCCGCTCACGCGGCGGCTTTATATGTGAACGCGACCCGGCCGACATCCTCGTCGTCGAGAGCTTTCTGAAACATATTTACAACTTCGACGATGCGGTTGCCGCGCTTGTAGAGCGCGATCGCCAGGCGGTATTGAACGATATGGTACGGGTCTGTCAGCATCACCCGTACGAGCTTGCGCTCGTCTTCAAGCGCGAGCGGCAGGACCGATGTGGTGAGATAGGTCGCCGCCAGGTCGCGGATATCTTTGCTGGCGTCCTTTATGCCGGTAGTTGTGGCCCAAAGAATATCATCGGGGGTGATGTCCCCGTCGTTAAGGTTCTTGTCCACCCACTCCCAATTGAGGCGCAGAGCCGCATCAATGAAATCTTGTCTCGTGAAGGTGCTCATGTGTTTGTACCCATTTTCTGCCTAGCGGGTATTTAATCGTACAAACCGGAATAAGTCAATATACCGCCTATTCTCCTTTATCGGTACTCAACAGGGTGTCGATTCTATTTAGGTCGCGGGGGAAGAGAGTTGCTTCTTTGACATTGGGGAGGTTAAGCAGGCGGGCGGTCAGGCGCTCCAGTTTATATAAAAACTCCTGTTGAAAAACAGGAGCTCGAAACAAGTTAGGCGGCGCTTTTGAGCTTCGGTTTTTTGCCGAGACGCTTCGCGTTGGCGATGACTTTGCCAAGAGCCTTATGCAACCGAATGGCGTCATCGAGGTTGGTATCGATGGTAAAGACTCCCTCATGGAAGCCAGAACCACCAGCATGACCGTAGTTGCCCAATTGGTACGGCCGCAACGGCTCTCGAAAGTCTTTTTCGGCTTCGCTCAGCTTTCCGTCAAAGTTGCCCGGTACGATAGAAATAGAGATTCCGCGCTGGCCTTGGTAGCCGGTAAAAGCTTGCGGATGCATGACCACCGAAAGACGGCCGTAATTATAGCCGGCGACTTTATTAATCTGCATGAGCCATTCATGGGAAACCCGGACAACGTTTTCGCCACTGCCGGCACGAAAGAGCTCAACGGCAACACCAAGCAGACCGTCAGTCTCCTCGTAGGATATAAAACCAGGCACGACTGCGGATATTTTGGACATTAATTCCTCCCAGGTTGGGTTGGATAACAACTGGGGATAATTTAAACTATCTAATTTTTGTTGTCAATTTTTCCTAAATCTTGCTAATTTATATAAAAAAACGGGAGTAGAGACTGATACCGAGAGACGCAGTTAGAAAGAATATCGATAATCGCCAATACAAAACGTTGGAGATGCGTTTGTTGGTAATTTTGTAGGTGTAGTAAGTCGCCCAGGCAAAATCGTAGTCGGTGTCGGGGTTGACCTTGCGCCGTAGATCAAACTCCCATTTGCTGAGTATGCAGTAGCCGAACAAGAGGTCTGAGACGAGTGTGGCAACGAGCGCCGCCACATACCAGGGCCACAGCGCGGGTATATACCAACCAAAAAACACAACAAGCAAAACTAAGCAGAGGTGGAGCAGAAATATACCCTCTGCTGCAGTTTTGTACACGAGTTTCATTCGGCGTTATTTTCCTTCCAAGAATTTTGCCATAAAAAATTTTCCTTTTGGTGTAAGTTCAATTTTTTCTAATTTTCCACTACCCTGAATTTCTACTAGCCCTCTTGAGTCTGCAGCAGCCAAGATATCAGAGTTAATCATGAGACGATACTGATTACCATCCCATTCCCGTGTCAGGCCGCTTCTTTCATAAAGTATTTTTTTTAGGCTATCCATTCCACTATAGATTGGGTGCTTTCTAAAAATTTCAAATTCATTTTCCCAAATAACTTCAGGAGTTTCTTTTACAGCTTTTTTTTCGCGTTTAACTTTTTCTACCTTCTCTTCAATGAGTGCGGTTTCAGCTTTTACTAAAGCCTTTTCCTCTTTCTTTACCTCCTGACTTTCTTGGAGTTCAATTATTTTTAATTGTTTTTTATTCCGGATATTTTTCCTAAAGAAATGTCGAGTAAAATATGGTGATATCCAAAAGAAGAACACCGTCAGTAAAAAAGGACAAATAGCAAAATAGAACCAAAAATTCCAACTCAAGTGCGAGGGGATTATAGAATTTAAATATTCATTACGCAACAAGCCTGTTTTTTCATAAAGTTTGGTTTGATCAATAAAGAAAGCTACATATACAATTTTCCAGTTAAATATAAACCAGGAAATAAGGAAATAACCGTAAAAAGGGGAAGTTATTCTGTCTTCCGCGGCTATTGTTGCTGATTCGATAAATTCATTTGAATCCCCTAAAAAATCTTTGATTGTTGAAGAAATTTTTTCAAGCATATAGAAGTTTATTCTTCTTTTTTATCTGTCGAGAGGAGGATGTCGATGCGGTTGAGGTCGCGGGGGAAGAGAGTTGCTTCTTTGACATTGGGGAGGTTAAGCAAGCGGGCGGTCAGGCGCTCGAGCCCCGTGGCCGAGCCGCCGTGCGGCGGCATGCCGACTTTAAACGTCTCCAGATAATAAGAAAACTTGCTTGGGTCGAGCCCTTTTGCCTTTGCAGCGGCCACCAGCGCGTCGTAGTTGTGGATGCGTTGGCCGCCGGTCGTAATCTCTAGCCCGCGGAAGAGGAGGTCAAAACTTTTGGTAAAACCCGGGTCGGCCTCGTCTTCGTAAGTGTAGAATGGCCGCTTGCTGACGGGGTAGTGCGTCACAAACACAAAATCTGAGTTGTGCTCACGCAGCGCCCACTCGCAAATGGCGCGCTCATGCTCGGGCTCGAGGTCGGGCTCCTCTCCCACACCAAGTATCTTTTGCACTTCGCGCAATTTTAATACAGGAATCTGTTCCGGTATGGCAACGTCAATACCCGTTTTCTTGACGATTATTCGCATGGTCTTCGCCAGCGCGGCCATTACGTCGGTATGGTCTTTAATAAAACCCATTTCAAAGTCGAGCGATGTATACTCGCTGAGGTGGCGCGTGGTAGCGTGCTTTTCTCCACGGAATATCTTAGGCGTGGTAAAAGCCCTTTCAAAAACACCCACCATTATTTGTTTGTACAGTTGCGGGCTGGTTGCTAGGTAGGCTTTTTGCTCGTAGTAATAGTCAACCTTAAAAGCCGCGGCTCCGCCCTCGGCGTCGCCGCCCACCAGCGCGGGCGCCTGAAATTCGGTAAAGTCCTGGGCTTTCATTCCCTCTCGAAATCCTTCGATTATCGCCTGCTGTACTTTAAAAATCTGCTTCGCCTTTTCTGCCCGTAGGGTAAAGGGCATGTGGTCGAGATACGTATCGAGATTGACTTCAGTGCCCAGCTCAAACGGAATTTCTGCCTTGGAGATTATTTCTATACCCAGTACTTCCAACTCGATATCGCCGTTTTGCACACCCTCCTTGCGATTTTTTTCCGGGCGCTCGTTGACCTTGCCTTCGACCGAAACCACGTACTCATTGCGCACCTCTTTAGCGGTTTCTATCGCCGGCGAAGCGGGTAAGGTAACGCCCTGTACCACGCCCGAGCGGTCGCGGAAGTCAAAAAATACCATCTTGCCCTGGTCGCGCCGCACGCTAACCCAGCCCTGGATGGTTACCGCCTCCCCTTTTTTGTTTTGCAAATCGGCAATAAGAGTGCGCTCCATATAAATGTTCCGTTAACTATAGCAAAAAAAGTCTTACCTGGCTTGGTGGATTATACTTGACAAAAAGGTATTTCAGGTGTACAATGGAGAGCAGGTTTGTCCGGAGCCACCACAAGCCGCCTTTCCATCACACATAGAGGACAAGACGATGATCTCACTATTCGTGAAGATGCCGAAACCGCCTTTGGCACAAGACAAGAGTCCCAAAGGGGTGCGGGCAACCCTGCAGATCGCAAACGATCAGGGAAGGGTCCAGTATAGCGACACGGTACTCTGTGACCTCGTTGCCGGTGACAACGACCAATGGAAGCTGGTTGGCGCTATGCAGCCCAGGTGTAACAGCGAACAAAAGATGGTCGCTGGTCTTAGCGTCGACAACATCATTGCCCAGGACTATGGTCTTGGTGGTAATGTCGGCGAAGACTTCGATCAAAAATATGCGCACTAAGCGTCAGCGGCGGAGCCCACAAGCTCCGCCGTTTTGCTATTTTTAATACAACCCGACGCCCACTTTCTCGCGCACCTCTTTCATTTTTGTGCTCGCGCGGGCGCGGGCAACCTCGGCGCCGTCTTTGAGCACCTGAATAATCGCCTCGCGGCTTAGGGCCGCCCGGCGCTCGCGCATGGGTGAGATGGTCGCGATGATATTGTTGGCCAGCAACTCTTTAGATTCTTTGTAGCCGATAGTGCCGTCCATATAGCGCTTCTGCACCTCGGCCAGGTTGGGGGTAAAGTGCATATGCAGTTGGAAGGTAATGTCCGTGGCGGGGTTAAGCGGCTCGCCCACGGCGGTGGAATCGGTCTTAATAGACATAACCGCGGTGCGGATGTCGTCGTCGCTGCCAAAGAGCGGTATGGTGTTGCCATAGCTTTTGGACATTTTTTTGCCGTCAGTACCGGGGATAACACCGACGCCTTTTAGTATCATTTCCTCAGGCTCTATAAAAGTTTGCCCGTACGCGATATTAAATTTTTTAGCCGCCTCGCGCGCGTACTCGACATGCTGGCGCTGATCCTCGCCTACCGGCACCACATTGGTGTCGTACAGCAGTATGTCGGCCGCCATGAGCATCGGGTAGGTAAACAGCCCTGCATTGGCCTCCAAGCCTTTGGCAACCTTGTCTTTGTAGGCATGCGCCTGTTGCAAAAACGGCACGGTTACCAAGCAGTCAAAAATCCACGCCAGCTCGGTGTGTTCCAGCACGTCCGACTGTTTAAAAATCGTCGCTTTGGTAGGGTCTACCCCTATGGCAAGGTAGTCGGCCACTACGTCTACTATCCCCTCGCGCACAGCCGCGGGGTCTTTAAGCGAGGTGAGCGCGTGATAGTCGGCGACCATCAGCATGCTTTCGTACTCGGCGTACAAGTTAACAAAAGGCTTCAACGCGCCGAGGTAGTTGCCTATATGCAACCGGCCCGACGACTGTAAACCGGTCAAAAGCCGCTTTTTGCCTCCTGCCATATGGGGCTTAGTGTACCAACAAAACCCTTATTTCTGAAGTTCTAATCGCCTATTGACTTTTTAACAACACGGAGTACAATCTATACCGTCAGATCTTCACGGGAGATGTTTCGATGCCTTTGATCCGCAGCTTGGTAAACCAATGGCCGTTTGCTCTATTTCTCTTGGCCTCCATGGTAGCAATTGCCTACTTCGAGTCGAACTTCCAGATTGTCTCCAAGACAGCGACAGTCGTTTGTCCCTGAATATTGGATCAATCGAAACGGCAGCCTCCGGGCCGCCGTTTTTTTATATCCCTTCCTCTCGGAGTTTCTCCACCAATCC
Organism: uncultured Candidatus Saccharibacteria bacterium; assembly: GCA_964355655.1. Taxonomy (GTDB): domain Bacteria; phylum Patescibacteriota; class Minisyncoccia; order Phycocordibacterales; family SBAW01; genus GWA1-54-10. The sequence goes on along the minus strand of CAYHDT010000002.1, from coordinate 65,266 downwards.
GCGGGCTGATTTTGAAAGTTTGCTCGGCAGGTTTATTTTAACCTTAACATACAGGTCGCCGCGCTTGCCGCGGGCGGTTGGTACGCCCCGGCCTTTTAAGTTCAACATTTCGCCGTGAGTTACTCCTTGCGGGATATCCAGCGTTTCTTGGCCGTCGAGCGTTTCTATTTTATAGCTGGCGCCGAGCAGTGCGTCGGACAGCTTGACCGAAAGCTCCGTAATAAGATTGGGACCGTCTTTTTTAAAGCGTGGGTCGGGGCTTACATGCACCTTGACGTACAAGTCTCCCGCGGAGCCGCCCGCCACAGCCTCTCCCATGCCGGTCAGGCGTATCATCTCTCCGCCGTCGATGCCGGCCGGCACCGCTATCTCTATTTCATCCTGCTTTTTGTAGACGCCTTCGCCGCGGCAGGTCTGGCACTTTTCTTTAGGAATCTTGCCCTTGCCTTTACACGGTTTGCAGGGTTGGACCATCGTAACCGTGCCGAAGAAAGAGTTTGTTGTTTCGTGCACTTTGCCCTGTCCGTTGCAGTGGGTACAGGTAACTGTCTCTGTACCCTTTGCGGCGCCCGAGCCCTGGCACGAGTTGCAAACGCTGGTCTTGGCCAGAAGCACAGTGCGCTTAACGCCGAAGACCGAGTCGCGGAAGCTTATTTCCAGGTCGATAGAAATATCGCGGCCGCGCTTTTGCCGGACATTGCCGCCCGTAAACAGATCGCTAAAAATATCCCCCATGTCAAAGCCGCCTTGGTTGAAGGCGTCCTGGAATTGAGAGAAATCAAAGCCCGCCGTATTAAAACCGCCCGCGGCCCCCGCGCCCGCGGCTCCCCCGCCTCCGAAGACGCGGCCGTACGAGTCGTACTCGGCGCGCTTTTTGTCGTCGCTCAAAATGGAGTACGCTTCGGAAACCTCTTTAAACTTGCTCGCGTCCCCTTCTTTTTTATCAGGGTGGAATTTGTGCGCAAGCTTGTGGAACGCTTTTTTAATTTCCTCCTTAGAGGCTCCTTTTTGGACTCCCAGCAACTCGTAGTAATCTCGTTTACCGGACATTATGAGTTTACTTTACTGCGGTTTTTCTTCGTCCGCAAGGTCGTCTGTTTCCTCGGCTTCATCAAGCACTTCCTCCGCACTATTATCAGCGGGTTTATGCCCGTCTCCGATAAATCCCCCTGCCTGTATGCTCCAAAGTTTGCGGTAAAGGCCCTCCTGATTAACCAGTTCCAAGTGTGTGCCCTGCGCAACTATCCCGCCGTCTTGTACGACCACTATGCGGTCCATCTTCATAATAGTAGAGAGCCGGTGTGCTATCACGATAACCGTTTTTCCCTGCATAAGCGTTTCAAGCGCGTCTTGTATAAGCGCCTCGGACTCCGAGTCGAGGCTGGAGGTTGCTTCGTCGAGCACCAGCACAGGAGCGTTCTTAAGCAAAGCGCGCGCGATAGCCACCCGCTGGCGCTCGCCGCCGGAAAGTTTGACGCCGCGCTCGCCGACGAAGGTGTTATATTTTTCCGGAAGTTTGTCTATAAACTCGTGGCAGTGCGCCTGACGCGCGGCTGCTATAACTTCCGCGTCGCTCGCGTCGCGCCGGCCGTAGCGGATGTTCTCCATAAGCGTGCGGTGGAAGAGTATCGGCTCCTGCGGCACAAAGCTGATTGCGTCGCGCAAACTGTCTTGTGTCACCTCGGCAATATTTTGCCCGTCTATTTTTATGGCACCTTTCTTTACGTCGTACAAACGGAGCAGAAGTTTGGTAACGGTCGTCTTACCTGCGCCGGAGGGCCCGACCAGCGCTATCTTTTCGCCCCCCTTTATTTTGAGGTTAAAGTTGTCCAGCACCGGCGTCCCGTCATTGAAGCCGAAGGAAACATCGTCAAACCAAATTTCTCCTTTGGTTACCTGCAATTTTTTTGCATCTTTTTTATTCGTGATGGTATGCGGAGTTTGCAGTATTGCCACCATTTCCCCCGCATCAGCAAACGCGTCGTAAAACCGGCGCAGGTTAAATCCGATGCCCATCAGCTGATTGAAGACCGTGAGGAGGTAGGATTGGATGAGTACGAAGTCCCCGAGAGTTAGCGAGCCCGCTCGCCAAAGAATAACCGCGCCCCACATGAGCCCCACTTGGATAGCCACCACAAAGAGTCCGATGGCAAACCACATCCAGCCATCGACCAGCCAGTTGCGGAGAGTTTTTGTATGCCAGTCAGCGACCACTTCCTTGAGCTGTAGGCTCTCGAATGCAAATCCGGAGAAGAGCGCGATAGTCGACTGATTTGAGACGGCGTCGGCTAAGACGCCGGTCACCCGAGTATCCGCCTCGGAGCGGGCGGCGCGCACCGGCTGACGCACTCGGGCGATGAATATCTGGAACCAGACAAAGAGCACGCACCATGCGCCCAGCGCTGCTCCGAGCCAGTGATTGCGCATAAAAAGCACGCCGACCGCCCCGAGAACGAAGAGAGTTGTGGGGAAAAATTGTATGAGGATATTGTCTGCAATAGTTTCGAAGGCACGCGTATAGCGGCTTACTTTATGCGTGAGCGAACCAGCGAAGTTGGATGCAAAAAAATTGTACGAATGTCCCAGCAGATAACTGAACGAGTCTTCATACAGTTCGGTCATTATCCGCGATTGCATATAAATATTGCCATGGTCCTCGAGCCGGCGGAAAATCCGGTCAGCCACCCACAATGCCGCAATAATAGACAATGTGGCAAATAAGGCCGCGGCGGCTTCAGCGCTCGGTTGTGCGAGTGCGAGTGTGTTAAAAAACTGCCGCATGTACCACGGCGCAAACAGGCTTACCACCTGCATTGCCACGCCGCTCCCGAGCACTATAGACAATAGAAAAGGGTGCCGCTTTACATACGGCCAATAAGCCTTGAGTACCGCTTTTGGCGGTGCCAATTTCTTCGTTTCCCTCTGCATCCGGTACATTATAGCACGATTTGACAGAAAAGGAAAAGGCTTGTATTTCTACAAACCTAAAATAATCAAGGACGGTCCTTGATTATTTCTGCTCCGGAGTATCGGTTGGCGCTTGTTGAGTGCCCGGAGGGGTTTCTCCGCTGGCCGGCGGAGGCGGAGGAGTACCTCCGGCTTTTTGCACCGCTTCGTAGACTTTGGACAATTCTTTCGACAGTTCTTCGGTTGCGGATTTTATTTTTACAAAGTCATCTCCCCCCTTAATGGATTCTAGGGCGGAAACTTTTTCGTTGATTGCGGTCGCGAGCTCCATGGGGATTTTATCTTTGTTGTCGCCAAGAGCTTTACGCGCGCCGTACACCGCTTGGTCGGCCATGTTGCGCGCTTCTACCAGCTCAACTTTCTGCTTGTCGGTTTCGGCGTTTGCCTCGGCCTCTTTGCGCATGCGCTCAATGTCGGCGTCGGCTAGCCCTGAGCTTGCCTCGATACGGATAGCCTGCTCTTTGCCGGTGGCTTTGTCTTTTGCCTTGACGCTGAGTATGCCGTTGGCGTCGACATCAAAGGTTACCTCAACCTGTGGGAGTCCGCGGGGCGCGGGGGGAATGCCGTCGAGTACAAACTTGCCAAGACTTTTGTTGTCGCTGGCCATGGCGCGCTCGCCCTGTGTTATGTGTATCTCCACGCTTGTTTGGTTGTCGGCCGCGGTAGAGAATGTCTGCGATTTTGCGGTGGGGATAGTTGTGTTGCGGTCTATCAATTTGGTTGCCACGCCGCCCATAGTCTCGATGCCTAAAGAAAGCGGAATGACGTCGAGCAAAAGCACATCGCGCACCTCGCCGCCGAGTATACCGCCCTGGATAGCGGCGCCGATAGCCACTACCTCGTCGGGATTTACCGACATGTTCGGTTTTTTGCCGAAATATTTTTCAACCGCTGCCTGCAGAGCCGGCATGCGGGTTTGGCCGCCGACAAGTATGACTTCGTTGATGTCGCCTATTTTAAACGGCGAGGCCTCCATGGCGCGCTTGGTAATGGCGAGCGCGCGGTCAATGTATTCCGCCGTCAGCTCTTCGAGCTTCGAGCGACTCATCTTTACGAGCAAATGGCGCGGACCGGAGGCGTCCGAGGTAATAAACGGAATATTTACCTCGGTTTCCATGGAGGTAGAAAGCTCTATTTTTGCCTTTTCCGCCGCCTCGTCGAGGCGCTGGCGGGCCAGCGCGTCGTTGCGCACGTCGATACCGGACTCTTTCTGGAATTCGACCGCCAGCCAGTCTATTATTTTTTGGTCGATGTCCTTGCCGCCAAGATGCGCGTCGCCGTCGGTGGAGCGGACCTCGATAACATCAGCACTCACTTCCAGCACCGACACGTCGAAGGTACCTCCTCCAAAGTCGAAGACAACTACTTTTTCGTCCTTCTTTTTATCAAAGCCATAGGCAAGCGCCGCGGCGGTAGGCTCGTTAATGATGCGTTTAACCTCGAGCCCGGCAATCTTGCCCGCGTCGCGCGTGGCGGCGCGCTGAGCATCGTTAAAATACGCCGGTACGGTTATGACCGCTTCAGTTATCGGCTCGCCCAGGCGCTTTTCAGCATCCGCCTTCAATTTGCCTAAAATCATGGCTGAGACTTCCTCGGGGCGCACCCAATGCCCCTGCCCGCCGGCAGGCAGGTCGCCCATTTTGACCTCGATGCCGCCGTTTGCGGATTTGCGCATCTCAAAAGGAACAACAGCCTTGTCTTTTTGTACATTTGCTTCGTCGAAGCTATGGCCGATAAAGCGCTTAATTTGGTAGACCGTGTTTTTAGGATTGGTGACCGCTTGGCGGCGCGCAATAAGGCCGACCAGACGCTCGCCGGTTTTAGAGGTAGCGACAACCGACGGAGTGGTGCGCGCACCTTCCGCGTTTTCGAGCACTCTAGGCTCTCCGCCCTGTACTATCGCCGCGGCGGAGTTAGTGGTGCCTAAATCGATTCCAAGAATTTTTCCCATACTTTTCTATTTTAAATCAAGGACGGTCCTCGATTATTTTATATAATTACTTGTGCCGGTCTTATAATTTTGCCGCCTGCGCGGTATCCGCTGCGTTCCACTGATTCAACTTTGTGCTTCTTTCCCCGCTCGGCGAGCGCTTCGTGCTTGTGCGGGTCAAAGTCGTCCCCTACCGAACCGAACCGCTCTATATCTAATTTTTTTAATGAATCCAGAAACTGCTTTTCGAGCATTGTAAGCGTCGGATTTTTGTCGTGCTTGACCGAAAGCTCAAGAACGTCCAGCGCCGGGAGCAGCTCCTCGATAAACTCCGCTTTAATGCGCCCTCGCGACTCTCCGTGTCCTGCTGCAGTCTCTTTTTTGTAGTTGATCAGGTCGGCCCGCGCCCGTTGCCAGCCTTCAAGATACTCCTGCTTTTCAGCAATTGCTATCTTAAGCTTCTCGCGAATCGATTTGAGCGCCGCGGGGCCGGTTTCGGCCTCTTCTTCCGGCACAAATTCTTCATCCGAGGAGTCCATACGAGACACCATTGTAAACAAAAAAACGCCGCTGTCAAAGACAGCGGCTGATTGGTTCCCCTCGCGCGCAAGGTGCGCGCGAGGGGCCGAGGCCAATGGTGGGGGGCTGGGGGGCTGAGGAATCCACCTTTGGCTTTGGGCTAAATTGGAGAAAAAGAGCGGCCGGATGGTGCAGGGCGAATGCCCCGCTTTTAGTTGTTTGTGGGGTTCACAGGTTAAAACCACACCAGCCGCTAAACAGTCTGTTACAAAACTAGCCCCGAAGGGCTAATTTGTCAAACTAGCGTTTCGACCACTGCTTGCGCTTGCGGGCTTTTACAAAGCCGGCCTTGCGGCGCTCTTTGGCGCGCGGGTCACGTTTAAGGAAACCTTCTTTCTTGAGTGCTCCGCGGAGGTTGATGTCGTAGTCGATAAGGGCTCTGGAGATGGCGTGGCGCACCGCGACAGCCTGTCCGGCGATACCGCCGCCCTTGACCACCACGGTAACCGCAAACTGGGTCGTAAGCCCGACTTTAAGAAAAGCTTCGAGTGCTATTGTCTGCAGAGCGGCTGTCTTAAAGTACTCGTTGATATCCTTGCCGTTAATAATCACGGACATCTTAGAAGCCGGCGTTAGGCGCGCGCGGGCAATAGCCGTCTTGCGGCGGCCGACAGCCTCGATGTAGCGCTCATCTTTTTTTGTAGTAGTGGCAGCCATAATTAATTTTGTATCGTCAAAAGCTTGATACGGCGATCCTGCAGGCGATTTTTCGGAAGCATGCCCATAATTGCGCGCCGGATTGCCTCTTTGTGTCCCCGACGGGCTTTTGTGGTCTCGGTCGGAGCTGTCAACATAGCATAGGTCTCTTTTTTTTGCCCGCCCGGGTAGCCCGAGTAGCGCAGGTACACTTTGTCGCGCTCCTTGGCGCCCGTGACCTTGATTTTGGTGGCATTGAGGATAGTCACTTCCTCCCCCATTATCTGGTTTTTGACGAAGCCGACTTTGTGCTTGCCCATAAGCGCCTTAGCCGCGGCCGATGCCACTCGTCCTAGCGTTTTGTCTTGTGCGTCGATAGTAATCATACTTTTTTATTAGAAGACGGGTTACACATTATACGAACTCAATTACGGCCATCTCGGCGGCATCACCCTTGCGCGGACCCATCTTAACGATGCGCAGGTAGCCTCCCGTACGGTCTTTGTAAGTCGCGGCGGTCTTAAAGAGTTTTGTTACCAGGCGTTCATCACCAAGCTGCGAGATAAGGAGGCGGCGGTTGGCAAGCGTAGCACTTTTGCCCTTGGTAACCATTTTTTCCACCATCGGGCGGATTTCTTTAGCCTTAGCCAAAGAGGTGGTCATTTTGCCGCGGAGCAGGAGCGAGCGGGCAAGCGACTTGAGCAAAGCCGCACGCTGGCCCTTCTCTCTGCCGAATTTTCTGTTTACATTTCCGTGTCTCATAGTGTTTACAAGGTGAAACCTTGTATTACAAGGTTTCGCCTTGTTATCATTTTAATACAATTCCGAAGTTCGCCAAAGCACGTTTGATTTCTTGTATCGCTTTCGGGCCCAGGCCTTCAATGTCGACGAGGTCAGCCTCTTTCTTTCGGGCAAGTCCGCCGACGGTGCGGATGTTTGCTTTCTCCAAGGAGGAGATAGTGCGCGAAGAGAGCTCGAGGTCCTCGACGCGGGTCTTCATCGCTTCAGTGGAGTCTACAGCCAAGACCGGGGCTGAAGCTGTTTCCGCGGCGGAGGAGGCTATTTCATCTTCGCGGAAGCCTACCACTGCCTTAAGCTGGGTAATCATAATCTCGATAGCGTGTTCGAGCGCCGCTTTTGGGGTAAGCGTGCCGTCGGTCTCGATAGAAATACGCAAGCGGTTAAAATCGGTGCGGTCGCCGACGCGCATATTTTCTACTTCGTAATTAACGCGGCGTATCGGAGAAAATATCGCGTCTACCGCTATCTCGCCTATCTCGACACGGTCTTTCTTGTGCGCTTCGCGCGACACATAGCCTAAGCCTCGCTCGATGTGGAACTCCGCATTAAGCTCTGTTTTGTCGGTTATCTCGCAAATATAGGAGTTCGGATTGAGCAGGCGCACCTGTCCCGGCACCGTAAGGTCCGCTCCGGAAACTTTTTTAGGGCCTTTGATAGACAGCGATATAGTCTGCGCCTCGCTCGTCAGTATCTCAAAGCGGAGCTTTTTGAGGTTAAGCAGGATAGTAACCACGTCTTCGCGGATGCCGGGAATGGTCGAAAACTCATGCTCGACGCCTTCGATTTTTACGCTTGTAACGGCGGCTCCGGGGAGGGAGGAAAGGATAATCCGGCGCAGCGAGTTGCCCAGCGTGTGCCCGTAGCCCGGGTACAGTCCGTCTATCTCGTAAACGCCCTCAAACTCGGCCTCAGAAACCACGCGCGGTTTAGAGGGCAGTGCTATAGAATATTCCATCATAACTCAATCTTTTATTCTTAAAAACTTAATAATTAACTCTTTTATTTGCTAACTATGCGACAGTTAGCGGCTGTAGAACTGTATGATAACCGGGGCGCTAAACGGCGCCTCCCCTTCTGTGACCGACGGATCGGCTATCACTTTGATAGCAAAACCTTGGTCTTCGAAAGTCATCCACGCAGGCGCCTTTGTTTCGGCGACAGCTTCAGTGCGGTTGGTATAGAGCGCGCTGCCGCGGCTTTCGGGACGGATAGAGACAACCATGCCTTTTTCTACTTTAAAAGACGGGATATTGAGGCGCTGGCCATTAACCAATACATGGCCGTGAGAGACCATTTGGCGCGCAGCGCGGCGAGTCTTCACAAAACCGGCGCGGTAAATGACATTGTCGAGGCGCGACTCCAAACGGGTGAGAAGACCCGTAATAGAATCCTTACCTTTTTTCTCCATCGCTTCGTGTACATAGCGGGAAAACTGGCTTTCGGAGAGGCCGTACGTAAAGCGGGCTTTCTGCTTTTCGAGCAGCTGCACGCCGAAGTCGCTGCCGCCGCGGCGCCGCGCGACCTTCCGCGGGGCGCGAGCCTCCGCCAGCTGGAACTTTTGCGTCTGGCACTTTTCAAACACAGAGGCGCCGAGGCGTTTGCAGATTTTATATTTAGGTCCCAGGAGCATATTAATGCGACAAATTAAAGTAGTGCATATTAAATTCGGCGCGCTTTAGGCGGACGGGGGCCGTTGTGCGGCACCGGGGTCATGTCTTTGATGGCGGTAATTTGGATGCCTTTGGATGAAAAAGCGCGGATGCTGGACTCTCTGCCCGCTCCTACTCCTGAGACGACTACCGAAACTTCTTTTACTCCCATGGCAGTGGCGCGTTCGCCGATAACCTCGCCCACCTTAGCGGCCGCAAACGGCGTGCCTTTTTTGGCTCCGGAGAATCCCAGGGAGCCGGAAGACGACCATGTGACGATGTTGCCGGACTTATCACCCAGGCAGACCTTGGTGTTGTTGTAGGTCGCCTCGACAAAAAGGATGCCGTCGGCGAGCTTGCGGCGGGAGCGCGCGGAAGAAGCAGCGCTTGCGCCGCTCGAATCTCCGCCTTTTTTAACTATGCGTTTCTTTCCCATATAAAATATTATGTCTTGCTCTCCTTGCGGCGGCCGGAGCCCATCGTTTTGCGCACATTGCCGCGCACGGTGCGCGAGTTAGTTTTAGTGCGCTGACCGCGGACCGGAAGCCTCTTGGTGTGGCGCAGCCCGCGGTACGCGCCGATGTCTTTGAGCCGCTTGATATTGCCTGAAACCTCGCGCTTGAGGTCTCCCTCGAGCTTGATAACCTCCAGCTCGCGGCGGATGGCGTTCTCTTCCTCGGCGGTCAAATCGTCCGCTTTCTTTTGCAAATCAATCTTCGCTTTTTTTAATATCGCCGCGGAGCGTGAAGGTCCGACACCATAAAGGGCCGTCAAAGCAAAGACGACTCGTTTATTAGGAATTGTTATACCTGAAATACGCATGAATTAAAATTATCCTTGACGCTGCTTATGGCGCGGGTTGATGCACACTACATAAATCCGCCCCTTGCGGCGGACCATTTTGCAGTTAGCGCACCGGGGTTTTATCGAAGCTTTTACTTTCATCCCGTTAGAGATAGGAAATGCAAAGCATTTCCGTAGTTATTTTGCTAATGGTCATATTTTTAACGTCGTCATCTCTAACGGGATTCATTTACTACAATCGCCGCGTGATGCGGGCCTTCCCCCCATAGGGGTCGAGCTTCATCAGGACCTTGTCTCCCACAAGCACTTTAATCCGGTGAAGCCGCATTTTGCCCGCGAGATAACACAACACCACCTCACCGTTCTCCAAAGAGACTTTGAACAACGTATTAGGCAAGGCTTCTTCAACGACGCCTTGAGTTTCTGGTGCTTGGCTATCCATTAACGACGTTCCCTATCCTAACCTACCCCGTAATAAGTGTCAAACCCCCCGGGAGCCCAAAAATAAGGGTATTTTCGACCACTTGACTTTCATTTACTTATATGATACCATATTGAGTACCGCAAAAGCGGTGCGCTCGGAATGAGTCCGAGATGCAGTCCTTTGAGAAGGGATACAATCATGTTCGGCAAAACGAAGAAGCAGATTGATACATACGCCGCAGTCCATACGGCCTTGCGCGCGGTGGAGTTGGCCCTTGAGGTTATCACTGGGTGCCAAGTATTTCCGAAGCATACTTCCTTTTCGATCTATTCCTACAGCAATGACGAAAAGGTGCTCGAAAACTTCGACGCTGTCTACCTCGTCCGCAAATCGGACGGAGAAATCACCCAGATCAAAGTCGGAGTGCTTAATCTGGCGGTGCGCAGAGGCACCGACAACGTATGGCGGGTGAGCAACATCGGACAGTCTACTTCCATTCCCGAGATTTTCATCGGCGATGGCTGGAGAAAAGGCCGCGACTACAAGAAGTACATCGCTCGCTTTGACTACTACCATGGCTCAGTCACGCCAGTCATCTGGACCCACGATTCGGCCCGATGGCTCAGTGATGCGAGCGCCGAAAATTGGGTCATCGGCCGCGGTCACACACACGGAAAGACGGTGGAGGTTAAATTTGGCTCCGAAGAAACAAGGCGGCCCGACTTGATCAACGTCTGAGTCTGAATATTATAAGGGGCGGAAGGTCGGACTGACCTGTCCGCCCTTTCGTTTTTCATGCCAACAACTCATATATTTGTTTAAGTGCAAAAGCAGGGGCAGGATACTCCCCCAACTAATAAAGCACCCTACGAGGGTGCTTTTCTTTTTTATATTATTTCTCGCCTGCTATTTTTATTTTTATTTTGGCGGCGTCGGATGGAAACGCTCCTCTCCAGAACGGCCGGATGGTCGCGTCGGCTTTGGCTATCGCGGGCTGGAAAGCCTGTATAGTCGCCTGCAGTTCAACTTTGCCCTTCCCCACCAAAGCGGCAAGGAATGCTTCTTTGTCAAACTGCCAGACCAGTGTCGTCTTGCCTTTTAGGTTAAGCGTCAATATGCCATCGCTGCGCTTGCTGGTAGACGCGAGAGTCACTTCCATTTCAGATACATCGCCGAAGTTTAGCGCTTCGCCTTGGTACCGGTCTACTTCTGTCTGCGCAATAGCGTTTGCTAAGTCGCTTTGCCGGATAATAGCCCAGCTTGCCATGGCGCTCTGGCTGATAGTCGCGGTCTTGTCTGCGCCAGGTGTTTGTACCAAATCGGCAAACGTCACTTCAAGCGTGCCGGGGACTGCGGCGTGGCCTGCTGGTATTTCTGCCGTGGCGGCGGACCTGACATCGGTATCGAGTTTCTTTTGCAAAGAAAGTTTAGCTGTGGAAAGGTCCGCCGCCGCTACAGCAGGTTCGTCGCCTATAAAACCGTTGGTAAGCGCTCCCCCGGCCTTGGCGGAAAATTTTGCATATCGCGGATCGCCCTTAAAGCCAGGAATAGTAAAGGTTGTCCCCGCCGGCTTGTTGTATTCGGGGCCGGGAGAGTCGGCGTAAATGGTGACAATGGCCGTACCCGGTTTAAGTGATGACCCTGTGCCGGTCGTTCCCGGTACGGTTATCGAATCGTGTATCCTGTAAATTTTGCCGTCCGGAGCTTCAAATCGGGTGTTGGCGATAAGCCGCTGGCTCGAAGAATTGTAGGTGTTGGTTATCGTAATGACTCCTGTTGCGGGGCGCGAAACGCGGGTTGTTCCCTGCGCCGGCACCGAAAGGTTTGCGGAACGGGTGACGGTTATTATTTTATAGGACAAGGTGCCTGCCGGCGCATTTGGCCGGGCCTGAAGAGTCGCGGGGAGTCCTACTGTTTCAGTGCGCGGATAGATTGTCACGGTTGCCCCCGCAAATACAGTCGAAAGCAAAAGGCCGAATATGGCGCAAACCGCCACTACGCCGGCCGCGACAAACCAAAACCGCCTTGGCCTGCGGCGCTTATGGCGGTGAGGCAGTTCGGCGGGGCCGTCGGAGGAAAGTTCTTTACGGTCGGCAGAGGCCGAGTTCCGGGCGCGCTTATGCAAAGGAATATTCCGGATAGACCGCTCGCCGCTCTCTTCGTTGGCATTCCGGATGTCGCGCATATATTTTGATTATACCTGCATTGCTAGTTATTAAAATGATTGTCCACAAACAGAGCTTCGAGCAACAGCGCTAAGTCGGGTGTTTCGGCACGCGCTTCGATGTGCGGAGTTAAATGATGAGATCTGACCGCGCGTACTTCCCCGCCGTGAGGAAACAGCTCAGAGAGAGATTCGTCGGCAGAAAGAGCTTGCGCAAACCATTCACCCGCCGGCTCATGCGCTATAATGCGCACCCGCAATACGTCTCCGGGGCCGAGCAGCTCTTTGGCGGCATCTTTAAAATGGCCGGCAAACTCGGACGCCGCGCTGCGCGCAGCCTCGGCGGCGGGATGTCCGGTGTTAAAAGGGAGTTTAGCCACAGAACGAGCTTCCTCCTCCGAAAGGCCGCCGTGCGTGCGCAAGGTGCGCAACAATGAGTGCAAACCGGTCGGGATAGTGGCATGCGCCCGTACCCCATGGCCGTCCATGCGCAATAATTCCGAAACCTCGCCGGTAACGCTGCAGACTAAACAGGGTTCGGGAGCAAACAGCGCGCGCGTGCCAAAAGCGGCTGCGCCCGCGGCGGTATAAAAAGAAACAGGGGCGTCATCGACTACGCTTTGCAGCTCGGTGCGCAGATACTGCGACATTTCCGGCATAAAGTCAGGTTGCCCGGCCTCAAGGTTTGGTTTGCCCCACGGCGGCGCCAAAAAAACAGCTACGGTGTCGATGGTGCCCATGTCCCGCAGCTCTTTTGTCCGCGCCTCGCCCGCCGTTGTGTTGCGGAGACGGCCGGCAACCGCGCCGGCGTTGCGTATAGCGGAAGTTGCGGCCCGCTCGATATCCCCGGAGAGGGTCGCGCCCGTGACGCGAAAACCAAGCGGCGTATAGCCGCGTATTTCGCCGAAGAGCTTTGGCTGCTTGCCGGGCGACACCCGCACAAGCGCGCTGCCGGCACTCCCGTTTTCGATATCAAGAATAAGCACCGTCCGTTCTTGTTGGGCCCCTTTCTTTTTGCCGAAGAGTGGTGTCATTAGTAAAAGTATAGCACCGCCTTTGGCGAAACCCGGAATACGCCGCCCCCACAAAAGAAAAAGCCCCGCAGTGTGCGGGGCGTCAAACTAGTTTTTGCCGAAAGTCGCCTTGCGGGCGTCATCGACCCCACCCTTGACCGAAGACTTCGTCGCGTCGGCGGCTTCTTTGAGCACATCCAGCGGCTTCGCGCGCCGCTGAACGACATCATCGAACCGACTCACGATGGTGTCGCGATTTTTCATGATCATCGCGCCGATGCTGAAGGCCACGAACATGATGAAGGTGCTCCAGAACGCAAGAATAATGTTCTCCGCGAACTGGAAGCTCAGCAGGCTCGACGAGGCCAGGCCGGCCCAGAGGACGGCGATGCCGCCGGCGACATAGATGCGCCGCTGGCGCCGGCCGAGGAATCCGAAGGTGTGGAAATCCAAGGCATAGAGTGCGATGCCAAAGATACCGAACCCGAAGACGTATCCGATAACGGCCCAGAGGATGCTGATAAACCATTTCACCAGAATGACCGTGAGCACGGTGCCGACGACGGCCACAATGGTCCAAAAGATGGGGTTGCTCTCCCAAGTTCTCTTGACTTCCTTGACGTCCAACATCTAAATCTCCCTTGTGCTGCGCCCCGTTTAGGCGCGACTATACCCCTGCCTTTATAGGACTTATAGCCTATTTTGTCAATGCCTTTCCGGATAAAGAAATGGCGTCCGTGAGGACGCCATACATATTAATTACTGAGTTTCGTGGCGCAAAAGTGTAGTCATAATACTCTCCGCTTCTTTTGCCGCGCGCTGGAGCTTGTCGGGGTTGACTTCAACCGCGTGAAGATCCGGCGGACACCACACGATTCCCCACCGGCCTTTCCAATTGCGCAAAAGCTCGAGGCTCTGAGCAAAGCGGATTTCGCGCGTGCTAAATTCTTCCTGCACGCGCGCAACTTCCGAATGGAGCGCCAGACTGGTAAGCAAGTGCTCGACAAGATGGATACTCTCGTCTTCCGCGCGGTTGGCCAAAACCAAAATATCCGTCGGATCCAATTCTCGCAAGATAAGCTCTATCGGGAAGGGCATCGCACCGACGCCGTCGATATATTCGACTCCGTCAATGCGCACCTTGCCATTAGATACCCCCGGCACCGCAATCGAAGCTCGGATAGCCTCGACCATGTCCGGATTGGTTTTTTTAGCGTCCAGCAACATCCCTTCCCCGTCGTTGCAGCGGGTGACCGCCACAGAAAAACGGGTACGGCATCGCCGCGCGGCTTCTTGGTCGAGCGCTTTGTTAGACACCTTGCCGCGGAAGACGTCGCAAAGATACTCGATATCCATAAGCGGATCTTTGCCTTTCGTCCAAAACATCTTCAAGACCTCCCACGGCAGCTGCGAATAGTGGGTGGGTATGAATTTGCCCGAAAGGCATTCGTCCCAGTAAATGCTCAACCCCAAAGCTGGCTGGCCGGCAAGCGAGTAGCCGATGGCCGGAGCGCTCGTCGAGACCGCAACTGCATGGTCGAACGAGTCATTGTATCCATGGTCGTGCAGCACTTTCAGCTGTGCCCCGCATCGCACGCCGCGGAAAACTCCTGACAGTCCAAGCAGGACAGGGCGAATTTCCCGATGGCCGGCGTCGGCATGTTGGAGCATCTCTTTTTTAAGCCGCAAGTGCCGGAATATCGACCCGTTGCGCTCAAAACCGCCTTGGCTATAGTCCATTTGGCCCCCTTAAAATAACGATGACGTCTAAAAATATTATACAAGAAATTCGTATAATCACAAGCGTTTGAAGGAAAAGAAAAAGGCGCCTCTTGGTAGAGGCGCCCAGCTGTTTGAGGTCGGACGAAAGAACTTTGCGCTTTCAGGGCTTCTCGGCCCAAATCGGACCAAGTTCCTTGTGCAGCTGCTCCGGCCAGTCTTTCGGGTTGTCACTCTTGACCCACACCGATTTGTTTTTTCGCGCATCGGTGATGACAATATCCGGACTGCCGGTGATGAACCCTTTCGGATCCTTCTTGTCGTACTTTTCCTTATCAATCGTCACAACCGCCGTCAGCCACATGCGCCGCGTCTTGACGGTGCCGTTAGAGTCCGGGATATCCTTGATATACGGCCGGTGCTCATTGGGCAGATTGGTTGGCCAATCGTAGTTCCGCCTTGACGACCGTACCCATCCCGGCACCGCGGTGACGCCTGTAAGCGACTCCCGCTCGCCGAAAAATTGGAATACGTACGACGGCCCGATGCCGTCTCCGGGATGCAGAAACTCGGCCGCGTGACCCTGGTGTGCAGAGTCGTACGGCTCGAGTGCCACATACTGGAAAAGCTTCGAAGCAACCACCTTGCCCTCGTCGTTCCGGATGTGGAAGAAGAGAGTAAAGGGCTGCTCGTTTTGATCGTCGGGCATGTCCGCGATGCGGATATCACCCTCTCTCCTAAACCAAGTCGGCGCAAAGAAACCGTTTCTAAAGCGCAGACTCGCCGCCATGTCGCGGGTCACCTCGAAGGGTACCAGATTTTGGCCCACGAGGTACAGGTACGAGGCAATTTGGTCGGGACCAACCCAGGTGCCGCATCCCCAAAAGACTCTTTTCAGAGTTTCGAGACGCTCACCCAGCCAGGACCGCTCAGGAGTTTCATCGATGACCATAACGCCGCCAAACTCCCGCCGGGGGAAAGCCCAGCCCGCCCAACGAGTAATGGGCACCACCTGCACCTCTTTCCCTGTATCATTTTTCAGATACATGGTAGTGCGGGCGACTTCGTGGCTGAAGGAATTCCAAAACCAGAAGCGCCTCTGTACGCAGGTGTAGATGTTGCGCGAGAACTTGAGGCTCTCCCCCGTTGCAAAGCGGGCATTTCTGCCGCGATGCAGATCAAAGGAGGTGATGTCGGCACGTATCCTGACCACCTCCTCGACAGGGTCCCAGTACTGCAACAGCCAGGTCGTGGGCTCGATGCCCATCGTCCAGTTGTACCCACTGCCCTCGCGCACGAGGTGTGCTTTCGAAGGCGTTTCGGTATCACGCATCTGCCGGCGGACAAAAGTTTGAATTCCGTCCAGCGACCAGATGCGCTCATGGTCGGTCAAAGGGTCGACCTTTGGCTCGACTATGTTCAACGTCTGAAAGCGCCAGTACTGCGAGAAGAAGGTATGAAGCGGCTTTGCGTAGCCGGCTCCGGATAGTACGAGCACCAGCCCGAGCAAGGCTCCGACCGGCCGCAAATATCGCACAAGCACTTTTGATGAAGGAAACAGCCACCCAACGAAGGTGCCGATCCCAAACCAACAACCCACCGTCAAGACGAGAGCCAGTAAACCCGCTCCGGCATAGATGCGCGGAACGAAGAATGCATACGGCTCCCAGAGATAACGGAAGATATAGACGCTGACGATAGCGGCCGGTATGAGTATTGCGACAGCGAGCCGCAGCCCCCAGTGCCACTCGCGCCAGGACTTGCTTCGCAGAAATTCCACGAAGTCGTCCCAGAGACTTTCAAGAAAGACTCTGAAAGACGGCTTGCGCCATTCCCAGTCGGTGGTATCGAGCGCAGTTTTGTTCACATCTATCTCCCGTCGGAATGACGTTGCAGAACGCTCTTTGCGCTCATGTTCCGCGTGGGCTTTGCCGGCGCCGAGGTGACCTCGGACGCAGGCGGCTGAGGTTGCTCGACAGGCTTTGTCGCTGGAATGATGCTCCGGAATTTCGAAGAAAGGCCAAGCACCCATGAGAACAGGTTTTTGACGGTTTCCTCCCTGTGGTCGAGAGCATCGAAGATTTTATCCTGTCGCCTGATGACGTGGACAAAAATCTTGTCTCCGAGCCACAGGCCCGGAACCAGGAACCATCCCTCCAAAAAGAGAGCGGGAATTTCTGCGACAATCTCCCACGGCGTGTAATTGCCGAAGGAAACTGCCAGCACGCTTTGAGCGGCCGACAGAAACAGAGCGCGGTTGTGCTGCTGTTTGAGTGTGCGGCCGTAGAAGAAGCCCATCTGGTCGACGGGCATCGGTTTCCCGTGAGTGTCGCCGCGGTTGTAGTACCATCGGTAGAACGGAACGCCAATATAGCGGTCCGCGATCTCAAGGATCGCTCCTGCGACCATAAACACCACCAATAGCGGTGCCAAGTAACTGGCAAACCATGCACCGAAAGCTGCAAGCATCATCGTATTTCTCCTTGTGAGAGTTTGATATTTTGAAGAGCCGTAAGCCTTTTTTGGGCTTTCTAGTCTGCCTCAATTATACCATATAATAAAAAAACATGGAAGGGGGTACCTTCCATGTTTGACTGTTGGAACGAAAGAACTACGAAGGGATGTTGGAGGACTTGCTTGCGAGATCGTAGTGCTCCCGGATGCGTTCCAGGGCCCACTGTCTGCGAGGGGTCTTCCAAACCCGTGTGTACTTGGAGACGAACGCCGTCTTCTGGTGCCTGTAGAAGAGCGGTACCAGCCTGCCGCCGTAAATATACGAAAGCAGTTGTCCCACGACTTCCCGCGATACGGGAGTCAGGTCATGAGACGGATGCACCAGAAGGTCGGCCACTGCCGGCGGCACCGCAGCAGGTTCTTTGCCTTGCTCGAGTGTTCGAATTAAGCGGTTGAGCTGCACATACATCCCGAGCTGGTCACCGTACTTTTGAACGACGGCCTTTTGTTCCGCCCGATTAAGCGAGAGAAACTCAAGTTCCGGTTCCTCTTCGTCCAGCACCTCCATCAGAAACGACTCCGCAATGATCCGCAGGCGATAGAGATTGTCCCTCCACCAGGCGGTATCTCGCTCGGCATACCCGTGTTCGATAAGCGTATCGAGCGCGCTCGTGTTTGCCACGAGGAGACCATGCTTCTTGGCGACCTTCGGGTCGCGGCAGAAGATTAGAGCCTCGCCGTCTCTAGAACGGAGTACGAACACTCCGCCGAACGCACGCGAGTAGAAGTTGCGCACGTCGGTAAAAGTGTAGTCTCGGATTATGAGACTCCGGTTTTGGAGGTCCCCGACCCGTTCGCGGCTATCCCGGATTTTCTCGATCAGCGCCATATCCTGATGCGAATCCTCCTTGCGGATGAACTCGGTAACCAGATCACGCTGTTCGATAGCTTTTCCGATGATGTTGTCGGGCGTGTGTGCACGCACGATAACTTCATATACACTGCGCAGATCTGCCGGCGTCTGATAAAGATCAACTTCTTGATCAATATCGAGCCAGATCGCCGTGTCCTTGGTTAACTCGAAGATAGGTGTCCGGTTTGCGGTACCCCAGGCTCCCATCAGATCCCAATCGTACGAGTGGAACGGATAATAGATGGGGACTTTCGAGCTGCTCTGCTCGGGGACCAACACTATCGCAAGAGGATTTGCGTCCCCGTGCGATAGATAATAATCATGGCCTTGCTCGGCCGCTATTTCGGGGCTCCAGCCCATTTTGTCGAGCTGGAAACGCTTCAATCGCGTGGGCACAAGACCCATGTCCTTGAGGCACGCGTTGTAGCGCGCCACCAGAATCGGGTTGTCGACCGGGATAAGTCCCCGGCCGAACAACCCCGCTTCGATAAGCTCATGCATGATGGGCATGCTTGGCTCCCTTTCTTACGCGGCTTTTTGCCGCAGACGTCTTTCGACTTCCTGCTCGATCCGGATTTGCTTGATGCGCTCGTCGACCTCGCGGTCGAATTGCGCATCGGCAATCAGAGCGTAGTTGTCGAGATACCGCACGCTTTCCTGCCGGAGCATGTCGCCAAACTTCAGCCCCTTCATATTGGCGGTGCGAAGTTCTTTGACCATCCCCAGCTGTTGCTCGTACGGCTGGTCATGAAACTCACCCAGTGTCGCGGGTTCGAACCAACGGTCGGGGATATCGAAATCCATGACGCGAAGGTCCACCGCGGAGTGGATATTCCGCATGTCTCGCGAAGAGAACGCGGGGTACCGTTCCATGACCGCCACCATCCATTTTGCAATGAACTCGTGGCTTTCGGGGTCGTTTTCCTTGAGCACGCGCTCAAAGATATCTTTCATAATCCCGTGCTCCGGAGAGTCGCGGGTCTGCGCTGCCTCGGCGGCGGATTTGAGCTCCTTTTGGGCGCTCTGATACATGTAAGCGGTGGGGTCCTTGAGATTTACGAATCCTTCTTGTCCGCCGTACCGCTTCTTCCACCACAGATGAGACTGATCGAGCGCATCCTCGACAGTTTTAAAGCCGTCGATGACCATCCGTCCCTGTACCCGGGAGCGAACGGCTGCGTCGAGCTGCTCGGGCAGATTGGTCATGATGCCGATCGTCGAGTTGCCCCGGCGTATCGCATAGGCGCCTTCCGTATAGCGGAGGAACACTCCGATAACGGCACGCACACCTTCGGAGACGCCCTGACGGGTCCTCTCCTCGAGTACGTTTTCGGCGTCGTCGATAGATGCGTAGACGATCTTATCGGTCGCCTGCATCTGCAGCATCCACTTGACCATGTTTCGGGCCGAGTTGCCCTGATACGAATCGATCAGATTGTCCGGCAACGGATTGAACAGGAACGGTATTTTACGCGCCTTGCACAGATCATCGAGCATGGTCGCAAGGATCGCGATGAGGTCCGACTTGCCGGTACCCGGCTTGCCGTAGCCCATCCACGGGTCCATAATACCGCCCAATTCCATGAAGACATTTTTCTTTTCTTTCGGATTATAGCTTACCAAACGGCGCGCAAGGCGCCGAATGAAGTGCTTGGCGTCGGCATTGCCGACGTTTTCGGAAAGCTCTTTCCGTTTAAATTCCACGCTCACGACACCGGTGTCGTGGCGCACAAGTCCCTCGATCGTGAACTCGCTCCCTTCGACCCCGAATGAGATCGCTTGGAACTGCTCGAGGTGCATGAAGGTCGCTTTGCGGGTTTCAATCTCGCTTATGACCTTCTCGAAGAAGACTCCTACCGTAGCCCCGAGGGCCTTGTCGTTGTTAACCTTCGGGTGTGCGAGGTTGGCACACAGATAGAAGATGATACAGCGCAGGGCTGTAATCGGCTCGTCGAAGACGCATTCCGGAAGCATTACGTGCTCCCGGTGCGCGTCCTCGTCACTGACTTCACCGAGACCTTCCTCGACGAAGCGCGCCAGCGTAAAGAGCACGATGGCTGACGCAGTGCGCATCTTGTCCTGAATCTCGGACCGTTTATCCGTACTCAGGTTTGAGAGGTCGCCCATCTGATCGATGCCGGTCAGACGCCGATATTCGTCCGCCGCAGCCAGAGCTATCTGGATGCCGTGACGGACTCCATGCAGCACTCGATGTTCCATGCCGCCCAAGATAGCCGAGCCGTCTTTGCGGACAAGCTTGAGGCTCTCTTGGAGCGAGGCGCTGGGCATCGGTTGCACTTGGTTGAGCAACCGCTGGCGATGTAACTCCCCCGGAGGAGGAGCACTTGCTCGCGGCTGCCACTCCGCTTTCGTTACCAAGGAGTCGGCATTACGCAGTTTTTCTGCGATTTGCTTCTCCTTGATCTCCACTCGTGAGCTCCCGTTCACTGAAGTTCTCCTTCCTTGATGTAAGGCACGAGCGTAAACTCGCCCATGCTGTCTTGTTTGTCCGCCGCAGACATGCCTTGCAGCATGCGGTGCGGCAGGATAACGATACGTTCGACCGCATCCGCTCCCCGCATGTAGCACAGCGGATCTGCGGTGCGAATCGAGTACACTTGTTGTTCGGCCGGACTTACTCCAAACCGCACCGCAAGCGTGGTCGGCTTTTTGATGCTTACCGAATGAGTATGATCGACGGTTATATCAACCACGATATCCTCCCCGAGCTTGACGCTCGGTAATGCGCACGGAGCGCTTTGATCGGTAAGGCCGGGCAAATGCAGAGGACCCATGATTGCCCGACTAAGGGCAATAACGCGGATATCCGCAACACCGGTGTCGATGTTGTGCGCGAGCGCCGCGACCGAGACTCCGGCCTTGGTCTCATACTTAAGCACGAGCTTCAATCCCTCAAGGGTCCGGGTTAAATCGAGCCCTCCGTATTCGAAGATCATGCCGCACAACACCGGCAGATTAAGCGCCGGGTCGAACGTGCTCCACTGCAGTCGGTACCGCTTATCAGCGGTCCCGTTTTGCGGTTTACCGCACATAAACCGAGGGTCGAACGCCACGTCCATGGCGGTTACCACCTCGGCATATTTGGCGCACGCGATCCTGTTGAGCAGCGCTTGGTTAACCGAGCCGCTCGCAAACAAGTCGTCTAAGAAGACCTGCTTGAGCTGGGTCGGACCGAAAGCGTCTCCTTTGAGATGCTCGGCTGTTGCCTCCGCCCTATCTGCCGCTATCCGCGCCAACATATAGCCGTGCGGAAATCCGGAGTTGGACAGATCCACCATGAGTGGGTCGCTGGTCTCGAAATTGAACCGGCTCTGTAGCATGTTAAAGCATGCTACAAGGCCGCGCAGATAGTCTGTGTGTTGGGATGCGTCAAGCGTCCCTCCGGACCACTGCTTAGCCCAAGACGAGACCATGCCGAGTGCTCGGCCAAGTTCGGCAAAGTAACGCGCGTAGCGTCCATCGCCGGTATTGACCAAAAGCACCGCGTCATTATTTTGAGTTTGCACGGTCTTTTCCTTTCTAGTTCTAGCCGGGAGAGAAAAAAGGGCGCCGGGGATCCGGCGCCCTTGTAGATAAGTAGTGCGTAACCCTGTTACGAAGCGGGTTAAGCTGGCGGATTGCCGGAGTTGCCCATACCCTCTGCAACATGGAGCCAACTGGCCTTGAGCGGATCGATGCCGTAGTTTTGACGCATACGAGCCGCGATCTCCGCGTCTTCGATGGCGATCTGCGCGCGGCCCTCTGCGAGGGCACCGCCGATCACGTCGAACCGCTTCATATCGGCCTCATGACCGGTCAGCATCTTCAGCCGCTCCCGTTCAGACGCGATAAGCGCCCGCACCGAGAGCTCCAGACCGATCTTGTCCAGAGACGAACCGGCAACATGAAGCCGCGAAGCGGCGTCTTCTTGCGTGGTGTTCTGGATAATCCTGACGATATTTTGCGCCTGGGTGAACCGCGACCTCGAGTCGATGTTCAGCTTGACCGCATGTGCCCGCTGATTGTCGCGCTGCACCTGCAGGGTCGCCAGCATCTTCTCGTGCTTGGAGGCAGCAGCCTCAAGGGCGTTGTGGGCCACTTGAGTCTCTTGCTTCGTGCCGTTGAGATCGGCGAGGATTTGGTTCGCCGCACCCAAGCGGGTTTCCACACGTGCGCGTGCTTCTTGATCGACGGCACTGCCCAGCTCTGTCTGGAGCGTCATGACGGCGTCTTCGGCCTGCTTGATCTTGACGTCCAGGTTATTGAGTTGAGCGGCCTTTTTCTCCTTTTGGACAAGGGAATCGTTGAAGGCCTTCTGGGTCTCGCTCATCCGCACCTCGCTGTTGCGGACGTTTTCAAGAAGCTTCTGCATGATCTGCTGCGCGAACGCGATAAAGCGTTCGAACTGCGAGTCAAACTCGGCTTCACGAATGCGCTTATTGCGCAACCGTTGGACTTCGGCCTTGGTCTCTTCCACGGCGGTCTTAGCCGCGACGACATCCGTCGCCTGTTGGATGTCAAACGCCTCGAGAGCTTTTTCCGCGTCAAGAACGCGCGCGTCCCTGCCGATCGGGTTCCAACTGCCTTTGGCGTCGGCGATAGCCTGAACCAAGAGCGCACGGGCCGTCGGACCGTCGAGTTCCACGAGCTGCTTCAGATAGGTTTCAGCCGTCTGCATGAGTTGCAGGTCCTCGGCCGTCGGCTTCTGCAAGTTCGAGAAATCCATTCCGAGCTTTTCGAACTGAGCTTCGAGTCCGGCGATGAGCTCGGCCGTATCGTCGCGGTATGCGGCGATCTTTGCGGCGAGCTTTTCCATATTGGAGTCGATGATCTCCTGGCGCGCCGCGCGCACGCCCGCATCATCGAGCTGAGCGACTTCGTTGGATTGTTTCACCAGCGTTTCCTGCTGTGTCAGCAGATCAGCCAGTGTCGTCCGTTCAAAGCCGGCCATCGCGGTTTCCATCGCCGCAAGCGAGACTTGCGACTCAGCGAATCCGCCCTTGGTAAGCGTGGTAGCGGCCTGAGGGGCCATGAGTATCTCCTTGGCTTTGCCGCTCCGGGTGGAGCGGCGGTTGAACTGTTTTGTTGACTGTTATGAGGTTGTCAACGAACCGGTGGAAATGGCGTTTTACCCCCACTCCGTTCCATCTGTGTATTTACACTATAGTGCTAATTATGTCAAGGGCTCCGAAAGGGTTAAAAACACCTTAAATAAAGGCTTATTTGAGACTTCATTTCAATCAAAAAATAGGGGGTGTATAGTGTGGGGAGTTAGTCGCCGGAGTATCCGGTATAACAGAGGAGATTGTAATGTCCCTTACTCTTGGTGTGGGATTGAAATATCTTGCGTTAGGCATCGTTTCCGCCAAAATTCTGGTGGTCACGGTCGGATATGCGGTGTATGCGGTCGCGGCACCGGCCGGCGAAGGACAGCGCGACATGTTCCTCAACCATACGAAAGGGCTGCTGAACAAGACTATCCGACTCACGGATGCCGACCGCGTATCTTTACAGGAAGACGTCAGCCTTCTTGAACATACCGCGCCGTTCGGATGGTCAAAGCCCTACGAATTGGCTGCTTTTACCAGAGTGTTCGGATTTGCAGCCAATCAGGACGCGCGCAGTACGCTGGAGGCCTGCGGAACGCTTTGCAACGAAGTCGGCGATGCACTGTGTGCCGCCCTCTTTCCTGCTCCTCCGCGCGAAAGTGCGGGTTAAATGATGAAAGCTCCGGAAAACCGGAGATTTTTTATTGGAGTATTGCCTTGATCCGACGCACGCCTTGGGCCACCGCTTCTTCTTTCAAAATCCTAAACTTCAGTAAGTCAGACTTCCCCAGTAAGTCTGACTTACTGAGCTCACCCGTACTGGACACATGCGGGCCGCCGCAAAATTCTATCGAAAAAGCGTTGTCCAGCGGACCGACAGAATAAACTGATACACGTTCCGGATATTTTGCGCCAAACTCGTGCTCGGCATGCAACTTTTCCGCCTCGGCAAGAGCCATCTCGGTACGCACCACTGGTAAATCTTCTTTAATTTTTTCGTTCACGATGCGCTCCACCTCGGCCTTTTGTTCCGGGGTCATCTTTTGCCCGTAACTAAAGTCTATGCGCAATCTTTCTTGTGTGATGTTAGAGCCCCGCTGATGAACTTCGGGCCCCAGCACCTGCTGGAGGGCTTTAAGCAGAAGGTGGTGCGCGGTATGCAAGCGTGTCGTCTTCTCACTAGTATCAGCCAAGCCGCCCTTAAACTTCTGCTCGCTCCCCGCGCGGCTAAGATTTTGGTGTTCTTTGAGCAATTCTTTAAAACCTTCAAAATCTATTTGTTTAATCCCCTTCAGCCCCGCCTCTTCGGCAATAAGCTCTATGGGAAAGCCATAGGTTGTCACCAGTTGGAATGTGTCTCGCGCAGAAAGCGAACCACCTTGAATAAACCGTGCTAACTCCTTCATCCCGCGCTCCAACGTTTTTCTAAATTGTTCCTCTTCCTGCCCTATTTCCTGAGTTATGTTTGCGGACTGCTCGGTGATATTGATGTAGCTGGCTTTGTAATCTTCAGCGACAAGAGAGACCAGATTTTTTAAATTGCCAGCGGGCACTTCCAACACATCGGAAAACCGCACCGCGCGGCGCAGGAGTCGGCGCACCACATACCCACGCTCGACATTGCCCGGTCGCACGCCGTCCCCTATCAAAAACACCGCCGCGCGCACGTGGTCTGCAACAACCCGGAAAGCTTTTATATATTGCGGGTCGCTGTATTTTTTGCCCGACCACTCCTCGAGCTTTTTAATTTCAGACTGCAAAGCGCCGGTGGCGTATGCATCGTCGCTGTTATTGATAGCGGCCGCCAGGCGTTCAAATCCGCCGCCAAAATCGACATTGCGCTGGGCCAGCTTTCCAAAAGAGCCGTCTTCTTTTTTTATGTACTCCATAAATACGGAGTTGCCTATCTCGACAAACCGGCCGCAGTCACAGTTTGGGTGGCACCGCTCGCCAAACTCCGGCTTATGTTCGATATGCGTAAATTCATAAAACACTTCAGAATCCGGCCCGCCTGGTTCGCCGACAGGCATCTTATCCGGCGTACCACTTCGGCTCCACCAATTTTTCTTGGCATTGTAAAAATGTATGCGTTCCTCCGGAATCCCGAGACTTTTCCATATCTCCGCGGACTCGGTGTCTTTAGGTATGCTAAGCGACGCATCGCCCTCAAAACAAGTCACCCACAAACGTTTTTCATCGAGATTTAATTCTTTAGTCAAAAGTTCAAATACCCACGGCAGTTGTTCCTGTTTAAAATAGTCGCCCAAGGACCAGTTTCCGAACATTTCAAAAAAAGTCAGGTGCCGATTGTCTCCCACTTCTTCTATATCGCCGGTACGGACCGACTTTTGCAGGTCCACCAAGCGCTTGCCGGACGGGTGTTTTTGTCCGAGGAGATATGGCACCAGCGGTTGCATACCGGAACTGGTAAACAGCGTCGTCGGGTCGTTTTCGGGCACCAAGGGGGCCGACGGGATGACCACATGCCCGCGCGCTTTAAAAAATTCCAAGTATTTCCTGCGAACCTCATTCGGAGTCATTGTGCTTAAAAGTACCGCATTTCATGCAATAAAAAAAGCCCGCACACGAGGTGCGGGCCGGTCTTGGAGATTAGTCCTTGAGTGCCGGGTGCACCCCGGCCACATAAGCTGCCGAAACATCCTCGGCAATGGAGCGCAGGAGGGTCGTGCTGTTGGGCCCCGCACCGACCGTCATCTGGTGGATCTTCTTGAGCTTCTGCTCCATCGTGAAGACGCCGTTGAACTTGCGCTGGCGGCGGACAGGAGCTGCCGCAACCTTCGCCGGCTTCGCCGCCGCCTTGCGGTTGCGCCGAATCTTGCGCCGGCGCTTCTTGGGCGGCAGAACGATGCCTTCCTTCTTGGTACCGTCCGGGTTGAGCAACACCAGCCAACGCCGGCGCTTGCCCTGAGCAACGACGCCTTGCTTGGCGAGCTTCTCGAGGGCGCGCTTGATGTGGCTGATGCTGTTGGTCCCGAGGACCGTCTTCATTGACACGTAATCGGCCTTCTGGCTTGAGAGAACGGCTGCCTTAGCCTTCTCCAAGTCAGCCTTGATAATCCGCTTGGCCATATAGGCCTCCCTGGTTGCAGTCAAAAAAACGCTACTAAACGCAACATACTAAATAAACATCGCGCCGTCAATAGATATAAAAAAGCCCCGGCACTGGTGCCGGGGCCCGCGGGGTTGTCGTAGAAGTCGCTCAATTCTCGGCAGCCTTGGCTGGACGGCCGATAACCCGATAGGCGCCGCTCATGCAAATGAGGTGCGCCATCGGCTTGAGCATGTCTTCGACATAGAAGTCGTTGACTTTTCGCCATTCGTCCGGCCGGGTCTCCAAAAGGAGGGCCTGAATGGTGACGAATTCCTGGAGCTGCATGATCTCCCGGTTGCCCTTGCCATCGCGGTCACACGCCACCCATATCGGATGTCGGATGTTGAAGTGCAGGATGCCGTTGAGGGTATCCAGCACGAACAACTTATCCGACCCTTCCATAGCGGTGTGGGAGAACTGCAGGCCGAGACTGTCGGACTTCACCACAGTGCGGTGCCGGCCACTTGGACCGGCGACCGTATAGGGATGATGGTTCGATAGATTCTCAGCCGGCTGACGCTCTTTTGTATCGGAGCCCTCATGGCCGTTGGGGTTTCCTCCGATTGCAATCGACTTCTCCTTCTGCTTGCCCAAGACGGAGGCGCCGGCGGGGGCCTGATGGCCATCGCCGATGCTGCCGCGCTTGAACTTGCCGACGACATCCAGCACATCAGCGAACATCGGATCGCGGAGCAGCGACTCGATGTTCTTCATCGACCGCAGCCCCAAGTCCTGGTAGCGCTGGTCCTCCTGCTGCTCCTGAGCATCGTCGTAGTAGCGTTTGCCGTGCTGGCGAAACCACTCGTCGATACCCTCGCAGAAGCCGAGCAGGCCTTCGTTTTGGACGAAGCTGCGCCGGTTCTCATGCAGCCGGGCTTTTTGAGTGAGGATTTCCCCCTCAAAAATTCCGGAAGACAGCACCTCGACGACATCAGCGTCGATAAGCTGCCCTGCAGACTTGCCGAACTGAGAGAGACGAATACGGAAGTCGTTGTCCGCCTCGCCCATCATGACCTGGCCTTGATAGCCTTTGTCGGTTTTCTTGGCCAGGTAGAGCCGGACGGTGGTGTCGCCTCCGTGATAGTTGTTGACCTTTCTTTCTTCCAGCTTCTTTCCGCTCCACCGTTTGGCCTTGCCGGTCTTCAGATCCTGGGTGCCGTCCTCGTTGATAATGGCGATACCGACTTTGACATCATTGCGCCGCATGGCGGCGCCATAACGCTCGGTAATGCCTTCAAGCAAAGCGTCGGCACCTTGGATGCGGTTGACGACCTTGTCCTTGGTGTAGCCGTAGATCGCGACCTCGGTCCGCCATTCAACGGGGGTAATCCCGCGCCGATGGCCGCCACCATGTCCGGAGACATGCACGAGGTCGTTGCGCGTCCGATGAGGCACGGTAACCTGGTCGGACTGCTCGCGGATTTTCTCGGTCTCGAAAGTCCACTCGACATACGGCGCCGCAAGACCCTTCGGACAAGAGGTGAAGGTAAAGCGTGCGCATTTGCCGAGAGGCGAGATAAGCCCGATGCCGAACTGGCCGAGCTTGCCCCGCTCCTTAACCGACTCGCAGACGCGATTGAGCGCGTTTTGAAAGTCGGCCATGCCGACGCCGCAGCCATTGTCGTGGATGACGATGTTGCAGTTCTTGCGATTGAGCAAGATTTCGATGTCGGTCGCGCCCGCGTCAATGGCGTTTTGTACTGACTCCATAATGACTTCATACAAAGTCGGGTATTCCCCTGCAATCTTGCAAAGAGCCCTTCCTTGGCTGAAGTTCACCTCGCTGGTGTTCTTCGTCATTTGTTGTCTCCCGAAGCGTTGGATATCTCGCGGCGAGCACGCTCGCCGCAAAGACGGTTGAGTCGGTTGGAAAGGAGGAATATCCCGTCCCCTCCGGTTAGTTGCCGAACTTTGTCCCTGTCGTCTGCCGTAAAGGCATCCGAAAGCATGAAGTCCGACTGATGAAGCAGCCCTTGCACCATATGCGCAAAGCCTTTCATCAGGCTGTCTTTGTCGATAGGCTGTTCCGTTTGAACAGTCGGATCGGCACGGTGTACTGACACCGAAGCGGGGCCGGCGCTATTGCTACCGCGAAGCGTGAGATGCGGAACTTTTGCGACTTGCTTCTTGAGCAGGTCGCTGAACTCCGCATTAAGCGCTGCGATTCTGCTGTTCCGCTCGGACGAAACTCCTTGACCGCCCAAGAGGATGGTCGTGAGCTGTCCGCCCCCCTTCTTGGCGGGAGGGACGCCTATCCTTGCCGCGGCTTGCGCAATCGGAAGCACGTTGAACGCAATGAGGCGCCCGAGTTCGCGCACAGACGGCGTGAGCTTGCGGAGCTCGGTTACTTCGTAGCCCAGATGTTCGAGGTAATGGCGCATCCGCAGAAGCTGCTCCCCGGCAGGGAGTTCCCCCTGGTTGAGCCAGCGACGGATTGTGGAATTGGCCGTAACGCCGGCAAACTCCATAAGCGCCCGCCGCTTATCGCCCTCAAAGTCGGCCTGGGCGAAATGCCGGAGGCATTGCGCCGTCGAACCCTTATAGATTGCCATTGCAGACTCCTCTCAAAGAGCATGATCCTGCTTTAGTTTTAAATAGAAAATGCCTTATTGTCAATCCATTCCCGAGCAACAGAGAGTGTTTTTTGTTATGATGTAGCACAATGACTAAAAAGTACTGGGGATTTGATACGAAAGACATCGACCGCTCGGTGCGGCCGCAGGATGATTTCTATCATTACACCAACGGCAGCTGGCTTAAGAGGACGAAGATTCCACCTGAGGAGTCGCGCTGGGGGTCCTTTACGGCCCTGCGCTACCGGACCGAGCAGCAGCTCAAAAAAATAGTCACGGGCACAAAGCACCCGTTGGTAAGCGGAATCTACTGCTCCGCTATCGACATGAAGACCCGCAACAAACTCGACATGGGGCCGATGGCTCCGCTGCGCATGCTGGTGCGCGATATAAAGACCAAAGAAGACCTGCTGGGGGTTATCGCGCGGCTGCACGTGCTCGGCGTCTCGGGCTGCTGGGGCAGCGTAGTCGACCAGGACGCCAAAGATTCCTCGAAATATCTGCTCCATCTATGGCAGGGGGGCCTGGGGATGCCCGAGCGCGATTATTATCTGCTTGATGCACCCGAGCAAAAACGCGTGCGCGCCGCCTATATTGAATACATTGGTCGACTGCTGAAACTCGCCGCTTTTGACCCCAGCCGCATTACGGGCGCGCAGAAAACGGTCATGAAGATAGAGACCGCTCTGGCAGAAGCCTCAATGCGGCAGGAAGACACCCGTGATTCTGAAAAGGTGTACCACAAGTTGAGCGTCGCGCAGCTGCAAAAGCTTTCGCCCCAGGTTGACTGGGCCGCCTACTTCGCCCGCACTCATGCGCGGGGCATCAAAACGCTCATTGTCGGCCAGCCGAATTTTTTTAAAACAGTAAGCACAATGCTTGAGACCATTCCTCTTGAAGACTGGAAGACGTATCTCGAGTGGCACGTCATAAGCGGCACCTCCTCCCTGCTCTCGTCGCGGTTTATTAAAGAAAATTTCAAATATACCTCCGTGCTTACCGGGCAAAAAAAGATGCGCGCGCCATGGCGCCGGGCGCTAGGAAGCACCAGCGCCGTCGGCGAAGCGCTTGGGGCCCTGTATGTCAAACGTCACTTCCCCGCGGCCTCTAAGCGGACCATGGACGCATTGGTAAGCGACCTTTTCGACGTTTATGAAAGCCATATAAAAAATCTCGACTGGATGTCTCTCCCCACCAAGCGCAAAGCGGTAATCAAACTGCGCGCCATGGCGCGCAAAATAGGCTACCCGTCCAAGTGGGAGAGGTATAAAGGGCTGGCGATAGATTCGGGCGATTATTTCGGCAACATGTTGCGGGCGGCACAGTGGCACCACCGCAAGCAGATGAGTAAGCTGCGCAAGCCGATAGACCGCGCCGAGTGGTTTATGTACCCGCAAACGGTCAATGCTTACCACCACTCGAATCTCAATGAAATAGTTTTTCCTGCCGCTATTTTACAATGGCCGTTCTTTGACCCGCGTGCTGACATGGCGATCAATTATGCCGGCATCGGCTCGGTCATCGGCCACGAGATAACGCACGGCTTTGACGACCAAGGCTCGAAGTTTGACGCCAAAGGCAATATGAAAAGCTGGTGGACTGCTGCAGATCGCAAGCGCTTTATGCAAAAGAGCAAATTGTTTGTATCGCAGGCGAACAAAATTGAAGTAGAGCCCGGCGTGCATATCAACGGCCAGCTAACGCTCGGCGAGAATATGGCTGATATGGGCGGGTTGGTAATCGCGTACGAAGCATACCAGCGGCATCTTAAAAAAGCGGGCCGCAAAACTATCGCCGGCCTTTCGCCGGAAGAGCGTTTCTTTTTTGGCTACGCGCAAATGGAGCGGGAGGTCGCGCGGCCTGAGTTTAAAAAACTCGCCGCCCTGACCGACCCCCATGCTGAAAGCTTTTGGCGCGTCAACGGCCCGCTCTCCAACTTCGATCCGTTTTACCAGGCGTTCGGCGTTAAAAAAGGAGACAAGCTCTACCGCGAGCCCTCCTCCCGCGCCAAGGTTTGGTAAATAAAAGGTGTCACCTTTTATTTATAACCAGCTGATTGGTTGCTGGCCGGTGGATGTTAAATACTCATTTGTCTTGCTGAATGGACGCGAGCCAAAGAAGCCGCTATGCGCCGAAAAAGGCGACGGGTGCGGCGACTCTATAACCAAATGCTTAGTGCGATCAATGTGCACTCCTTTTTGCTTGGCGTAATTGCCCCACAGGATAAATACCAAATGTTCCCGTTTTTCCGATAGCGCTTTAATCGCCGTGTCGGTAAACTCCTCCCAGCCCTTTTTTTGATGCGAGCCGGGGCTGGCGGCCCGCACGGTCAGTGTCGCATTTAACAGCAATACTCCCTGCTTAGCCCATCGTTCCAAATCCCCTGTTTTAATCAAGGACCGTCCTTGATTATGCAGGTCGCTTTCGAGTTCTTTGTATATATTCTGCAAAGACGGCGGTAACGCCATCCCTTCCCCGACCGCAAAGCACAGGCCGTTTGCCTGTCCTTTCCCGTGGTACGGATCCTGCCCCAGAATGACGACTTTTACTTTATCAAACGGAGTCAGGTCAAAAGTCCTGAAAATATTTTTAGGCGCAGGGTACACCCCGCCTTTTTTGTACTCATCTTTAACAAAAGCGGTCAGAGCCGCAAAATAATCTTTGCCGAATTCGGCTTGCAGAACTTCTTTCCAGCTTGGGTCAATTTTTATCATAGTCAACGCGTTGCCGTAGTATACTCTCCCTATGATTATCGTACTTACCGGCGCCTCAGGAAGCGGTAAAACGACACTTATGAAGCAGCTTCAAGCCGCTATTCCCGGGGCCAAACCCCTCGAAAGCTTTACCACTCGATCCAAGCGTGCCTCGGATGTCGAAGGAGAATTAACGTATATATCCGAAGGTGAATTTAAGAAACAGCTGGATGCGGGAGAATTCCTTTGGGCCGAAAAGCCTTTCAACACTACCTACTGGTACGGGACCCGGAGGCGCGCCGTGGACGAAGCGCTCGACAGCGGCGTATATATACCCCTCTTAGCGGGTACGGCGCCAAAAAAGTTGTTTTGCTACGCGCAAGAAGTTAACAAAATTAATAAGGTGCTCTTCCTGTTCCTTTATATTGCCGACCAAGATGAGCTGCGCCGGCGCCTCGGAGAGGACCCCTCGCGCATAGATGTAGAAAAGCGTCTTGCAGCTGCGGGGGCGGAAAATGAGTACGCGCACAGTTCAGGCGTTCCTTTTAAAATAATTGACGCGACTCAGTCGAAAGATGCGGTGTTTGAAGAAGCCTTAGCGTTTATACGCCTCCTCGAGCAATAGCTCTATTTTACGGCTCGGACCGCCGCGATTATAGTCGCCTATTTTTCCGTCGCTGCGCACAACCCGGTGGCACGGTATTTTTGGGTCGTAGTTGTGCGACATAAGTGTGCCTACCGCGCGGGCCGCTCTGGGGTTGCCCGCCTTGGCGGCCACCTGCTTGTAGCTCATGGTCTTGCCGCGCGGAATACGCGCCACTACTCTGTATACTTTTTCAGAAAAGCTGATTTGTTTTCTTTTCATGGTCGTTATTTTTCCCCGACACTTTGGCCGGGACGCTGACCGCTTCGCGCGTCGGGGCATTTTTACTTTTAGCCGCCAACAGCGCTTTGCCTGCGGCTCCCCGGTAACGGCAGTAGTCGCAATCGGACAGCGCTTCGGGAATACTATCGCTGTCTAGACACGCTTTCAAGTTAATCAGCGCCCCCTCGACCCAGTCGCTATTTCCGATGTAAGGGACGAGCGTCACCTCGAAGTCCAATTTGCCGTCAAAAGCCGCGCGGTCCTTGCTCGCGTTGGCGTACACCCAGTAGCCGGTGTCGGAGACTTTAAATCCGTTCTGGCGAAAGAGCCATTGATATATTTCAAGCTGGCGCTTGTAGCCGCGGTGCCACTCTTCGTCAAGAGATTCTATTTTGCCGCTTTTGCTCGTCGCTTTATAATCGACAATGATAAGTTGGCCGTCTTTGTCTACCCACACATCGTCCACACCTCCGCGCACCGTAAGCCCGGTCGCTTTGTGCACGCACTGTATCCCGCGCCGCAAAGCGTCGCGCCACTCGTCCATCCTAGGATCGTCAAAAGGGACTGCCTCTACGCCGTAGCTTTTGGCCAAGGGGTGCTGCGTGCCGTTGGCGCGATGGATATCAAATTCTTTTTTCAACAATTCGTCCACCGCGGAGTTGAGGTTAAACGGATAGCCGGGCGGGCGGGCGACACCGAGCTTATTATCGATATAAAAACATTGCGGACATTCTAAAAAGAGGTCTATTTTAGAACGCGACAGGCGCCACTTTGGACCGCCGAAGTTGTAGTCGGGCTGGCGGTTCGGCTTGTAGTACTGGCTCATCCCGTTAGAAATAGGAAGCTTTGCTTCCAAATACTAATAAAGAATCCTGCCAGTTAATACTTCCACAATTTCTAACGGGACTCATGCCGGTCTATTTTAGCGTAAGAGGGGCGATTTCCCTATTCGTGCTGAGCGTAGCGTTCGCCGAATTTGGTTCGTATTTTATGTTCAACGCGGGCAAGCACCGAAAATATAAGTATCGCAAATACCGTAGCGGCAAAAGCAACCGACCCGTACCCGAAACCGGCTGCAATGCCGATGCCGGCGGCTACCCAGACGCCCGACGCGGTAGTCAGCTCCGCGGGATGGCTGCCGCCCAAGCCTCCGAGGCTCGAGCCTATAAAGCCGATGCCGACGATGACAAAACCGGCGAGCTGCAGCGGGTTTACTCCGGGGAACATCGAGAACTGGTAGCTGGCGGCGATTCCCAAGACGGTAAAGAGCGCCGAGCCCATCGAAACGAGCGCGTACGTGCGCATCCCGGCATGCTTGCCCGCCAAGGAGCGCTCAAGGCCAAGCAGCGCCCCCAGTAGAGCCGCTGCCGCCAACCTCCACACAAACTCGTTTTCAAGTCCCATGGTTGTAATTGTACCCTGGGATTATTTTGTCTCGAACGTTACCCACTGCACCGCTCCGCCCTCGCTCAGAAATTGATCGTCCTTAAGAGAGAACTTGCGGTCGCCGTTGTCTGTTTGCTTGACCGCCAAGTACGATTTGCCCGGCATGGTCGAGCGCAAAAGTTCAACGGTTCCATTTTGTTTTTCCGGCCAAAAGAGCGCCGCCCCAAGAGCATTGCCGGGCTGGCCGTCTTTGTTTTCGTATATAACAACCCATGTTGGGCCCGAAACAATAGCCTTGGCGACCGCGACGGAGTTCCCCGCAGGCTGCGGGCTCACAATAGTGAGCGCCGGATCAGAGCCCAGTGCCGGCACCGTGCTTGTGCCGATACCCAATCCGGTGTCGGTAGAGGTAGTTGCGGCGTTATTTTGCGCTTGCTGCGCGCTGCTGCCGGGAGTGCGCAGCGCGCTCCATCCCCATGCGATAAGAACTCCCGCGACAATACCGGCGGCTATCATACCCGCGTATTTTGTCGAACTTGAGGCCGTGGCAGCCGGCGCCGGAGGCTTACTGAAAGCCGGGGGCTTCTGCTGCGCTTGTGCCGGTTTTTGCGGTTGAGCCGGAGAGGAAGCCGGCGTAGACCATGACAAACCTCCCTGTTTCTCTGTGCCGCTGTTTTTTTCTTGCATACCGCTGTGCTGTATTTAAACGTTTTTTATAAAATTCCCGTACCGAACGTACCGTTCGGTACGGGCGGGGCCCGTCCCTATTCTATATCCTTACCCGGTACGCACAAGGCTCCCACCTCTTCCAACACATGATCGGCCTTTTGTCCCGTTATACCGGTCCTGGCAAGAGCCCGGGTGTCTGCGCCCAGCGCATTGCAGAGCACTATTTTTTGGCTAAGAAGAGCTATTTTTTCGCGCCGATTGAGCGTTGTGAGCGCCGTTACGGGGTACAATCCGGCCGCGTCTATGCGGTCGTGGAGAGTTTTGCCGTCCGGCTCTTCCCATCCCAAAATTTCAACCCCGGCGCAAGAAGCGTATTGTGCGGCAACACTCGTAAATTTGGTGTTAGTCACCACCAACCCGCGCATGGGCTCGTGCAAACCTCTTTGTTTGCGGGCCGCGGCAATATCATCGAGGCGCGCTTTAACATACAGAACTGTTTTCAGGTCTGTCTTAAAACCGGCCGCGTTGTGGAATTTTGCCTCCACGTAGGTTATCGCACCGTTTTGATGCACAACTACGTCGACTTCGTGCTCGACGCACGCTCCTTTAATTATCTGGTCTATTTGCGTCTGTGCTCCTTCGGCGCGGAAAAGCTCCGATATATAAGCTTCGAAGGGAAATCCGGACGGGCCAAATTCAAGTATCGCGCGCTTTAGGCTGTAACGGGCGGCCGCTCCCCGCCTGGACTCGCGCAGTTTGGAAAAAGCGTGCCGGTAAATCTCCTGAGTGGTAATGCCCGCGTAGAGCTCCGACTCGACGGCGCGGGAAATATCGCGGGCCAATTGCTGTTCAGCGCCGGCGCGCATGAGTGAGGAAACAAGTTTTTCCGGATTATACGGCTCTTGCGTGCCGTCCGCTTTCGCGATGAATATCGCCATACTTGGCAGTTAGTATAACACCGCCGCCGAGACACCGCTGCCCGTCGTACAAAACAAGCGACTGGCCTTCCGGCACAAAGTGCGGCTCAAAAAGTGTAACGATGCTTTTGTCAAAATCTACCTCAGCCGGAATAAGCTTTTGCCGATAACGATACCTTGCTGCAAGCTTTTTGCCCTCCGTAGCTTCAGCGGAGTAAGGCCCTATCCAATTAGTATCGCTTAACTCGATTTGTGTTTCTGTCGCAGATTGAGGAAACCGCTCGGTAGACACGGTAATAGTGTTTGCCGCGACATTTTTTGCCACCACAAAGTGAGGTCGAATATCGGGAGTATGAGCATTAAGCTCAAACCCGTGCCGCTGGCCGAGCGTATAGGCGGCCGCGCCTTCGTGCCGGCCTATGGGGGCGCCTTGCATATCAATCACATCACCGGGGACAAGTGCTAGTTCCTGCCGGAGCATATCGTCCATCGATACAGGCCCAAGAAAACAGAGTCCCTGACTGTCTTTCCGAGCGGCATTCGGCAGACCAAACGCTGTCGCCAGTTTGCGCACCTCCGGCTTAGTTAAATTCCCGACAGGAAACAGCGTTTTACGCAGCTTTGTTTCGGGTACGGCCCACAAGAAGTAAGACTGGTCCTTGTCGGGATCTGCACCAGCCAGAAGCAAAATCTGTTTAGAAAAATGGTCTGGCCTGCCGGCCTCTTCCGTCTTGGCCGAGACAGGAGACCCGAGGACCTTTTTCTGGACAGATTTTGCTGGAGCAATTTGCGCATAATGCCCCGTAGCGACCAAGGCGGCGCCCTGCTCCATACACCAGTCGAAGAAGAGGCCAAATTTTATTTCACGGTTACACAACGCATCGGGGTTTGGGGTTCTCCCCTTCTCAAATTCTTTTATTGAAATATCAAAAACTTTCTTTTTGTACTCTTCCGACAAATCAATTGTACGAAAAGGTATTTTTAAATGCGCCGCGACACGCATGGCGTCAAGCTTGTCTTCTCCGGCGGTACACGGGTAGCCGTCGATTGCGATGCGTATAAAA
Organism: uncultured Candidatus Saccharibacteria bacterium; assembly: GCA_964355655.1. Taxonomy (GTDB): domain Bacteria; phylum Patescibacteriota; class Minisyncoccia; order Phycocordibacterales; family SBAW01; genus GWA1-54-10. The sequence continues at coordinate 28,886 of CAYHDT010000002.1, read as the reverse complement.
ACGCCGGTCACATTGTAGCCCTCTTTTTGCAGCAAAGCGGCTGAAACAGCCGAGTCCACCCCGCCGCTTAAACCTACAAACACTTTAGGTTTGCGTGATATTTTCTTATCCCCCAGAAACATGGGCAAGTTATACCATACCGTGTGCTGCAAAAGAAAAAGCGGCCGTTAACGGCCGCTGGTGCGCTATACTCCATACTCCTTCCTGTTCTTGATATGCGGGTTGGTCGGATCCAGCACATTACAGAGCTCCATGAGCTCCAACGTTGGACACCGGCCCGCCTCGGCTTGGACAGGGAAAAACCGATCAAGACTCGCTTGAGTGTGCGGGATGCGCAGCACGCGCATAATAGCCTCTATAGCCCCCGGCTCGTCCATGTAAGAATCTTGGACAAGGGTTATCCATTTGCCCTCAACCCAGCGTCTGATGGCCCACAATCCCCCGGGCGTAGGATATAAATATTTGTCGTCCATTAAACTCCCCTTTTCTCCCGAAGAAGCGTTTTTAATCTAAAGTAAACACTACAACAAAATATTTAAAATGTCGAGCTGGCAGTATGGGAATATGTTGGAACCAAATTATCTTTTTATTTGACAGTTATAGCCAAATTTTTATTTCTGTATTTAAAATAAATGAAAATAACCACTAATGCGGTAAAAAGTTTTATGGTGTTACCGATAATAAGAGGAACGCTCATAATAGTGATGCCGTAATACAGCCATAGTCCCCCAATTACAAAAATAGACAAGAATGTCCACACCGAAAGATCATTAACTTTTTTGGTCCGAATACTTTTGACCGCTTGAAATAGCGGGTTAAATTCAAGCACAGTAGAGATGATAAGAATTATTTCCAGAGAAGTTAAGTGCATACAGATTAGTCTAAATATTTTCTTTTGTTGGCCAGGTGGCCTTCGTATGTCACGCTGTAGTGGAAGACTCCCTGTCGGTCGGACAGAAAGAAGACGTATTTTGTCTTCGTGGGCGTGGCGGCGGCCAGTATAGAGTCCAGCCCCGGGTTCCCTATCGGACCGGGAGGGAGGCCTTTATTGGTATAGGTATTGTACGGATGGTCAGCACGCAAGTCTTCAAGTGTCACTTCAAACGTATTGCGGCCAAGATAGTACGGGAACGTCGCGTCTGTTTGCAGCGGCATGCCGATGTCGATGCGATGCCACAGGACCCCGGCTATCAGCTGCCGGTCTTTTGTTTTAGACGCCTCTTTTTCAAGAATCGAGGCCATTGTCAGCAGTTCATCGAGCGAGTGGTCCGAAGCGGTAATTTCTTTTTGCACTTTAAGCAATTTGACGCGGAAATTGTTTTCGAACACGCTCAATATCGCTTCGGTAGATTGCCCGGGCCGGAAAAAATAAGTGTCGGGGAACATATACCCTTCCCGCGCACGCTCGACAAATTGTTGGCGGCTGAATCCCGGCACTTTTCTGACCATAATTTTGACAATATCCTTTATGGCAGAGCCTTCCGGTATCGTGATGCGTATCGGCGACGTCTCAAAATCGCCGCTCAATATCCGCATCGCTATCCAAACCATATTGTCTTTGCGGGAAAAGAAATATTGCCCCGCAGGTATATACCTATCGTCTCCGAGCACGCGGGTTATAAGCTCAAAAAGCTTGGCGTTGCCGACAACGCCTCGCTCTTCGAACCGCGCGGCAATAGTCCGCAGCCCCATCCCCTCTTCTATGTTTATGTACGCCCCGCTGGGAAAACCGAACGGAGCCGACAAAAATGCCGCGTATAAAATCCACAAAATACCTCCCCATGCGATAAGATTAATAGCCGCTTTCTCGAAGGTGTCGCGGTTGCGGTACCAGTCCGCCACACGATGAAAAGTTGGAAGGTGGGTATGATGCCAAGCCATCCCGTTAGAGGCTCAGACGCCCTATTATACTAGTAATATTTTTATTGATCATAAAAAACTTGTGGCCTCTAACGGGACCATATTAAATAGGGAGTCCCGACGGAGCCGCCGCCCGGCGGCTGGGTACGCGCTGCAGCGCCGGTGTTTTAACCTCGGAGTTCGGGAAGTGCCAAATGCTCGCCAGCTCTTCAGTGGTCATGCACACTTCTTTTTGGTCATACGGCACGTAGAAATAAGCGCGATGCTTGTACCAAAAGAACATCTTCTTGCTTATCATGGTCGCGCGGATGCCGTCCCAGTCCTGCCACGGATAATCGAATATAGACTTGCCTCTCGCTACACTAAGCTTGTTGGTATTCTCTCCGCGGAACGGGTCCCACAAGCGCACCAAGTTGTTGACGCGGCTAAGGTCGAATTTTCCTTTTTTAACTATATACACCGTGCGGAAGCCGCAGTCGAACACCTGTTTTGTGAGCGAGCGCTCTATGGACTCAACCATCAGCTTCTCCCCGCCGGTCAGGAGCATCGCGCCGCGAGAACCTACTTTTTTTTGCTCGGCCTCGTCGGAGGTCAGTCCCCGCGCGCGCTCGATGGCCGCTTCGGTAATTTTTTTAATATTCGTCTTAGCGTCGTCCAGCCAGTGGTTGCCGGTATAAAAACCGTACCACTCGTCTTTTTTGCGCGCCTTCATCACGATTTGTATCCACAAGTACTCGTCTGTCTTGATAGTGGAAAGAAATTCCAAAATGTTAGTCATCGGGTCGACGTGTATCTCGGGTGTGTCGGTATTTTTGTCGAGGCCGTAGTCGATGTACGTGCGAATAGGCAGCGCCTCGGCGAGGCTGCTCTCCTTTGCGTACTCAGTTCCCCACAAGTCGTACTCTTCCGTATTGTACGGCACCTCATCGACATAGTCGCGGGTCACCTCGGTAATTTTTGCCTCGGGAAATTGTCCGTATATTCTGGCCTCTATAAACTCCTTCCAATTTTTGCGCAGGTGGATATAGTAGCCGATACGGCCTTCATTGCTTACCAACTCCAGCGTTGAAATGGCTCTGAATTGTCCCTTCCATATGCGCTGGATGAATGTTGTTTCACTGCCGTTATTCCACAGGCCTACCAATACAAGCTCCATCGCAAGCGGCGATTTGGCTACTTCGGGCGGCAGCTCGATATGCAACAGAGTCATCGGCTGGCGAAACCAGTACGCATAGCGGATGTAATGCATCCATATCTTCCAAAATATAACAAATAGAGTTACCGGCAACCACAACGGCGAGAGAGCCACAAGCGCGCTCCCGGCAGCCAGCACTGCATCGGGGTCGACCACGAGAGCAGTCAGTACAAAAACAAACATGGCCGTCCCCGCCACCACTATGGTTTCTACGTGCCAACCGTCTATCCAGGCATTTGCACTGTGCGCAGTATCATGCAGGAACATATACCCTGTATTGTACGATATACTTTAGGTGCATACCATCGGCAACCTATGGAAAACTTTATCCTGCAACTTGTCCAAAACCCGCTGCTGTATATCGGATATCTGTTAAGCGCGGCTGGAGCCGCCGGAGCCCTTTTGTTTTTTGCGGGATTTTTTGGCGGAATCAAACACATTTTTACGTATGATGAGAGCGCCGACCATATGGAGCATGCCCGCACGCGCGCGCTGTGGGGGCTGTATTTGTGCATGGTCACACTCGGCATATGGCAGTGTATCCGGGTCTTGCTCGGCGAGGTGCCGGCTTCGTCCACTCTTGTGTTGGTAGTGATATTGCTCTCCCCCGCCTGGGCGCCGTGGCTCAAAGGCCTCCTGACCGGCAAATCCGGCGGACACTAAACGAAAAATCGCCCCGAAGGGCGATTTTTACTTAACGAGGGAGAATTTGCCGTCTTTGCCCCGCTTGAAATACTTTTGGTTTTGGAGGTTGACGACAATCGTGCCCGGTTTGACATGGCGCTCTTTAAGCACTTTTTCGATTATCTGGTCGCGGGTCATCGGACCGTTTTTGCGCAAAACTTCGCGCACAACATCGCGCACGACGCCCTCGGTGTAGCCCCACTCGCGCAGCGCGTACATGCCGCGGCCTACCAGCACGAAGCGCCCGTCTTTAATAAGCTCGTTGTGGGTAGTGGCGACATGCGCTTTACGGTCGAACATCTTTTCAATCAGTGTCGCCACCTCGCGGAAATGCAACGGGGAGCCGTGCTTTTTGACCGCCAAGTAGGCAAAGTCGCGCACGCCTTTTGTCTTAACATTCTGCGATGATGCCTGGCCCCACTCCCCGAGCGGGTTTTTGCCGATAGATTTCGAAATAGTGAGCCAGCGGCGCAACACTTCCTGGTTGCGGTGTTTGTCGTTGATGTTTTGGAGCTCTTTAAGGAAGCGGTCGATCATCTCGCCCTCCGGGATAAGGTCTTCGTCGGACAGCCCGCCATAGAGCGTTTTAAGCGCGCCTTCTACTTTGCTGGCCAGTTCGGCATCGACATACCAGCAGCGATTAGTCTCGTCGTCTTCCTTGCGGAACTTAAACGGGTCGCCGAGCACCAAAAGGAAGTAGATATGGTTCTGCATCGACTTGTCCTTGGTCATGAAGTTCAAAAGGTCGTCCTCGCAGACGATGCCGCCAAGCCCATCGATAATACGCTCGAGCTCCTCAAAGGCCGCCTCGGCGCTGGCAAATGCGGGAGACTTCTTAAGCGCTGCCAAAGCGTGATTTTCTATCTGGCGGACGCGCTCGCGGGTAATGCCGTAGCGCTTGCCGATAGCCTCGAGCGTTACCCGCTCGGGGGAAGCACCTAGGCCAAAGCGGCTTTCAAGCACAATGCGGGAGCGCTCCGGGAGCGCTACCATGAGCTTTTTGACGATTGCCTTGGGCTTAAAGCCCGTTTTGTCCGCTATTTGTGTTGCCATGTGTGTTATTGTATATCACGCCCCTCAAAATAGGTCAAGCGACCCCTATTCTGTGGAAAAACTAATAATCTTGCCCGGCACGTATACTACTTTTTTGACCTCCTCCTCCCCTAGCCATTTTGATACTATAGCGTTTAGACGGGCGGCAGCAAGTGCTTCCTCTTTAGTGACTGATATCGGGAATTCCAGAGTTACCCTTACCTTGCCGTTGACCTGAACCGCGATTTTTACCGTCTCGGAAAGCAGTTTAGACTCGTCATACGTAGGCCATTCCACAATCGAGATACCCGCCCTTTCCGCAAGCTCGGAGGCTATGTGCGGAGAAAAAGGGGCAAGTAATTGTATAAACGTTTCGTATGCGGCGCGAGGAGCTCCCTTCTCCAACTCATTGAGCAAAATCATCAACGCCGAAACGGCTGTATTCAGCTTAAGATTTTCAATATCCTCCCCGATTTTTTTGACGGTTTGGTTGAGCAGAGTCTCAAGAGCCGGGCTAAGGACAGTCCTTAGCTCAGGGCTCTCCAAGGACTGTCCTTGATTTTCGCCGAGCTTCCACACACGCTCCAAAAAACGCTCTAGACCGGCTATATTCTTGGTACTCCACGGCTTCATAGCCTCCAGCGGGCCCATAAACATTTCGTACATACGCAGCGCGTCGGCGCCGAATCTGTCGGCCATGTCGTCGGGGTTGATAACGTTGCCCCAGCGTTTGCTCATCTTGCGGCTATCCTCTGCAAGGATGGTCCCTTGATGCCGGAGTTTAAGAAACGGTTCGTCAAAGGAAAGGTACCCCATGTCGCGCAGGACTTTGGTAAAAAAGCGCGCGTACAGTAAGTGCAACACGGTGTGCTCGGCTCCGCCGACGTATAGGTCGATAGGCAGCCATTTTTGCATTTGTTCCTTGCTTGCGAACTCACGTTCATTGCGTGGGTCGGCAAAGCGAAAAAAGTACCACGACGAGCAGGCAAAAGTGTCCATGGTATCTATCTCGGGCTTCCAGCCCTTGCCGAACAACGCTTCAGTGCGTTCCAAAAGCTCTTTTGACTGCCCCAAAGGCGAGGTACCGGTCGGCTTAAACTCCACGTCGGTAGGCAGCATCCAAGGCAGGTGTTCCTCGGGCACCGCGTGCGGTTTGCCTTCCGGGTCATACACAATAGGTATAGGCGCCCCCCAATACCGCTGGCGGCTAATCAGCCAGTCCCGCAGGCGGTAGGTCTTCTTCATCACTCCGCCTACCGCCTCGGCTATTTTTTTCTTGGCTTCTTCGTTTGAAACGCCATCGAAAGCTCCGGAATGAACGAGCGTACCCTTGCCTGTATATACCCACAAATCTTTTTCCAGCCGCTCTAAGAAAATCGGGGGCTCGACGCCAATGACAATCGCCTTTGCCTCTTCAATAGTCATCCATACCGGCTCATGCTTCGCTTTTTCTTCAGCGGAGATTTCTTCTTTTTCCTCGTCAACAAGTTCAAAAAGCAGGCCGGTTACATAGGCGCGGCGATTCTCATCTTTATGCGAGGCGAAGTAACCCGCGTACATATCCCCCAACTCTTTAACAAAGCGGATATTCTTGTACCCTGCTTCTTCCAAAATCTCTCTTTTTGCCGCCCCTATCAATTCTTCGCCCTCCTCTACTCCGCCGATAAGCAGCGTCTTCCATGAGTGGTGGCTCCAGTGCAACACGACGATCTTGCCGTCAGCCGGGCGGCGCAACACCACCTGGACAGTGCGGCGTGGGACATTCTTTTTTCCTTCCAGCGGAGGGTTTTTTGGATCTATTCTGTCCGGCACTACAACCTCGCGTATTGGCAAATTAAACTTCTTAGCAAACTCAAAGTCGCGCTCGTCGTGCGCGGGGACGGCCATAATCGCGCCTGTTCCATAATGACCGAGCACATAATCGGCGATATATACGGGGATTTCTTCTTTATTTGCCGGATTAATCGCTTTAATACCCTTAAGCTCAACACCCGTTTTTTCCTTCCCTTCTGCAGAACGCTCAATATCGTTTTTGTTTTTTGCCACTTCGATATATCGAAGTACTTCGTCCCAGTTTGTAATTTGTTGTTTGAGATTTGAGATTTCCTGGTGTTCAGGAGCCAACACCAGGTACGTTGCGCCAAAAAGCGTATCCGGCCGCGTGGTAAATACTTTTACATCAAGGTTCGACCTTGATATTTTGAAGGTAAGTTCTGCTCCTTCCGAGCGGCCTATCCAGTTGCGCTGGTTTATTTTGGTCGACTCGGGCCAGTCTACTTGGTCGAGCGAGTCGGCAAGCTCGTCGGCATAATCGGTAATCTTAAAAAACCACTGCTCCAGGTCACGCTTCTCTACTTTGGCGCCGCTTCTCTCGGCGGTGCCGTCGGGAAGGACCTGCTCGTTGGCGAGCACGGTCTGGTCGACCGGGTCCCAGTTGACCAGCGCTTTCTTTTTGTACACCAAACCCTTTTCAAAAAATTTGGCAAAGAGCCATTGCGTCCAGCGATAGTAATCCGGGTTGTGCGTACCAATCTCGCGCGACCAGTCGTAGGAAAGGCCAAGGGCTTTAATCTGCCTGCGGAAGTTGTTTATCGATTTATCAGTCGTCTCTTGCGGTGGCACGCCGGTCTTTATGGCGTAGTTCTCCGCCGGCAGGCCAAACGCGTCCCACCCCATCGGGTGCAAAACCTTAAAGCCTTTCATACGCTTGTAGCGGCTGTAGATATCGGTCGCTGTGTACCCTTCGACGTGTCCCACGTGCAGTCCGTCGCCGCTAGGGTACGGGAACATGTCGAGTATGTATTGTTTCGGCTTATCCGATGTGTCCTCCGCGCGGAAAGCGCCTTCCTTTTCCCATCGCTCCTGCCATTTTTTTTCGATGGTTTTGTGGTCGTACTTTTCCGCCATGATGCCTTTTAAAATAACACAGAATTTCGATTTTACTATCTATTCTTTGACACCGAACTCGCCCTCGTAGTAACCTGCTGATTGGAATAGGTTCCTCATACATAAGGAGAAGGTCATGGAACTTCGCAAGCTGATGCAGGCGGCATTTGTCGCGGGTTTTGCTTTCGTCGTGCTGGTTGGTGGGTCCTTGTTGTGGGCTCCTGGGATACTATGGCTCGGGGTACTCGGGAGCGTTTCAGTCGGCTTCCTCGCGTACCAATTTGGCGATGTGTTGCGGGCTATCCCCGTCGCATTTCAAACAACTGTCGACGCCGGGCGAAACACGCGCATATTCCTTAAGAAGGAGATCTCGGCATTCAGGGCATGGTTTCGTAAACCACACCCGTTCGTGTACGACACGGTTGCGTCAGGAATAGTACTCGCAACGCTAGCACTCTTCTTCTTTGTGCCTGGAATACCGAACCCCGAATCTCACTATGCCCTGAGAATCACAGCGTTGTTCTTTATCGCCTCGGTGATATGCTGGTTTTGCAGTGTCATTATATTCGCTATTTTTGCGGATATCGGACACGCTGCGCTGCATAAGCAACAACCATACGTGCTTTTCCAAGACTTCGTGCTTGCAGACGGGGAATACGGCTATGGCCAGCTTGCGGGCTGGACTCTGTTGGGGATTCTCTATTTCTGCTTCCGCGATATCCCTGTGGGCGGCTGGAAGCTTATCCGCATCGTCGCCTCTTACAGACGGTTCATGGTAATGATAAGCGGACTGATTGGCGGCGGCATAGCTACGGAAGGATTCGTCCTCACGGGCCCTGTCTCGCCGACGCTGTTTGAATACAGCATGGTGCCGCTCGTAGGCGGTGTCATCGCTTCGGCGATTGTCGCCGGCCTCTACGCACTCATCATGAGGTCCGAACCGGCACTCGGCGAAAATAGCGCCAACGCCTGACCTATACGACAACCGCCGCGGATATCCGCGACGGTTTTTTCTTACTTATCCACAGTTTCCAAGGACTCTCCTTGGCGGTTTAGCGGACAGGAATGCCTTTAGAGTACGGCGGGTAGAGGAGTGGGTCGATGGTGCGGCTAAAGCAGGTGCGCTCGGCTTTATGCTCCCATTTGTCGCTCATGCCATAAATAGAAGGCGCCGCGACTGTTTTGCCGTATTGGTCGACAGTTCCCGCGGTCGCAAAGTCCGCGCACAACTCGAAGGTCAGCGCACCTTTGACGGCGTAGCCATAAGCTTCCTTGCTCTCCGGATCCATCGGCACGGTGTAATAAGAGAGCGGGTCGTTAAGCTCGGCAAGGGTTGCAGGCAAGCGCTCTTTTTGCTGATAGAGATACACTATTTGCGACTGGAGCGACTGCAAGTCGCTTACGCGCTGACTGTCGATGCGCAGCGCGCGCTGGCTCTGCGGCGAGCCGATAATAAGGAAACCTGCGGCAATGGTCAGTGCCACGAGTACTCCGGTAGCCCAGTTGATGTAGCGCGCGTAGTGCGGATTTTTGTCCCAGTAACCCCACAGGTCGGCAAGAAAGTGCATAAAGCCCGCGCCGGCCACCAACAGCACCACCAGCACTTTAAGCAGGAAGGCTGTCGTTAGCTCGCCTCCGGAAAGGAAAGTGTTTAACAGGACAATCAGGTCGATGACGATAGTGGCCCCTGCAAGAAAGACGGTCAAAAAGAGCGCCCAGCGGCGGACCCACACTTCGTTGCGGCTCGGGTCGGCGATAATGTTGCGGCGGATGACACGCATCAATATCAGGAACACCGGCGCGAGCACTATAAGAGACGCCATGGCATAAGCCACGCCTCCCGCGTATGGGTCATACCAAGACTCAAGGGCGGTATCCCGGAACGTGTGGTCAATGTATTCGAACAGGAGCGTGATAAAAGACACGATGCTCGCGTAAAGCGAAACAACGGCTCCCGCCCACAAAAAGAAGTCCTTCGGCGTCGCTTTTGGTCTATCCATAGAAAAAAGAGATTAAAGATTAATCAACCTTACCAGTATAGCATTTTTGAGTATACTAGGCCTCAGAAGCTATAAGTTCCAATTCTCAATAACCGGGGTAAAAAATGGAGAAGCATCTCGACGCGTTAAGCGACGACTCGCTGCTCCTGGTACCGGAGCAGCCTCATTCCATCTCGATAAGCGTGAGGGAGTCGCACGAGCTGTTCCTGATGGAGCGGTACGATTGGGCCAACTTTAAGCCCGACTACGCGGTTGTGCCTCTCACGCAAGGGTACTTCGCCATTATCGACAAAAAAGAGGCCGCCCGTGTCCTTACACGCAAATGGTGGGCTAACGTCCAATACGACAAAACGGGACGGATTATTAAAGTCTATGCCTGTTGGTCTCCTCCAAGAAAGAAAGGGGCACGAAAGCGCACTCACGTCTATCTGCATCGCTTTATCAAAAAAGCGGGCAGGGCGGTGATTGTCGACCACAAGTCCGGACTTTCTCTCGACTGTCGCGAACGAGCCTTGCGGGTAACCGACCACGGCGGCAACCGGGCAAACGGTCGTTCTACGGGGCGCACCACTCATGCGGGACTAAAACAAGGCGTCGAGCTGCGCCGCCGCGGCACTCGCTACGGCGGCCAGATTATGGTGCACCGCGTGACTTATCGTTCCGTACGAGTATGGCCAAAAACGCCGGAGGGAGAAAGAGCTGCTCACCGTTGGTACCTGAACCGGCATAAAGAGTTCCACAGTTATCGAGGACTCCCCGAAAACGGCGGAAAAGTCACCTACCCTATTTTCCCGCCGCTTCTGAATCAAAGTGCCGCAGTTACGCTTGAAGAAACCTTCTGATGCCGCCGCCCCTCACGGAGCGGCGGTTTTTTTATTTGACCTACCGTACTTTAAAAAGGTATAACCGCTGCAGACCGTTCGTCTAAAACAAAATAAGGAATACGGCATGCGCATCTCTATTGATGAAAAGAGAGCGTTCGCCCTGTTCGATGAACTGGTCGGACGCTGGATGGCGAAGCAGTACCCGTACAACCGACCGGACGCGATTATCCCGCAGAATATTATTCCGGAGGACATCCGCCGGGACAAGCTGACACTCGCGCGTTTCTATTTCTACCTCTGCATTTATATGCGGGGTGGTATAGAAAGTCTGCAGGCCTTCAACGCCCTTATTCTGATGTGGCGGGCGCACCCGGTGCTCTTTGATCCGCATTATGCTCAATGGCTCCGGCACGAAAATGTGCAGGAACTGTTAAAAAAGTTCATCGGTTGGGACTCAAAATCCGCAAGCATCAGCTGGGTGGAGAACTCCAAGCGCCTCGCGCGCAATTGGAGCGGAAACCCGCTTTGTTTGCTCAAAGGCCTGCGCGACTACGACGAAGCAGTGTGCCGCATCAAAAACAAAACGACTAAAAAGGAGTTGCGCGAAGCGGCTCTTGGCAACGAAGGCTTCCGCGGCTTCCAGCCCAAAATGGTTTCGATGCTCATTTACTTCTATGACTGGGAAGGGTGGCTCGAAAAGCGCTTCTTATATCCGTCTCCGGCGGACTTCCATAACTTTCGTCTGGGACTGGGTAACGAGGTAATCGTCGTGGAACTTGCCGAAGGCGAGCGGCTTAGCGCCAATGAAAAACTTTCCGCGCCGTGGCGCGCGGTAGTAATGCGGTATCTTAAGACGCGCCGGGCAGACCCTCTTGCCGTTGCCGACGCGCTCTGGCTCTTCTCGCTCGTGATGTGCGGCAACTCGCCTGTTACTGTTACTAAACAACAGAACGGCGGAACACCTTTGTTTGCACACCATGGCGTCGAAGAGACTTTTAGTCACGACCAGTGGGTCCTGCACAAGGGGCGCAAACTCCTCGAACAAACCTGCCTGGTATGCCCGTTCACAAAAACGTGCGCTTACGCTATTCCCTCTCGGCCATACTACCGGAAGGGACAGCTTGTACTGCGGCTCCGGTCAAAAATCGAACTCAAAACAAATACCGCGATTCTACGGGAGCCCTTGTGGAGCGAAGTCTTGTTGGAACCGGAAGTGGTCCAACTAATTCCTCACCTCGAACACCCGGCGTCTGCTTAAACAGCAGGCGCCGTTTTTTGTAAAAGCATTGTCGGTGTTGCAAAAATTTGGTATGGTGCGCCGCAGAACAAACTCATGGAGGCGCCGGTGAACGGGGACTTACAATACCCAGCCGACTATCTCCATGCGATACGGACGGAAGTCCCTATCGAGTTGGAGGCTCTTTCGTACCATTCGTGCCCGTTTGTGCGGGCGCGTGTTGCGGCCCGCACAAACCGGGTGCATGTTCTGGAACGTCTTGCTGAAGACCGGGAACCGGCAGTGGTGGCAAACGTACTCGGCAACCGGCTCTGCCCGCCCCGCTTGGCGGAGCTTATCGGCTATTGGATGATCCACAGCGACGCAAAGTATCATCTTGTCTGGTACTTCGCGGCCCTTAATCCGCACACTCCTGACTTCATGCGGACATTCTTACAAGAAAAAGAAAAGTGTCGGCGCGCGAAAATCCGGGAAGATTTAAAACTCCCGCCGCTCTAGAGACGCGAACCCACGCGTCTCTTTTTTATTTATGAATGGAGAAATTCCATCACGTCGCCGTCTTGGACGACATATTCTTTACCCTCGGTGCGCAGCTGCCCGAGCTCGCGCGCTTTGGCAAATGAGCCAGCTTCCAACAGCTTTGCCCAGTTAATAACCTCCGCGCGGATAAACTTGTCTCGAAAGTCGGAGTGTATAGCGGCGCCGGCGACCGGGGCCGTGTCTCCCCGTGCAATAGTCCATGCCCGCGTCTCCACCTCACCGGTCGTAAAGAACGAGATCAAGCCTAAAAGCTCGTAACCGCCGCGGATAAGCCCGTTAATCCCGTCGTCAAAAACCCCGTACTCCTGGCGGAAGGTCTGCTTGTCGTCCGCGTGCAGTTCGCGCAGCTCGCTTTCGACATGCGCGTCTACCGTTACATACTTGGCGCTACGCTCCTCCAGATACTCTTTTAGCGAGCGGAAGCGCCCGTCGTTCAGCTCGTCGAGATTGTGGCCGCCCGACTCTTTGTTAAGCACATACAGCATGGGCTTCATAGTTAAAAGATGCAGGCCTTTAAGCGCGGCGCGCTCTTCGTCGGTATAGTGTGCGCTCTGCGCGGACTTGCCCTCGGCAAGCACCTTGTTGGCCTTCTCGGTCGCCAAATGCTCGACAATTGCCTCTTTTTTACCGGCACGCACGTCGCGCTCGAGCGACTGCAGTCGCTTGCCGGTAGTTTCGAGATCAGCCAGCGCCAATTCCAGATTTATCGTTTCAATGTCGCGCACCGGGTCGATAGCCACATCGACGTGCGTAATGTTGGCGTTGTCAAAAATCCGCACCACGTGGGCAATGGCGTCTACCTCGCGGATATGGGAAAGAAATTGATTGCCAAGCCCCTCCCCCTCCGATGCCCCCTTTACTAGGCCGGCAATGTCGACAAACTCGACCGCCGCGGGAACTTTCTTTTTAGTGTTGGAGAATACGGAAAGCTTGTCGAGCCGCTCGTCTGGTACCGCCACCACCCCGACCGACGGGTCGATAGTGGCAAACGGATAGTTAGCGACTAAAACGCTCTTTTTGGTAAGAGCATTAAAAAGGGTGGACTTGCCGACGTTGGGCAAGCCGACTATTCCGATTGACAAAGCCATATTGAAATCACGTTATCATTTTTACGTTCGAATGACAACGGAACGCGAATGCGGCCCGTTTTTTTAATCTCCGGCCGGCATCTAATCCCCTCTTTTTGCAAGCCAGGCCACCTTGCGGCGCCACTCGTTTTTCTTCCACTCGGGGGCTTGGTCGGTAGGGCCAAAGCGGGTCAATTTTACTTTAAATCCGGCAAACCAAAGTATTCCCTTTTTAATTTCGTTGGTATAGTCGCCGAACATCAGCCAAATAAAAAACGGATGCGTGCCGGAAAGCACAAAAACGCGCGAAGTCTTGCCTTTCATCCGTTTGATCCAGCCGATAGTCTGCTTGCCCTGCTTGTTTTTGCGCATGTTAAAGCAGAATCCCGGCAGCCATATCCGGTCAAACATCCCCTTGAGCAGCGCCGGCATGGTCTGCCACCAGTTCGGGTAAATGATTACCAAATGGTCGCACCACTTTATAGCATCCTGCAGTGTCAGAAGGTCAGGCTCCAGCTGCTGTATCGCTTTATATCCTTGGTGCAATATAGGATCAAACTTCATTTCAGCGAGGTTAAAGCGCTTAACCTCATGTCCCGCTTTTTTGGCGGCAGTTTCATAAATAAGAGCCATCTCTCCGGAGAGAGTCTGCCCCGCATTGGGGTGGCCGAGGAGCAGTGTGATTTTTCTAGGTCTGTGGTCGCTGAAGAATCCCATCCCGTTAGAAACTAGTTCGGATAAGCATTTTCATAATCTATTGTACTTGATATTTCAAGATGCGGAGTTTCTAACGGGACCCATCAGTTGTAAGTTACTTGTTTAAGTCTACCACCGGTGGGCGGTTTTGTTTGCCGATATCCTCAGGTTTGGTAGGCATCACGCGCATAGCCGGAACATCGGGGTTGAAGGTGTAGTCAGGACTATCTATTTTTACAGGCGGCGCTATTGGAGGAGGCGGAACGGGTTTTAACGAAGGTTTTACAACAGGCGGCACAGGCGCGGGCACAGGCTTTGGAGGTACCGGTAAAGACAATGGGATCGCGGCTCCGGTAAGTTCGAGTTTTTGCACAGGAGGCGGAGGTTTGGGCGGTAACGGCGGGGGCGCGACAGGTTTCGGCGCAGGCGGCAGAGGCACAGCGGGCAAAACAGGCTTTACCGGGGCGGGAGGGACTACCACTTGTTGTTGTAGCGCAGGAGCGGGCCGTGTTTTCGATGCCAAAAGATTTTTAAGCCAAAGGCTCAGTTGTTTAAAGAGCGACGGGCCCGCGGGTCGAGCCGGTATTGCAGCGGGCACAGGCGCCGGCGGTAGCGGAGCAGGTTTAAAAGCCGGAGCAGAAACCAGAACCGTCGCCGGTTTAGGAACCGGAGGAGGCACAGGTTTTGGCGGCGGGGGGGGTGGGGGG
>CAYHDT010000002.1:0-14148 GCA_964355655.1 uncultured Candidatus Saccharibacteria bacterium | reverse complement strand
GCAGCGGCCAGTGGCGCGGGGTGTCGGGTTTCTTTTTAAAACCCCTTACCAAAAACAACAACCGGCGCTTTTTTTGCAAGGGGTGGAGGCATTGTTTGGGGGGGGGGGGGTGGTGGGGGTGGAATAGGTTTTGGCGCGGGCGGCGGAGGTTGAGTAATTACCACCGGCGGTTTAGGAACAGGTACAGGCGCCGGCTTTAGTATCACGGGCGAAGGCGGGGGTACCGGTTTAGGAGCGGGAGGTAAAGGCGCAGGTGCCGGCGGAGCGGCTGCCTTGCCTTGCCCCGCGTTTGCCACGACAATTTTTTGCGGAGCGCGGGCGGCCTTTCGCATAATAAAGACAAACCCGCCCCAAAAAATCATAAACAGCGCCAGCCATACAAAATATAGACCAACAAGATTCAACCAGCTGGTCACCGGGGCAAGACTATGCACCAAAAAAAGCGCGTACCAGGTGCCACCGGCAAACCCGGCCAGTGCATTGCTCCAATGCGAAAGCAGGTTTTGCAGCCAAAAGGCGCATAGCACAATCCCTATCAGAGCCCATTTAAAGCCGAATGCCGGCGCCAAAAGCACGCTTAGATTCCCGCCGGTCACGTGCACTGCTATTGCAGCCATGCCCGAACCGACGATAAGAAAAAAACCTATCAATAGCGACCTGCGCGCCGCGTAGGCAAAACTTGACTGCGGGTTCTCCGCTTCACCCTTATGCACGGCGATTAAATGCGTGCACAGCAAAACGGTCTGCGCGCCGACCCCGAGCATGACACCCAGCTGTTGGAGCACATAAATAGTAAAGAAGAGAAACTCCCCCGTCATTTGTTTATTGTAGCAGTTGTTTCTGCGGTCTTTGTATTTATGGAAAGACTATTTGACTTCCCAATATTGGAAACGTAGTATTAATTTCGTACCATACCAAGCTTAGTGGTATACGGTATGAAAACTTCGTTTCAGCCATAAAGGAGTTCGAAGCTATGTACACAGCATCGATGTTCTTGTCCGATCGTTTCGGGATCCCCCTGAACCAGAGTCGGCAAGCAAACAGAAACGCGTGTGGCGGCAGCCATAGCGGAAAATGTGGCACCAGGAACCACACCGGCAGGGGTCACGGATGGTGCGCGTGGTGCAAAATCTGCAACTAGCCGGATGAAGGCCGGCGCGAGTTCGGGAGCGGAACAAAATTCCGCTCCTTTTTTTATAATTTTGTTGTGTTTGTGGTCACTCTGTGGTCATTGTATCAAAAAGTCAGAACCCACTTCCAGCAGAACCCCTAGCTTCGCACGCGCTGCGTGCGTGGTGGCTTTGACCAAAAAAGTGCGCCCCGATCGCGTGGCGGGATTCAAATACAAGTGGAGCCTCGCCATACAAAATTCTTTAAGGAATGGCGAGGCACAAAATCTGTATGCGCTTGCCCCAAACCCACCCATGCGCGCACAATCATCCCCGCCGTTTTTGAGGAACAGTATAAAACGGCGGGTATGGCTCCCTGCAATCTTTTCGGTTATTTGGCAGGTACCGACACAGTGGCTTCGGAGGAATACGCCGAATACGTTCCGTCCGGGTATTCGGCGCGCACGCGGTATGTATATGTCTTGCCTGGCTCGACGGTTTTATCGAGGTAAGTGAAATCGGCTTGCGGAGCTATGACCGCATACGAGCCGCCGACAACCTTTCGCTCTAGAACCATTCCCTTAATACCTTTAGCCGTATCAAAGCTCCATGAAACATCAACCGTCGTTGGCACCTGCCCCGGTGCGACGCCTCCCCAGAACATCTGCGCAGTCAGATTGTTGACTGTATCTTTCGACGCAATGGACGGCGCGACGTATGTCAGTTGGACGGTAGCCAGTACGGCGTTGAGAATTTTTTGCTGAGCTGTGCTATCGAGGAAGCGAGGGTCTTTTGCTATCGAATTAACGCCGGCAACGTAATCTGGCTGGTCGGCGAGCGCTCCGATGTCACTCACGTCAATGATGGGAGAGTACTTTATATCCACATCTCCGGTCCCGCTTGGTGACTTCACGTAATAGTCTGCTCCATGACCGCCGTTCGAGGCGCGAACTTTACTGTACGTGACACCGCCGATGACTACTTTCTCTACAAGCGAAGCACGCCCCGATGTCTCTATGTCGGGTACGGGCGGATAGATTCTGAACTGGAGGCCGAAGTTTGACCAGTTCCTCGGATAATCCGCTTGGAAAGACGTCTTGTAATTGTATAGGACGATGTCCTCGTTGCCCGGTCCATAGCCGTCGACGGTCTCGACCGTAAAAGTCGGAGGATATCTAAATTCCAACCCAAGTTTTTGGTTTGTATATGTTTTCCAACTAACCATATTGTTAGAAGTCGGAGTTGTTGCAGAAGGAGCAGGTTGCGTATTCGATGGCTGATTCGAGACAGTATTTTTTGTCGCCGAAGTGTCGTTAGGTAAAAGGTTGTTTTGCGGATTTTCCAAAGTGCTTTGAGAGGATGATTGCTGATGCACTACAAAGTATGCTCCGCCACCAAGCACCACAATTCCCAAAATTATCGCTATCAAAACCCCGACGCCGATGAATCCTTGTTGATTTTTCATAAATAAAAAGGTGGCGACAATCGTTAGTAAATACACCAACACAATACCACGTTCATCATACAATTTACAGATGTGAATAGCGGAAGCCGCCCCTCGCCATTGCCGCCCATTCCTTTTTTCAAATCCCCACCCCCGCAATAAGACGACGAATGCAACCCGCGCGCGCCAGTCATCAAATTCAGAATGGTGGACCGTAGCGGGGTCGAACCGCTGACCTCAACTATGCCATAGTTGCGCTCTACCAGCTGAGCTAACGGCCCGTTCATTACAGACTATCAAGAAATTTCTATCTTTTCAATCTCGTTTGCCAAACATTTTAGTTCAAAATCTATGGCCGCCGAAAAATAATCAATTCTGCAAACACCTTTATAGTTAGGTTTTTGAGTAGGCTTTCCGACCGAGCGTTTGTCTATGTGAGCCTTATAGAATTGTCTTGCCGGTATTGCAGTTATTCTCGACCAGAACCTTTGCAACTCATCAGTATTTTGGTCGGCACGGCATTGAACGGTGGCGCGGAATTTTGACTCTTCAATCTTAAAACAACTGCGTAAAAGAGAAACGAATAGTTTAACAGTAGGGGGGTTCGAATTCCCAAACATAATCGATGATCGGTTTGTTTTTGAGCCTTCTGCTAAATAGAGTATCGCCAAGGCAATCTTTTTTGCATGGATATTCTTAATAAACAACTGATAAAGCGACTTGTTTCTTGAGTGGAGTATTTTTATCCGCATCTCGCGAGATTTAACCTTGTTTGCCAACATAATTTTTTGGCCGCGTCTTAAGTTTGCACTACTAACGGATGCAATTCTTTCTACTGCCACTGGTGGCAAAAGCAGGTCTCTAAACCAATACGAAAAAGTTGATTTAGGGACCGAGAGTTTTAACTCTCGGTTAATTTCTGCATACGTTTGTCCTTTTAAGCGCAACTCCCTAGCTTTTTTTCGAATAGCTACATTCATCCGTATATTGTACCCCAATGGCATCCATGTACGCTATTTACTTATCCACTTACAAAATCACAGTGGCTCCATCACTGCGAACCTCGAGTACGCCGCCGGTTACGGGGAAGACTTGCGGCTCGCCGTCTTTAGACAACCGCACGGTTATATCCCCCGCTTTAAGCGTCGAGATAAGCGGCATATGCTCGCCGAGCACAGTCAACTCGCCCTCCGAGCCGGGCAGGGTCATCGAATACGCTTCCCCTTCAAAAAGAATCTCATCAACTTTTGCAATCACAACTCGAAGACTCATAAATTACAAATTACAAGCACCAAATTCCAAACAAGCTCCAAAATCACAGTTTTTAAATTTAGACATTTAGAATTTGTTTGTTATTTGAGATTTGTAGTTTGGTATTTATTCCGCTTTTACAGAATCGATTCCTCCCTTCATGTAAAAAGCAGATTCCGGTTTGTCGTCGTGCTTGCCGTCAAGAATCTCCCTAAAGCTGCGCACCGTCTCCTCTACCGGCACGTACACGCCCGGGATGCCGGAAAATACTTCTGCCACGTGCACCGGCTGAGAAAGGAAGCGTTGTATCTTGCGCGCGCGGTACACTAGCGTCTTATCTTCATCAGAAAGTTCCTCGATGCCGAGGATGGCGATGATGTCCTGCAAGTCTTTGTAGCGTTGAAGTACTTTTTTAGTATCAAGAGCCGCACGATAGTGTTCTTCGGAAATAATATCCGGGTCCAGCGCGGTTGAGTTGGAGGCAAGCGGGTCGACCGCCGGAAAGATGCCCAAGCTTGCCAGCTCGCGCGTCAGCACAATCTGCGAGTCGAGGTGAGCAAACGTAGTCGCCGGGGCCGGGTCGGTCAGGTCATCGGCCGGCACGTAAATGGCTTGCACCGAGGTAATAGAGCCTTTTTTGGTCGAGGTGATGCGCTCTTGCAGTTGTCCCATTTCTTCGGCCAGGGTCGGCTGGTAACCCACCGCCGACGGCACGCGACCCAAGAGCGACGATACTTCGGCGCCCGCCTGCACAAACCGGAAGACGTTGTCCATAAAAAAGAGTACGTCCTTGCCCATTTGGTCGCGGAAGTGCTCTGCCATGGTAAGGCCCGACAGCGCGATGCGCGCGCGGGCACCGGGAACCTCGTTCATTTGCCCGAAGACCAGCGCCATTTTGCTGATAACACCGGACTCTGTCATTTCGTGATACAAATCGTTGCCTTCGCGCACGCGCTCGCCCACGCCGGCAAAAACCGAGTAGCCGCCGTGCGCCTGCGCCACGTTGTGGATAAGCTCCTGCATGAGCACCGTTTTGCCCACACCCGCGCCGCCGAAAAGGCCTACTTTGCCGCCGCGGATAAACGGAGCAAGGAGGTCGATAGATTTGATGCCGGTCTCAAATACTTCCGCCTTAGTCGCCTGCTCAAAAAAAGGAGGAGCCTCGCGATGGATAGACGAGCGCGGCGCATCCGACGGAAAAGGTTTGCCGTCGATAGGAGCGCCCACCACATTAAAAAGGCGGCCGAGCGACAACTCGCCCACCGGCACGGTGACCGGCCCGCCGGTGTCGACAACTTCCACACCGCGAGAGAGGCCCGCGGTGTCTTGCAAGGCAATAGCGCGGGCGCGGCCCAAGCCCACATGCTGCGCCACTTCAAGCACTATTTCGCGCTCCCCCACGCGGGTCGTAAGGGCGTTGCGCAGCGCGGGAACCGCGCTCTCAAAGTAGACGTCGACGACCGGCCCGATGATTTGCACTATTGTGCCTTTATTATTTTTATTCATAAAATTGTTTAGTTATTTTGTCCGCTTTTTATATTCTCCGGCTTCGCTACCCGGCCATGGCTTCCATGCCGCCTGTTATTTCGCTGACTTCTCTGGTAATCGCCGCCTGCCGCGCTTTGTTGTACTGCAGCGTCAGCTTGTCCTGCAATTCAGCCGCTTTGTCCGACGCCGATTTCATCGCTACCATGCGCGCGCTGTGCTCGGAGGCCCCGGCCTCCAAGAGCGCGTGGTAAACAATGATTGACGCGAGCATAGGCAAAATAGTATTAAGGACCTCCGCCTCGGACGGCTCGAGTGTGTAGGTTGCGGGGACAGCTTCGGACGCCGCACTGTCAGAGTAGGTGCCGCGCGCCGGCACGATGTCTTTGACCACCATTTCCAAATCGGCGAGCGAGAGCGGAAATACGGCGCGCAAGGTCGGACGCTGTTCAAAAGTAGAAACGAAGTTTTGATAAACAACTGTAACTTTATCAACCGCGCCCGCGGTAAACTGCTGTGCCGCCTCGTCGACCAAGGCGCGCACTATGCCGCCGGTCACCGCGGCATTGTTTGGATGGAAGGCTTCCACTGTGTACCCCCGCGCCGTAAAATAGTCGTTTGCTTTGCGCCCGACCGCAAGTATAGAAACATTTTTATTGGAAAGGCCGGAGGTTTGGATGTCGCGCGCGGCCGCTTTAAGTACGCCCGAGTTGAGCGCTCCGGCAAGCCCTTTGTCGCTGGTAATAACAATATAAAGCGCGCGGGCAACCGGACGTACCGCCGAAAGCGGGTGCGAGGTCATATCGCGGCTGCCGGAGAGGCGCGACAGGGTGGTCGCGGCGGCGCGCGCATATGCGCGGCCGCGCAAGGCCGCTTGTTGGGCTCTACGCATCTTGGCGGCCGACACGGCCTCCATGGCCTTCGTGACGGTCTGCGACTTTTTCATCGCGACGATTTTAGTTTTGATTTGTTTGAGTCCAGCCATTTTAGTTTAAATTTCAAATCTCAAGCACCAAAATTCAAATGTTTGTAGTTTGGATTTTGTCATTTGTGATTTACCTCGAAGAGGTTTGGATGTGTTTCCTGAAATTTATTTAGTTGGTTTTTTAGTTCCTCTTCGGTCTGGGGGGCGATATCTTTGGCGCGCGCTATCGACTCGGGCACTTCTTTGCCCAAAAAAGCCATCAGTTTTTCCTCATACTCAGGCACCCGCTCGACGGCGACGCCCGCAAGATAGCCGTTGACCGCCGCGTAGATGATAATAGCTTGGCGTTCAAACGGCAGCGGCTCCCCGTTCTTTTGCCGGAGTATAGCCATCAACCGCGCGCCCGAGTCGATGCGCTTTTTAGTGTCGGCATCAAGGTCCTGCGCAAATTGCATAAAGGCTTCCAGTTCTCTAAACTGCGCGAGCTCCAGCTTGATGCGGCCGGAAACTTTTTTCATCGCTTTAGTCTGCGCGCTGGAGCCTACTCGCGACACCGAGATGCCAGCGTTG
Source organism: uncultured Candidatus Saccharibacteria bacterium (assembly GCA_964355655.1). GTDB lineage: Bacteria > Patescibacteriota > Minisyncoccia > Phycocordibacterales > SBAW01 > GWA1-54-10. The sequence continues at coordinate 7,364 of CAYHDT010000002.1, read as the reverse complement.
ATAGCGGGGCGCATGCCTTTGTTAAACAAGTCTGTTTCGAGGAATATCTGTCCGTCGGTAATCGAAATAACGTTGGTAGGGATGTAGCCGGAGACGTCGCCCTCCTGCGTCTCGATAATCGGAAGGGCGGTAAGCGACCCGCCGCCTTTTTCTTTATTAAGTTTTGCGGCGCGCTCGAGCAGGCGCGAGTGCAAGTAAAAGACGTCGCCCGGGTACGCCTCGCGGCCCGGCGGACGGCGCAGCAATAGCGACAGTTGGCGATACGCGACCGCATGCTTGGAGAGGTCGTCGTAGATGATGAGCGCGTCGCGGCCGGAGTCCATAAAGAACTCGCCTATGGCCGCGCCGGCAAACGGGGCCAGGTATTGCAGTGCCGCCGGCGCCGAGGCGCCCGCATCTACTACTATGGTGTACTCCATCGCGCCGGCCTCTTTAAGCTGCTGCACTAAACGTGCGGTCTTACTCTCCTTTTGTCCTATCGATACATAGATGCATATCGGGCGCGTCTCTTTTGGCTCGCTTTTTTGGTTGAGGATAGTGTCGATAGCGACGGTGGTTTTGCCGGTGTAGCGGTCGCCGATGATAAGCTCGCGCTGGCCGCGGCCTATCGGAATCATCGAGTCTATCGCCTTAATGCCTGTATGAAGCGGCTGGTTCACCGACTGGCGGTCCATCACTCCGTACGCTTCGCGTTCGATAGTATTTTGCTTTTCAGCCGCGATAGCGCCTTGTCCGTCGAGAGCGTCGCCGAGTGGGCTGACCACGCGGCCGAGCAGGGCGTCGCCCACTCCGATAGAAAGCACTTCGCCGGTCGAAATGACCGTCATCCCCTCCTGTACCGCGGCGACATCGCCCAAAATAATGACGCGCACCGAATCCGCTTCGAGGTTAAGGATAACGCCGAAAACGTCGCCGGCATGCACGGCATCTTTAAGCGCTTTGCCGTGCGCGGTATCAAACCGGACCATCTCCGACATTACCGCTCCCTGCAGGCCTTCTATTTCGGCGACTCCGTCGCCGACGCGCAAAACAGTGCCGGTGTTTGCCGGCCGGTCGCTGGGCTTAAAGCCTTCTATTTCTTTTTTAAATTGTTCGATGAAGTTTGCCATATTAATTCGTGTGTATCAGCTTGCGGTAGAGCTCGAGCAGGACCCTGGTTCGCTCGGCTTCCGGAGTAATCTGTGCAGACCGCTCTCTGCGCTCCTCGGCAAGCACTAGTTTTTTATATTCCATAAAAATCCGGGGAAGCAGCTTTTCGTGTCCGCGGCGCTTCAGCAGGTTGCGCAGAGCCGCCAAGTCCGACTTGTCGGGATTCAGCGAGTATAGAGCCTTGGCATAGTCGGTTTCTATCATTTTATTTTTTCCATCCCGAGCACAATAAGCTTTGCTATCTCCTGTTTGCTCTCCGCTATCGCGCGGGCCTTCAGCTCGGCGGCCTGCGCCTCGGCATCCCGCAAAAGGGTCGCGGCGGCGGCCTCTCCTTTAGAAAGAAGTTCCTTTTCTTTGGCCGTGCCGAGCGCCCGTGCGGCGGCTACCACATCGTCCGCCTCCTTGCCGGCGTCTGCAAGCACTACACTCCGGGCAGCCTGCGTATGAGAGAGCTCTTTTGCGGCGGCCTGCGCGTCGCGTACGCCCTGGGCAATTTTTTCTCGACGCTCTTCAAGCATCTTCATTACAGGCGCGTAGAGGAAATACCACAGGGCAACCAGGAGCAGGCCGAAGTTGACCGCGTTTATAAGCAGCAGTCTCCAGTCAATGCCGAATGTAGTAAGTACCTGCCCCATGGCTTTTAGGTAAATTTGATGATAAAGCCAACCACGACCGCGAAGATGGCAAGCACGTCCGTAACGGCGATGCCGATATACATGGTCGTTTGTATCTGCGGAGCAGCTTCCGGATTGCGGCCGATAGCCTCCAAGGCCTTCGAGACCAAGATGCCAAGCCCGATGCCCGGGCCGATGACGCCGAGCCCCACCACGATTGCCATACCTAATGTTTTTGCTACCTCAATATCCATACGATTAATCTTTGATTAATAAATAACAAATTTCAAATTCCAAAATTCAAATATGACTGTTTGAGATTTGGATTTTGTGGTTTGGAGTTTCCGCGTGAGCGGAGTGCGGCTCGTCGATAGCTATCTTTATAAACGCCATCGTCAGAATGGCGAATATCGCCGCCTGCAAAAGCCCGATAAAAGCCTCGAAGGCCATCAGCGGCACCGGCAGGAAGTACGGTACAAATGTGCCCACCACCATCAGCAGCACTTCCCCGGCAAAGATTGCCCCGAAAAGCCTGAACGAAAATGATATGAGGCGCGCAAGGTTGCCGACGAGCTCGAGCAGCCCGACGATAAACATCATGATACCCCCTTTAAAATTAACAAATTTTGAGCCGTATTTCAAGACGCCGAGCGTTAAAATGCCTGAAATCTCGATGACAAAAAATGAGATAAGCGCGAGCGCGAGCGTAGTGTTGAGGTCGGCGGTAGAGGTGTGGAACAGGGGCGCGTGTTCGCCTCCGGTTTCTACCGTCACGGTCCCGTATATGGGCAAAAATTCCATAAGGTTGGCGGTAAGGATAAATATAAAAATCGTGGCAATAAGAGGAAAGTACCGTATCGCGAGCTTCCGGGTGCCGAGTGTTTTTTCCATCATGTCGAGCAGATACTCAAACAGCATTTCAAAAGCATTTTGCAGCTTGCCGGGGACCAAAGACACGCGGCGGCTGACCGTTATACCCACCACAATAAGGACCAGCATCACCAGCCACATACCGAAGGTGGCATTAGTGACAGGGATACCCCACACGGTAAACAGGCGCTCTGCGGCGAGCGTTATGTGCAGTCCCGACTCCATTTATAGACGTATTTTAACATAACATACAAGAAAAAACTCCTCCGGTATCCGGAGGAGCGCGCATCAGGACGCGGGAGTGCCGCGAAGAGACGAAAGCATCGTCGTCGCGGCTGCCATCGACAATTTGTCGAGGGCGTGACCCAATGTAAAACGGTCATAAGCCACCATGGCGAAGGGTGTACAGAAGGCCGCAATGCCAAGTACCGCCGTGGCCACTGCCGCCCTAAATGCCCAGACAGGAAACATACCGGCATTCGGATCCAGCGACAGCTGGTAGAAAAACAAAACCAAGACCCAACAACAAAGCGCCGCCATGATGCCAGCGAACAAATCGCTGTTGGATACCAACTGCGACGAATAGGACTTTTTGAGTTTTTGTCTGACGTTGCCCAGTACCTGAACTGCAAACGCTTGACCAGTACGCGGATATTCAACGAACCAATTCTCTTTCTTCTTTGGCTCGCCTAGGACCACATATTCTCTTTTGGAACCCGAGCCGCCGATAAGCTTTGAGTCCAAGAAGCGCACGTGGGCCCGTTCATAATGTTCCACATCGAGGGTAACAGTTTCCACCGCCTTCCGGACATCTTCAGGCAAATGGATATAGCTCGGATAGCTTGAGTCGCCGCGTCCGCGGAACTCGCTCGAGAATGTGCCATAGGGCTGAGTGCCCCCGACAAGAAGCCTGCGCGCTTCCCGGCCGATCAACCCTTCAAACAATTGCATTATGCATCTCCATGACAGGAACCTCCGCCGTTAAATCTAAATTAATCGGCTCTTTTGTCAACAACCCTCCTCTTTCATACTTTCTGCGGTTATACTCAGGGTATGCCTTTTATTATGCTTGCACTTCTTCTTGCGGCGGCTATCGGCGGCGGCATGTCCGCAATGGCTCAGGGCTCGCTGCCCGACGATGCCCTTTGGAGTTTTAAGACCGGAGTCAACGAGAACGTGGGGGCCGCTCTCGCCCCCGAAGGGGCGGCTCAGGCAAATTTTGATATAGCGGCTATCCGGTCGCGTATAAAAGAGGCTGGGTTGCTTAGTGCAAAAAACAAATTGAGCCCCGCCGTTAAAGCCAAAATAGACGCCAATTTCGAAGCGCACGCCAAAAGCGTTCAGACTCAGATAGAAAAACTTCAACAAAAGGGCGATTATGGCGCGGCGGCAGAAATGGCGAATATCTTTCAGGCGGCGCTCGCCGACAATGCCAAAGGAGTGATAGACATGCGTGCAATGCTTGACATCGCGTCCCGTCTGTCGGCGGAAACTAGCGAACAAGCAAAACAATAAATACCCCCAGAACCAGCGAGGCTTGAAGCCCGAGCCCTTTCTGCCATCCCCACTCCGTATGCTCCCTGCCCTCCTGTATCCGCATATGAAAATGCTGCAGGTACTGTAGGACCGGCTCAAACCGGGTGGTACGGATTTTATAATAAACAAACTGCAGCAAGTCGGGATAAATGCCGGCGCCTGCGCCTACAAGCGCAATTTCCGGCGATATTTTTAGTATCCATGCCGCTCCGAACGTCAGCACAAAGCCGAGCAGCGCATCGCCGGCGATGACAAACAGGTCGCGCAAAAAATCTTTTCCCAACAGCAGGTCGGTATGCATACGCTGCGTAGGACTCTTGCGCATTGAGCGTAGGCAATGACCGTAGTCCCAGTGCGGCAGCGCGTCTATTGCAAAATGGCTCACAAATCCCGCGGCAAAGGCCAAATATGGAGACTGGGGGAAAAAGCTTGCGGCAGCGGCGCCGACCAGCGCGTGCGTGGTTAAAGTCATATGGTTGGTGGACCCATCGAGAATCGAACTCGAGCCTCGTCAATGCGAATGACGCGTAATGCCACTTTACTATGGGCCCAGTGGAAAATACTGTATCCTATTTTTATTTTCTGCGCATCTTGCGATACTTCTCTTCCCTGCCGACAAACCACTGGTCATTCTTGTCGAACCACCAATGGTCCGGATGCGTTTTTATCAGGAGCTTCACTATCTTCTTGGCCGCCGGGGTTTTAAGGCTGTGCAACGCGGTGCCTATCCATTCCTTTGCTTTTTTATTCCCCTTGACCTCTTCCTCGCGCAGCGAGGCTATCCACTCCAGGCGGTCGGCGTCTTTAACAATCAAGGCTTCAAGCGTCTTTTTTGCCTGCTCTTCCACGTACAGGTCGCGCAAGGTCGAGCCAAAAGGCACCGACTCGGTAATGTCGTCAAAAGCCGCCGCCTCGGCAAGCCGCCCGTAGCGCTGGTGCACGTAATTAAGGTCGGAAGTGCGGCCCTCGGCCAGGTCGTGGGCAAGCGCCATCAGCACTATTTTATTTTTATCGGCCTTTGGCGTTAAGTACGCCAGTGCGTAGGCAATGTAGGCGGTGCGGAAAAGGTGCTCCGCCACCGACTGCTCGCCGGTGCCTAAAAACCAAAAGCCCGAGCGGGGGGTTTTGCGCAGGATACCTATTTCATAAACAAAATCGGTAATCTGTTGCAAATCTTTCTTTTTCATATGTCTGCTGCTCCAAAACTCTGTCGGGACGCCGGGAATCGAACCCGGATTATACGCACCCGAAGCGTACGTAATACCACTATACCACGTCCCGACGCAGTTTTTGAACGCATTATGGATACTAGCATAAACCCCGACGTTTCTAAAAGGAAATCAGGGGTCCCGACCGAAGCGTCGGAAAAGAAAAAGGGGCGAGTTCTCTCCAAAAGAAAAACCGCCCCAACAGGTGCGGTTTGCATTCAGCAATTAAAAAGCGGAGGCATTGCGCCGGCGCTCTTCTTCTTCGCGGCGAAGCTTCTCATGGTGCGCTTTAATCGCCTCATCGAAGCTGTTGATCGGCGCATAGCCCAGAGCGATAGCGAAAATCATCAGCGTCTCGGGCAGACGCAGCCGGCAGGCAAAGTCGAGTATCTGGCTGCGTTCGGTCAAGAAGGGCATTGCGTACTTGATGAGCTTTTTTTGGTCGAAGCTATTCAGATACCACGCGAGCATCAGCACTTCCTGCGCGTTGGCGACACCCGCCGTGTCCAGATAGCCGCAAGCGGCCTGGTTGGTAAGTGCAATCCAACGACTCTGATTGATGTTGGAATACCTCTCGGCTTCCACGGGCGTTACCGCCTTATAAAAAGCTTCGAGTTGGGCAACCGACTTGAGCGTGCTGCCAAATTTGTACGCCAGTTGGCACTCCACGTCGCTGGTGTTGACGTAGTACTTCCCCATCGCCGCTTCATACAGCTTTTGGGCAAAGACCTCCGGATTGGTGCCTTGTAGAATCAGGGCGCTCAATTCCGCAGCAGTCGGCTTGCGTTTTCCGAACATGTGTCGCTCCTATAAACACGGTTTTAGATATTGCTTCTATGCTGCAAAGTAACACGGGACTGTGCAAAAGCACAAATGTTTATTTTTTAGTGGTCACAAGTCGAATTTGCCCGTCGACAAATCCGCTCGCGACCCCGACTCGCGGTTTTACAAGTGCAAAACATCGCTCCGCCCTGCACTAAGCAGAAAACCTGCCGCAGGGCAGATATTTCTGTCTTTAGTGCACCCTGAGAGGCTCGAACTCCCGACCTCGCCCGTGTGAAGGGCGCGCTCTAACCAACTGAGCTAAGGGTGCGGTATTGGAATCATAACAAACATTGTTTTACCCCGACAAATATGGTTAACTTTCCGGCAGATGAAGCTTGCAAATGGAAGGACACAACATGGTCTCGATTCCCCACTATCTGAGCAACGACGAGGCGACTGTGGTGTTGGCGGCGCTCGGACCCCTGCATCACAGAACGTTTTCGTACAAACGCGGCGCTTTCGGCGACTTTGGCAAGTTGCCCGAAGAGGTTCGAAACGCCGTAAATCGGGCTATCACCGAGCACCGGAGGGCGATTGCCGAGTTTAGAGTGTATAGCGAGCCGGTGCACAATGCCGACGCCCGCCACTATGTGCTTGGTCTCGGCGTAAATCACCAATGGGCTGCGCTCAACCCGCCAATGCTTGCGCTGACGCCGCACATCATCGAACTCGCCAAGAAATCGACCGAACCGTGGTCGTTGTTGGGCGAACTGATTAGTATCGGACCAAAGGGTGTTGCCGGTATCGTGCTGTTCTTGGCCCTCGGTGGAGTCGGTTACCTTGACTCCGGTAGCTACTACGCACTCTTCTTTCTTGGTGCTGGAGTAGCCGCGGCAGGATGGGTATTTTTACTCTCGCCATTCTTCCACTATCGGCGGGGAATAAAAATTGCCCAGGCGTTGTTGGCAATCGAGGAGCTCAAGTCGGCACCCCCGGAGCCTTCTCTGGAGCAGATTATCCGCCAGCAGGGCGGCACCCTCGGCCCGGGGGCGCCTCAGGTTGCACAAGGCGGCACTGCCTGCTAATTATCGCGCTCCCTATACCGGGAGCGCTTTTTCTTTTGTGGTGTTTGTTTGAAAAAGTTAGAACCCATTTCGAGCAGAACCCCTGACTTCGCACGCGCGGAGCGCGTGGTGGCTTGAAACTGCCTCGTACGCTCCGA
>CAYHDT010000001.1:0-121444 GCA_964355655.1 uncultured Candidatus Saccharibacteria bacterium | reverse complement strand
TGGCCGATGGTGCCGACGTTCATGTGCGGCTTAGCACGTTCAAATGTTGCCATAACAATAAATTATTTAATGATTACTAATTACTTTTAAGCCCGCGCACATGCTCCGCCCGTTGTGGACATAAAGCAAGCATAGGAAAACCCGCCCTATTGCATTGGGTCCAATAGTAGCAAAAGAGTGTTAGGCGCGCAACCCGCTAGCGCACCACCCCCAGGAGTATGAAGATATCGGCAAGAGAGTCGACGACGATATCGAGCGGCGCCATAACCGCAGTGGCCAACAAACTACCAGCCGCAGACGCGCTACCGGAGATTGTCTCATCAGGCATCGGAATAGCCGACTTTTTTACAACACAAGAAGGATAGGCATATGAGCCCGACAGGGTACCGTTGGTGCAAGTACGTTGCTGACTGGCGCATTTGCCGCCAAAGGCGACACTCGACGCTTTGTACGCGGTTACCGACTTGCCGCTAGCTACGGCTTTGTTGTTGAAGGTGCAACCTTTAGGCGGCGGGGGCGCCGACACAGTTACCGTCGCGCTCTTCGTTACCGAACCCCCTGCACCTTTGCATACAATAGTGTACACGGCGTTTTTGACCGGAGACACCGCGATAGCCCCGCTCAATCTAATATCAGAGGCAATCTCTGAACCGGTCGATACGCAAGAAGTTGCGTTTGCGGAGGACCACTTGAGAGTAGAGGACTTCCCTGAAATTATAGATGCGGGCGTTGCGCTTAGGGAGAGGGTCGGGGCGTCAGAGATGTTTCCCTTCGAACTGAATTCAAAGGTACTGTCGCTTTTGTCGTCGACATAACCGGTTCCGTCGGACTTCTTCCCTGTTACATATATTTTGAAGACATTCCCAGCCGCCATAAGGTCAGCGGGGACTTTTAGAGAATTTGGATTCAATTCGGTAAAATTTTTTCCTTCGCTGACGGGCGCGTCCTTCGTAATCCACGCGTACCATTTGTCGTTCTTGTAGAGCCCGACGGATACTTGCGAGACATTGCTGTTGCTCCAAGTAATCCTGGTTGTTTTGTCAGTCGCGAGAGTTTCCCCGCCGTTTGGACTGGTGACGACAACGGCCGCAGGTCCCGCTTGCGTCATAGTTACAGCTACCGAGTCGCTTATCCAGACTCCGTTGTTTTTGTTCTGGCAATCCACCCGCACAATGGCTCCGTAAGGAGGATTTAAGTTTGGCACGTAAATTTTACGCGAGCCGGACGACGGAAGATTGTTTATCATGAACCATTCGGTTTTGGTTGTGGTTGCAATATCCGACGCGTTAAAAAGCGCGCAGCCGTTCGTGTCGACCGACTTCCAAGCAGCAGTGACACGCTGGCCCTGCGAGAGGGTAAGAGGCCCGTCGCTTCCGTTCAACTTAAGATCCGTTTTCTTTTCGATAATTGTAAATGCAGCATCGCTGCGGTCCGTCGCGCCGGTAACATTGTTTACGACCCGGACATAGTACGTGCCCGGTTTGGCATACGTGCCATATGTGCCAATTTCGCCCGACCAATGGATAGAGGCCTTCCCTTCCGGCATAATTTGCCCGACTGTTTGATAAGTGCTTCCATCCTTCTTTTCAAGATACGCGGTGACGTCCTTTGCGGGATTAGCGTCAGGATTATAACTATACGGAGTCCAGGTGATGGTGTTTGTCATTCCAAGCTCCCACTTCTCCCCGCCGTTAGGAACAGTGACCGTGATAGCCGATACCGGCTTAACGTCAACCCAGCATCGGTATCCATATTTTTTTTCTCCGCCAGGACATGCAGAGAGGGTGGCATTCAGCGTGTGAGTCGAGCCGCTTAACGGCAACGTACCCTCGACAAGCGCGGTCGTCACAATTCCTACAACTTCAAACGCAGCAGTCTGTCCGGCAAACGCCGAGAGGTCTTCAGCCATTTCGGCCGAGACGGTAAATGTCGCGCCAGCTCCGACACTCATTCCATGATCGATTGGTATTGTCATAGAACCGTCTGAGCCGAACGACGCATCCGCTCGTCCGACTGTCCATGGTCCCATATAGCCATCCATCTCGATTCGCATTCCATGAAATGCCTTCTCTGAAACAGCACCCCGCAGTTGGACGTTGATACCCTTCATGATTGCTTCCTTACTGCCTGTATTTTTGATGGATATATTCGTGAAAGGGACAATAGCTCCTTCAGGAGCGAGTGAGTTTGCCGATTGTGGCACCACTTCCACCCTCAGAGCAAGTGCGGCATTCCCACTCACTACTACCTGCGCACCCGCCTGCGAGTAGCCATTGCTATTTTTGACGGTGAAGAGCGGATTGTACGTACCTGCTTTGGCGTAGGTATGTGTAAACGTCGCGGATGTTTGTGACGGAGACTGCGCCTTACTGTTTATGTTTGTCGATTCGTCGCCCCACACAACCGAGTAAGAGAGTTTGGACCCCGGGTTCGTCACATTTACCTTCCAAGTACCTGTCTGTTCCACCTTCAGGGCGGTCGGCGCATCGATGCCTGAGATGCTTGGACCGGTGGCGGCACCTTTAACAATATAGAAGGGTGCACTCACCACACACAGGCCATTGCTAAGTGCAGAACATATTTGGACCTTGTAGGCCGCTTTACCTGTTGGGATTATCAGATTCGCAGGAGGAGGGAGTATGCCGGACCCACCCGCATCAGTAAACGACAAACCCCCTTCCTTTCCGAGCATGCCATATTTTTCGTTTCCATCTGCATCCAGAAGGCGCATGACCGGGACCGCCGAAGCGGTCTTAATGCCCTTCCACGACCAAGAGAACGGTATGGTTGTAGTAGCAAATACAGAGCCTTTTTTCGGAGCTGTTACCGTTATGGAAACGGGGGTGGTCGGGGTAACTTGGAGATTCGGAAGCATGAAGCCGTTCGTCCAATCCGGGTCGTTGACGCCCGAGGCTGTGATGTCGTTCGGTGACCAGCTGAAGTAGTCGGCTACATTCGGCGTGGAAAGCATTCGCAGGCTTGCGTCGCCCAAGAGTACCGTCGAGGCGGACCACGCCCCCGTGATTGACCTGGGGATGACATCGCCACGCAGCATGAAGTAATAGGTCATACCTGCGGGAATTTCGAGTGCAGGGCTTGCAATGAACGCGCACGAGACTTTGTCTGGGCGGTCGCAAGAACTGCCGACTTGGCCGGCAACGCCGCCCACCGGGCTGGCATAGTTCGGGTCCGAATATGCATACAGTTTCGCATTATCCACTTCTGCAGACTCAGCAACAACCGAAGCGCTGATGGTGCGTACCCCTATATCGCCTGCCGGATTGGCCGCAATTTCAAAACGACCAAGGGTGACGTTGGCTCCTCTACAAGCACTCGGCCCGACACACGGCGTGCGAGCGCTCACCGTGATGCGCGGGAAAGAGCGGTATATGCGCACTCCCGCGACGCTTCCGTTCGAAGAGGCGGCACTACCGGAGATAGTTGTACCGCCAGAAGAAATGGCCGTGTAGTTTGCCGTGTTCACAACAACGAGGCTGCCCGCTTTACCCGGCTTGCTTATGCCTATCGGCGAGATGTCACTTTGAAGCTGCAGGACGACGTCGCCATTTGCAGGCACCTTCATGGGAACAGTAAGCGCAACGGTCGCGGTAGTGGAGTTTGTAAAGACCGCTGTGCCGACAAGCACAGCACCGTTGTACAAATACACTTGCGTCAAATCACTCGGGGCGCCTGAATCGAGCTTGAGTTCGAGTCTGAGGAGCGAGATGGAATCACCGCTTGCGTGTACCTTGTATCGGCCAAGCACGACTCCGGTCGACCCGCCCGCGGCCAGTGAGTATGTGGGACTTTTTGGGTCGATAGAAAATAACAGCATAGGCGAAGCGTTCACTGTCGCACTGCTACGCGATGTAACAACTGCGGCCGATTGCCCGATACCGAACATCACGAAAATGTCAGTAAGCGCATCGGTTGCGATGCTAAACGGGGCCATGGCAACCGAAGCCAAGAGAGCGGTAGCCGAAGGTCCGCGAGAAGTGGCGGGGGCTCCCAAGGCACCTACCGTCACTGTAACGCTGGCGGTTGCTTTTGCTGTGCTATGAGGCGCACTGCAACTGATAGAGTATTTAGTGGTCTTAGCAGGTTTAACTGAGACAGAGCCGCTGGTGCCGCCGGCGGTAAAGCCGGTGCCGGTGCAAGAGGTTGCGTTAGTCGCCTTCCATGTAAGCGTTGAGGCTCGGCCTGAGGATACAGAAGTAGGCGACGCGGTTAGTGTAACTGTGGGAGGAGGAGGCAGCAGCGGCAGCACCTTGCACGACGCGGCGGGGTAAGTCCCCGACAAAACTCCGTTGGTGCATACGCGCTTTTGGTTGGCACATACGCTTCCGGACGGAACAGTCTCTGTCTTGTACGCGGTTACCGAGCTGCCGCTGGCGACAGCCTTGCCGTTAAAGGTGCAATTTTTGAGCGTAGGGGGAGGGGCGGCGGTTACCGTCACCGTCGCGCTGTCGGTGATCTTTGCCGTACTGCCCGTTGCGGTGCAGCTGACAGAGTAGGTGGTGGTCTTGACCGGCTTGACCGTAGCCGAGCCGCTGGTGCCGCCGGCGGTAAAGCCCGCGCCGGTGCAGGAGGTTGTATTGGTTGCTTTCCAAGAGAGAGTGGCAGACTGACCACTTCCCACAGAAACTGGAGAGGCGGTGAGTGTAACCGTGGGGGTTGTTGTAGCGGCCTTATCGTTGTCGGCAATAGATACCGTCGCGCCCGAAGCGTTGGTGCTTGCCGAGTACTTTGCCGCGGATGATGACGAGGGGACGATTGAAAGTAGTATGGTTTCACTTCCCTCTACTGCGATGTCGTTGATTGGTGTAACGGTCAGCATCACTTGGGTGGCATTTTTAGGAATGGTGACTGTGTTCCCGGTCGAGGTAAGCCCGCCGCCGGCGAGTTTATAGTCGCCGTTGCGCGTGGCGGTGCCGGCCACGCCAAGGGTGACCGTGAGCGCGTTGAGGTCGGTGCCAGCGCGCGTAACGGCAAACGCGCCGGTCGCACCCGCCTCAGAGGCCACCGTGACTGTGGCTGCAACGCTCACGATAGTGGGCACGTGGACTACTTTTACATTTTGAACATAAAACGAAGGATTGAGATAATCCTCCCCACAATTAGGGGAAGCACTTAGATGTCTCACACATTGATAAAGTGCATGGCGATCTGTGTTGGCCGCACTCCATCCATACCCTAGAGAACCGACGTTTTCGTAAAGTGGCTGACAGCTACCTGTGCCTGTGTATTTAGCATACCCATAAAATCCATTAACATCGCTACATGTAACCAGCTCAACACGACCTGCCCCTTGTTCTGTTGCAATGAAACCAAGCGAGCCGCTGTCAGTCCAGTAGCCGCCAGAATATGCACCGGCAAGACCTTCTGCGTACTCGATGAAGACATTACTGTCTCCATCGTAACTTGTATGAGTGAAGATGCGGAGTTCTGCCGTATCTGGTATTGGAGTTTCGTCGTCGCTGATAGAAACACTTTGAGTGTTCGGCACACCGGGGGCGTATCCAGCCCCCCTTACTACGGTCAAGGTGACGGCCTCGGTACCCTCAACCACATTGTCCTGCAGCGGAGTAAGCGTCACCGAGGTGGAGGTCGCGCTGGCGGGGATGGTAATGGTGTTCCCGGTCGCGCCCACAATGCCTCCGCCGGCGAGGCGGTAGTCGGCGTTGCGGGTGGCGGTGCCACTTACGGCAACGGTGACCGCAAGCGCCGTAGCAGTGGAGCCCACCCGGCGGATAAGATACTGGCCCGTGCCGCCCCTCTCGGCCGCCAAAGGGTCAACAGCCCGGATTGTAACGAGCGCGTCGCCGACGGGGCGCACGGCCACAGTGGTCGTTGTCGCAACTGTCGAGCCGCTGGTCGAACTGCACGAGAGTTTATATGTTGTATTTTTTGTAAGGTCACCGGTAGATTTTGTTCCAGAAACTCCTTCCGCAAACGTGGTGCTGCCTAATAAAACTCTACAGGAAGATGCGTTGACCGCCGACCAGGTAAGCACTGCGGACTTGCCGTACTCAACTCCAACAGGCGAAGCGCTGAATGACAGCCTTGGGGTAATAGCCGGCTTTTTGGATACATAGCCCATCCTGCCGCCCAGTCTCCCGCCGCCTTCGCAAGTCTCAGAGCGAGAACTGTAATGGTCGGCAAAAGTCACATCGACAACATAGTAATAAGTGACGGTATTGGTGCGGAAACATCGATAGAGTGGCGCGAAGTCGTCGCTGTCGCCGGGATTGCTCCATATATATCCAAGGAGCGCCAAGTATTGCTGTCCTTCGCAATTTTCCTTGGTCGAACTCATTACTTCCTTCAGGTCATAATCGGAGTTGTAATTGTACAAACACGCGTACAGAGCTTTAAGGCCCGGGCCGGGGACGACTGATATATACCCGAGGGACCCTTGTTTTTTGTAAGGCTCTTTAATGTACGTGGGCTTTGTCTCAAGCGGCAGGTCCATGTGGTCGCCAAGCTCAGGAAAGGAATAATAGTATCGGTTAAGCCGCGCCAGAGGTGTGTTTAGTGCGGGCACGTGCGACACGATGACGCTGCGCGTAGCCGTTGCTTCGTTGCCGGCTTTATCGCGGGCGGTCACAACAATAGCGTACGTACCGGTGGCGATAGACTCTGTGTGCCACACATACGCATACGGGGACTCTGTCTTTGTGGCGACTATTTTTCCGTTTATCGCAAAATTGACGCTTGCAATACCGGAAGCACTCTGGCCTTTGACTCCCGCAGGGTCTGAGACATCGGCCGAAATGTACACGCTGCCGCTTATTTTTTTATTGTTTGCAGGTGCGGTGAACACGATTGTTGGTTTTGTTTTGTCCGGCGCCGCACTGACCGAAACCGTCGCGTACCCGATCAAAGTTTTGATGGTACTCTCGGTCGAAGCACTTGCTTGCGGCATGTTTACGGATGGCACGACCTTCCCGGCAACAGAACTGGAGCTGTCGATGTCTTTGCAGACCAGTTTGTAGGTGGTGCTGGCAAGAAGCGTACCGGTTGATTTTTTACCCGTAAGCGTTTTTGCTATCGACGAAGACTCCTTGAACACCTCGCAGGAATCTACCGCGCTTGCCGACCATGCAATAGTCGAGGAGGCACCCAACGCGATATTGCTCGGATTGGCTGTGATAGAAATAGACGGGATCTGGCGCACAAATGCGCGCACCTGATTTTCCGCAGTGATGGCCCCTTGAACGCCGCTGGCCGCTCCGCCGATCATACGCACCAGGTGGACCAGGCAGTCCCCCGGGTTTAATACTATGTTATTGCTAAATAGCTTAACCACAGGCTGCTGCAGAGCTTTTTGTCCGACCCCGCTCATTGGCACACTCAGCAGCTGTTGGGCGCCGGACGGAACAGAGTTGTAGTAGTCGCTCGGCCCGGTGGTCCCTTGCGGCAAATCACAATTAGGATACACGTAGTAGTCGTTGTCTATGCTCCAATTGCCGGAGGGCCCGACCGGGTACGGGCTGCCGGTAAACGAGCCCGCGCTTGGGTCGCCGATAAGCGCGAGCAGTTTAAACTTTTTGGTAATTGGCGTGACGGTACGAAACGCCACCGCAGGACCTACGGTCAAGGTCGAGAGCGGGCCGTAGCTCGCGCCAAAAAATATCTCATCACCTATGTGAATAATGGAAGCCGGGTTGTCTTGCTCGTCTCCGCCATGATACTTGAGTGTCATGTCGCTCTTCATGGTGAGTACGCCGCTTGTGATAGGAAACCCGCCGTCAAGAATTACGAATACGCACGGCGCGATTACTTTAGCGGTCGGAAGAGTAAACTCGACCGGCATAGACACGCTGGTATCACCCGCGAGTTTTAAAATGTACGAGAGGATGTGGTCTTTCTTTCCCGTATATTTTTCCCACAGCTTTTCATACGAGGCAAAAGTCTCCCCACTCTTAGGACAATTATCGAGCGATGTGGCAAACACGCTGATAAGCGCCTCGGAAAACTGGGTAGGGTTATTAGACTCGATAGAGATGCTTCCGGAAATCCCGTCAAAGTTGGAGGTGGTGGCAAGTTCGAAAGAATAGGGGATAACGGTAAATCCTTTGCCCTGGAGCGATTTTGCTGAAGCTTTAAGGCTGAGTGTCTTTGGCGCTGTATTTGATGCGGCTGCCGCAGGCGCTGCGGTAGCGGCAGCGGGCGACACCGCTTCAACTGTTTTAGATTTCGCTTCTGACACCTCCGTCTGCTCGACTCCTGCGTCTTGTTCTATAGCGCCCGGGATGCCCGCGAATCCGTTTGCGTCCAGTATGGCCGGCGGGGCACCCGCCATCGTAGTTGCCCCCAATACCTCCCCTTCCTGGGAGGACAAGTCCTCTTCTGCCGCTTGATTCTGCGAAGCTTGCAGGATGCCGCTGACCGCATCGAGAACCTCGAGGTCAACCTCGTAGGCCACCAACACCACCCGCACGGCCTCTATCTGCGCTTCGCTCAGCTGTGAGGCCTGCGCCCGAGGCGCAAACAAAAAGAGGCAGCATAGCGCTACCGCCGCGGCCATGGAAAGGAGCAGCAATTGTTGAAACGGGTGCCGAAGCGCAAGGGTCATATAGACGTACAAATAAAAAACTTGTAAATCTGCGACCCTGCACGCAGAGAGGGCACGGAGCTTTCGCTCCATGCCCTGTTGCTCTTTATAGTACTCCCTTCTGCAGCAGCGCCAGAGAGGCCTGTGGATAACAAAGAAAAGGTTTAGTACACCGTTACGGTTGCCGAACCGAGGTTTTGCACGGCAATCTCGCACACAACAGGTCCGCCGTGCAAACATTGGTGGTCGCTCGCGAATTGCGCCGTGAACGTGCCACGAGTGTAATACGTATGGGTAACCGCGCCCGACTGCAACGTAGCCGACGTACCGTCGCCGAAGCTAACCGAGTAGAGGCCGCTGTAATTATTAACAGAAAAGGTCACGGTGAGCGGCGCGTAGCCCGACTGCGGGTATGCCGAAACGCTCCCCGAGCTGCTGCCCGTGACGGTAAAGGTTTGCGCGGCGCTCTGACCATTGCTGTTGCTGACATAGATTTGGTACGCGCCCGGCGTCACCTGCTGAAGGTATTGCGCGCAGACGGCGAAGGTTTGAATGATGTCGCACGGGCTTACCGAGCTTGGAATGGTGTAGGAGATGAGCGTACCATTGTTGTAAGAAGGCACCTGCATTTTGCCGCCGACACCGAAGTGCACGACATTGCTGCCGGTAAAGCCGGAGCCGTATATCGTAATAGTAGTACCTACGGTCCCTTGACTTGGAGAAAGAGAGTTGAGAGTAGGCGTAGTGGCAGGCGGCGGGCAGTTCCAATCCCAGTAGTAGGCGCCGCATCCGCTGCCGCTTACGACAACTGAAGCGCTTGCATTTGCCGACTGACCGTAAGCGTTGGTAACGGTAAAGCGCGGCGTATATGTCCCCGCCGTTGAGTAGGTGTGCGAGAGGCTGCCGCTGTACGCGGCCGACGCGGACGTGGAAACGTTTAGTCCGTATCCGTATTGCTGCTCATCACCCCACACAACCGAGTACGAAAGGCTGCCGCTTTGGTCGTTGACGCTCACTTGCCAGGTGCCTGACTGTCCGACCGACAATTGAGTAGGGCCGCTGATGCCGCTAATGGACGGCGCGTTATAAGTCGGAATCGGGTTTGGATACGGAGTGCCGCCGCACACGCGCGCGATAGCGGCACGGGTAAGCGGGCCCACGCCGCCGGTTATAGGATAGACGCTCTGCTCGCGCTGGAATTGGGCGACATTGGCGGCAGTCATGGAGCCGAAGTAGCCGGTGACCGGCTGATAGTAGCGGGTGGAAAGAAACTGCTGCAGCTGCGTTACTTGGCCCTGAGTGTAATAATCAGAGAGTCCGCGGTAGAGATTGTACGAAAGCTGCGGGCAGATTGGAGCAGGCTGGTAGTATGGCGGAACGGTCGGCAGCGCCGGCGTGCCCGGGCAGACAAACTGACAATTAGGACCCGAGCGTCCTACCCACGAGCCGTCGGGACACTGCATCGCCTCCTGCGTGCACATAACCTGCGCCTGCGAAAAAGCCGGAACCGTAAAAGAAACTGCAAGAAAGAATGCTACTGCCGCGTATTTGCTTGTTTTCATAAAATGTGGCGGACTATTATTAATTGCCCTCACAGTACCATAGGACGCGTGAAGCGCAAATGACTTACAGGACCGTCAAAATAAGGTGCTATTATTTTGTCATTAGTAACTAGTTATTTTTTATGGACCAACCAACCAGCACCCCGCGCGGCATCACTATTCCCCATCACTGGCTGCGTATACTCCTTATTGCGGCAGCCGGAGCGCTCGCACTCTTCCTCGCCAACCTCGCGGTCGAGGGCTACCGCGGCTACGGCTTTATTTCCGGCGGCGGAGAAGCGGCTACTATCGACGTAAGCGGGAGCGGAGAGATAAAAGCCGTGCCCGACATGGCAAAAATAAATGTGAGTGTTAGCAGCCTGGCCGGCACCGCAAAAGTTGCTCAAGATATCTTGACGACAAAAGTGGCCAATGTCATGGCTGTCATACGGCAGAACGGCATTGCCGACACTGATATTGAACTGACAAACTACAGCGTGGATACGGACGGATGCTACAACTATGACTCCAGGTATTCCCCGCAAAACTGCTCGGCGTCAGATTATACCGGCACCCAAACCGTAACAGTAACGGTCAAAAATGTTTCCACACTCCAGAGCCTGCTTAACAGCATCGGGTCGAAGGGCGGCGAAATACAATACGTCTCGCTCAGCTCGTCGGAAGACAAGAAGCTGCGCGATGAAGCACAGCAAAAAGCCGTGGCTGATGCCCGCGAGAAAGCGCGCCGCATTGCCGACAATCTCGGCGTAAGTCTTGGACGTGTAGTCAGCTTCAATGACTACAACGACTACAGTGCTTATTCAGAGCCTGTTTCTTTGTACGAAAATTATGGGAGCGGTAACTCTGTCGTCCCCACTATCCCCGCCGGCGAGCAGACTATTACAGCGCAGGTAACAGTCACCTTCGAAGTCCACTAGACCCATTGAAGCCAGACAAAAAGACCGGCAGAATGCGGGTCTTTTTGTTTTGTGCGCAGTAAATTATTTCCTGGCTGCGACAATGGTCGCCGCGACGTTGGGCGGGACAACTTCGTAGTGGTCGAACTCCATCGTAAAGCTGGCACGGCCCTCGGTCATAGAGCGAAGTTGCGTGGTGTAGCCGAACATTTCTGACAGCGGCACCTTGGCCTTAATGGCGCGGGCCAATCCGCGCTCCTCCATGCCCTCTATCTGTCCGCGCTTGGAGTTAAGGCTGCCCGTCACATCGCCCATGAACTTCTCCGGTACCACGACTTCCACTTTCATAATAGGCTCCAACAGTACCGCGCCGGCGCGCGCGGCCGCCTCTTGAAAGCCCATTGAGGCCGCGATTTTGAAAGCGATTTCAGATGAGTCGACGTCGTGGTACGAGCCGTCATAGAGTTCGACGGAAATGTCGACCATTTTAAAGCCCGCGACAAAGCCGCGCTCCATCGCCTCGCGCACGCCCTTTTCGACCGGGCCGATAAATTCGTTGGGGACCACGCCTCCCTTGATGCTGTTGATAAATTCGAAGTGGTCCTCGCGAGTAACATTCTTGGAGATTTTTTTGTCCGGGTCGAGCGGCTGCAGCGGCTTGATGCGCAGGCGCACATGGCCGTATTGGCCCTTACCGCCCGTCTGCTTGATGTACTTGCCTTCGGCCTCGGCTTCTTTTTGGATGGTCTCGCGATAGGCGACCTGCGGTTTGCCGACGTTGGCCTCGACGCCGAACTCGCGCTTCATGCGGTCGACAAGAATTTCGAGATGCAGCTCGCCCATGCCCGCGATAAGGGTCTCCATGGTTTCCGGGTCGGTCGATACTTTAAAGGTCGGGTCCTCGTCGGCAAGCTTCTTCATCGCCATGCCCATCTTTTCTTGGTCGGCCTTGGTCTTCGGCTCGATGCGCAAAGAAATAACCGGCTCGGGGAATTTAATCTTCTCGAGTTGTATAGGGTTTGCCTCGTCGCAGAGCGTGTGGCTGGTGCGCGTGTCTTTAAGGCCAACCGCCGCGGCAATTTCGCCGGCGAAAACTTTTTTAACCTCTTCGCGCTCGTTGGCCTGCAGGCGCACGATGCGGCCAAGACGCTCTTTAGAGCCGGTGGTCGAGTTGTACAAATAGGAGCCTGCCTCGATGGTGCCGGAGTACACGCGGAAGAAGGTTAGCTGACCGACAAACGGGTCCGCCTGCAATTTAAACGCGAGCGCGGTAAACGGCTCGCTGTCGTCGGCGTGGCGGATAACCTCCTCGCCGGTGTTGGGGTTGATGCCTTTGATAGGCGGCATATCAAGCGGGCTCGGCAAAAGGTCCACGACCGCGTCGAGTACCAGCTGTACGCCCTTGTTTTTGAGCGCGGAGCCGGTGTAGACGGGGAAGATTTTGTTGGCGATAACAGCCTTGCGCAGGGTGGCCTTTAGCTCTTCTATAGTCGGTTCTTTGCCGTCGAGGTAGGAGGTCATCAGCGCGTCATCATGCTCGACTATTTTTTCCACCAGCTCGGCGTGGTACTTCTGCGCATCGGCCTTAAGGTTTTCCGGAATTTCATACTCGACGACGTTGCTGCCCATATCGCCTTCGAACTTGTAGGCCTTCATGGTCAGGAGGTCGACGACGCCATCAAAGTCGCCCTCGGCCCCGACCGGAAGCTGCATGCGCACAGCATGGCGGGTCAAGCGGTCAAGGATCGAGGCGTAGGACTTTTCAAAGTTTGCGCCGGTGCGGTCCATCTTGTTGATAAAGCAAACGCGCGGCACCTGGGCCTCGTCGGCGTAGCGCCAGTTGGTCTCGGACTGCGGCTCCACACCCGCCACCCCGTCAAAGACGACCACCGCGCCGTCGAGCACGCGCATGGAGCGCTTGACCTCGACGGTAAAGTCGATGTGCCCGGGGGTGTCGATGATGTTGAAGCGGTATTTTTTTGCCAGGTCCTTTTTATCCGGCTCGCTGGTGCGGGTCCAAAAACAGGTGATGGCGGCGGCGGTAATAGTGATGCCGCGCTCGCGCTCCTGCTCCATCCAGTCAGTAGTGGTCTCGCCCTCGTGCACCTCGCCGATTTTGTGCTGGCTGCCGGTGTAATACAAAACGCGCTCAGACGTGGTGGTCTTGCCGGCGTCGATGTGCGCAATGATGCCGAAGTTGCGGAGCTTTTCGAGTGGGTAGTCGCGGTTCATATATTTAGGTAAAAGAAAATGCGCCAAAGGCGTTAGAGACAATATATAGTACGGCGGGTAAAAAGAAAAGGCCCCGCCGAAGTGGCGAGGCTGAATCTGGCTTAAGCTGCAACTGCCCGTTCAAGGATGCTGCGGCGATGTTTGTATTCCGGCAAAAACCGCGGATCATCAGCCGCCGCGAGACGCTCGAGTTCCCGCATCGATCTCCGCAGTAACTGCTTGATTACCCGGTCTTGCGAACGCAACGCTGCCGGCAAAAGCCTCCGGCGCTCGTTTATCTGGACCAGGTACTGGCTTAAATTGGCGCGAGCTTGGCGGGCTTGAGCGTTCATTACTTATCTCCTCCCATGTGCAACTTCTGGTATTATACCGAACAATAACAAGCTTGTCTATAGTCACTATACACACCCTTCCTGAAGAACACAGGAATGAAGAACTACCTAATACCGCTGTCGCAGGAGATATCGGTGGATATATCCATTTCTTGCACATCGTCGGACAGAAGGGTTATATGTGCACCATTCTTGCAGAGCGGAAATGGATTGCCACTTGACGCATTAACGTCGTACGTACCCGGCTTCGCTTTGATTGAGTAATATCCATTTTCATCAGTTGGCACCGAGCCGACTGTTTCGCCTGACAAAGCGACGACGCTCACAATAGTCTGGTACGCCTGCGGCGCACATGATGGGTCCGGTGTAAGTGTTTCCACCGGACAGGTGGGAGAAATCGTTACCCTGCCGTGTATGGTGCCGTAGCCGGCGGTCGAGGGGCACTCGGAAAACTCGCAGTTAGGGCCGCTACGGCCGACTGCCGAGCCGTCGGGGCAGATTTTTGCATCCATGGTGCATGCGTAGCCTCCGGGGCCTCCCCAAGGAGCCGGTAGAGTGCCGTTGGAGTAGGCAAACCATGCCCACGAGCCCGCCAAAACCACAACCAGCCCGACGATAATAGTGTTGGTGTTATTCATACCTCTATAGTATCACCTCTCCATCACGCAAAACCACCCCTTTCGGGGCGGGCACTTAGATTTTACAGCTTAAGGAAGTTTTTTATCGAGATGCCGGCCTGCTTTATGATTTTTGAAATAAGGTTCCGGCCCAAATCCCCTGGATGCATGGGGATCTCGGTACTCTTTTTCGTGAAGGTATTATAAAGCTTCACATGACTTCCTTTGTAACCAATAATCTTGAAGCCCGCCTTGAGCAGCCTGCGGAGCACCTCGCGCGCAGCGAGTATTGGCAGGATACTCATGCCGCCAAGCGTTGTTTACGAAAGGCGATAGCCCCTTCTTTCTCTGCCGCGATAAGCACATCACCTTCTACCGAGCATTCGATGGCTTCCTTTGCCATTTTTTTTGCATGGGCAAGGGTTTTCCCCCAACTAAATACATCCTTACGCTTAGGCACGATGATCATATAACCGCCCATATCCGGCTCACGTTCAAACACGGAATCAAAAACCCCGTATTTAGTTTTTATCGAGTATTTCTTCTTCATGTCCCTATTATACCACGAGGTGTTTTTACCAAGCAAAGTGGGCGAAGGCTTTGTAAAAAAAGCCCCGCGGATGCGGGGCTTCCGGTCAGGCGACAAGCCTAAGGTGGGATTTTTCCAAAACCGGGTCAGCCTCCACTATGGCAAGATTCCGGTTGTAGGTTGCCTCGTTCCTTGGGTCGAGGAGCTTTAGGCGCAACAACCGAATTCTGATCTGCTCGACAAGCTGCTGCTGCACCATGTCCTGCCTTACGCAACGACCGGTCTCGCTGCACCGCTTGTTGAGCGCCGCGTGTCTTTCCTGCACCGAGGCCCAGAGCGGTTTAATCTTATTCCTGAAGATGGTTGGCATGGCACTCTCCCCTAGCCGTACAACTACCTGAACGCTACCACACAAAAAGCCGCTGTAAAGGCGGCCTGTGCTTAACCCAGTTTCAAAATTACCACGCGAAGTGGGCGCACCCATGCGGGCATGCTGCATTTTGCAGTTGGAATTGCTACGCAATTACCAAGCAAAATGGGCAAACGCTTTGTTGGCCTCGGCCATGCGGAGCGTCAGTCGTAGATTGAGTGATCGCCGACGGTGATGAGTGAGATTGAGTTTTTTCCTTTTCCGGCATATACGAAAATAATGCGAAATTGGTAGCTTACGGAAAAACTCCAACACTCTGCATATTTTCCATGCAGTTTATGGACTCGGAGCTGGCGATGGTTAGAGCGGTCCTTTAATAGTTCTATCTTTTCATTCGCTTCTTCCTGCAAGGAGGCGGGGAGTTTGCTATATGCTCTGAGAAATTCGTTCGAATACCCTATCCTGATCATGAATGATGTTTTTTTGCGAGCTTCCGCAAGTCTCCGTAGTAGACACGGCCCGCACGGATATCCGCCAACCCGCGCTCAATAGAGGCGAGAGCCTCTTCCTCTTCTAAGAGCATGAGTGCTTGCCGCACCGCATGGGCCGTGTTCGCGGCCTTGCCGCTTTTAACTCGTGCAGCGATAAAACGCTTTTGTTCGGGGGTTATGGGTACTGATATGGTAGTCATAGTATTATAATATCATATTTAGTATGAATTTATAATATACCAGTTACCCCTACCAACGCAAGCCCTGCCCTACTTTAGGCTTTGAAGAAAAAACGTCCCTTTCTTAAGGATTAAATGAGATACCGAAAAAAGAAGAGAAATAAAAGAAGTAGAGAAAAACAGCTATAATGACCGCAGCCAACACAACGAGCGTACGCAAAAGATTTCGCCCAGAAGGAGCTATCTGTCCTGCATTTGCAGTAGTTCTAACTGACAGAAGAAGTCTACTTATACCCCACCCTATGAAATAAAGAATGCCTGCGTTGAGGATATAACCGGCATATAAAACATAATCCGAATCTATGACGCCTAAAAACAGGGTCCACGGGAACGCTAAAAGAAGTAGAAGGACAAAGTCTATCCCCACAAGTCCTGCAGAAGTATCAAATCTATCAAAACCTAAAAATAAAACATAACCGACTAGCACTAAAAACAGCCCCGCAAAAACAATTCCTATTTTAGAAATCTTCATGCCTCTAGCGTATCACGCAAAACCGCTCCTTTGGGCAGCAGTTCCTCGACTACGCTCGGAATAATCGCTGCGCGATTACCAAGCAAAATGGGCGAAGGCTTTGTTGGCCTCGGCCATGCGGAGCGTGTCTTCTTTCTTTTTTATCGCGGAGCCTTCGTTGTTGGAGGCGGATATAAGTTCGGCGGCGAGCTTTTGCGCCATCGGCTTGCCTTTGCCGCCGCGGGCGGCGAGCAATATCCAACGGAACGCGAGCGCCTGCTTGCGCTCGGGGCGCACCTCGCGCGGCACCTGATAGTTGGCGCCGCCGACGCGGCGGGAGCGGATTTCCATCGCCGGCCCGACGTTGCGGATTGCCGTTTCAAAAAGCTCTACCGGATTTTCCGTCTTCGTCTTTTCTTTTATGATATCGAAGGCGTCGTACACCACCTTGCGTGCCGTCGACTTTTTACCGTCCCACATAACAGAGTTGATGAATTTTTCCACGCGCACAGAACCGAACTTGATGTCGGGGCCGGCAATGTTGCGGTTTTTTACTGGTCTACGCATATAAAATTATTATTTACCCTTCGGAGCCTTGGCACCGTAGCGCGAGCGGCTGACACGGCGCTTGTCGAGGCCGGAGGCATCGAGTTTGCCGCGCACTATCGTGTAGCGGACGTTGATATCCTTTACGCGGCCGGCGCGCAAGATAACCACCGAGTGCTCCTGGAGGTTGTGGCCCTCGCCGGGGATATAGGCAGTAACCTCCATACCGTTGGTCAGGCGCACGCGGGCGATTTTACGTATTGCGGAGTTAGGCTTGCGGGGAGTTTTGGTGGTTACCTTGGTGCACACTCCGCGTTTAAAAGGCGACGGGTAGAAGACCGGCTTATTTTTAAGCGTATTGAAGCCGCGCCCGAGAGCGGGCGATTTCGATTTTGTTTTAAGCTGTGTGCGTCCTTTGCGGACAAGTTGGGAAAGTCTCATGAGGCTAAATGAAAACGCCCTCGAGGCGTTAAAAGGACTTTACTACAAACAAAGTGCTTCCGCAAGCAATTCCCGACGCCTTGGTCGGGACCCCGACCGCTGCGCGCGTCGGGGGCTACCTATATAGCAGCCCCTGTCAAAAGACTGAACAGTTTGAAGAGAAATACGGAGAAGTACGGCGCCAGAAAGTAAAAGAACACTAATATAAGGAGCGTGCCGGAAAGTATGCCGAGCCGCTCGAAGTTGAGCCTGAAGGTATCGTACCCCCGCTCGAGCGCGGGTGAGACCCCGCCGAGCAGCGTAGAAAGCACTTTTGAGCCGTCGAGCGGAGGAATGGGCAGGAGGTTAAAGAGCGCCAACAGCATGTTGATGTACACAATGGTGCCGAAAGCGATTATAAGGTCCGGCCCCAGCTGGGCGCCGCTAAAGCGGATAAGCAGACCGAAGACGACCGCAAGAAAAATATTGGTTGCGGGGCCGGCAAAAGCCACCAGCCCTTCGCCGTACTTGCCGCGCAGGTTGTACGGATTGTACGGCACCGGCTTGGCATAGCCGATAAGAAACGGAAAATGAGTAAACTGCTGGGAAAAAAGGAGCAGGCCGGGGAGAATAATAGAGCCTATCGGGTCGATGTGATTGATGGGGTTGAGCGTGAGTCTGCCGGCCATGCGCGCGGTCGGATCGCCGAGCCACTCGGCCATGTAACCGTGCGCGACTTCGTGCAGGATAACCGAGAATATGAGTACCGCCAGAAAGAAAAGGATTTCCATTTGCAATTACAGAAAATAATGATACCATATGGCCCTACATGGCAAAAATCTGTCCGATAACCAAAAAAACTTCAATCGTGGGCGGCGGCTACAGCAACCGCATCCGCGCAACGAAGTTCAACCCGACCGGCAAGGTCCGCAAGCAGGTCAACCTGCAGAAAAAGCGCATTTTTGTGCCAGAGCTTAACCGTACTATCACCCTTACCATTTCTACCCAGGGTCTGCGCACTATAGCCAAAAACGGCGCCTACAAAACCCTCAAAAAAGCCGGCGTTATCTAAACCGCCAAAATTTCAGAAAAGAAAAAACCGCTCCAGGAAATCAGGGGGCGGTTTTGTTTTTACTTGCAAACTTAAATGCGAAGATAGCTGCCATCAGCAGCGAGATGCCGATGTATTGTCCCAGTTTATAGGACGACTCCATTTGGTCCATAAGACCCAAAATCCATAAACCCCCCATCAGAATAAAAAGAGGGTATTTTACCTCCGGCTTGCTGAGCAGCTGCCGTATCCGGTCCATTGTTCTCTCCCTGTTTACTCTGCAAAAAATATAACACTTCTCTTTTAAAAGTCAACTCATTGATCGCGGCTAAAAGTGACACCGTCTGAACGAAATACAATCGTTCCTTCCTGGTCGGTGCGCAAGATTTCTATGTCGCGCGCGGTGAGACGGTCGAGTGTTTGCCCGGTCGGATGGCCGTACGAATTTTTGCCTACTGAAATAACGGCTATTGCCGGATGTGCCGCCGCGATAAACGGCTCGGTACTCGAGTATTTAGAACCATGGTGCGGAACTTTTAAAATATCACTCGCCAATTCCCCCCGAACAATCTGAAGCAGGCGCGCTTCGGTCGTGGCGGGCGCGTCGCAGGTTAAAAGAGCGGAGGTATCTTTATAAATAAGCTTTGCGACAATACACCCCTCATTGGCGCGGTTGCCCGGCAACACTGAGACGTCGCGGTCGGGATACAAAATCTGCAGCATCGCCCCGCCGCCGAGGTCGAGTAACATACCGCGGCGCGCCACGACGCGCAAAATCTGTTTTTCATCTACTTTTGTCTCAAGTGTTTTTGCGGTAGCAGTGTCTTTGTAGATACCGGGCGATATAAACACCCCCACTTCGTAACGGTCCAGCAAATCGGAGAAACCGCCGATATGGTCAGCATCCGGATGTGTCGCGATGACGACATCCACCGAGCGGTCGAGCGCGGGCATAACAACGGGCAGCTCGCGCAGCAAAGAATCGTCCGGACCGCCGTCTACAAGCAGCTGCACGCCCGTCGGCGACTCTATATATAGAGCATCGCCCTGCCCAACATTAAGCACAGCAAAGGTCAGTACGCCGGATAAGTGCGGGGTTTCGGCATAGACCACACCCCACACGCCCGCGCAAAAAACCGCAAGGATGAGTGCCGCGTACAGGGCCGCGGCGTGTTTAGAAAAAGAAAATGGGTACACATGGTTAGTGTACCCGTTTGCCGCACAACCGGCGTATTTAGTGCACCTCGGCGTCAGCCTTGGCCCACCGGTTGACAGCCTGAGGCTCAGCCACGGTCGCCTCGATTCTAAGGCGGCCCGTCTCGATGATTATCCGCTGGCCGGGCACAAACTCCGGCTGAGCGACTTTAGTCGTCGCAGTGCCGAGACCGATAAACCCAACCGCCACCACAGTGGAAATCAGCAAACCTGCCGTCCACATTGCAACACGCAGCATAATCCCCTCCCAAGGCTGTTTATAAAAATCAGCGTTCTATTCTGACTAAAAGAATACAACATAAATATTCTTTTGCAATAGGCCTTGTCCACACCTGTTATACTGACCCTTATGCAGTACGTAGAGCGTAAATTTGATCTTCCGACGCTGGCCGGCCTGTCCCAGGCGTCGGTTGATGCTCATCTGGGGCTGTATGCGGCGTATGTGAAAAATTTTAACGCAATCACCGCGCTTGCCGGCGAACTGCTGAAGGATTCAGAAAAAAACGCACACGCTATAGCGGAGCTGATGCGCCGCCGCTCATTTGAGTTCGGCGGGATGCGACTCCACGAACTTTACTTCGGCCAATGGGAAGGTGCAGCCGCGCCAATAACGGCCGGCGGCGCTTTGGAAAATGCAATCAAAGAGCAGTACGGCAACCCCGAGTATCTCCTGATGGAAGTGCGACATGTGGCTATGATGCGCGGACCCGGTTGGTCGCTCCTGTACTGGGACCCTACTGTCAAACAATTTTTGGTCGGGTTCTCCGGTGAGCAGCATCAGGGACATTTTGTAACGCTCCCCATCATCCTCGCGCTCGACGTGTGGGAGCATGCCTACCTCGCCGACTACGGTACAACCGGCAAAGATAAATATATTGACGCCTTTTTTAAAAATCTTAATTGGTCTGTGGTGGAGCGGCGTTTTTCAAATATTTTAAAATAGCCCACGCAGTAAGCGGTACGTAGAGTACGGCCGCAATCCATGCGGGGAATGAGGGTACCATCGTCGCCGAGAGCGGAAGTGCGGCGGAAAATTCAGCGAGCCAAATCATCGCGCGCAATAGTGTGTCGGCCAGCAATGCCGGCAGGAGCGCCGCAAATGGGTGAACTAGCGCGAGCATGCCCGCTACAAAACCTAACAACATAGCCAGCGGCACCAACGGTAAAAAGACAACATTGAGTGGCACAGATATGAAAGACAACACTCCGGTAAAGTACAGGAGTGCCGGGAGTACAAACAACTGCACGGCGATAGTCGTGGCGGCGGTGGAGCGTATACCTCCCTCCGGCAGCCGGCGCAATTTGCTTTCGACCCATGGTGCAAGAGTCACAAGTCCGAAGGTCGCCAAAACGCTCAAAATAAATCCGACATCAAAAAGCACTAGCGGGTTGTACAGCACCATCAACACTACCGCCACCGCCAAACTGCGCAAGGCAAGAGTCGGGCGGTTAAGGTAGCGCGCGAGTATGGCAATAAGCCCCATCAGCATGGCGCGCAAGGTTGCCATCCCGCCGCCCGCCATCAGGGCAAAAAGTGTAATGACAACCGCCGCGCCCCCGAGCGCAAAACGCCGCGGCAAAAACAGGCCGAAGAACCGCAGTGTCCACTCGGCCACCACGCCGATGTTGTAGCCGGAGAGAACGACCACATGGATAAGCCCTGCGGTGACAAACGCCTGCGTCAGCGCTTGTGGCAGACCCGATTTTTCTCCCAATAAAAATCCTTCCATGAGCGACACCATCGGCTCTTGCATCACGCGCTCGAGTGCATGCTCGAAGCGGTGTTTAAGCACGAAGAGCGCGCGAAGTACGCTGAGGTTCCCTTCTTCTGTTTCACGCAATACCGCGCGTTGCATAATCAACGAAATGCCGCGCGCCCGGAGATATCCGGGATAGTCGAAGATGCGGCCGGTCTGTGTTTCAAAAGCCTGCGGCTCTTCAAGCACGCCGCGCACCGACACCCTGTCGCCGTATTGCAGTGCCGTGTCGCGCGGCACAACAGCTAACACCTTCCCCTCAGCTATAGCTGTATTGACGGTTATAACCGCGACAGTAACCCGCACCGATGTCGCGCGGACATCCGGGTCATCGGCCACTGTACCCTCTACAACCGCTGTGCGGCCGGCAAACTGCAAAATTGACGACGGCTCCTGATACAGAACAAGCCAAACCCGGGCGCCAAGCGCCATCCCCAACAACAAAAATAAAACTAAAGCGCTCCGGCGCGGCCCGCCTCGACTCGACGCGTTAGACGAGGCGGGCATGCAAGATTATTTTTTTGAAAAATCGGCAATAATTTCTTTCTCCTCCTCCGGCGAGAGCGCTTTTTTAAACCGCGCCTTCTTCCCGCGCACCCTCTGCTCGCACTCGCTCCACGTTTTGTGCACCAGTACTTTGCCGTCCACCCGGCTGATATAAGAGTAAGCTTTGGCTTTTGAGCGCGCACTGGAAGCAGATTTATTTTTTTGCAGGCCGCTGTCGGCGCCAAGATTTGAAACATCAATTACATAGCCGGCTCGCGCTCCGTGATAGAGCGAGACCTTTTTCCCCTCGGCCAACTCAGACGCAATTTTATCAACACGATCGTTCCCTGCCACGCCCACGTGTCCGCCGACATACTGCCAGTCGACCTCGCTGCCGCTTGCCGCGGCCGTAGCATCAAGCGACTGCCACAGGTCCTGATTTATGACAGCTTTCTTTTCTTTGGTCTTCCAACCGTTCTTTTTCCACCCGTGGAGCCACTTAGTGATGCCGTTTATGACATATGAGGAGTCGGTGTAGATGATGCGCGGCCCGCGCGGCGCGGTGTTGCACGCGCGCAAGCCCTCGATAGCTGCCAAGAGCTCCATGCGGTTGTTGGTGGTGTGCTTTTCAAACCCGCCCAGTTCCGTAACTTTGTCCCCCACCACCACCAAAGCGGCCCAACCGCCCGGCCCTGGGTTGCCCTTCGAAGCCCCGTCGCTGAAAATAAGAATCTTTTCCACGTCTTGCAGTATATCGTACCTACCTTAGAGTACATCGACCACGCGGACTCTCGGGCCGCCGCGCCAGTCGGCTTCCACATGGCCTACTATGTCTACCTTTTCCCCTTGCACTATCTTTTTATTAAATGAGTCGGGGGTGGAGAAGAAGGCTATGCCTTCGGTGCGCGCGGTACCGCGCGAGAGGCTGAGCCCCAAATGATTTTGCGTCTTGCCGAAGGTGCGTACCGCGCCCACCGAGACGTTTGGAAATATGAATAACGGTTTCTGATTGCCGACACCGAAGGGCGCGAGCTTCTGCAGGTCTTTGTGCGCGTGCGCGAGTTCCGCCAAGTCGAGCTCGCGATCAACCGCAATATCTGCTGCGGCCAAACGCGAGCCGCCCGCCGCCTCATACGCGGCATTGAGCCGCGCGGGCAAGTGATGCACATCTTCCTCGGCGACTGAAAAGCCGCCCGATGCGGCATGCCCGCCAAAGTGGCCAAAAATATCGCGCGCGCCTGCCATCAGCTCGACAATGTTTACCGAGCCGTCGCTCCGGCAGCTGCCGCGGATAGTGTCGCCCCCCTCCCTCCCCCACAAAAATACCGTCTTGCCGTGCGCCTCCATGAGCGAGTTGGCGACCAAACCTAAAATCCCCGGCCGCCAGTTGGGGTTGCCCATCACAATAAGAGGACTGAGCGCTAAATCCTGTCCTTCAATGCGTTTGTTGACCTCTTTGACTGTCGAGGCAACAAGCCCCTTGCGCTCATCGTTAATGCGGTTGAGCGCCGCCGCCAGCACCTTAGCCTCCTGCGGGTCGGCCGCCGCCAAAAGCGAGGCGGCGGCCTGCGGGGAGTCCATGCGCGAAGCGGCGTTAATGCGCGGAGAAATCATAAAGGTTATATCATCTTCGGTAAGAGCGCCGGCACTGATGCGCAAAAGCTTAAGCAATGCCGCGATGCCCGGCCGCCGGCCGCGCCGCAACACTTTAAGCCCGCTGTGCGCCAGCATTCTGTTTTCCCCGACCAGCGGCACCATGTCGGAGAGCGTCGCTATCCCGACCAAGTCGAGCATCCACTTTTCCTGTCCCTCGGGCAGAGCTGAACGCTCCTTTAGTAAAATCGCCTGCACCAGCTTCCACGCGACGCCCGCGCCGCACAACCCGTCGAACGGATATTTGCTTGATTGTAATTTTGGATTGATAAGCGCAAAAGCCTCCGGCAATACCTCGGGCTCGAGATGGTGGTCGGTTACTATCACATCAATTCCCTTCTTTTGTGCGCGGGCAATGGGTGATAGTTCGGTGGTGCCGAGGTCAACCGTTATAACAAGAGTAACTCCTGCCCCGGCAAGCTCGTCTAACCCCTCGTTATTTAATCCATAGCCTTCCGCATGCCGGTGCGGTATGTAATGCGTAACGCGCAGCCCGAGCGTGCGCAAAAAAGAGCTGAGCATAACGCCGCCGGGGATTCCGTCGGCATCGTAGTCGCTCCACACGGCGACGTGCTCGTTATTTTTTTTGGCGCTGAACACGCGATCCACCGCCTTCTCCATGTCCGGCAGGAGAAACGGGTCGTGGCTGTCGCGGAAAAAATCGGGGTTTAAAAAGGCGTCGTGATCGGGCGCAGAGAGTCCGCGGGACAAAAGGAGATGGTCGAGCAGGTTTTCGTGCAGACGCTCCCGTACTTTGTAAGACCTCATTTTGGTTAGTATAATGGATACATGGAAAACTGCATTTTTTGCAAAATAGTGGCCGGCGAGATACCCGCGCACAAAGTGTACGAAGACGACCGGTACTTTGCCTTTTTGGATATACATCCAAAAGCGCCCGGGCACACGCAGGTAATCCCCAAAGAGCACCACCGCTGGGTATGGGATGTGCCCAACCCGGGAGAATATTTTGCCGTAGCGGCCAAAATCGCGCAGGCGCAACGCAAAGCCTTCGGCACCGAGTGGATACTCTCGCGCATTGTCGGCGACGAAGTGCCTCATGCGCATATATGGATATACCCCAGCACGCAAGACTCCGCGGAAGCGGAGAACTTTGCGGCCAATGCCGAAAAAATAAAAGCTGCGCTACGCGCGCTTTAGCGCCTCGATGCCCGGCAAGGTGCCGTTGGCCAAAAATTCAAGCATCGCGCCTCCGCCGGTTGATATAAATACTTTTGCGAGGTCAAAGTTTTGTTTGCTTACCGCGGCGGCGGTGTCGCCCCCGCCGACCACCGCTCTTGTGCCGCTTGCCGCAAGCGCCGCCGCCAGAATGTCGGTGCCGTCCGAGTAGCCTTGCTCGTACACGCCGACAGGGCCGTTCCACAAAATAAACGGAGCTTTGGAAATTTTGTCGGCCCACAGTTTTGCGGTAACGGGTCCTAAATCAATGATGCTCTCGTTGGCGCGGATATCGACGACGTTGCCCGAGCGCTCGGCGGAACGGCCCGCTTCGGCAAAAATAGCGTCGGTCGGAACTACCAAGCGCTCGTTGCTTGCCACCTCGACCGGAACCGGCACCGCCGACACTATTGAGCCTCCGAACGGCAGCCCGCGCGCCTTAATAACATCGTTGGCAAGCGCGCCTCCAAGCAGAACCTCCGCATAAATCTCGAGCAATTTTTTTATTAACGGCCCTTTTGTCTCAAATTTTGCTCCGCCGATGATTGCAATACTGCCTTGCGGAGGCGTAAGAGCCGCGGACAGCCCGCGGACTTCTTCTTCAAACCGCAATCCCATATAGCCGGGTAAAAACTTCGGGACGCCGGTAATAGATGAGTGGGAGCGATGCGAGTCGGCAAACGCCTCGTTGATAAATACATCTCCCAGAGCAGCGAGCTCTTTGGCAAATGACAGGTCGGCGGCCTCTTCGCGCGGGTCAAAGCGCAGATTTTCGCGCATTTCGAACGGCACTTGCGTAAGTTCCCGAACCCGGGCTTCCATAGGAGCAAGCTTGAGCGGCTCGGAGGGTTTGCCGTTCGGCCGGCCCAAATGCGCGAGCAGTATTATGTGAGCCGCACCTTTTTTATGCAGGAGTTCCAGCGTCGGGAGCGCCGCGCGGATACGCAAGTCGCTTTGCACCACGCCATCCTTAATAGGCACGTTGAAGTCGACCCTAACCAAGACGCGCTTGCCAGCAACATCCGCATCTTTAACTGACTTTATTTTCAAAGGAGTGAGAGACATGAAAATTTATTTTTATGTCCGAGCGAGTGTAGAAACTATAAACGAAGTTTCTACTTCCTGCATGATTTTAAAATCTCCACAAACTGCTCTAGGTCGGCGCTCGCGTGCCCGACCAAAAATCCGTCGACGCCGCCATCTGTAATAAGCGTAGCGGCGTTTTGCGGCTCGACTGAACCGCCGTACAGTATCGGCACTCTGAGCGCTTCTTTACGCCCGAGAATATTAGCCAGAGTCTTGCGTATAAATATCACTGTTTCTTCGACTTCTCCGGGCTGCATCGCGTCTTCAGCGGACTTTCCTATCGCCCATACCGGTTCGTACGCGACAATGAGTTTCGCGGCCAAGGACTGCGCCCCGCGTAATGCGGAAGCGAGCTGTTCTTCCAACAAGGAGAAGTGCGCGCCGTCCGCGGAGCGCGCGGTTTCGCCGACACACAGGACAGGCACCACGCCCGCCCCGGCAGCTGCCGCCAGCTGCGCGTGCACGTCCTCGTTTGTGTCACCCAGGGTCCTGCGCTCGGAGTGACCTACGATAACAAAAGTGGCTCCCGCGGCTTTGAGCATAGCCGCGGAGATCTCGCCGGTATGCGCGCCGTCGGCATAAGAGGAGAGCGTCTGCCCGCCGAGTTTTACCCCCTTTAACACCGGGAGCAGGGTAAACGGCGGCGCTACCCACGCTTCTACGCCGGAGAGGCCGGCCGACTTGCGCTTGAGCAAGGAAATAAACTTTTTAGCCGCGTCCGGAGAATGTATATACATCTTCCAGTTGGCTATGACCAAACGCTTTTTCATACCTTGCAAATATACCACTTTTCACACATCTTTTTTAATGTTTTTGCGCCCCACCTTCCAGGAGGTACGCAAAAAGCCGCCAAGCGGCTGCAAGCATTAGAGGTGCTCACAGCCGTTTAGCGGTTTTATAGTAGAGGGGTTTTGCGGCAACCCCTCGAGAAGCCGTAGTATTTCTAGGCGGCGATCAGATCCAGGACGTCGATGACCGGAACCTGGTGGGCTTCGATTGTCGCGAAGACATCTTCGTCCAATCTGGCCGACTCCCAATCATGACCGGTCCAGCCGAGGGTCATGACTGCCCAAGCGAACAGATCGCGGGCGATGTTGTCGATATCCCAAAACTCGGGACGCGTCGGCAGACCTTCCGCGGCAGCACACTTCCCGGCGAGGGCCGGCGCACCGAAGAAAGCCTGTGCCGGATCTGCTTTCGTTGCCGCTTTGTCCGCCACCTTAAATGCGGCGGCGGCACGGCGGATTCCTTCCTTGTAATTATCGGGCATTTAAGCCTCCCCTGCATTTCGCTCCAACAACCGTCATGGTTGCAAGAGGAAGACAGGGAGTGATGAGTTGGGAATTACCAACGCATCACTCCGTAGAAACTGCTGTCGACGAAAGATCAGGCGCCTTGATTCTGCTGGTGCACACGCAACCGGTTTGCCGCCTCGGTGGCGGTCAGGTTGGTCAGCATGCCGCCCAAAGCCCGCGGTGCCGCCGGCCGGAAAGCCCGCGCCGGAGCCTTGCGGGCCGGTGCGGTCTTGGCCTTCAGACAGGGACGGACGACATTGGTCGCGTACATCAAACCACCCTTATGGGTGTACCGGACCTTCAGCCCGACACCTTCCGGCAAGACAACCTGTCTCTTGCCGATATAGTTGGCGGGGCAGAATTTGACGGGACGCTTACAGCCCTGGGACGCCTGGTGCAATCCCTGGAAGTTGACGGGTGCGAAGCTGACTGTCGGCATGATTGCTCTCCTTAAAAACCACGAATCTCCGCGGCAAATCGGGAACCGGCTGGTCCCCTTTCAAGCTTTCGACGGTCCAAAAGTTTGAAAGGGTCCCCCACGACTTAGTGGGGGCAAGTTGCTTGGAGGTAACGCGATAAAGAACGAGATGGGGGAGGTCACTTACTAGAGCGGCACCTCTGAGCCGCTGTTGAAGATCAGGCGGAACGGTACCAGTCGGGACGCAAAGCCTTCGCCTGCTCGCGCTGGTAGGCCTTTCCATTCCTGTCTCGGTTCGAACGATAGGTATACTTCCGGCTGTGCTGACTGCGCGGCAACCATTCATACGAACAGGGGCTGAGCTTGGCCCGCTGATGCGATGGCAGATAATCCTCCACATCAACAGAGTCCGCTGCTTCGACGTCAAAGTCGTCGTAGTCGCTTGCTCCATAGATGTACGGGTTGCCCGCATACAACTCCGCCTCGTCGTCGTAGAGGTCATCTCCGAACAACGGTTGCGGCGCGTAGTCGAATTCATGATAAAAATCATCATAGAAGTCGTAGAATCTTCTCGCTTGCATCGCTATCCTCCTTTCTTTCCTCTAACAGCCGGCGACTGTCGCCGGCTATTTGGAGGAGGCGAGCGATACAGAGTTACTGTAACGCTCGCCTCGCCTACTACTGAACTTTTCAAAAACGAATGTACTTTGTCGCTGCTTACTTCTGCGCCTCGCGCACCTCCCGCGCGGTGCGGCTGGCGGCGGCCTTGTCCGGGACGAAATGGACGAGGCCTGACTTGTCGACAACCATCATGACACGTGTCTCCTCTTGGTTTGCCACGCGCCATTCGCGTGGCCGGGATGCGGAATGCAATCCCTTGTTCGGGCATAACTCCACATATAAAAGTGAGTGCCCGAACAAGGAACAACATTTTTTATTGCGGCCCCTCGTACCGTACCTACTTAAATGAAGTAAGTCCGGCGACGAGGAACAACAGTTTGCTGTTTACCTATCGCTTATTTAGTTGTCAGAGACCGGTTAACGAAAAAGGCTTAGAAACAACTTCCTGAGGAGAAAAATGTTTCTAAGCCTTGCTTCCCCTCTAAGAAAGCGCTTCAGCACCTATGTAAATCGCCACTGTGGACAGTCTACACCTTTGTTTGACACTTGTCAAGTCTTATTGCAGTCCGCCAGTTGGCGGAAGCAAAAAACGGCCTAAAACAAGGCTCTGTAGGCGAGATGCCTTTTGCCCCGGTTTTAGTGAGTCAGTTTTAAAACCTCTTCAATACTCGTAAGCCCCTGTGCCGCCTTATATACCGCGTCTTCAACTAAATTGAGTCCGGCAAGCTTCCCCCCTTCCGAAACTTCCTGTACGCCCATTAGCCCTTGGTATCCGGAGGGGTGTTCCGAACTTGGTGTAGGGCGGGTAAATTGGATTTCCTTCCACGGTGTATCTTTGGCGACCTTGCCCTCCTCTTTAAGGGCCGCCAAAACCCGGGCCAAGTTCGCGGACTCCTCAAGTTTGTCTGCTTGAGTGCGGGTAAGTTTATGTTTGTCGGCGATTTGATTACCGGCGAGCCGGTGGAGAGTGGCGGTTTGTATAGAAAGATCGGGTGCGGGCAACAAAGAAGGGTCTGCAACACCGGCAAGCACCAAGACGCCGCGCTGTGCCGCCGCAGCGGCCACTTGCGCCGTTGCGGCGTCGGCAACGCTGCTTATCATCACCACATCGCAGTCTGTCTTGAGCGCCGCGCGCAGCGCCGCGACAGGAGTAATACCGGCAGCGCCTATATCGGTCTGAGCTACCCGCGGGAGTACATACTCGACTTCATTTTCGACGGTCGCTATCGACACTTCAGGCGCGTTCAGCAGGTCAAGTAGCGTATACAAGAGCGTTGACACGCCGCCGCCCTTCGGGCCGCTTACTGCTACAAGCCCGCGGCGTTTTAAAAGCCGCGCATGGACCGCCTCGAGAGCCTCACCATGCAGCCCCAATGACTCGAGCGTATACCCCCGGCGCGCTTTCTCGCGCGTTAAGTGGAGCACCATCTTTTCTCCGGTGATGATGGGAACCGACGCGACCCGCACGGCGATGTCTTCGCCGTTCCCGAGGTCGACGCGCAATGCGGCCTCGCGCGGCACGCCGCCCGCGGGGACGTTGGCGAGCGAGCGGAGCTTGGCCAGTATATTTTTGCCCGCCGACGGCGAAAGAGTTACAGCGTTTTTAAGCGAACCATTGATGCGATAGCGCACCAGCATGTCTCCCTCGTCGCTTTGCAAATGCAGATCTGTCGCGCGGCTGTGGAGCGCGTGGCGCAAGAGTATGTCAAGCAAGTTGGGCGATGCGGAATCCTCAAGTTTTTTACCGTAAGTATCGCGCAAATGCTGTTGGTAGCGGATAAGTCCGCGTGTCAAAGATTCCCGGGAGGTCAGGCGCGGCAAAAGCCGGTAGTTTGGGCGCAAAAAATCAAGCTGAGCAAGGTCAGCCATATTAAGCAAAGCGACCTCCAAAGACCCGTCGGCAAGCCGGTAGGCGACCATGTTGTGCTCGCGGGAGAGAGGCTCGGGGATTACCACAAGCGCCTCCAGCGAAATAGAGTCGCGGTCCAGATGCACGAACGGTAGCCCGAGTTCGTGCGCGAGCGCATGCCTGCCCTCGTCATCGCTCATCGATTCTTTGTTAAACCAGCCGATGCTTCGTTCCATTACTTCTATTATACCCGCCTGGCCGGCGGGCAGGTATGCATTTGACACAATCCATGCGGTTTTATATACTTTGAGTGTCTGGTAACTGCCCCGAGTGGGCGGTTTTCTTTTTTATAAGGCCGGACTTTAACCCCACAATATTATGTTTGATCTAAAAGTGATGAACAGCGTGCTCGGCGAGCTCGAGGAGGAGCGCGGCATACCGCGCGCAAAAGTAATCGAAGCTATCGAGGCGGCTTTGGCGACCGCGTACAAAAAAGAGTACGCCAAGAAAGGCCAAATCATACGCGCGCGCATCGACCTTACTGTCGGCACGACCGAATTTCAGCAAATAAAAACTGTCGTAGACGACTCGACGGTCCGCTTTATCTCCGAAGAGGAGGAGGACGAACTCAATGCCGAGGCGCCCGCGCTCGACGCCGAAGGCAACCCCGCACCCGTACTGCCCCGCTACAATGAAGAGCAGCATATCAGGCTCGAGGATGCAAAATTTATAAAGCGCGACGCGAAAGTAGGAGACGAACTTATCTTCCCTCTTGAGCCGGAAGAGAATTACGGCCGCATCGCGGCGCAAACGGCTAAACAAGTCATTATTCAAAAAATTCGCGAGGCGGAGAAGGTGTCGGTTGTGGCCGAGTATGGCGCGCGGCAGGGAGAAATTGTCTCCGGCACGGTGCAACGCATGGAGCGCGGCAACATATACATAGACCTCGGACGCGCCACAGGTATCCTCCCGTATGACGAACAAATACCGGGCGAGCGCTACCGCCAGGGCGAGCGTATCCGCGGATTGCTCTATCAGGTAGAAGAGTCGCCCCGCGGCATTTACCTGCGCCTTTCGCGCGCAAAACCGGAGTTTTTGGTTAAACTCTTTGAGATGGAAGCCCCGGAGGCCGCCGCTAAAACCGTGGTATTTAAATCAATCGCAAGAGAGGCGGGCAGCCGCTCGAAAGTGGCGGTCACCTCGACCGATCCTCATGTCGACCCGGTAGGCTCGCTCGTAGGCCAGCGGGGGGTGCGCGTCAGTACGGTTACCTCCGAGCTCGGCGGCGAGAAAATAGACCTCATCGAATGGAGCGAGGACCCGAAAGTGTTTATAGAAGAGGCGCTCTCTCCGGCCCGCGTCCTCGGCGTCGAACTCGACGAAACTGAGCACAAAGCAACTATTAAAGTCGCGGACGATCAGCAGAGCCTGGCCATCGGCCGCGGCGGACAAAACGTGCGGCTCGCGGCCAAACTGACCGGCTGGCGCATCGACATCCAGTCAGCCGGCGGCAAGCCCGCCGACATTGTGGAGGGCAAAGACGCCCCCGCCCCCATTGCTCCGCCCCCGATTGCGGCCGAGTAACAAAAATTATTTGCGTTACACTATACCTATATGAATCCCGTTAGAAGCTCCCCCGAACGCATTTCTTGTAAAAAATTAACCGTAAGTAAAAATTACTATGGCTTCTAACGGGATGAATCTGTGGCATGACATACCCGCGGGCAATAATGTTCCAAATGAAATTAACGTCATTATCGAAATACCCAATGGCTCTAATAATAAATACGAGATAGACAAAGAGACCGGTCTTATTAAGTTAGACCGGGCCAACTACTCATCTGCCCCCTTCCCGTATGACTACGGGTTCGTGCCGCAGACGCTGTGGGACGATGGCGACGCGCTCGACGTCATAGTGCTTACAACCTTTCCGCTCCAGACCGGCATTTTGGTAAATGTGCGGCCGGTGGCGGTCATGGACATGGTTGACTCCGGCGAGTCCGACTACAAAATTATCGCGGTACCTACGGAGGATAAGCGGTGGGAAGATGTGCAGGACCTGTCTGATATTAACCAACACACGCTCAAAGAATTCCAGCACTTTCTTGAAACCTATAAAATGCTTAAAGGAAAGCCGGCCCCCGTCGAGATAAAAGGAATCTCCGGCAAGGCGCAGGCAGTGGCCGCTATAACCAAATCTATAGAGCTCTACAAACAAAAGTTCGGAAAGTAATCCACAGGTTTATTTTGACGCGCGGTTTAAGGGTATACTAAAGGAATGAAAAGCCTTTTAAAAACTGCGGCTATTATCAGTGCCTTGCTGCTTGTGCCGGCGTTCGCGTTCGCGCAGGAGACCGGATCTCCCGCAGCGGCCGAAGCTGTCCCCAGTGTTGAACCCACAAAACCTCTTCCTCCCCGCCCGGTTCCTCCAAGCATAAAAAGGACGGGCCAAGGGGTCCCTCCTGCGCCGGAACGAGTACTTCAAACTATTAAAGACAGGGCCGATACTGCAAATCAAGCATCCAAAGAGCGCATCGAAGAGGCGAGAAAGAACGTCGAGGAAGCGAGAAAAGCACTGGATGAGCGCAAAGCGCAAGTACAGGCTTTGCTGGATAAGAAGCCTCGCGGCATGATGAGCAGCAGCACGGTTGCCGCACGCGAGGAAAAACGTGAAGAAATGCGCAACAAACTTGAGGCAAAGAAAGAAGAAGTAAAAAACCGTATAGAAGCCGCACGCGAAAAAGCTAAAGAAAAGTTCGGCGAAGCTGTACAAAAAGCAGTTGGTAATATTGCCGACCGCATGACCAAAGCCGGCGAACACCTGACCTCGATAGCAGGCCGTATCGACAGCCGCATTAAAGAATACGAAGCAAAAGGCAAAGATATGAGCGTCTCGGTAGGCCTGCTTGCGACTGCCCGAACGGATATCGCCGCCGCGCAGGACAAAATAACCGCGGTCGGCAGCGCTCTCAGCACAGCCTTGGCCGCCAGCAGCCCTAAAGAACAAATGCCTACGGTACGCGCCGCGGTCAAAGCGGCCGAGGAAGCTCTCAAAAAAGCCAAAGAATCTCTGCAAAAAACACTAGAGTCCGTGCGCGCCGAGCCGGTCACTACCATAGAAGCGCCGAGTACTAATTAAAAAATTAATTGTAATCCTATGCCTCCGCAAAACACGACCCCAGCAGCATCTCCGGTACCGACACCCGCGCCTGTGCCAACTCCGGCGCCTGCTCCCGCCATGACCCCTCCGGCTCCCGCTTCTGTTGCGCCTCCCGTTCCGCCGGTTACCGCTATACCTCCTGCAGCTATCGCTCCGTCAGCGGGACACGGCGGCTGGGGCGCCGTCATAGGGATTATCCTCATAGTGTTGTTGCTCGCCGCGGGCGGCGCATATTTCTTCTACATGCAGGCGCAGGACCAAAAGCAGGCCGAGGCCGAGGCGCAAGCGCAAATGGATGCGGTACCGCAACCGCCGATTGTGAGCCCGACCAACGAAACCGCAATTGAGGCCGATCTGAATGCCGCCGCAAACGAAAGCTCAAGCGCGGACCTCGACTCGCTGCAAGGGTCATTGTAAGTAGCAAACTTCAGGTAGCAAGTTTCAAACAAGTATCAAGTTGTAAAATTTGATACTTGTTTTTTGTTACTTGTTTGATACCTGCCACTTGCTACTTGATACTTTTGGATGCTAGTATCGCATGATGTCTTTTCAAGAAATAGCAAAAAAATTTAGCCTCAAAACCCTCCCCGAGTCGGAGGTGGAGCTTGCTGGCGAAATCCCGTTTGAGACAATAACTCCCTACCAACAGCAGGCGCTTGCGCATATCGCCGAGCATATGGAGCTTCCGGGCTTTCGCCCCGGCAAAGTACCCGTCGAGATGGCTTTAAAAAAAGCGGGGGAACTTGCGGTATTGGAAGAGGCGGTGGAGCTTTTTGTTAAAGATTTTTATATCGAACTTATAGAGGCGCATAAGGTAGAGGCGGTGGGCCGCCCCGATATCCGGGTTACGAAACTGGCCGCCGGGAGCCCTGTGGGGCTCACCGTGCGCGCCACAGTGTACCCGGAGGTCTCTCTGCCTAAAAATTGGAAGCAGCTGCACGAAAAAATAGCGCTCCAGCCGAGTCTCCCCGCGACTGAGGAAGAGGTTGTT
The DNA here is from genome assembly GCA_964355655.1 of uncultured Candidatus Saccharibacteria bacterium. Taxonomy (GTDB): domain Bacteria; phylum Patescibacteriota; class Minisyncoccia; order Phycocordibacterales; family SBAW01; genus GWA1-54-10. The sequence continues at coordinate 87,444 of CAYHDT010000001.1, read as the reverse complement.
AAGACACTCGAAGATCTGCGCAAAAGCCGCCAGCCTGCACTGAGTCCCGACGCTCCGTCCGCAGAGACGAAGGTCGGGATCCCGACCGAAGCGTCGGGACTCAACGACGAGTTTGCCAAGTCGGTCGGCGCTTTTGAAAGCTTGGAGCATCTTAAACAGCAAATTACCAAAGGAATCAGCGAAGAGAAGGCGCGCCAAGCGCGGGATGTCCGCCGCGGCAAGCTTATCGAAGTATTGCTCGAAAAGTCGACTCTCTCCGTGCCGAAGATTTTTATAGAAAGCGAGTTGGAAAAAATTATGTCGCAGATGCGCGAGGATGTTAAGCGATTTGGCATGGAGCTTGAAGAATACTTGAAAAAGACCAACAAAACCGAAGAGGGGGTGCGGCAAGAATTCCGCGAACAGGCCCGCAAGCGCGCGCAACTGCAGCTCCTGCTTAATAAAATAGCGCAGGAGGAGAAGCTTGATGCCGACGAAACGGCAGTCGCGACAGAAATTAAACACGCGATGGAACACTTCCCCGACGCTAATCCCGAGCTGGTCAAAATCCATATAGAAACGGTCCTCAAAAACGAACTGTCACTCAAACTTTTGGAAGGGAATGTATAAAAAAGACGAAAGCCACTGTCCTGATCCAGTGGCTTTGTGAGAGGCTTAACCTCTCCGCGAATAGATGCAATAGTTTTTTAGTGTTTCGCCAGTTAGGAGAGATGTTCAGGTCTCTCTGTCCCTGCGCCGGAGCAAGCAGTATGCTCAAGTATACTGTTGGTACTGGTGGGTTCCCCCAGCGGGCGTGGCTAACCAACTAGCCATCATCGCTTGCCTAAAAGTTTAGCAGATTATAATTTTTTGTCAAGTATTGCATTATAATAATGTTATAATAGAATGGGCTTTATGAAGCAAAAGGTTATACAAATAGGAAGTTCGGCGGGGGTAACTATCTCTAAAGAGTCGCTCGAAGAAATCGGGGTTACTATAGGCGATATGGTAGAAACCAAAGCTGAAAACGGAATATTTACGGTCAAAACCGGCGCCCCGCAGGTCAAACCCGCTATTGACCCCAAAATCCTACAGTGGGGCAACGAATTCATTGCAAAAAACCGCGAACTGCTTGAGCGCCTCAAAGACAAGTAAATGCGCTATTTGTCTGCCGAGGAAATCCTGGCCCTCCACGACCTCCTTATCGAACAGATAGGAGGCTTGTTGGGAGTGCGCGAAGAAGGCCTGCTCCGGTCTATCGCAGAGCGGCCTAAAATATCTTTTGAGGGACAAGAACAGTTTCCCACCCTGTTCCTAAAAGCGGCCGCGTACCTAGAAGCAATCGCGACTTACCATGTATTCGTTGACGGAAATAAGAGAACCTCTGCCATGGTCGCAGAAGTTTTTTTGAGAGCAAACGGCTTTGAAATTACGGTCTTCAATATGGAAGAAGTGGAAGCATTTATCGTTGCCGCAGCGCAAAAACAAAAGACATTAGTTGATATAGCGGCATGGCTTGAAAAGAATTCCAAAAAGCAATAGACTGCTTGTACCTATGAAAAACTCTCAAGAAAACGCAGGATTCCAAAGCCAACTCGTACCCATGGTCATTGAAAAGTCGCCCTACGGCGAGCGGGCGTTCGATATTTACTCGCGCCTACTTAAGGAACGCATTGTCTTCCTTGCCGGCCCTATCGAGGACCATACCGCTAACTTGGTTATCGCCCAACTCTTGTTTCTCGCCTCGGAGGATCCTAAAAAGGACGTGCAGTTGTACATCAACTCCCCCGGCGGGTCGGTAACCGCCGGCTTGGCTATACTCGATACAATGAACTACATTAAACCTGATGTCGCGACGGTATGCGTCGGCATCGCGGCCTCCGCGGCGGCGGTTATTTTGGCGGCGGGCCAAAAGGGCAAGCGCTTTGCTCTGCCGAACGCCGAGGTGATGATCCATCAGCCATGGGGCGGGGCGCAGGGTCAGGCCACCGACATCGAAATTACGGCCAAGCATATCGTCGCCACCCGCGAGCGGCTTAACAAAATACTCTCCAAAGCCACGGGCCAACCGCTCGAGAAGATAGAGAAGGACGTTGACCGCGACTACTTTATGATGGCGGACGAGGCTAAGAAGTACGGCATTGTCGACGACATTTTGACCCACCAAGCCGTCCCGGCTAAGAAATAAAAGAGAAGCCCCGGAAAAATCCGGGGCTTCCTTGGCTAATCTAGCGTCTGTTGCAGAAACTTGGCGGCGTACTCGTTATAGTCTAGTTCGCCTGGTCGGATGAGTCGCAGGATGTTGTACATATTGTCGTCCTGACCACCGCCACCGAACAGGTATGCCATGCGACGAGTCTGGCCAGGTGCCACAAGAACGATGTAGCGATGATACGGACCGTGCGGCACCATAAAGATGCTTCCATCCCGGCGGACAAGCAGAGTCCCGTCAGGAATATCTCCGTAGGCATACTCCTGGCGCATTTTTTGGATATACACCAAGTCTTGTTCGCTCCATCTCGACTCGTTGTAGCGTTCGCTACCGTATGCAATCCCAAATGCGAGAATGGGACCGAATATGAGGAGGCAGAGTATTTGCTTCGATTCAGGCGGCATGGCTTACCCTCTCCTCATTTGTATCAACGAACTTTCTCGATGAGAATCCGAATGAATCGGGTTCTCAGTAGAGGGCGGAAGCTTTCGTTTCCGCCTATAAATCTATAGCTAACTAAAAAGAACAATATTGGTTGGGAGAAGCAGCGATCGACACGTCACTTCTCCCTTATGTATTTCAACCAAACAAGCCCTAAAGCCTTTTGGTCGCATCGTCATCCGATAGACGGCTGGTACCGCTGTCGTCGGATTGCCTTGGCCAACCAATTATGGCCACCTGGGCCCACTCCAGGGTATTGGCTAGTACGTCGTTTGCTTCGCGCAGTTTGCTCCATCGCACCACAACATCAGCTTCAACTGACTTGGGATGAAATTGCGAAGTACTCGGGATTCCCTACTACATCAAAACCTAGAAGAGTTTCGATGCGTTCGATTTAGGACCCTCTGACGACCGGAAAACTTTCTAGTTAGAGGTCACGCTCACCGAGAGAGTGTGCCTCCTTTTCGTCACACAGAAGCTAGACGTGGTACAACTTACCCGAGTTCGGTTGCTAATTGCCAGCAGGCTTCCCTGCTGGGTCTTCTCTCACAACCTTCCACTCTTCCTATCTATTACACACTTCCGTGTTTCTACTTAACCGCCTCTTTCAGCGCGGTAGCCAACCAAGCTGGCTCATCCCCCGTTTTTCAAGGGGCCCATGGAGTCGTACGCAGGAACTACCTACGCTCGATAAGCACATCGGTTGCCCGATCGGTATATGCTCGTGTTATGACGACCCCCTCTCTTCTGCCGATGTTCGGCAAAACAAAGGGAGCCGCCAGTACCCAATCTGTTTTTGATGAACTTTTAACTGTCATGATTATAACATTATAAGAGTAAAAGTCAAACATAATCTCTGTAAAAGCTTATGGAAGTGGGAAAAACTGGCCTATTGCAAAGATATAATAAGTGTCATAAAATTGACATATTGTGGAAATAGACGAGAATTTGCTCCCTTTGCTCGGCATGACCTCGATGCAGGCCAAAGTTTATTTGGCGGCATTAGAGCTCGGCGAGGCGACCATGCTTGCTCTTGCCGGCAAGTCCGGGGTTAACCGCTCCACTATCTATACTTTCATTGATGAGCTACGCGAGCGCGGATATATCAACGAAACCAAGCGCGGCAAGCGGCACGTCTACAGCGCGGTCAATCCAGAGCGGTTGGTTGAGATGCAAAAAGTCCGCCTCAGCGGGCTTGAGCGCATACTGCCGGACTTGCTCGCAATCAATAACAAATCCGCAAAAAAACCTCGCGTCACTTTTTATGACGGAATGCAGGGGGTCGAGGAGGTGTACGCGGACATGTTGCGAGAAAAAAAGGAGATACTGGCGTATGAAGATTTGGAAGACCTGCGGGCGGAGTTGCCGCCTAGGATTTTTGATTGGTTCCCAAAGGAGCGCGCGCGGCGCGACATACTTATCCGCTCCATCTCTCGAGATGTACCCTTTGCGCGCAACTTTTCAAAAGACAATCTAAAATTTTTGCGTAAAACCAAGTTTATTACCGCGCCCAAGTTCAAAACCGATATAAATATCTATGGTGACAAGGTTGCCCTTATTGACCTGGAGGGTCCGTCCCCTTTTGCCGTCTTGGTAGAAAACCGGCATCTGGCCGACACTATGCGCGTGGTGTGGCAACAACTTTGGGAAAGGTTGGGGCCGGAAATAGGCTAAAAAGTACGGCATTGTGGACGACATTTTGACCCACCAAGCCGTCCCGGCTAAGAAATAAATCTCCGAAAAAGCTAGGCCTTCGGGAGTCGCATAATTTCCTGCTGGAAATTTGCTGATTCTCGGCTCGTCAGCCTGCGAAACACTCCCGAAAACCTACTTTTTCTCCGTACGAGCCAATTTGCGGTTAAGTAATTTGTCTGGTATTGTAAGGGCGTTCTCAATATATATTTCATGAAATCCCAATATGTCATTAAAAATAGTGTTTGCCCTGCTGGCGCTCTCCGCGCTCGGGGGTGCGGTAATAGGATTTGTATTCCGATGGCTGCTCGTTTTATCGCGTAAAGGTTCGATAGAAGTCGAAGTCAAGCACATCTTGCTTGACGCCAGAGAAGAAGCTAAAAAAATAACCGGAGAGGCGCAGAACAAGGCCGCCGAGGTCCTTTCCGCGCTCGAGACCACGATTGCCGAAAAAGAAGAGAAAGTAACGCGCCAGGAAGAGCGCGTCTTTAAGCGTGAGGAGTCGCTGGACAAAAAGCAGGGAGAACTCGACTCGGAAGTCCAGGCGGTCAAAGGAAAAATAGAGGAAGTCCGCCAAATAAAAGAGCGCGCCGAAGCATTGCTAGAGGAGCGCGCCACCGAGCTGGCAAAAGTCGCCGGGCTCTCTAAAGAGCAGGCCAAGGAGCAACTTTATGCGGAGCTCGAGCGCGAAAACAGCGAAGATATGATGATGCGTGTCACCAAGCTCGAGCGCGATGGCATGGACCGACTCGACCGCAAAGCTAAAGATATCCTCGTTACCGCCATACACCGCCTCGGCAACTCGGTAGCCTCCGACACCATGGCGACCGCTATTACTATCCCCAACGATGACCTTAAGGGTAAGATTATCGGCAAAGAGGGCCGCAACATCAAAGCGTTTGAGCGTGAAACGGGGGTAGAGGTTATTATCGACGACACGCTGGGCTCTATACTCTTTTCTTCATACGACCCGCTGCGCCGCGCCATTGCCCGCGTCGCTCTTGAAAACCTGATTATCGACGGACGCATCCAGCCGGCAAAAATTGAAGAAACGGTGGAGAAGGCCAAAGCGGACGTAAACAAAATTATTAAAGAAAAGGCCGAGGCCGCGGCTTTTGAGGTGGGCGTGCTTAACCTCGACCCGCGACTGCTTATGATACTCGGCAGACTCCACTTCCGCACCAGCTACGGGCAGTCCGTGCTGCAGCACTCGGTGGAGATGGCGCACATCGCGGGCATGATAGCCGAGGAGGTCGGCGCCAACCCGGCTGTTGCACGCGCCGGCGCGCTCCTGCATGACATCGGCAAGGCGCTCGACCACGAGGTACAAGGGACGCATGTCGAGATAGGCCGCCGCATCCTCCAAAAATTCGGAGTACAAGAGGAGGTAATAAAAGCCATGCAGGCCCACCACGAAGAATACCCGTATGAAACACCGGAGTCCTACATTGTCCAAGTGGCCGACGCTATTTCGGGTGGCCGCCCAGGCGCGCGGCGCGACTCTGTCGAGCAGTACATCAAACGCCTCTCTGACATCGAGGCTATCGCCAACTCGTTTGAGGGCGTCGAAAAGTCCTACGCCATAAGCGCCGGCCGCGAGGTGCGGGTCTTTGTCAGACCCGACAAGATGACCGACTTCCAGGCCCGCGAAGTAGCGCGCGAAATAGCGCTGCGCATAGAAAATGAGCTTAAATATCCCGGCGAAATAAAGGTTATCGTCTTCCGCGAAACCCGCGCGATCGAATTTGCGCGGTAAGAGCGTTCTTGTTACTGTCTGCAAAGACTTGCCACATAGGAGGCATTAGTGGAAGCAAAGAAAGTCGTCGTCGTCGCCAATCCGGCTCTTATTCCAGGCGGGCTGCAGACCGTGCAAAAAGCGGTGTTGAAGTATCTGTCCGAGGGGACTTTCGCCCTTATCGAATGCAGGGTGGTACGGACACAATTCTTTAAACCGCGAACTGAGCTGGCGATCGGGCAGACGGCTCACTATTTTGCCCAAAAAGCTCTCTCCACGAAAAAAGTAACGCAGGCGTTCGTCGGAGTGGGATTTTACCAAAGCAGAACCGGCCTGCTCCTTCAAAACGATGGCTGGATCGAGGCTGCGACCGCAAGCGAACATTTGTTTTCGGCGAGCGGTTCAAGTTTTGCCGCCGGTGAAATCCTGCCAATGAAAGAAATCGAAAGACTACTGGACAACGCATTTCGGGGTCAACTGATTCCATAAACCCACCACTCCCCTCCCGGGGAGTTTTTATTTGTACTCCTTTGGCCCCTACAATAGAGCCATTTTTACCGCTTATCTATCCGCAATGGCTCTATTGCAAGGTTTTTTGAGAGGGGTATACTTCCCCCTACAGGGGCTTCCCATTACAAGCTATTAATTAACGCTATGAATAAACAGGATATTGCGGAAAAGGTGCACACGGTACTTGGCACCACCAAGGCGGATGCGGAGCGCGCCGTGGAGTCGATGATCGACTCTATCGTTAGCGAACTTAAGAAAGGCAACGATGTCTCCATCGCAGGCCTTGGCATCTTTAAGACCAAAATGAGGGCCGCCCGCACCGCGCGCAACCCCCGCACCGGCGCCACGGTACAGGTCCCCACCATGCGCGTGCCTAAGTTCCAGGCCGCTAAGGCACTGAAGGAGGCCGTCAAGCAGTAAAATATCCTCTCGAGACGAAAAAATCCCCATCAGGGGATTTTTTCGTTGATATGGTTTAGTATAACGGGGTACGCCCTACTTCGCTAAAGTTTCGAAAGGGCAAGCGGGATTAGTTTAGTGGCAAAACGACAGTTTTCCAAACTGTAGTTGGGAGTTCGATTCTCCCATCCCGCACATGGAAGTTCTACAAGGCATCCTCACTATGACTTTTGGCATCATTGCCTCATTGTTGCTGTTTTTTGGATCAATATTTTCGGGGCTGTTGTCGGAAGAAATATCAAACACGCCCCTGCCCGCGCAACCGGCCGCTACCACTACCGCACAATTCCCCACCGCGCCCGTAGCCACAACGAGCACGATAAAGTCCTCTCCGGCACCCATTGCTCAAAAACCGGTAGCACCTCCTGTTCCAGCGCCTGTGACAACTCCTCCTGTAGCACAGCCTCTGAAGTCTCAGGAACAAATAAATGAAGAAACCCGCTCGGCGCTGGTAAATATTTTGTGTCTGCCGCGAACAGGCATCAACGGGATAAGCGGCAGCGGCATCATAATCGACAATCGCGGCGTCATACTTACTAACGCGCACATCGCGCAGTATTTCCTATTGCGCAACTACCTTACTCCGGACAACATTACCTGCACTGTACGCGTCGGCTCGCCCGCACAAGAGCGCTACACCGCAACTCTTTTATACACGCCGCCGGCATGGGTCGCCGCAAACGCCGCGCAATTGAAAGCTGTCCAGGCAACCGGCACGGGAGAAAATGACTATGCCTTCCTGTTTATTACCGGCAGGACAGACCCCGCCGCCTCGTTGCCGGCGACATTCTCCCGGATGGAGATGAACCGCGGGCTGGTTGGCCTCGGCGAGGAGATGCTGCTTGCCTCGTACCCAGCGGGGTTTTTGGGCAGCCAGACCGTTCAAAAAAATCTCTATGCGAGTTCGGCCGTCACGTATGTAACACAGCTTTTTTCGTTCGGCGGCAACAACAACGTAGAGCTCTTTTCGATAGGCGGTACCATCCTTTCTCAAGGCGGCTCCTCCGGCGGAGCAGCCGTGCGACTGTCCGACGGCAAACTGGCGGGGATTATCACCACATCTACCGCAGGAGCAACGACGGATGCGCGCGACCTGCGTGCAGTTTCGCTCGCCCACATAGACGACACGCTGATAGCTGCCGGCAAAGGAGGCATTGTCGGTTTGCTCTCCGGCGACCTTGCCGCAAAAGCGGCCGATTTTAATACAAAAATAGCTCCGGGCCTCACCGCGCAACTTGAAGCGGTGTTGAGCGGGAATTAAAAAAACCGCCGCAGTGTTGCGGCGGTTACTTTTCTACAATGGCTCATCGGGCTCCATAAAGGCCGCGTTGAGCCAGGCGCCCTCTTCGTCCATCATGGCTTGGTGCCGGCCCGCGTGGGACAAAACCGGCTCAGTATAGCCCGCGATTGTGTGAGCACGCGTGCGTCGTACCGGACCGTCGGGACCATACACTTCGCCAGTGGAGTCTTCTGGAAACTCTTGCTTGCGCATGTTTCACTCCGCAGGTTGAAAGAACGGGTGACAGTTTTTTTCTGTTGCCGAGCGGGATGTCAGCCCTCTCCGAATCTTATTCAGGAATACCGTAGCAGCCTGTCGGCATTACGGCCGGGCAATTAACGCCAGTGACGGTGCATCAAGCCCTCCTCTGTTTGTTTTTTGCGTAGTAACGCAAAACCGGCTTCTTCAAAAGCCGGTTCCTGTCTCTTAAACTTTATTTTAAAAATTTACGCGCGACAAACACCGGCTTTCGAAAAGATAAGCCAGTGACGACGATTAATTGCCTGCGCAAGTTGCATACTTAGAGCTTAGCATGACGCGTATTCTTGTCAAACAGTCCCCCGCCGTCCCGCTTAAAGCGATGTTAAAGAGTAACTAGAAACTACCGGTAATCATCGGACGTTGTATTCCTTGGAAGTAACAAAAGGGTGCAACCATGGGTGAAGTATTACTACGCCGTGCCGAAGAGCGCGACTTGGCCGTTATCGCGCATATCAACTCGACGGTATTTTTGGGCGACCGCGACCGCGCCGAGGGAGCGCGCGAATGGGTGGAGGCGCTCTACAAGTCTTACCCAGTCTACCAATACTTCATCGTCGAAATCGACGGCGCTGTAGCGGGATATGCCGGCTGGCAGATGCACGGCGGATTCCACCGAGCGGAGCCGGTTGTCGAACTCGATCAAATCGGCATCGACCCCGCGTATCAAGGAAACCAACTCGCACCGCAGCTTACCCGCTACGGCATGCGGGAGCTTGCCGAATGGCTCAAAAAGAAAGACAATCGCATCGAAAGCCACATCGCCTTCATCGTCTGGGCATACGTGCTGAATTTCAACGCGATCAGCGTTTATGCCAAAGACTTTACCGACGGGGTGTGCGGCATGCGCACGCAATTCGGTCAACGCGCCGAGGTCATGCTGCGGGTCCGCTTGCCTGTTGTCATGCCGGTACGCGCCGCCTAGCATAACCCCGAGCCCAAATTTCGGCTCGGGGTTTTTATTTAATAAGCTCAGCTAATTCGGACAACGAAGTAACATGGTAGTCGGCCTGGTCCCATTTTTGCACGCCCGGACGGAGGGTCTGTATAGCGACAATGCCAAGCTCCTTAGCCGCTTTCAATTCAGAAATAGGATTGTCACCCACTACCAAAACCTCTTCCTTTTGCAAATCATTAGCTCCTAATATTTCCTCAAAAATCTTTTTCTTTTTCTTTCGGATAGTCAAATCATCACTTTCGTCAATAAAAATTCCATCAAACATACCTGCAATACCCAACTTAGTGATTTTTGAAGTTTGAAAGTTCCTAAAACCGCTGGTCACTAAAAATTTCTTGACCGGCAAGGCCGGTATGTACGATTCGTCACCATAAGAATATATTTCCTTTCCCGCAGGTATCTCGAGCCGGCGGCACTCAACACGCATGCGCTGCGCAATATCTGCCGGTACTCCATATAGCACAACTGCGTCCTCAAACGCAGTGTGCCACAACACCTCGCTCATTTTCTGTTTTAGTTCAGCTGATACATTCGACGCATATAAAGGCGCCAAAACAGGGTCGAGAATATCAACATCGAGCGATTTCGGGTTTAGGATACACCGGTCCAAATCAAAAATAATCGCTTTTATCATACTACTCTGAGACATGCTCCGGCTGTGTTGCGACAAATTGTTCCCAGGATTTTTTGAAGGACGCGTTGCGCTGCAAAAGGTCGTCGAAGGAGCCCTCGTCGGTTATGCGGCCCTTGTCGAATACGTAGATGCGATCAAAGAGCTTGAGCAGGTTCATTTTATGTATCGAGGCGATGACCGTTTTTCCTTCGAAGGCCTTCCAGATGTTGGAGTAGATACGGGTCTCGTTTTCAGAATCGACCGAGCTGGTGGACTCGTCTAGCAGGATGATGTCCTTCTCCTTGGAGAACAGGAGTGCACGCGACAGCGCGAGCCGCTGCTTTTGGCCGCCTGAAAGGTTGACGCCCTTTTCGTTGATGACCGAGTCGAACCCGCGCGGCAGGTCCCTGACTACCATGTCGAAGCGCGCAATGCGTACCGCCTCCTCGACATCCTCCTGTGAGTACTCAACACCGAGTGTAATGTTCTCCCGTATCGTTGAGGAAAATATTTCCGGCTCTTGCGGCACCAACATGGTCTTGAGGTCGAGGTCCGCGAATGACGTTGCTGTCGGGGGCATATCACCAAGCACCAATGTGGCGCGCGCTGTAGGATACAGACCATGCAGCACCTTTAAAAAGGTCGTTTTACCCGACCCCGACTCGCCGATAAGCGCAATGCGCTCGCCTTTGTGCACTTGCAAGGCGACCTTATTTAGGTTGGGTACCTCGCCGACACCCTCGTAGGCAAAAGAGAGGTCTTCTATGGCAAGAGTCTGCCACTCCGCAGCCGCGTGCCGGTGCACATTGCTTTTAGATATAAATGCGTCCTCTATCGGCTTGGCATTTTGCACGCCGCTTTTGAACGTAGCTAACTTTTGGTAGTAGTCCGTAAATCCGAAGTAGACGTATATAAGGCTCGAGAGATACAGGTACAGCGTCGAGATAGTCCCCGCATCTACCGGTTTGCCAGAGCGAACCCCCGTAAACAAGTAGAATGCAATGGGTATGACTGCTATCACTTGGTAGAACATCGCTCCGGTAAACCACTTCTCCTCATTAAGCTTCCAGTTGGCGTACGAGACCGCGTGTGGCGCCCTGAGCCGTGCGACGATGCCGTCGAGTACCGGCCTCTCAATGTGGAGTATCTTGACGCTTGTAATATTGGAGAGCGCATCGAACACACGCCCCATGGATTTGTTGCTAAACTCGTTGATCTTTCGATATTGCGGCATCAGGTAGCGGTCGAACTGGAATATCGCAACAAACGAGAGTAGCATGAGCGCAAGCACCGAGAGGCCCACTGCCGGCGAAAATATGTAGAGCACGACCGACGTACCCACAAGCTTGACCAGGAGCTGCAAGACCTGGAAGGTGTTGCGTCCAAAGTTGGCCAACGCATCGGCCGCCTTGTTGACCTTGTCGATAGTATCGCCCGAGTCGTGTTCGCCGTGCCACGAAAGCCCGAGGTCGAGCACTCCCCTCAGCAAATGGGTGCGGTAATTGATATCGGCCCAAAACGCGACCGCCCGTTCAATCACTCGGGCCGGGCCATGGAACGCCCAAAAGGCGACTTCGTTGAAGAACAGCAGACCGAGCAGCAGCAACAGATACGGCATAGTGTCCGAGGTAATTCCCGAATTTTGTATCTCGCGCACGAATGCTCCGAAAATGAGCGGCGGCAAAAGGATGATAAGGTTCGCGATGACAAACATCGTGACGTACAGCAGCAAGACGCCGTGCCGACCTTTTGAAAATTGCCAATATTTTCTTGTTAGGAAGATAGTCGGCTCTTGGGCTATCGCGGTAAAAAACTTCATGACTATGCTTTCCACCTGGCGAAGATACCGGCGGGCAAAACTCGTTCGCTATCCTTTTCTGCTATCGCCAGATCCCCATACTCAATAGTACCGCCGAACTTTTTTACAAAACTCTCCAGATTGTAGGCAAAGGCAAGCGGCGAGTAGCCCGCAGCATAGCCGTTAATCAGTACAAACAGCGGCTTATTGGAGAGCAGTTTTTGCACCAACTCAAGAAGCTGCAAAAAATGCTCCTCAAACTTCCACACTTCCCCATCGGGCCCATGCCCGAATGCCGGCGGGTCCATCACGACGGCGTCGTACTTGTTGCCGCGGCTTACCTCGCGCTTCAAAAAAGTGATTGCATCTTCGGTTATCCAGCGGATGGGTGCGCCCTCCAACCCCGACAGCTTTGCATTTTCCCGCGCCCAGGCGACGGCTGTCTTGCTTGCATCGACATGCGTAACTTTTGCTCCGGCGGCTGCGGCAGCAAGCGTCGCCCCGCCGGTGTAACCAAAAATATTTAAAATCGAGATTTCCCTTCCGGCATTTTTTATCAACTCGCTCCCCCACTGCCAGTTGGACAATTGCTCAGGGAAGAGGCCTGTGTGTTTAAAACTGGTCGGCTTAATCAAAAACTTTAATCCACCAAATTCTGTCTCCCATTGTTTTGGCAAAGACTTTCCTGACCATTTCCCATCCTTCCCCTCTCTCTCAAACCGGCCGGCGGCATTTTGCCACTTCTCTTCCCTGTCCTTCTCCCATAAAGCCTGCGGGTCCGGGCGCGCCAAAATAACCTCGCCAAAACGCTCAAGCTTCTCTTCAAACCCTGAGTCCAACAGCTCGTATCCGGCGGAAGGCTTGGTTATAAGCGTTATCTTTTCCATAACTTTTGTCGGGGCGCCGAGAATTGAACTCGGTCTAACTGCTCCCAAAGCAGTTGTACTACCGGTATACTACGCCCCGCTGTGCCCTTCATAGCTTTAGCGACGAATGGTGTCTTTTATTTTGTCTTTTAGAGAATTACATTCTCCAATACCTCTACTCTAGCCTTTCTGGTCGAAAAATCCAAGTAAACACAAGCCACATCCACCTGCCACGGCCTGTCTTCCGGTACCCTTCGGTCCAATAAGTAGGTCTGTATAGCCCGGTGCAGCCTTTTAAGCTTTGCCGGGTGCACGTTCTCTTCCGGCCTATATGTTGCACGTGAACCATTTTCACGTGTAACGCTCTTTACCTCGATAAAACTAAGCAATGGGCCCTTTTCGGCAACAATATCTATTTCGCCCCATTTTCTAAGGTAATTACGCTCCAATACCCGAAATCCCTTTCTTTCTAGGTATTTACACACAACCTCCTCCCCGATATCTCCTATTTTGCGCTTTGGACTAGGCATGATTCTCGTTCACATGGTTCCCGTTCACTCATTTCGCGTTCACATGGTTCACGTAAAACGTTACATATGAAACATAAATTGGTGTTTTTGCACTAAAAAGGCACTCACATTGCCTGTCGGGCAGGTGAAGGACAGTATTTTTGTGTCCTTTAATGCACATATCCCCATACTTATCCACAGAAATGCTAAATATTCCTTTATTTATAGGGGATTGATTATCCACACTCTGGATGTCTTTTAATATCTGTTTCTTAGTGCGGATAGGGAGAATCGAACTCCCGCTAACTGATTGGCAACCAGTTGTCATACCATTAGACCATATCCGCATTGAACTCCTCTGCTATCAAACGAAGCCATAGTAGCATTTTTTCTTTAAAAAATCGACTGGGGACGACTATACTACAGACACCATACTTGTTTCTTTTGGTTGGATGTCTACCTTTTATAAAAACCGCTTTTCTAAAGTTACTCTCGGGGATTCCGCTTTCTAGGCTCCATTGTTTTTTTACGATCTGTTCGTCCAAATCGGGATAAAGGATCAGCCAACAGGCTATTTTGTTCTCTGGAATTCTACATTTCTTAGTCAAAAACAACCAAAATAGCCTTATCATCGCCGGGTCGCTGTTTGCCAATCGACATAGATGTTTTGTAGTCTTGTCTCCTTCTCCCCAATAGGCCACCACACCGGCTACAAAGAGGGGATCAGTTTTTAGTTTATCAAACTCTTTAGCCGCAACCTTGCGCCCCAATTCATAAATGGTGTCGAGTCTCTTACCTCTGACTTTATTCAGTTCAAATATCCTAGTTGTACTATCTGAAATGTGTTGAAAAATAAGCTTTCTACCAACATCCTTAGACCATTCGAGATCTTTAAACCATAGAGAAAGCGTACTGAGTGAGACTCCTATCTCTTTCTTAATTTCCCGATAGCTTTTACCGGCTCTTCTTAATTCGATGGCCAACTCTTTGTCTTTCCTCATAAGCACATGATACTATATAGGACAGAACGGTAGTTCATTTATCCACAATGAGCACTTTTGTGCGCCCGGAGAGATTCGAACTCCCAACCCCTTGGTTCGAAGCCAAGTACTCTATCCATTGAGCTACGGGCGCAGAACTTAATAATAGCTTTATCTGTTAGAATTATCCAATGCAAATAAGTCCCAGCCAAATACCTCCGGAGGTAGCGCGGGTAACAGAAGGCCTGGAAAATGCAGGATTCGAAGCCTGGATAGTAGGGGGGTGCATACGGGACCTTTTGCTAGGCCACACGCCCAAAGACTGGGATGTAACCACTAACGCCACGCCCGAGCGAATTCAAGGTATTTTTGAGCATACCTACTACACCAACGAGTTCGGGACTGTCGGGGTAGTCAATGACACCGTTACCGATGAGCGTCTCAAGGTTGTAGAAGTAACGCCTTATAGGCTTGAGGGCAAGTACAGTGACGCCCGGCGCCCGGACAGCGTTGTTTTTAGTCAAAAGATAGAGGACGACTTGAAGCGCCGAGACTTTACAATCAATGCCTTAGCCTATAGTCCATCTAAAGGACAGCTTTTGGATCCCTACGATGGCATAAAGGACATGGGTAGTCGCTGGATAAGAGCCGTGGGGGAGCCGGGGGAGCGTTTTGACGAGGATGCTTTGCGAATTATGCGCGCGGTACGACTTTCGGCCGAGCTCGACTTCCAGCTAGAGCCAAAAACGCAGACTGCCATAGGGGAGTCGGCCACTCAGTTGGAGAAGATTTCTAAAGAGCGTATCCGGGATGAATTTATCCGGATATTAAACTCTGCAGAACCCATGAAAGCCCTTATTTTAAGCCATAAATTAGGGATTTTACGCTATATAGCCCCCGAAATCGAGGAGGGGATAGGGGTTGAGCAAAATCAGGCCCATAGCTTTGATGTTTTTGAGCACAACCTGCGCTCAACCCAGCACGCTGCCGATAAAAACTGGAGTTTCATCATCCGCTTGTCCGCCTTGTTTCACGATGTAGGAAAGCCAAAGAGCCGCCGCTGGTCGGATGAAAAACGCGATTGGACTTTCCACGGACACGACGTGGTTGGAGCGCGGATGACCAAAAAGATACTCGAAAACCTTAAGTTTCCACGTGAAACGATAGACCGGGCTGCCTCGCTGGTTCGCTGGCATATGTTTTTTAGCGACCCGGAGAAGGTAACCTTGTCCGCAGTGCGCCGGATAGTAGCTAACGTGGGGCGGGAACATATTTGGGACCTTATAAACCTCCGCATATGCGACCGGATAGGCACCGGGCGCCCCAAAGAGCAACCTTTTCGCCTGCGCAAGTACCAGGCCATGATAGAGCAGGCAATGCGCGACCCGATATCGGTCGGCATGCTCAAAATAGATGGCCGAAAAATCATTGAGTTGGGGGAGCGGCCGGGCCCTCGCATAGGCTGGACGCTCCACGCGCTGCTAGAGGAGGTATTGGAAGACCCTGCAAAAAATACAGCCGACTATTTGGAGCAAAAAGCGCTGGAGCTGCTCAATTTGACCGACAAAGAGCTGCGTAAGATAGGGGAGGAGGCCAAAGAGGCTAAGGAGGTTGCGGAGGAAGCTGAAATAAAGGACATACATAGGAAATACTTCGTTGATTAGCTAAAGGACAGCCCGCCTTGCCGGCAGAGGCAGGTTATCCCCACCTATGTCCTTTACACTGTCCTTGATGGGAGTATAGTTACTTCAGACCAATGTTGTGCGAGCGCGTTCTACCCTGTCGCGAACGACATAACAAAAATGTTCTTTCTGTGCATTGCAGCTGCACCAATGTGTAACCTTCTAAACTCACTGTCGAGATATTGCGGATTACCGACAAACTTCGACAATAAATTGAAAACAAGAGGCAATCCTAACTCTTGAAAGCCGGTTCTGAAGGCTTACACACAAACCCCCGCCACCTCCATTGCGGGGGTTATTCGTACCCAAAATTTGGTTTTGTGCCGTACAATGTACTCATGCTAAAAGAGCTCCAGGATGTTGGGCTGTCGGAAAAAGAGGCCAAAATTTACATTGCCGCTCTGGAAATAGGGCGCGCCACGGCCGACCAGCTAGCTAAGCAAGCAAAAATAGTGCGCTCAACCGCCTATGTGCAACTGGAAAGCTTGATGAAGAAGGGTCTCATGAGCACCTACGAAGAGGGTAAGAAAACATACTTTGCCCCAGAATCTCCTGAATATCTGAAGCGTATTTTTGAACTAAAGAAAAAAGAGTTCGAGGCCAAGGAGCTTGAACTCAACGACTTTCTGCCTGAGCTGCTCAAAAAGTTCGAAGGCGCCGGCGAGCGACCGCTGGTGAGGTTCTTTAGCGGCAAAGAAGGAATTACCGCTATGCGCGAAGAGGTTTTAACCTTAAAAAAAGGGGAGGAAATATTTATTTTGTTCTCTCGGGACTCCTTGGCAACCATATACACACAAAAGGAACTGGACGATTTTTCTGATAAAAGAGTTAGGAACGGAATCCACTCGCGCTACATCTATACACGCCAGGGAGGCAAGTCGGGTTCCGAGATACCGCCAAACACCGAGCGCAGATATATATCACCCGACCGCATGCCCATGAGTTCCGACATTTTTGTTTATAGAAACTGCGTCGCCGTTATGGCACTCAAAGGACCGGTATTCGGCATCATCATAGACAGCAAAGAAATCGCAGACAGCTTTAGAGCCATATTTAATACGCTTTGGGAAATAGCTGAGGCATAAAAACAAGTAGGGCGGTTGCAGAGGTTTGAACCTTGCAACCGCCCGACGTCTTGCACCTTTTGACTGCGGTGCGCTTCTGCTTTTCGAGATATCAACCTACAGCGACGAAACTTCAGACGCTGAGATCGATTCCACATTGTCCGACTAAAGGCTTACCAGCCGTCACCGAACAGTTTGAGCTTCTTCATAAGTAGCTCCTGAGTCTAACCGGCACTTTGCCGGCCGAGGTACAAGCCCAATTGACTGCGGGCTGGGCAGAAAACCCGGGCCAGGATGAGTACCACCCCGGTCGCTAATTAGGTTACTATAGTCAGCACATAAAGTCAAGCAGCTGGCTATCAACACTATTTTTATGTCATACTCGATTGAATATCAATATGTAAAAAATGGCTATATTTAAGGCTATTTTCTGTATGTAAGTTTTCAATCTGTCAAAACCGCTTGACAAATTTAAAGAACTGACTATAATGGCTTTGTCAATCAAGTTTGACACCCGGAGGCGAGGGGTCCCGGGGACGAACTTTGACAGTTTAATACTGAAAAAGTGCGAAGAATGTGATTCCTTCGCCTTGCTCTAGATACGCCACAGGCTACTCAGCCCGCCCTGCAATACATATGGGGCGCCGGTTTGTATTTGGGCAGGGCGGCTGGGATCGTATTGATTCCATTACCTCCCTTGGGCGCTCTAGAAAAGCGTACCAAGCAGCCACGAACGATGGCTGAGAGGGGCCCGAGACCGCAAGGACTTGGGAGGAGGGGTTCCATAAAAAGAGGACCTCATCGTAATCCTAGCGCGCGGCCGCGTGGCTAGGTGTGGCTTGGAGTAGCCGCGGACCCCAGCTGGGCTCCAAAGGGTTGCCAGGGCAGCCCACACTCCTGCAATTCTTTTTCAAACAAAAGAGAATTAGATCTTTCAATCATCACACAACCAGGGGGGTTACAAATGATGAATAGCCGGACGAATGCAGGGTCTCACACCCTGGAGGACGCCGCGACGAAATTCCTCCATCAAAAGGGATTCCGGGCGGACGGACGGCCCAAGCGGTGCGGTGTTGATAGGGGACAGGCCGCTTTCGAGCGGCGCCTTATTACCACCCCCACCGGCCGCCGCCCCGAGTGGCGTCGCTCAAAGTGAGAGGGCACTAGTGCGGAGCCTTTATATCCGCACCTCTACTCAGCTCGTGAGCCTGCCTACTGGCGGATCGTGGGTTGATTGAGAAGTTGTTTGAAAATGCTCCATTGCCATAACAGTGCCGCCGAACATTCGGCGCCAATGTTATGGCTGTGGAGAGCCAGATACCCCCGCAAGGGGTTGATAGGTTGTAGTGTTGATTCCGCTACGGCCGGGTGCGCAAGCATCCAAATCTCCACCGAAGCTAAACGGAGCCCGATGAAAAGGGTTTTCTCCCGGGTGTCGAGTCGCAAGGCTTGCACTATGCAACGGTCCGAGCCCTTGGCGGGGCAAAGGGAGTCAGAAGTTTGTGTGCCGTCGCCAACGGTATACGGGCAGAAAGTTGGTGGAAACTGCTATGGGCCGCAAGCCTGTGGTGGGGACCTCCTCAGTACCAACCAGAATCACATGATCAGCACAGATCCTGTTGAATGGTTAAACCTGAGGTAAGGACATGAGCGTCGGATCATACCCCAATCCATCGGTCTGGGAAGCTGGTGGTGCAAAGGGGGAGCGGTCAACCAACCGCATGGTAAAGGGGCCGGCCAGCCCTGGAGCCAATAAGCTCAGTCCGGATAAGAGGGAGACACATTCCTCTAACCCGGTGGCGACATCGGGATGTGTGATCAAAGGTGCTGGCAGCCCAACAGCTGCGGTCCGACTCTCCACAAGCTTCGGGGAGTGACAGCATCATGGTGGCGAAGACCTAGCGCTACCACCCATTAATTTTGTTCTTTCAGTGATTGTTCAAACTTCCGGGCGAGCCTTCGTGCTCGCCCTCTTTACTCAGCCCGCGAATGGTTCGTTGGCTTATTGAGAAACAAGGGGTTCTTTCATGCGAATTTTAAATTTGACCCAGCACGCAGCGACTGCTGACCAAATTGCTGCCGGCGTCGTCGAGCCTGCCGACAAGGTGCTCGTACAGGCACTCATTACGTTCGATGAGCTGCCTGATCAAATCCGGCTCAAGGCTTATGCACAAACACTCGCGCAGATGGCCCGCCAGGATGGCTTTGATTCGGTAATGATCGGCGGTGCCCCGTTCTTTATGCCGGTGTTGCAGGCGGCGTTGCAAGAGCGGGGAATAAAAGTTCTCTACGCCTTCTCGGTTCGGGAGTCGCGGGACGAAAAACTCCCCGACGGGTCCGTCAAAAAGACCCAGGTGTTCCGCCATGCAGGATTCGTCGAGGCGACCCAGTGTCGCCTCCTTTTTTCGACACATCAATCGTGGTGTGCCGATGCAGAGGAAAGAAATTATGCAAATCACCATCCAAGCCCCGAAGCGCCGCAGTGATGCGGCACGCGTGCTCGCCGACCCTCGGTACAAAAACCGCGTGGTCTGCGACAAAAAGAAGTACTCCCGCAAAGGGCGCGGCTCCTCGACGCGTAAATTCGAGGACTCTATTAAGCTTGTCATTACTGGTTGGCTTATCGAGTTTGCGCAACACAGGAATTTGATATGCTTAGGATATGACAGGTATGGAGAGGGTACAGCAGGAACAGTCGCAGGGGCAGCCTCCGCCTCCGGACATGATGCTCATAAGAAATAGAGCGCAGATTGCGCTCGCCCAAGCAGCATACCCGGACCTTGCCGGCAATGCTCTGATGAAACAGTGGAATGAAGACGGACTCTCGACCCATTTTAGCGACTATTTTGAAGATAGCGCGCATTCCCATGAGCTAGCGCTTTTTGATGCAAAAAATCTGGCTGCGGCAAAAGAACTCCTTAACAAAATACGGAGCTACAAAAAATCTCCGGAGAACCTGCATTAGCTACTGCAGCTCTATTTTTATTTCTTAGCCAACGCCCAAACAGAATTGAAAAACTCACGGTAGCCTCGTGCAACTTCTTTGCTGGAGAGAGTAAAACAGAGTACCGGCTCGCCGTAGGTAACAAAGGTGACCGTCTCGGCATGCACTTCGATACTGATGTTGCCGGTCGACTGCCCCGGCAGGATTTTATAGGTCCAGGATAGTTCGCTTTGCTCACGCTTTTGCAGACGGCCCCGCTGTGCCTCCGATCCTAAGTAACGGATCTTTATCTCCTTTTCCACCTGCAATCGCAAGTATTCGTCCCACATGCCATACTCTTCAAACGTTTTTTGAAACCGCTCTGTCTCGGTTGCAATGGCGTCCAACGTGCCGCCCTGCGGTGCCCGACGCAGTAGATCCATTTGATGTGCAATAAAAGCCGAGTCTCCCTGATGGACTTCGAAGCTCTGTTCGTGCTTACCCGCAAAGCGAGCTTGGAGCTCTTTGGCCACCGACTGCGCCGAAAGGCGCTTTTCTTCTATTAGCGAGAGTAAGCGCTGGGGTGGGTTGGCCGAAAACTTCTTCCGGCCTGCCTGGACTACATGTTTGGCAAGACCTAGGACCTCCAGTTTAGCCAAAGCATCATATACAAACTGCCCATGTAGACCCGTCGTCTTAATTAGTACACTCGTACCCGTATCTTGCCGAGGCAAAAGGGCCAAGTACACAGCAGCCTCCTTTTCGCTCAAACCGAGTTCTTGGAGCTTATCTGACAAAGCTTTGTTTCCTATTTCATCAATAATTTTTGACATACATGTATTTAAAGCTTATTTTACAAAGCAATTATATCAAATTTTTATCATCAATATAACTTGACATTATTCACTCATTGTGCTACACTTATCGCAGAGAGTCAAAGTTCATCGAAACCAACTGGAGGCCAACATGACACCGGAGTACTACTACTCGACCGACCTCGACGTCCCCGTTGAGGACAACGCCTACACTCGGGAGCAGCGCCAAGAATTTTACGACAAGAAGGACCGCTGGGACGACGAACAGTTCTGGGAGGATGACCTGGACTGATCGGGAACTGGGAGAAAGAAATTTCTCCCCTCTATTGAGAATTTGATTCGTTCGAATTCTCATCGAGAGGCCGCGGCATGATGATTCTTCGGGTTCGTGATGAATATCGCAACCAGGGAGGACACTATGACTACGAAATACCTCATCGTCGCCGCTACTCTCAAACTGACGATTACCCACCAATCTCGGGGCGCGTGGGATGAAGAATCGGAGGCAGTCCCCGAGCTGCAAAATCTACACCTGTTTGTGGTGAGGTCAGGCGACTCTTACAAAGAAGCTCAAGATGCAATGAGCCTGCCAAGAGGAGAGCACGACCACCTGCAGATAGTTGAGGTAGACCTGTAGACAACACCAAGCCGCGCTCCCAAGCGCGGCTTTAATCTTTTAACTCAAACAGCGGCCGGAGCCTATAGTTCATTTTCTGCCGATGATTTTTAAATACTCGTCACGCGATACGCCCAAAGTTCGCAGATTGTTCAACACAATAAAAGGCGGGAGGGTGTCGCGGGGCACCACTATCGGTCTTTTTAATCCTTCTTTCCAATAAATGCGATGGTCTCCTTCCTCGCGTTCAAAAGAGCAACCCACGGCAAGAAGAAACTTTTCGAACTTCTTCCAATGAATAGTCCCAATACGGGCCATGAAAGATTACGCGGCGACAGGGATGCGTACAGACACGGGGCTTTTAGTCATTTTAGGTGGCGCCCAACCGGCATGGGCACGATGAGTCCAGCCCAGCTCTGTGAGTATCTGGTGTGCCGTACCCCTCTCCATTATTTCGCGTATAAAGATGTTCGCGAGCTCGGCAAAACGCTTGCGCGCCTGCGTTTGGTTTTTACCGGAAGTTGAAATATCTAGGGCAGGTGAGTAGGCAACAGTGTACTTTCCCTGCTTGAGAAATTGCACCTGCAACTGAGCATTAAATGCATGTTTCATGTGCCGACTATACCACAGGGCATCGTGAATTTCTATTTAAACTCAATAATCACCGGGCAGTGGTCGGAGCCCATTACTTCGGCCAGGATTTTGGCTGACCTAAGGCGGGGGAGGAGTTTTTTGGAAACAAACCAGTAGTCTATGCGCCAGCCGACGTTGCGCTCGCGCGCCATGCGCCACGGCGTCCAGTAAGTGTAATGGCCGTTGCCCTTGGGGATAAAACGGCGGAAGGAATCTACAAACCCGGCCTCTAGAATATTGTCGATACCCTCGCGCTCCTCGGCGGTAAAGCCGTGCTCGCCCTCGTTTGCCTTAGGGTTGGCCAAGTCGTCGGCAGTATGCGCCACGTTGAGATCGCCGCTAAAGACCACCGGCTTCGTCTCCTCGAGCTGAAACATATACTCCAAAAACGCCGGGTCCCACTGTTTGTGGCGGAGCTTGAGGCGTGAAAGATCGTTTTTAGAATTGGGTGTGTAAGCGGTTACTACATATATATCGTCCAGTTCCACCGCAACCACGCGGCCCTCTTTGTTCGGGTCGCCGTAGCCGTCTTCGTGGAGCTTGTATTTTTTGCACAGATCTTCCGGCAGGCCCATCAACACTTCGTGCACCGTAATATCTTTTTTAACAAAAATGGCCGTGCCGCTGTAGCCCTTTTTTGTAGCGCTGTTCCAATACTCCTCGTACTCCGGCAAATCTATCTCGGCCTGCCCGCGCTCGGCCTTGGTTTCCTGCAGGCACAGGACATCGGGCTTGTGGTCTTTTATAAAAGACTGAAAAGTACCCTTTTTAACCACCGCGCGGATGCCGTTGACGTTCCAGCTGACGAGCTTCATATCGGCAGGATAACATAGCCTGGCTTCATAAGAACTTTAGAAATCTGTGGTACTACTGTATCCAGACTGCACGTAACTTTAGGGGGAGTTGGTATATGAAAGTAGAGCCTTTCAATACGATCGCTGAGTCAGAGGCTGAAGTGGCAAAGAGCCCCCGGGACCCTTCGACAATGTCTCTTTCAGAACTCGTTGCTTTGGTGCTGGAGCACGATCCGAACTTCGCCGACAACCAATCCGAAGAGGCCGTATTTGCCGCCACTTACGGCGACGAGGGCACCGGGCTACGGGCTCATAAAAAATACCGTCTTTACCCAAAAGAAGAAGGCGGGGTCCGGAAATTCTGTATCGCCCGCTACTACCGCGAGATCAACAAGCTCCGCCTATCTGCATCTGCCCCCGCCACCTAGGCGGGTTTTTATTTCCTCCGCTGGCCGTGGAACTTTTTGTGGACTTCGCGCAGGTGCTTGTCGGTTATGTGGGTGTAAACCTGTGTGGTTGCTATGTTGGCGTGGCCTAAGAGTGCCTGGACTGCGCGCAGGTCGGCGCCGTTTTCCAATAAATCAGTCGCGAAAGAATGTCTTATGACGTGCGGGGTTACTTTGCGCGTGATGCCGGCTTTGATTGCGTAGCCTTTTACAATCCGCTCAATTGACCGAGGCGTTAAGCGCAAGTCGCGCCCGCCCTCCGAAGCCTTGGCGGAGGAGGGGCCCATCTGTATAAACAGCGCCTCATCCACGTCGCCGCGCTTCTGCTCGTAGTCCTTAATAGCTTGCTTGGCCGCGGGGGATAGGAAAACGACGCGGACTTTCTCGCCCTTGCCGCGCACGCTAAACTCGTCGCGTGTCAGGTCGATGTCGCGGTTAAGAGCGCATAGCTCCGAGACGCGCAGACCGGTGCTAAAAAAAAGCTCCAGTATGGCGCGGTCGCGCAGGCCCGCCAAAGATGGGTCGCCTTTGGGCCCGTTGATAAGGCGGTTAAGCTCATCGGAGGTTATAAGGTCGAGGTCGCGCTGGCCGACCTTGGCCAGCTCGATGCGTTCGGGGTTTAAGCTTTCTATATCGCGCTTGCGGAGGAACTTAAGAAACGCGCGGAGTGAAATCATGTAATAGTTCTGCGTTTTGTGCTTCATCGTCCCGCTCGTACCGGCTTGCCGGTTTAAATGTATGCGGAACTCGCGCACCGACTGCTCGGTGATTTTCTGGGGGGAGGTAACCTTGGAGTGAGCAAGGTAGCGCGTCAGATAGCGGTCATAATTTTCGACCGTCTTAACAGAGCGCCCCTTCTCTATCTCTAAATATTCCAAAAACTGGGTCTTGAGGTTTTTAAGCTCCGCCATTTGGCTATTGTACCGCTAAATATTGTGCGACGTGTCAGGATTGACATATTTTTACTTTAAGATATAAAGTAATCAGCTTAGTCCTAACCGAAGGGAACAAACCGATGTCGGAAGAGTGGGCACCATATATTTTAGGGGGAGTTATTTTCATCGTTTTGCTGATCCTGATCCGGGCTTTTGCCTGGCCAAGCAAGCAAAATGCTAGCGATACGGAAATTGCGATGCTGGGCGCGACTGGCGGCCTTGCCGGCGCCGGCAAGGCCGCAGAGGTGGCCGAGGTAATTGCCGCCGAAGCCGCGCCAGCCGAGCCCGGAAAGCCGACCGCCGCCTCAAAGCATAAAAAGGTCATCCAAGCCATCGGGATGACAAGCCGCCTCAGACACCGCTGAACTCCGGCCAAGCCCCCGCTCCGTCAGCCGACGGATGCGGGGCTTTTTCTTTGCCTGACGCAGGGGGTTGACAGAAGTTGTATTTTAGTATATGATATAAAGGTTACGTTCTTCATATAACCAATCAACAGAAAGGAGCGGGCCATGTGGCTTCGAAAGAATGCTCTGAAGCTGGCCATCGGCGCCGCTCTTATTGCGATAAGTATTGCAATGGTGGCGGACTGGTGGTCTTCGAACACGCGCGCGCTCAACGCGCTCGCGAAGAATGTCTACTGGGAAGCAGTAGTGGCTCGCGAACCGGAGCTGAGCGCTCGGATGGTGGCGCACGTGACAAGCGTGCGCGCACAAACCAAGCGTAAGGTGTGGGGCGGCGCGGACATCCACGCAGTGGTCTATGCCCGCAAGTCAAAGGCAAGTGGTGCCATCGTCTGCCAATTTTCCTGGACGTGCTTAGATGCCGCCAAGCGGGAGCCGGCGATACCGGGCTTTTGGAATCTGTCCTTGCGCATCGCGAAAGAAGAGCTCAAGGGCAAGTTCGTTCCGCCCGCGCACTTGGTGGGGGCGACGAACTATCTTAATCCCGATGCCCCCGTGCGCGGGATACGTAAGAATATCTGCTGGTTTAAAACTAGCCTTGTCGAACTCGGCAAGGCTGAAAATGAGAGCCAGCATGTCTTCTACCGCGAACCAAAGAACGAGCGGGAACGTAATGCTCTCCCCAAAAAAAAGGACGTGGAGGAGTGTGGACCAGAAAAACCGAAGAAAAAGACGACTACAACGGCCCGGTAATACCCGGGTCGTTTTTCTTCATCTTGGTTACACCACACCCATACCCCTTGCGCAATTTATGCGGGTGTGATACTATGCGGTACATGCTTACCAAGCAGAAAAAGGCTAAGGCCGTTAAGGAAGTAGCGGTTCACGACAAGGACACCGGCTCGCCGGAGGTCCAAGTTGCGTTATTGTCTAAACAAATAGACGAGCTTGCCTCTCATTTGAAGAAACATCTTAAAGATAAGCACAGCCGCCGCGGACTTTTGCAGATGGTGGCTGACCGCCGGACTCATTTGAAATACTTGGAGGGCAAGGATAAGCGCCGCTACAATGCGCTCGTTAAGAAGCTCAATTTGAAGAAGTAATCTTTTGCGCCTTCGGGTGTATTATAGGGGAGGCATTTTTTGTTTTGCGCCGTTCCAGTTGTTTTCATCGTTATTAAGTTAGTTATTTATATATGGCAATCATCAAACACAAAAGCCAGCGTGTCGGCATTTTTATAGACACGCAAAACCTTTATCACAGCGCCAAGAATCTTTATAAGGCAAAGGTAAACTTCGGGCAGATAGTCAAAGAAGCGGTCGCGGGACGCCAACTTATCCGCGCGATAGCCTATGTTATCCGCACCGAAAGTGAAGACGAAAAAGGCTTCTTCGAAGCGCTCAACAAGCTCGGCATCGAAACGAAGGTTAAAGACATCCGCGTCTTTGCCGGCGGGGCCAAAAAGGCCGACTGGGACATCGGCATGGCGATAGACGCCGTGGCCATGGGCCAGAAGCTCGACACAATTATTCTCGCCACCGGCGACGGCGACTTTGTGCCGCTGGTCGAGTACCTTAAGTACACTTATGGCGTGCAGGTCGAGGTTATCGCCTTCGGCAAATCATCTTCCGGCCAACTGCGCGAGGCAGTGGACGACTTTATAGACATCTGCGAGGACCCGCGCAACTTCCTTATCGGCTACCGCGGGGGAGTCCGAGGGTACATCCCGGGCTTCGGCGGAAAGTCCGGAGCCGACAGCAACGCCGGCCGCGTCAATGCCGACACCAGCATGGAGACCACTGAGGCTCCCGATTGGGACGGCGAAGGCGAAGACCCGGCGATAAAGATGAGCGGGGAGTAAAGGCTCCGTAAAATAAGTTTTATACAAGTGAAAGCCCTGGTCTCCCTAGCGGAGACAGGGCTTTCTTGCTAAAGTTTGGCGATGCAAAGTAAGACATATTCCGTCGACATCGGCGGCAAGACATTGAGCGCCGAGTTTAACGACTGGGCCGACCAAGCCAACGGCTCGGTTTTGGTGCGCTACGGCAACTCCGCAGTACTGGCGACCGCGGTCATGGGGAGCAAAGAGTCGAACCTCGACTACTTCCCATTGTCGGTCGAGTACGAAGAAAAGTTTTACGCCGCCGGCGCGATACTGGGCTCCCGCTTTATGCGCCGCGAGGGCCGGCCGTCCGACGAGGCTGTGTTTTCCGGCCGCATTGTCGACCGCACCATCCGCCCGCTGTTCCCCAAAGGGCTTAAGCGCGATGTGCAAGTAATATTGTCCGTGCTCGCGATAGAAGACTACGACACCGACGTATTGGCGGTCACTGCCGCATCATTGGCGCTTTCAACTTCCAACATCCCGTTTAACGGCCCTGTATCGGCGGTGCGCTTGGGGCTCGAAGAGGGGACGCCGGATTATATCGTCTATCCGACCTACCGTCAGCGCGATGAGGAGTTGCCGCCAAAAGCAAAAATGGACTTAACCGCCTGCGGCAAAGACGGACTCATAAACATGATAGAGGTCGGCGCCCGGGAAGTGGGCGAGGACGTACTGGAAAAAGCGCTCATGCGCGCCTCCGAGGAGATAGAAAAAATCCAAGCTTGGCAAAAAGAAATAATTAAAGACCGCGGCGTCGAGAAGTCTAAGTTTGTGCCGCCGTTTGAGGACGACGGCCGTCTTGCTCCGGTGTTTGAAGAGGTCGTCATGTCGCTTATCAAAACTAAAAACGGCATGTTCGAAAAAGAAGACCTCGGAATGTTTAAAAAGGAGTGGGCGGCGCACGCGGCCGCGCAATTTCCCGACATCGAACCGGCCAAGCTCGACACCTATTTTGAGCACCGTCTGGACGCTTACGTGCACGACCTCGCTATCAAGGAGGGCAAGCGCGTGGACGGCCGCGCGCTCGATGAAATCCGTCCGCTGTATGCCAAAGCCGGCGGTATCTCGCCGATGATACATGGCACCGGATTGTTTTACCGCGGCGCGACACACGTGCTGGGCGCATTGACGCTCGGCGGGCCCGAAGCCGCGCAGATAATCGACAGCATCGAAGTGCAAGACGGCAAAAAACGCTTTATGCTCCACTACAACTTCCCGCCCTTTTCCGTGGGCGAAACCGGCCGCGTTGGCGGCATGAACCGCCGCATGATAGGACACGGCGCGCTCGCCGAAAAAGCGCTGCGCGCGGTTATCCCCCAGAAAGATAACTTCCCCTACACCATCCGCATCGTCTGCGAGAGCTTGGCCAGCAACGGTTCCACCTCGATGGCCTCGGTCTGCGCCGGCACGCTCGCGCTTATGGACGCCGGGGTCCCTATTACCAAACCGGTCGCGGGCATTGCCATGGGCATGATGTCGGACGCTAAAGCGGGCGCGTATAAAGTATTGACCGATATCCAAGGACCCGAAGACCATCACGGCGACATGGACTTTAAAGTTGCCGGCACCGACAGCGGAGTGACGGCCGTGCAAATGGACGTCAAAGTAGAGGGCGTGCCGCTTGCGGTTTTGTCGGAAGCATTTGCCCAGGCAAAGAAAGCCCGTCTGCAAATACTCGGCGTGATAGCCGCGGAGCTCGCCGCGCCGCGGGCGCAACTCTCGCCGCGCGCGCCTGAAATTATTTCGATGAAGGTAAAGCCCGACCAGATAGGCATGGTTATCGGCGGCGGCGGCAAAACAATCAACGGCATTAAAGACGTGTGCAAGGTCGATGAAATATCGATAGAGGACGATGGTTCGATATTTATTACCGGCAAAAACGGTTCCGCGCAAAAAGCAAAAGAGATGATAGAGGCTATAGTTAAAGAATACAAAGCGGGTGAAATATATGACGGCGAGGTCACGCGGCTGATGGACTTTGGGGCATTTGTGCGTGTCGGACCCGGCAAAGACGCCGAGGGCTTGGTGCATGTTTCTGAAATTGCGCCATTCAGAATTAACAAAGCATCCGACGCGGTGTCGGTAGGGGAGAAGGTTCGGGTTATGATAAAGGAGATAGACGACAAAGGCCGCATCAATCTCTCCATTAAGGCGGTTGACCCGGAGTTTGCGTCTCGCAAAGGCATCCAGCCTTCTACACAACCTCATGCCTCCTTCCCCCGAAAAGAAACCGGACCCCGTTGATATACAGAGCATATTGCTCCCTAAAAAAGATCCGCCGGCCGGCGGGCTGGTCACGAGCGCGAGCAGGATAAACGCGGGGGCGCTTCTTCGCCAGGAAGAAGAGGCTACCTTGTTGAAGCCCGACGCCGCGGCGCCTGCGCCGACAAAAACACCCGTCTTTGCCTCCGCTCCCGCAGAGTCCGCGATAAGGCCGTTACAAACTTATCAGGGGGATATAGAAAAAGTGGTAAGCAGCGGACATGGTGCCTCGGTCGTGTCTATCGCGTCCGCCGAAGCTACCCGCAGGGGAACTAAGCCGCTCGACCCTCAAACCGCGGAAGAAAAAAGCTCCCGCCGGTTGAGTTGGACTATGATTGCCGGCGGCATAGTACTGGTTATTATCGCGCTTTGTGCGGCGGGTTTTGTTATTTTGCGGAACACAACCGTACCGGCATCGCAGGCGCCCAACGCTCCGTTTTTGACCGTAGACGAAAGCGTATCCGTTGAGGTGCCGGCCGCGGTAAGTACCCGTGACACCGTGATGGCAAGCTTGGAGGCCGCGCGCCGGAGCATGAAGCTCTCGGTGGGACTTATTGAGTGGGTATATATAGCCGAGCCGGCGATACAAGACAATGGAGCGCCGCGGCAATTGAGCGCAGCCGAACTGTTGCAGCTTATTGCTCCTCAAACTCCCCCTGAACTCCTGCGCACGCTTGCCCCTGTCTATCTTTTAGGCCTGCACTCATTCGAGGAAAATCAGGCTTTTCTCCTGTTGCAGATAGAGTCGTATGAAACCGCTTATCGGGCGATGCTTCAGTGGGAGTACACGCTCCGCGGGGAGCTGTTGCCGCTTTTTGGCCGCACCCCCAGCCCAAAACAAACCGGTACGCCGGCTCCCGCAAGTACGACTCCACAGCTTATCAATACCGGTTTTGTGGACAAGATAGTCGAAAACCGCGACACGCGCGCTTACTTAAACGCGGAGGGGGACATACTCCTGTTGTGGACGTTCCTCGGGCGCAATACCATACTTATTACCACCAACGAATACACGCTCCGCGAGGTCCTCTCGCGGCTCGACACCACCCCGCTGGTTCCTATCCCGGGACAATAGCCCCGGCCAGGATAGGTAGTGTATACTCTTTTAAATATGATCCCGTTAGAAGTCAGGTAAACAAAATAATGGGATTTAATTTTATTTAGTAATTTTATATATTTAAACTTCTAACGGGATGACAAACGACGAATTAAAAATGAAGCTGGAGGAGGAGCTGGATACCGTGGTGCAGGAGCTTGCCGACCTTGGACACGAAGATATTGATCCGACCGCGACCGAGCCCGACGAGTTGGCCGACCGGATGGAGGAGAGCGAGGAGCACGCGTCCGAGACCGCGACTCTATTGGCGCGCAAAAAAGAAATAACCGCCGCTATGGCACGCATGGCCGCCGGCACCTACGGCTTTTGCGAGGAATGCGGAGAAAAAATAGAGAACGACCGCCTTGAAGCAAACCCCGCGGCCGCTACGTGCCGGCTCCACATGGAGTAGAGGCTCCGTAAAACGAAGTTTCCAGGAACGCAGAAAATTTCCGGGCGGGCCGCCGGTTCTATTTTTGCTACAACATCAGATTTCGGGTCTCCTTGATTTAATGCTACCATAGTATATACTTTGGTTATATGAAAACTGTTATCAGTATCAAAGTGGATAAGGATGTGCGCGACCGTGCCCGCAAGACCGCCAAAAAGATGGGGGTGCCGCTCTCGCTCGTAGTCAACGCGGGACTTCGTAAGTTCGCCGAGGACCAGCGACTTGAGCTCACGGTACCCTTGGTGCCCAATGCCCGCACCCGCAAAATAATAGACGAAGCGCGCAGGGAATTTGCGGCAGGAAAAGCGCACGGACCGTACCGAAATGTAGAAGAGATGTTTAAGTCGCTCAATAAATAGCCCTCCATGCATTATTCGAGCCGCTTTCGCAGACAGTACAAAAAATTGTCTAAATCGTTGCATCTCAAAACAAAGGCACGAGTGGCGCTTTTTCTGCAAAATGAATTCGACCCTGCATTGAACAATCATCTCTTACACGGTGTCTATGCAGGCTGCCGGAGCATAAACATCACGGGCGACTTCCGCCTTATCTACGAGAAGTATCCCGACGGCTCACTCAATTTTATTGCCATAGGTACCCACGCGGAGCTGTATGAATAACTCATAGTAGAATCTGGGGATGCATTACGCCAAGGTGTTTGGGGCGCAAACGAGCGTTTTGACGCCGTATATAGTATCAGTCGAGACGGATATTTCAGCGGGACAATTACATAAATTCGATATCATCGGGTTGCCCGACAAAGCGGTAGAAGAGGCTTGGGATAGGGTAGCCTCCGCCATTAAACACGCGGGTTTTAAGTCGCCAAAACAAAAGAACGAGAAGACTGTCATATCGCTCGCGCCTGCAGATTTAAAAAAAGAGGGACCGATGTTCGACCTGCCTATCGCTTTGTCATACCTTTTAGCCGCGGGCGACATCAAGTTTGACCCCGACCCATATTTATTTGTAGGCGAGCTGTCGCTCGACGGTGCGCTCCAGCCAGTGCGCGGAATTTTGCCGCTGGTGGCCGAGGCCAAGCGCAAAAAGAAAAAGGCGGTCTTTGTCCCGATGGAAAATGTCGCCGAGGCGGCGCTGGTACAGGGGATAGTGGTGTACGGCGCGGAGACCCTCGGGCAAGTGATAGAGCATTTGAATACCAAGAAAGGTCCGGCCGGAAAAGGACCGTCCTTAAACCAGGGCTCCAAAGGACGGTCCTTAGGCAGCCGGCTCAAACCCGCTGCGCCTACCCAGCTCTCTTACGACTTCGGCGAGTCGCAGTTTGCCTTTGAGGATATCCGCGGACAAGAGTCGGCAAAACGCGCCGCGATTATCGCGGCGGCCGGCGGGCACAATTTAGGACTGTCGGGGCCACCCGGCACAGGCAAGACCATGCTGGCACGGGCACTCGCTTCAATACTCCCGCCACTGTCTTTCGACGACGTATTGGAGGTAAACTCGATACACTCGGTTGCGGGAGTTTTGCGCGGAGAACTTTTGACCATGCCGCCGTTCCGCAGCCCGCACCACACCAGCTCGTACGTATCGATAGTCGGCGGGGGCGCCAACCCGCGCCCCGGCGAAGCGACGCTCGCGCACCGCGGCGTATTGTTTTTAGACGAGTTCCCCGAGTTTGAGAGGCGCGTGATCGAGGCTCTGCGCCAGCCGATGGAGGACCGCGTCATCTCAGTGTCGCGCGCCAAAGGCACGGCGCAATTTCCCGCGCGGTTTACGCTGGTGGCGGCAATGAACCCATGCCCCTGCGGCAACTACGGGCATCCGGAAGTTGCCTGCACCTGCACGCCTATGAGCCTAGAGCGATATCGGCGCAAAATCTCCGGCCCGATTGCCGACCGTATCGACCTGTGGAGCGTGATGGGGCCGGTAGAGCTTGGCGAGTTGGGCAAACGCGATACCGAAGGTGCGCAAACACGCGCGGCACGAGCGCGCGTGCTCAAAGCGCGCGAAGCGCAGAAAAAAAGATTTTCAAAAACCAAGCATCCTGGCAAGACCAACAGCGACCTCTCTCCGCGTGAGCTGGATGACCTCATACCGCTTTCAACAAAAGTGCGCGAGCTGCTGGAAAAGGCGGGAACCCGCATGGCGCTTAGTCCGCGCGCATTCCACCGAGTCATAAAAGTCGCGCGCACCATCGCCGACCTCGACTACACCGAAGATATAAACGAAAGCCATGTGCTGGAGGCCTTGCAGTACCGCGAGAAGAAACAATAAAAAGAAAAAGGCTCCGGAAATTCCGGAGCCTTGGGCAACGACTTACGCCGCCGTGAGAGCGTCTTCCTTCTTATAGACGGCGAGGGTTTGGATGCTGAGCCCAGGGAGGTTGGCCGCTCCATTGAGCTCGCGCAGCTCAATCACAAAGGCGCAGCCGGCAACCGTGCCGCGGGCCTTTTTAATGAGAGCCGCAGCCGCAGCCGCACTGCCGCCGGTGGCGAGCAGATCGTCGACAATCAGCACGCGCGCACCGGGAGCAAAAGCGTCGACCTGGATCTCGAAGATATCGCTGCCGTACTCGAGCCCGTAGGCTTGACTAATGACCTCGCCCGGGAGCTTGCCCTTCTTGCGGATCATGACAAAGGGGAGGTCTAGCCTGTCGGCAAGAATGCTGCCGAAAATAAACCCCCGCGATTCGAGGCCCACGATGACGTCAACATGTCCCTCCCACGCTGCGACAAAATCCTTAATTACTTGGCGGCGAGCCGCAGGATTTTGAAGCAGAGTAGACACATCCCGGAACATAATCTCCGGGTTGGGGAAGTCGGGGATATTGCGGATAAACCGTTTGAGGTCCACAGCAGAATCCTTTCCTGTTGGAGAACTAGTTCCACCACAATGTAGCACGGTGGTGTATTTTATACAATATCTTTTAATATCGCTCCGAAAATTCCCACAGTCCTTCGAACATCGACGCGAAGAGCGCGTGCAGTTCTGTGCTGGTGATGAGCACCGCGGAAAGTTTGTCATACGGGGAAAAGACAGCGACCTTATCGTCAAAAAGTACCATCATCGACTTAAACTTGCCGTGCATGACCCAGGGCATGAGCCGCGGATTGCGCTCGCTCCTCTCTTCTTCAGAAAGGGGTTTCCCATCTTTGGTGTTCTCCCACAGAGTGCGCGAGATGATGCCGTGATACTTGCGCGACTGCAAGTACTGCTTGGCATACTCCGAGTCGTACTCGCGAAGGAAGTTGTTAAAGGGGGCGATAACATCCCAGCGCTTGGTCTTGCAGTAAAAAGCCATGTCCATCACCATCTTCATCCCCTCGATGCCACTGTAGTGCACAACACCTACGCCGTCTTGCTTGACCCGCTTTTGCCGGGCGGACAAAGAGGGCAGGAGCTCCTGGAGCAGCTTCTCCTGCGCGACAACCCGCTGCTTTTGCGCCTCTAC
This sequence comes from uncultured Candidatus Saccharibacteria bacterium, assembly GCA_964355655.1. Lineage (GTDB taxonomy): Bacteria > Patescibacteriota > Minisyncoccia > Phycocordibacterales > SBAW01 > GWA1-54-10. The sequence continues at coordinate 53,746 of CAYHDT010000001.1, read as the reverse complement.
TAATACATGGAGGTTCTGGGGCGGCGACATATAAAAGCGCAGCCGCTCGCCCACGCGCTTTTCTGCGGCGAGCCCGCGCTCCTGCAATCGCGAGAGCGCGTGGTAAATAGTGGGCCGCTTGACCTTGGTCGACCGAACCAGGTCCTGGACCGTGACCGACTCGTAGGAGAGGCCCGCAAGGTAGACGGCCGCTTCGGTAGGAGTGAGGCCCAAGGCTATAAGGGATGAGGCAGTTTCTTGCATAGTGTCAATATAGAATTATAACTCTTATCCTATATAATACAACGTATTTTGGCAAGTGTTCAGCTGGATTATAAACAACTATTGTAATCCTATACTGAGAGGCCTATTCTTCGTTCAGAAGACAGTTCATTGAAACAGGAGGCCACGATGAGCCAACAAAGTGCTTTGGAGGAACAAAAGGACGACCAACGCTCCTATGTCCTGAAGGGAGCAGCCTTGCTCGACAAGAAGAAGCCCGGATGGGCCAATCTCATCAAACTGAAGGGCGGCGAGCTACCTTACGCATTCGGATTCGACGTTTTGGGGTCAATCTTCAACTCCAAAGCAGAAGGCGTTCGAATCCTGGGGATCGACTGCAATTACAGCACTCTGATGAACAAAGGACTCGCGGTGCTGGACTGGGGAAGAGTCTTCTTTCAATGCAAAGAGGGCTCGAATGTGCACCCCATCGACAGGGAGGCGTTCGAACAGCTCTGGAAAGAACAGATTCTGATGCGAAGAACTCAAACCAAAGGAGACTAATCATGGCTACCAACAAGGTTGTGCATGTCATCGGCGGAGGCACCCGCTTCCATATCGACTCGCATCTGTACTTGGGCTCCAAAGCCATGGGCAACACGGCAAGGCAGATTGCCGAGCTGTACCAGGCGCACGACCAAACCATGGACGTGCGGCTGACGCTCACGAACATGGCCGACTCCGCAAGCCTCGTCGACACCAACGAGGACATGAAGAGGTTTGTTTCAGGGCTCGTCGGCAATCCAACAACCAAGATTGTCTTCTTTAATCCGGCAATCGTGGATTTCGACGGCAGTGCGGACGAGCTGGAGAGCGGCAAGAGTGCGGGCAGGCTCCGTACGTCGGACGACGCGGGCACTCCGCAGACATACCGCCTGATGCTTACTCCGAGCGAAAAGATCGTGCAAATGATCCGCAAAGAGCGCAAGGATATCTTCCTCGTCGCATTCAAGCAGACCTACGGCGCTTCGCAGGAAGAGCAATACCGCCAAGGACTCAACATGCTCAAGCGCGCGAGCGCCAACCTGGTGCTCGCAAACGACGGCAAGTCGAAGGCCAACATGATCATCGTGCCGGAAGAGGCAACGTATGCGGTCACCACCGACCGCGACGCTGCTCTGCAGGAGCTGGTCGAGATGGCGTACTTGCGCTCGCATCTCACATTTACCCGCTCGACGGTCGTTGCCGGCGAGCCCGTGGCGTGGGAGTCGGCTGAAGTGCCGGCAAGTCTGCGGGCGGTCGTCGACTACTGCATCGGCAGGGGCGCCTACAAAAAAGTGCGTGGCGTCACGGCCGGACACTTTGCGGCCAAGCTCGATGAGAAGACCTTTCTTACCTCGCGACGCAAGACGGACTTCAACGATATGAGGAACGTCGGGCTGGTAAAGGTGCGGACGGACGGGCCGGATTCGGTCATCGCGTACGGCAGCAAGCCGTCGGTCGGCGGGCAGTCACAGCGGATTGTGTTTACCGAGCATTCGGAGGCGGACTGCATCGTCCACTTCCACTGCGAAAAGAAGCCGGGCTCGCGCGTGCCGACTATCTCGCAGCGCGAGTACGAGTGCGGCAGCCACGAGTGCGGTCGCAACACCAGCCGCGGGCTGCGGTGCTTCGGCAACTTGCTCGCGGTGTATCTTGAACACCATGGGCCGAACCTTGTCTTTAACAAGGACATCGACCCGCAGGAAGTCATCAACTTCATCGAGGCCAACTTCGACCTCGACACCAAGACGGGCGGCTATGCGGTCGCCTAACAACTACAGGCCGCGGCATCCGCCGCGGCCTTTTTTCAACCATGGAGGATGACATGCTGCAAACACCCATGTTCGAAAAACCGAGAGCAGACTACCGCGATATTGAGGCGCTCAAAACATTCATTACCGAAGACTGGAGCGCACTCAAACACGACTTCGGGAAGGTCTCCTGGATAAGCGGCCCAATGATCGACCAGTTCGGGGCGCTTACCTGCAATCATCAGTGGATCCACGAAGAACTCGATCTCGTCGCACAGACTCAGAGTCCGTACGGCGCACGCATCGCCCACGGACTATTGCTGGTCTCGCTCATTCCTGGCTTGTTACCCGACGACTTCTTTGTACTGACCGGCCACTCGGTCCGAATTGTTAGAGGGATGGATCGGCTCCGACTCCCATCGCCAGCGTATGTGGGGGACCAGCCTTGGGTGCGCGCAAAAATACGAGATGTATACGCCGCACCAAGCGGCAAAGGCACCGTGATTGAGCGCGATGTTGAAATGTGGCTCTTCAACCGGTGGACGGAAAAGCCCACCGTATCGTGCATCCTCAAACTGCAATACTTTTAACTGCGGCGGGTGCCGCGGTTTTTTTATTTGTGTACCGTATTTTTTGCCAGGCGTGTATTATGCACCCATGACTAAAGGCAACCCTCATGCTGTTTCGATAAAATACTTATCCAAAGACAAACACCTCGGGGCATTTGTTAAAAAACACGGGCCTATTACCTTCCGGCGCGAGCACTCGATGGACGCGTTTCAATCGCTGGCCGAAGCTATTGTCTACCAGCAGTTGTCGGGCAAGGCAGCGGCGACCATTTTAAAAAGATTTGTGGACCTATTCAACCCTACTTCGCCAAGGCTTCGTAGGGCGAGGAATTTTCCTACTCCGGAAAATGTCCTCGAAATAAAAACCGAGAAGTTGCGCGCCGCCGGACTGTCGGGACAAAAGGCGAGCTACTTGAAAGACCTTGCGGCAAAGTTTAAAGACGGCACTATCAACCCGCTTCTGTTCCACGCGATGTCCGATACCGAGATTATCGAGCATGTCGTCGCGGTTAAGGGCATAGGGGAGTGGACAGCGCAGATGTTCCTCATGTTTACGCTCGCGCGACCCGACGTGCTGCCCACAGGCGACCTTGGTATTCAAAAAGCATTCCAAAAAGTGTTTCATCTCCGGCACAAACCCACTCCAAAGAAAATGGAGAAGCTGGCAAGGTGCTGGTCAGGCCACCGAACGGTAGCCTGCTTCTACCTCTGGCGCACCTTAGACAGCAATTAAACACTCTGGGAAGCGGAAGGCTATGGCAAATCTTTGGCTTAACTCTTGTTAACCACCACGTCAAGAATCAAGGTACCCAGTACTTCCGACTTCTCATCCTTAGAGAACATTTCTCTAAACTGAACAAGATATTCGCCAGTTCTGGTTACAAACATCCCATTAACATTGAGTATATAGCGCGTTCTTTTTTTTCCTTCTGCTATAGGAAGATCAAAAGTTGTTTCATTAAGTTTTTCTCCAATAGGGTCCACAAATTCTATATGGAGCTTAGAATTAACAGATTTATTTTCATCAGACAAGTTATTTCTTTTCCACATAGAAATGACTTGAAAGTTAATCGGGACAGGTATTTTTTCTACAGAATCTAGATTTACTTTATTTAACTCTTTAGCTTTTAGGTCAACGTCAATTTGATCAATAACGTTAAAGACCGAAAGAGCTTGAGACATCTGGTCTACAGTAGATGAGTTCGAGATTATACCACCCATGTAGCGAATGTTATTTTTTTTCATAATAATTTTCGTTAGTTACCAAGTGAGTGCGATATATTTGCTCCCGGACTAGTCGAGGCATAATCTAAAGACACAGTCGGATGTATTGCGTTAGGAAGTGCGAATTTCATAATGCTTGCATGAGCATCTCCCCTAGTTTGGATTTTTACAGCAGCCATTTCCGACCGAAAACGTCTTTCGTTTTCTTCGACGAGAGAGAATTTTGGAGCTATAAGTTCCGTCCCTAGTGCAACAGCAATTTTGTTCAAGAAATCTAGACTGGGAATAGTGGCTCCTCTCTCAGCTCGTGCAATGCTAGGTTGTTGTGTACCAATCATTTTTGCCAAAGCATCTTGCGTCTTATTTTTTATAAGACGCAGCTCAAGAATCTGGAGCCCTACATCTATTTTTAGGTCATCCAGTTTTTCCTTTAAAATTCTATTCTTACCTATCTTACTAGCTTTCATGTTTTTATCTTTATTATCTTAAGATTCTATCTTTTCAGCATTTGAGCTCAGCTACAAATATCTAATTCTACGATCAAGATCTCCCGCTCGATCCTCCGCCACTTGGATGTCCTTCGGGGGAGTGCTATCGCTTTTTTTGACAATAAGGTGCAGAAGCCATGCTTTTGTGTCTCGGGCTACTATAAAAAATATCCGCGCGAACTTATTTGGTAGAGTTAGACGCAACTCATGAATTTTAAAAGGATTTTTTCCTTTCAGTTTTTTCACAAGCTTGTGTCTGGTTAGCTGTTCGTAGGGATATTTTTGAAGTTTTTGAAGGTGCTTCGTCACGGACTTTGCTGATCTAGCATCGGTTTGCTCCATTTCACGCACCATCACCAGCACAGGAGATCGACCTTGGTTATCCTCCCAATATTTATAATCCATAACAGTGATGTGCTATGAGCATAACATATCTGTTATATCCTATAGGACGTGTGAACGCAAGGCTTCTTACCAAGGGATAAAAAGTAAAACCCGAACATTATTATGGTGTAGAGCGTAGGGTCAATAGATTTAAACAAGGACACCTTTGTACCCCAGCGGGGTTACACTAGAGTATGACAAAGAACCCTTTAATTAATGCCGGGGCGGCGGCTGTTTATATCGGCGCAGTGGTGCTTTTTATGAGTTCACTAGACGGATTTGACGGCCCGGAGACACTCCTGATTCCTCTCACTATGATTTCGCTCCTGGTGCTGTCGGTCCTTATGATGAGCTACTGCTTCTTCTTCTCTCCGGTCCAAATGTATCTCGATGGGCAAAAGAAAGAGGCGGTAAGCCTGTTTACCAAAAGCGTGGCGGCCTTTGCGGGCATAGTCGTCGTGTTCCTCGGCACGCTTTTCTTCTCTTTATAGTCGCTGCGCCAAGGCGCGAAACTTCATGAGGTCTTCAGCACCGGTGGCACACTATGGCGTTACTCGTAAGGAGTTTATAAACAACGTAATAGTAACTGGAAGTATTTTGTATGAATAATACCGCGGCTATCGTAGGAGGAATTGTAGTGGTGCTTATATTGATCGGGGGAGTTTTTTGGTACACGCAGAATAATCCGTCTCCGACCGCCACCTCGACGCCGGTAGGCACTACTACCGGAGGAGGGGTCGTGCCGACACCGCAGGTTAAGACGCCGGGCGCTCCGGTCGCCACGACCAATGCAACCGTTAACCCGACCGCCACCAGCGCTGTCGTTGTCGGGGGAGTAGTGCCAAACGGAGCACTGACGACTTATTGGTATGAATACGGCACATCGGCCAACCTCGGGCTTACCTCTACCGCCCAGACTATCGGCTCCGGATACGCCAATCTTGCGGCACCGGCCTACATTGCGGGACTTACTAAAAGTACAAACTACTATTTCCGTCTGGTTGCGCAAAACTCGGTCGGCAAATCTGTCGGCACGACCTACACCTTCCGCACCGACGCAAGCACTCCGGCTCCGGTAGGCAGCGCGCCCGTAGCCAAGACAATAGCCGCAACCAATCTGTCTCGCACGACCGCTCAAATTAACGGAGAAGTAACTCCGAATAAAGTAGCGACAAACTATTGGTTTGAGTACGGAACTTCCGCCAACCTGGGCGAAGTCAGCACGGTCCGGTCGGCCGGCGACGGCAGCGCCAAAATTTCCGAGTCAGTGTCGCTCTCCGGTCTTGCTCCCGCGACAACCTACTACTTCCGCCTTAACGCGCAAAATCAATTCGGTACCGCCAACGGCACCATACTCACCTTTACGACAGCGGGTCCGCCGCTGACCGCGGTACCGGTGGTTACAACCCTGGTCGCGGGACCGGTCGCCACAACCACCGCCACCTTGCGCGGCACAGTCAACCCGTCCAGCATCCAGACAACATACTGGTTCGAATACAGTACTGACTCCTCTTTCGCCAGCGCGCTCAAGACGACCACGCACCGCTCGGCCGGTAAAGTCGCGACTACCGTTTCGATTGAGGCGAATGTCACCGCTCTGCGCTCAAACACCAATTACTACTATCGCACCGTGGCGCAAAACTCCGCCGGGACTGTCCGCGGCGAGGTCATAAACTTCAAAACAAAGTAGTAATGAAAAAATACACTTACACGCTTGGATCGCTCGCGCTTGCGCTCATTGTGGGATTGTTGCCGGTGGTTACGCTCGCGGCCTCGCCTGCAACTGTCAACCTTGGGTCTGCCAGCGCCTTCGTAATTCTTGCAAAAACTGGAATCTCAACCACCGGAGCCACTTCTGTGGTCGGCGACATCGGCGTAAGCCCCTCTGCCGCAAGCTATATCACCGGATTCGCGCTGATACTTCCTGCGGCAAGCGCGTTTTCAACCTCGGCACTAGTAACAGGAAAGGTATACGCGTCTGACTACGCCAATCCGACTCCTGCCAACCTAACCACGGCAGTGCTCGACATGCAGACCTCTTATACCGACGCCGCGGGAAGAGCCGCCGGAATTACCGAACTGGGCGCCGGAAACATCGGCGGACTGACACTGGCTCCCGGTGTCTACAAATGGGGTACGGGTGTCACCATACCGACGGACGTAACACTCTCCGGCAACGCAAACGATGTCTGGATATTCCAGATAGCGCAGACGCTTACCGTGAGCTCGGGTGTGCGCATAGTCCTTAGTGGCGGCGCGCAAGCAGGGAACATATTCTGGGTCGTCGCCGGGCAGACGACCATCGGTACGACCGCCGACTTCAGCGGAAATATATTGGACCAAACAGCAATCGTACTAAACACCGGCGCGCGCCTGCAAGGCAGGGCCTTGGCACAGACTGCGGTTACTTTAGATTCAAATGCGGTCACTATTGTTTACGCCCAGTCGGCAACCCCAACCCCAACTCCAACCCCCGCTCCTACACCTTCGCCTATTCCGACTCCAACACCTGCACAAACTCCTTCAACAAACCCGACACAAACAGGGTCACAAGGAAGCTCCGGGCCTACCGCGACTCCGACGCTTACTGCTCAGCAACAGCAACAGTACAACCAGCTTATTTCCGCCGGGGCCGGCCAATCTGCCGCACTCAATGCTATACAGCAGATGCAAACCGAGAATCAAACTCCCGCATACACGCCTTCCGCTTCTGCTTTTGGACAGCAGGTCAAAGCGATAGCGGTCAACTTGGGAGAAGGAATCCGGAGCAACAACGTGACGATTCTCCAACAATTCTTAATCTCTCAAAACAAAGGCTCACCTGCCCGCACTCTGGCCACGGTTGGCCCAACCGGCTACTTTGGCCCTCTCACTCGTGCGGCACTGGCTGAATTCCAAACACAGGTAGGGATTAGCCCTGCTCTGGGGAATTTTGGACCGATAACCAGGAGCTACCTAAGTACGCACTAATTCACAACAAAAATATGGGGATCAATCTTCATGAAAATCACACAGGGTGTATGGGATTGTGAAGTTGAATAAAGGTCGAAATAATTAGTAAAAATTAATAATAGAAATAGAAACAGTATGAAAATGAATCAAAAATACGCGCTCCTTTCGTTCATCACCGCGGTTGCGGTCATGGCAATGAGCACCGGCTCGCTGAGTTTTGCGCAAGCGGTCACGCCGGTAACCTGCAGCGTCAACGTGTCGTCCGTGCTCCCGAATCAGGCGGCAATCTTTAACGCCTCGGGCGGCAACGGCATCTATACTTGGTCCGGCACGAATCTTAATATAACGAACGTGTCGGGCAACCAGTTTGCGGTCAGCTACCCGAACGCGGGAACCTACATTATCACCGTAACGAGCGCGGGCCAGTCGGCCAGCTGCACCATGACGGTCGCGGGAACGCAGCCGGCCGGGGCACTGACCTGCTCTCCGGCAACGCAAAACGTCACGCTAGGGCAAAACGCCACCTTCGCAGCAACGGGAGGCACCGGCACATACGTCTGGTCGTCCCCGGATCTGATTATCTCCAACCCCAACGGGGTCGGCTTCAGCGCGAACTACGCGTCAACGGGACTTAAGACCATGTCGGTCACCAGCGGAGGCATAACCGACACCTGCGCGGTCAATGTGCTCACCGGCGCCGCAGTCCCTCCGGTTATTCCTCCGGTCATCCCGGGCTTGCCGGATACGGGAGGCGGATACGGAAAATAAAAACTAAGGTGCTTGAGTATGATGAACGTTAATTCTACAAAAATATTTTCGTGGAAAAAAGCGGTTCTTCTATCTCTCAGCGTAGGCCTGCTTGCCGCAGGCCTTTCGCTGTTTCTGCAGACTCGGGCCATACCCGTGCAGGCTTTGGAGGAAGCCGCGCTCTCCGCAATGCCTGCTCCCGTTGGCAGCGGCACTTCCTTTGCGCCGCCGAGTCTTCCCGCGAGACTTATCATCCCCGCAATCAGCGTGAATGCCGTTGTCCAAAGCGTCGGGCTCTCGTGGAAAGGAGACGGCACCATGGGCATCCCCAGTAACTTCACCGACGTAGCTTGGTACAACCAAGGTCCGAGGCCCGGCATGCCGGGCATTGCCGTAATTAACGGCCATCTCGACGGGAAGGACGTCCCGCAGGCCGTCTTCTACAACCTCGACAAACTTAAAACCGGCGACCTTGTAGAAATAGCGGACAATAAGGGAAACATATTACAGTTCCGGGTCATCGGGAGCAAAACGTACGATTATGACGCGCCTACGGATGATATATTTTTCGGCGACTCGGCAAAAATCCGGCTCAATCTCATTACGTGCACCGGAGACTGGAACAGAGAACATAAAGTATACGAGAAAAGAATCGTTGTTACTGCCGAACTTGTAGACAAGAGTGATTTAAACGCCTAAGAAAAATAAAATATATGGACCTTGTATTGTGGATTGTATTTGGCGGATTGGTCGGATGGGTGGCGTCGATGGTGATGGGGACCGGCGGTGGTCTGCTGTGGGATATCGGAGTCGGTATCGTCGGAGCGGTCATCGGCGGTTTTATCATGAATCTGCTTGGACAAAGCGGGGTGGGAGGTTTTAACCTCTACAGCTTCCTCGTAGCTGTGCTTGGCGCGTGCATTCTTATTGCCATCGTGCGGGCCCTGCGCCAACCAAAAGCCTAGTAAGCAGCGTGCTTTTATTCCGTCTGCACAAGAGGCATCATGAAATATTTTCCCCGATACGCCGGAGCTCTTGTGGGAGCCGTGTTGCTTGTATCGGCATTGCCGTTTATCTCTTTTGCACAAACGACATCCGCCGTAACGCAGGCAGATACTACGGGGACGACGCCCGAGCAGCGGTACATGTCCCGGGGATGGCGGCAATCGGGTGACTTGCAGCAAAAAATCAGCGCGCTCCCCGCGGCGGCCGTGCTTGCGGTCTTGATGCCGGTGCTTTTTGGGATCGAGGTCAAAGACATTTCGCCGAACTTCGGCGACCCGCGCGACGGCGGCGCACGCACGCACGAAGGCGAGGACATCATGGCGGTTAAAGGCACGCCGATTGTGTCCCCGACGCCCGCAGTCGTTTTACGCACCGGGGTCGGGTCGGGCGAAGGCAATTACGTCTACACCGCCAACCCCGGCGGCGAAACTTTTGTCTATATGCATCTGGACCGCATCGGCGAGGGAGTGGTGTCGGGCGCGGTACTCGCGCAAGGCTCGCTCATCGGCTATGTGGGAAATACCGGAAACGCCTCCGGCGGAGCCGCGCATCTCCACTTCGAGATACACGGCAGCTCCGGAACTCCGGTCGACCCCTTCCCGCGTTTGACGGCACAGTTCTCTCTTTCAGAAAAGATAGCATCTCTTTCCACAATTCTTCTGCAGAACTCCGATAGCGCTGCTCTCGCGAAGCTTTTGGTGGCAAACTTCCGCGGCACCTTCCTCAACGCGCTCGCCGCTAATATCACTGTGCCTTTGCCTGTCATTAATGCTCTCGCGTTTGCATCTTCGCCGCCTGCCGGCGGTGGAACGGCGATAATCGCCCGCAACCTTTATTACGGCATCAGCGGACAGGATGTGCTTGCGCTCCAAAAGCTCCTGAATGCTTACGGATTTATAATCGCGGCAAGCGGCGCGGGTTCTCCCGGCAACGAGACCGCTTACTTCGGTCCGGCCACGCGCGCGGCGGTCATCAAATTCCAAATAGCGCGCACCATAACACCGGCGGTGGGTTATGTAGGGCCTATTACGCGCGCGGCGCTTTCTCTGTACTTATAAACATCTACGTGTTCTACTTAAACCACGTGAACGCACTAACTCCGTATTCTGCCGGCGATGACCCTTTTGCCGATACTAAGCTTGGCAACGCTCTCGCCCGGGCGATTGTGGACACTATCCACGAACCTTTTTTAGTGCTCGATGAGGACCTGCGGGTCGTTGTCGCCAGCCGGTCTTTTTATGAGAAGTTCCAGGTCAGTCAAAATGAGACGCAGGGCAGGTTGCTGTACGATATCGGCAACGGACAATGGAACATTTCCGCATTGAGGCACTTTCTCCAACATATCATTTCCGGACACGAAGTGATGACCGAGTACAAGATTGCGCATAATTTTTTGACCATCGGATGGCGCACTATGATGTTGAGCGCGCGCGAAGTCATGCACGAAGGAAATAAACGCAAACACTTGCTGCTTACCATCGTCGATATATCGGAGCGGGAGCTGTTGGATATCGAAAAGGAAAAATTGTCGAAGCAAAAAGACCTGATGATGCAGGAGATGAAACACCGCATGGCTAACAGCCTGCAGCTCATCGCCAGCATATTGATACTCAAGTCGGAGGCTTCAGAAAGCGTGGAGGTCCGCAAGCATCTGCATGATGCCCATGAGCGTATTTTATCGATAGCGACGATAGAACAGGATCTCTATACTACAAGCCTCGACGGCGCGGTTGAAGTCGGCCCCTACCTCACCCGGCTCTGCGCGAGCCTGTCGCAAAGCATGATAGGGAGCAATAAACCGGTCATCATCAGCGTAAAAGCGGCGGACGGAACGACTACGTCGGCCGAAGGGATAAGTTTGGGACTCATTACGACAGAATTAATTATCAATGCGCTCAAGCACGCGTTTCCCGAAGGGAAACAGGGCGCTATTGTCGTATCCTATGACAACGCCAAAGGAGGGTGGCGGCTGGCCGTGTCGGATGACGGAGTGGGAGTCACTATCAATCCCGAGCACAAGGGAGGGCTTGGGACCACAATTGTGCGCTCACTCGCTCGGCAATTGGGCGCGACAGTAGAAACAAAAACAAGCCCTAAAGGCACCGCTGTGTCTATAGAACATGCGGCAGTTTCCGGAACGCCGCCTCGACTTCCTTAAGACTGACCGGTTTTGTCAGGTGCACCTGAAAGCCCGCCGCGCGGGCTTTTTCTTTGTCTCCCGGCTGGCCGTAGCCGGTAAGAGCAATAAGCGCAGACGAAAAGTTTTTTTGTGTCTTCAATACGCGGGCGACCTCATAGCCGTCCATGTCGGGCAGTCCAATGTCGAGAATAATAATATCCGGGCTGACATGCTTGGCCTTTTCTATCGCCTCGGAGCCGTTGTGAGCGACAGCCACTGTATGACCGCGCAGCTGCAGGAGCCGGCCGAGCGCCTCGGCGGCCACCTCATTGTCGTCTACAACCAAAATAGTGCGGGAGTGTTTGGCGTGGCGCAACGGCCCGCCGCGAAGTCCGGGCTTAACGGTCGGCAGTGTCTGTGTCTGTACCGGCAGAGGAAGGCGGACTATAAACTCAGAGCCTTTTCCTTCGCCTTGGCTTACTACTTCGACGGTGCCGCCGTGCATACTGACCAGCTGGCGCGTCAGCGGCAAGCCGATGCCGAGCCCATCGGTGGCCAATTTCCCGCGCTTCACTTGAAAAAACGGCTCAAAAATAAGCTTGAGCATGTTTCTGGGAATACCGATGCCATTATCGCGTACACGGATGACCGCCATACTCTCCTCGCGCTTTGCGACCAACTCTATAGTCCCGTTTGGCTTCGTGTACTTTGCCGCGTTGTTAAGAATATTTACCAATATTTGCTCAAGCCGTATCGGGTCCGCGTCGAGATATAACTCATGCTCCGGTTTTATGACCGAAAACGTGTGGCCGCGGCTCCGTATAAGCGCCTGGGCGGAGCGTACGGAGCGGTCTATCACGGAGTCCAGGGAAACGGTCTCCTTTTGCAGGCTTAATTTATTTTTTGAAATGCGCGAGACGTCCAGCAGGTCATCCAACATAGTCGCCATGGAATGGACGTGGTCATCGATGGTTTGAAGCAGCTCCATGGTGTCCGGCGCGTGCACCTCCTGCAATTTTAGGAGCTCCACGGAGCTGAATACCGCCGCCAGCGGATTACGCAGCTCGTGCGCAAGAATGGCGAGAAAATCTTTTTTTGCCTGATCCTCGATGCTGACTTTATGCAAAGCTTCCTCCAGCTCATCGACATGATGCCCGAGGAATATCTGCGCTTTTTTACGCTCCTCAATGATAGCGGTGAGGATAAGAAACAGGGCACTCATGGTGCCTATAAATATTTGAAGGTAAAGCGCTTGCTCAACATAGGGACCTTTGCCGGCAAACACGCTCGACAGAGCAACTCCCGCCGCGATAAAGAGCGCGAGCGCTATACCGCGGGGACCGACGCGCATCGCCGCCCACGTGAGCGGAATAAAAAGATAGTAGATAAAATGCGTTTGCGGCATCCAAAAAATAAACACGGAAGTAAAGAAGACCGCGGCGCTAATGAATGACATTTCAATATATTGCAGCGGCGTTCTCCGGAAAGGCAGGCCGGAAAACCATTTTAAAATAAGAGGCGCCACTATAAGAACGCCGAGCGCGTTCCCAATCCACCAAACGCTCCATAGGGTACGGATTGATTCGAAAGAAGAGACTGTCCCGCCAAACCACACGCTTGCCGCTCCTGCAGTGGCGCTTATAAAGGCGCCCGCGCATGCCACCACAATGAGTCCGAGATTGTCGCGCAACCGCGCCAGCGCGAGGTCAAAACCGACATACTGCTTTAAAAAATAGGCGCCGGCAAGAACTTGGAGCGTTTCTCCGAGAGCTATGCCGAAAGAAACAATTACTCCGGCGCCTATGGAAATATTTACCGTAAACGCGGCGAGCATAATAACAGGCCACAAACGATATCCGCGCAGGATGACAGCCGCGAGCGCGATGCCCGCCGGCAACCAAAGAAGGGTTGCGAACGTCTCAACCGGATGAATATGGAGCTCGGTATATCCGATGAGGACATACGCCGCGAAGAGCCCCGCCTCCAGACCGAACCGATTTATGTAGTTAAAAAAGTTGAGGCGGGTCATGCCACGAAGCGGTATCCGACGCCGCGTACCGTTTCGAAACGGGCGCTATTTCCGCTTGCTTGGAGTTTTTTGCGCAAGTTCTTCATATGAACATCGAGGACGTTGCTGAGCGTCATGGCGTTAAAGTCCCACACTTTTGAGGAAAGTTCCTCCCGGGTAAAAACCTCGCCCGGCCGGCGGATAAAGCACTCAAGCAAAGCATACTCTTTGAGTGTCAGCGGAACATCGGTGTCTTTGATGCTCACGCGATGGGAAGCGGTGTCTACAGTAATATCGCCCACGGTATGCACGACCTTTTGCGCGGCGACCGGCCGACGCGCCACGGACATAATACGGGCTATAAGCTCCGCGGAAGAAAAGGGTTTAACCACATAATCGTCCGCACCGGCGTTAAGCAAGGCTATTTTATTTTCCGTCTCACTCCGGCCGGTAAGGATAATGATGGGGGTAGTGATGCCCTCGGTCCGGAGCAATTTGGTCAGAGTAGCTCCATCCATACCCGGCAACGCCAGATCGAGAACAATGGCGTCGTACTCATTGCGGTACATGAGAATGCGGGTATGCGCCTTTTCGCCGTCGGAGAGCCAGTCGACCGCAAAACCCTTCAACTCAAGGATTTTTTTGAGATTTTTGGCGAGACCCTCTTCATCTTCGACAATAAGTAATCTCATAGATATATAGTACTGTACTTAATCTTTCATGAACGTTTAATGAATTCCGCCTCCGGCAATCCTTATTCCAAGAGTCGGAAAGCGTCAGCGTCTATGGTAGGCTCCTTTGCCGTTGAATCAAGGGTGCCGTTGATGGTGACAAGGGTTCCTACGCGCACCTCCCCAAGCGCGCTTTTTTGATTGTCGCGGCCGATAAAGCGCGTCCCGAAATCGCGGGACTCAAAACGGGTAGCATTCGTGCGTATAAGCCAGACAAACTCCGCCGAGCCCCACGTGGTGCTGACGGTAATAGTTTTTCCGTCCACCGCCACAACCCGGGCGCTGCGCAGCAATATAAGGCCGTTGTTGGCGATATGCATCTCCAGCGGGCGCAGGTGCTTGCTCGCCGCCGCGGTGTTCGCGGATTCTACGCTCTCCTGCGCGGCGGCGCTCTGCGGCGGAAATGAAAAGAGAAAAGCAAAGAGAGAAAAGGCAAAAAAAGCTGACCCGACGGCGGCGACAAAAGGACCAAACCGATTCATGGGACCACTCTACCGGGTCCGCCATGAAGCCTTGGTGAGGAGATTTTTACTTCCCGAACGGGTTTACCGCTCCGCGGACTTCAAAATGGAGGTGGTTGCCGGTTGCTTTGCCGGTGCGGCCGATCGTGCCGATAGTAGCGCCCTGCGCCACCCGCTGGCCGCTTACTACATATATTTTGCTCGCATGCGCGTACAAAGTCTGCGTGCCGTTATCGTGCTGGATAACCACGTAGTTTCCATAACCGCCGTTCCAGCCACCGCCGCCCTTGGCGATAATGACTGTGCCGGCGGCGGCGGACAATATGCCGACGCCGGAAGAGGCCCCTATGTCTATGCTGTTATAGCCATGCAATCCCTGCGTAAGGATGCCGCCGTTGACCGGCCACTGATAGTAGCCCGAGAGGCTCGGGCCGCCCGCGCCGCGGAGAGGATTCTTCGAGAATACGGTCGAGCGTACCGGGGTGCTTACCGCCAGTTCGCCGTCCGGTACCACAAGAATAGTGCCGGCCGCGAGCGCGGCATCGCTATCGAGATCATTGTACTGGGCGATTTCGACGGCGTCCGCTTTATATTTTTTGGCTATTGAAGCAAGCGTGTCTCCCTTGACGACAGTATGCCGCAGACCGGTAATCGGTAAAATAATAAGAACATCGCCTTCGCGGATAGTGCCGTTTTTGAGGTCATTGACTCCTTTAATAGTATTGATGCTTACGTTGAACATTTTGGCTATGCCTGCAAGCGTGTCGTTTTTGTGCACGGTGTACACGGAAATAGCGGTCGCCTCGGGCGGGGCAACCTCGACATCGGCCGCGGTGCCTGACGGTCCGTCTTCAGACAAGAGCGCGCTGCCGCCCACTAAGGTAATGTCGCCTCCACCGACCGAAGGTTTAGGATTTAAATTAGTAGCAGGGGAGAGTAGGGCTATTGTTTGGGAATTTTGTTGCGTACCATAGGCCGCGGTCTCTTTTGTAAAAGTAGCTAGGAGCGCCGGTATAGAAAAAACGCTTGCCGAGACGAGCGCAGGAGCGAAGATTGCCAAAGAAACACTTGATGATGCAAGCGTGAACCAAAGAGACCTTTTGAGCTTCTCCGTGGCGAAGGGCCTAGCCGGAGAAGGAACTGAATTTTTAGACTTCAAAGCGGTAAAGTAAGCTGTATTCTGCATGATTCCGCCAAAAATTGGCTCTATTGAGCCATTTTTTAGCTCCCATCCCTGTACTTTTTTACTATACGCAGGTCACTCTCCGGCCGTCAACCGCCTGAAAGCACACCTGTGGACAAAACATGAAAATTCTATGAAAAAGCGTTGGAAAATAAGGGTTTAAAGGTTATAGTGGTCCCATGGACAGCCTTGCTCAACTGAACCCACAACAACGAACCTGTGTTGAGTCAATAGCCGGCCCCTTGTTGGTACTGGCGGGCGCCGGGGCGGGGAAAACCAGGGTCATTGCCGAACGGATACGCAATATTATCCGCCATGGCGCCGCGCCGGAGAGCATCCTCGCCATCACTTTTACCAACAAAGCGGCCGGAGAGATGCGCAGTCGTATCCAAGGCGAAACCTTAAACCAGGACTCTCCAAGGTTTCGCCTTGTAAATACTCCTTTCATTTCGACCTTTCATTCGCTTGGGCTGACCCTTATAAAGGAGAATGCTACGTTGCTTGGATTTAAGCGCACCCCGGCGATATACGACCGCGCGGATTCTTTGCGGACAATGAAACAGGCGCTGCAGAGCACTAGTGGCGATGAAATTGAGCCAAGAGCGGCGCTTGGAGTTGCCTCGCGCAACAAAGGCGAGGGAATAACCGCCGGCATGTACGCGGAAGCGGCCGTCTCTTGGCGCGACAAACAAATAGCGCAAGCATGGTTAAAGTATGAGTCCGCGCTGCACCAGGACGGTGCGCTCGACTTTGACGACCTGCTTCTGCGGGCCGTACAGCTGTTGGAAAAGTATCCGGAAGTCCGCGAACGCTGCCATCAGCGCTGGAATTACATACACGTAGATGAGTATCAGGATACCAATGTTATCCAAGCGCGCCTGACGGAGTTGCTCATAGGGCCGGAAAAAAATATCTGCGTGGTCGGCGATATTGACCAGACTATCTACGGATGGCGGGGAGCACAGATTACCAACATGCTTTTGTTTGAAAAAAAGTACGGAGGCGCGGTGGTGACGCTAGAAGAAAACTACCGTTCAACCAAAGCGATACTCGCGGCGGCAAACCAACTGATAGGCAACAATACCAACCGGCCGGATAAAAATCTTTTTACGCGCAACCCCGACGGCGAAGCACTGTCACTGTACATCGCCGGCGACGGGGGCGACGAGGCGCTGTTTGTCGCGCGTAAAATCCAAGAGCTGTTGGACTCCGGACGCAAACCGCAAGACTTTGCCGTGCTGTACCGCGCCAACTTCCAATCGCGCGCGGTTGAGGAAAAGCTTCTTGACGCGCGAGTGCCGTACCAAGTACTGGGCACGCGATTTTTTGAGCGCAAAGAAGTCAAAGATGTACTGTCATTTGTCCGTGCTGCCGTGAGCGAAAATGCCGCCGATATCGGCCGCGTCATAGACACCCTGCCGGGCATCGGCAAAGTAACTAAACTAAAAATCCTGTCCGGCCAAGAACACGCGCTTACCGGCAAAACGCGCGAGCGGGTAGCGGGCATGCGCCGGCTGCTGGCAAAAATCGGCGCCGGCGCGGCGGCGGTGCAGCCGTCTAAGCTTATACGCGAGACAATAGCGGAGAGCGGTATAGAAAAAACACTCAAAGAAGATAAGCTCGAGGGCGCGGAAAGACTGGAGAACCTCGCGGAGCTGGTGTCGCTTGCGGCGCGGTACGACGCGTACCCGCCGCCCGAAGGGCTGGAAAAATTTCTGGAGTCGGCGGCACTCGCCTCCGACCAGGACGAGCTGAAGGAAACTAAAAACCAAGTGCGGCTTATGACCGTGCACGCGGCCAAAGGACTGGAGTTCCCCTACGTGTTTATTATCGGGCTGGAGGAAGGACTCTTCCCCTACGAAAGGGAAGACGATACCAAAGACAGTCTCGAAGAAGAGCGGCGGCTCATGTACGTGGCGCTGACGAGGGCGCAAAAGAAAGTATTCCTCTCTTACGCGATGATGCGCACCGTATTCGGCAACACCGACATCCGGAAAAACTCGCTGTTTTTAAGCGAACTGCCCAGAGAGCTCCTGCTGGCCGAAAGCCCCGAGCGCTTGGGTAAGACGATATACTTGGATTGACGATGTTGTATCGACTTTTTTTAAATCATAGCGAAAAACACCTCCTCAAATACCGCCAACAGGCAGAGGGGGTGCGAAACGAGCGCTGGCGCGACTACAGCCAGTATCTACCGCTCCTAGAAAAATGTTACGAACAGGCTGTATATTGGCACGGCACCGGGCATTACCATTACCGTCATCCTAATGACACCCGGTATGGCGCTGTGGAACACATCGATATCGTCAACGTGCTCGAATCTATTCTTTCGAACCGCGGCCTCAACGGTCATCAGGACTTATGGGTTCAAATCAACAGCCATTTCAAAAAAACCGTGTCGGTTGCCCCATCGCGCATGCACGCGCGCCTCTACGCGCATATACATCTTTACAAAGGAGTGTGGCTCGACTATGTGTTTGGAGGAACTCGGTTTTGGATGGGATTCTTCTTTTTTCTTGCTACCCGAGCATTACTCGTACAGCCGGGGCCAGGCGGGCGTGAGTTTCTAAAACAGACGGTGCTTAATAGAAACTTTCTTAAACGTGCGCGAATTTGGGCGAATGCCATCTGTAACATGGACGCCTACAAAGTAATCCCTTGGTGGCGGGCGTATGATTTGCGTTCTGACATCGAGGGGAATCACCCTGTTTTAATAGGACTCACTAAAGATGCGGTATCCGGAGACGGGGTTGTCCCATTCTTGCGGCAATTTGAGGTGCGCGTGGCGAAGCGGATTCCACTGCATTGTTTTACTCATGTTGAAGTTCCTTTGGCCTATGTTGAAAAAACTCGCGCATTATTAGCTCAAAAAAATATTCTGCTCGCTGTGATCCCATTGGAATTTGGAGAGCTCTACAGCAGCCAGTTTCCGCTTAAAACCTTAACTCATGTTTAAGAAAAAATCCCTCGGGCAGCATTTTTTGAACTCGGACGCTTACCTTGCGGCGGTTGTCGACGCCGCACATATAAAGGAAGGGGAGACGGTATTGGAAATAGGCCCCGGTGACGGAAGTCTGACTTCCGTCATTTTAGAGCGCGGCGCAAAGGTCGTCGCGATAGAAAAAGATTCAAGATTGATTTCTTTTTTGCGGGATAAGTTTGCAGGTAAAGATTTCGAAGTGATAGAAGGCGACGCGCTGGAGTTTGACCTCAGCAGCCCCGACGCCTTGGTCGGGGTCCCGACCTTGCGTCGGGGCTACAAAGTAGTCGGCAATATTCCGTACTACATTACGGGCGCGCTGTTTAAAAAATTTCTATCCGGAACCAATCAGCCTACGACGCTGGTGTTCTTAATCCAAAAAGAGGTGGGGGAGCGTATCGCGCGCTCAAAAAAAGAATCGATACTCTCGCTTTCGATTAAGGCATACGGTACGCCAAAATATATTAAGACCGTGCCGGCGGGCGCGTTTTCCCCGCCGCCGAAAGTCGACTCCGCCATACTCGCGGTGGAAAATATTTCACGGAAAAACTTTACCAACGCCGCGCACGAGAAAAGATTTTTTGAAACGGTGAAGAAAGGTTTCGCTCAAAAAAGAAAATTTCTCAAGAACAACCTCGGCCCCGGCTATGCTAGTGTTTTGCAAAAGACTGCAATAGACGACAAGGCGCGCGCGGAGGATGTGCCTTTAGAGCAATGGCTCAAACTCGCCGAAGGCTAGAGGCTGCTGCCATAAAAGACTGAGAACGGCTCAAACCAGACCACGTAATGTTTCGGATTGAGGTCGATAATACAGGAGTACATACCAAAAGACTTACCAATGACGTTCTGGCCTGGATGTGGAGGTACATGTGAGAGGAACGGGGAAAGTGGACTCAGTATGTAAGTGCTGTAGGTAAAATAGGGCGGTATGGAGAGGCGCTCTATCATGTTGACTGCAAAAAAGCCTGGGGCAGTGAGACACGGGAGGACAGAGATCACAGTACCTCCAAAAGGGTCGGGGAGCCAGGGAGTAACACTGGAGCCGAGGCTCGCCGAACTGAGCGACGGGATAAGTAAAACTACCAGCAATGCAGCTATCGTATAAAGACGGGCGAAGTGAAGCATGTTTCCATTATATACTGGATGCATGGACGTTCGTGCTTATCTCCCCAGTTCGCGATTTTCAGGCATTGTCTTATCGGTAGCGCTTGCTGGGGGCCTTATTATCGGCGCGCAGTACCTGACCAGTCCCAAATCTGCCTCCACCTCCGTACTTTTGACCGCGAGCGGCGCTCCACAAACAGAAAATTGGCAGGCATCCCTAGACGCAATACAGGCGCAGGCGCCGGGGCTCCCCGCGGCGCCGGACCAAACGGCCGTCCGGGCGATGCTTACAGCGGCACAAAGCTCCAATGTCACTAACTCGATTGCCCGATCGCTGTTTGTTAACCTCGGCGATGCGGGGGCGCAAGGACTGGGGAGTGATTTACCGACGCAAGAAAAGCTTATAGCCGACGCCGCCGCGCAGGTAGAGAAAAACGTGTCGGCGGCATATACGGCGAGCAACCTCACGATGATAAGCCAAACACCAACCAGCCTGCACGAGTGGGGAAACGGGGTTATGAAAACTTTTCTTGGCCACCCGCGCGCCAACAATGACGAGGCTCTTCTGGCTATAGGAAAAGCGATCGATTACGGTGATGCTTCGGCGCTTGCCCCGCTTACCGCCATAGGCGCGGCGTATGCCGCGCTTGCCGACGACCTTGCAAGCATGCCGGTTCCATCGACCGTTGCTCCTTTGTATCTGCAGCTGCTTAATAACCTTTCCAAAATGTCGGTTGCCGCGGGCGAAATGAAGACTGTTATAGACGACCCGATGCGGGGGCTTGCCGGCCTGCAGCTATTTCAAACTTCCGGAACCGAAGCCTCTCGTTTGTTGACAACGCTGGCCGAACAACTGCGTAAGAGCGGTATACTTTTCAGTAAAGACGAGCCGGGAGCAGCCTGGGACGTTTTTCTTCCTTCATACTCACCACAATGAACAGGCGCACTCTTATTATCATCATTGCCGCGGCACTATTTGCGCTGGTGGTCGGGCTCGTCTGGTTTTTCTTCTTCCGCGCGACGGTAAAGCCCGCCGCAACCACCGGCACCTTCGGCACCGGGCAGCTAAAACCGGGAAGTTCGACCGGTACCGGTACAAACGCCAACAATTCCTCCTCCGGGACCCTGCCGACAGGCTCGAATACTAACGTCGGAACCGGGATACAGAGCAGCGGGGGTGGTACCGGCGGCGCGGGTGGAGCAGCCGGCGGAGCCGGGGGTATAGCAAACATCCCCGGAGTGGACTGGCTCGGGGGAGGGGGCGGAGGGACGGGCGGCGGAGGCGGAGGGCCGACTACAAACTTTGTCCCGAAAACAATAAATGACCTTAACAACAACAATGTTTCGGGCACCCCTTATATATTCTCCGGCGGCGGAGGGCCCGGCGACGACAATGGCGGCGGGCTCGGGCTTGGCACCGCGCTCTTGGGGGCCGGTATTGCCGGCGCAGTATCGTGCACGGCAAGTTTATTTGGAAGCGCCCTTCTTGGCGGCGGCATAGGAGGAACGCTGATCGTTGGCAACACGCTCGTGGCAGTGCCGGTCAACGATATTGCGCTTAACGCTCAAACCGCCTACGGCAACACGCTCAAAACTAACGACACGGTGCGCGACAACTTTTTAAACTGCATCGCGCGCGGCATTGCGCGCGCCGCCATACAGCAAATAACGGCGAGCGTCGTCAACTGGATAAACTCCGGTTTTAACGGCCAGCCGTCGTTCGTGCGCAACTACCAGCAATTCTTTACCAATGTGGCCGACCAAGCGGCGGGGGAGTTTATCCGCGGCTCGTCGCTCTCGTTCCTCTGCTCGCCGTTTCAGTTGCAAATACGCGTCGCCATAGCGCAAAGCTACGCGCGCCAAGGAGCGATGTCCTGCAGTCTTACCAGCATCATAAAAAATGTTACCGGCTTTATGAACGGCAACTTCTCCCAAGGAGGGTGGGGCGGCCTGTTGCAATTTACCTCCATACCAACCAACAACCCCTTCGGCGCATTTGCCTACGCGCAGGTAGGGCTTACAAACGCGCAAAACCAAGCGGTAGGCCAGAGACAGCAGGATTATATTCTGGGCAGAGGATTTATCTCTTCGACCAAGGAGGTCAACTGCACGGTTACCAGCGGGCCGCCGGCCGGCGGTACAAGACCGGGCCAAAAGACAACCGCCATAGAAGGGGGCCAGTATCGCACCTGCAATACCGTTGTGACAACCCCGGGCTCGACCATTGCTGAGTCGCTCAACAAGACGCTCGGCGTGAGCCAAGACTCGCTCAACTTGGCCAAAAGCTTTGACGAAATCATCAGCGCGCTTATTACCCAGCTTATGACTAGGACCTTGCAGGGCGGACTTTCCGAACTCAGCGGCCAGAGCGGCTACGCGTCCAACTTTTTGACCCCGGCGCAGCAGCAGGCGCAGGCCGACGCGCAGGCTCTTTTGACCGACATGCAAGGCAAGGTGCAAATAGCCCAGCAATACGGCTCGACACAGCAGGGGTCTATCGCGGACATCCAAAGCGCACAGTCGCAGCTACAGTCGCTGGCCAACTGCTGGGAAGCGGCTTCGTCGAGCCCGAGCTTAAGCGAGGACAAACAAAAAATAGCGCAGACGCACGCCTTTAACGCGGTGTTTGCGCTCCACCAGTACGACCCGAAGATAGACGCGTATAACGCCAATATCACGCGCGCCAACACGGGCATTGCAGTCCTGCAAGACCTGCAAACAAAAGCTTTAAGCGTGGCCTCGGCGGCGGATGTCGCGGCGGTGACCGCCGCCTACAAGAGCGCGCTCGCCTCGGGGACTATTATTACCGAAGCGGATGTTACCAACGCGACACAAGACCGGACAACGCTCCAAAGCGCGCTTGCCTCGCGCAACCAACAAACCGCCGACGAGCTCCAACAATGCAATGCGTTTAAGTAAAAAAATAATCCCCGGTATTGTGCTCGCGATGCTTTTAGCGAGCATGGCACCTATTGGTGCGCCAAAAGCTCATGCAGTACCACTACTCGGGTCGGCGACTGGTTATATAGCCGGAGAGGCTATTAAAAACTCTTTCAAAGAACCTTCTACCCAAATTGAGTGCAACGGCATTACGCAATGCCTTACGGTGCTTATGTACTACGTCGGGCCCATGCTGGCCACCAAAGTCGCCTACATTGGTGCCTACTTTTTCAGCATCGTCATACAACTGTCGCTCAACAGCACCGCCTACGCGCTGGACTTCCTGTCAAAAGGGTGGGAGACCGTGCGCGATATCGCCAACATGACGTTCATTTTTATCCTTATCTACATCGCCGTAATGGTCATGCTAGAGGCGGAAACCGCGGGGACAATAAAAACGCTTGCGGTCGTGGTCCTTGTCGCGCTCCTGGTCAACTTTAGCTTCTTTTTTACCCGGGTGGCGATAGACACCGGCAACATCCTGGCTCTCCAATTTTATAATGCGATACCCGCCGGGACGGGGACGGACGGGAAAATAGTGCAGATAAACGGCGTCAAAGACCTAAGCACCTCTATCATGGGGGCCGTAGGCCCGCAGGTGTTGCTTAGCAAGCAAATGTTCGACCAAATAGGCGGAAACCAATCTGTCTTCTCCAGCGGAGCATGGGCAGCGCTGGGGACCTTTACCGTCATTTATCTGTCGGTTGCGGTCATGTTGTGGATGCTCTTCTTCATTTTTGTACAGGTGGGAATCAAATTTTTGCTCCGTATCGTGGGACTGTGGTTTTTGCTTATAGCCTCGCCGTTGGCTTTTGTGGCACGCACGATGCCACAGACCGCGCACTTTTTTCATCAATGGTTGAGGAAGCTAATCGAATTTTCGGCCTACCCGGCGATATTCCTCTTTATGTTCCTTATTCTCACCCGGTTTTCGGGAGATATACTCTCCGGAGGAACCACCGGCGGCGCCAGCACCAGCCTTATGAACGCCATCGCCAACACTGCGGGGAATGCCACAGCCGGAGGCTCTGAAATAGCCTCGATGGGTACGATAGCGGCGGTGTTTATCCGCATGGGGTTCATCATCGCGCTTATGTACGTGGCGCTTAAGGTTTCGGACTGGGTGGTCAAAGAGGGAAGCAGTATCGCCTCTACTGTCAGTGGTGGAGTATTTAATGCCGGCAAATCTGCTGCCAAATGGGGCCCTGGCTGGGCTGCCGGCGCTGCATACCGTCAGACGGGTGGCCGACTTGCAAATGCGGCCAGCAAGGGTGTAGCCGGCAGCAGATGGGCAAACGATCGCTCAACTCTATGGGGCAAAGCTCTGGGCACGGTAGGATACCGGCTCAACAAAAATGTGCTTAAACCCATGACTGAAACGTCTTTGGGAACCGTTGCTTCGTCTTACAAAGTGCGAAAAGAGTTCCTTGATACCCGCAACAAAGAGATGGGCAACAACCTACGAGACGTCGAGAATCGTGAGTTATCTTCAAAAATAAAGCCTATTATTGAAAGGAATATCGCCGCAGGCGATAAAGCTGAAAAAGGTATTGACGCAACAGACCTTGGGCGTTTACAAGCGCTGGATAAACGTCAAATGGGAACCTTGGATGCCGACCACATAAAAACCCTATCTCATATCTTTACCGAAAGCCAGAGCAAGATAATGAGCGATCTCGAAAAAATGAATGAGCAACAAAAAGATGAAGCGCACGCCAATTATGAAAACCACTCTCCTCACGCTATGGTACGCCAAGCGCAAAAAGAAATTGAACTTTTGCGAGACATCAATACAAAACTGGGAGGAATTCCAACTCTTACCTCTACGCTAGCGGCAGGCATTACAATAAAGGATGCCAATATTAAAGACCTAAAGGATGGACTCGGAACAAAACTGAAAGAAGTCACCAAACAATTTGAGGACGCACGACTTGCCCGAGACACGTCCACCATGGCGACTTTGTCTGCAACCAGACAAACAGTAAATGATGGACTCACTCATGTGAAAGAGCTTGAAAAGAAAATCGAAAAAACAAATAAAGCAGAGATTATTAGTCCAAAAGTATAAGTAAGTATGACAAAAAAAACTTACACACCTCAAGAAGCAAAAGCCCGCTATGATTCCTTGCCGCCGGAAATAAAATATCTGTTATATAGCTCGGAGATGCTCATGACCATCCGACAAATAGCTCAAAAATACCAACTCCATTTAGATCAAACGGGGGTGCTCGAGGACGAAACAAGCGCAGTTATGCTTGGTTTTACCGACACCGCTGACTTCCAAGCAGTATTGGCAGAAACCATGGGTATCGATTCAACCAAGGCGGATGCAATAGCTCGAGATTTAAATGATCTTTTGTTTATAAAAATACGCGAGGTGATGAAAAAAACTTACCAGAAACAGAAAGTTGTGCCAAGCCCGGCTCAAGTGACCAGACCGGCGATCGCCCCTGCGTCCGTCAAAATTTCCACACCTGTACCTCCGATAGTTCCTCCGGCACAACCTAAATTGCCGCCTGTCCCTGCGCCTTTACCGCCAAAACCTATGGTTCCTGCCCCCAAAATCATCACACCCCACCCTGCGGATATGATACTGACCCAAAAGACTGTCAGCACGGCGCCGGCACAAATAACAAACCCTTCTCCGGCTGCGCCAATTGCGCCAAAACCTTACACCGCAGACCCGTACCGCGAACCAGCAGAGTAACAGAACAACAAGTACAATAAACAACAGGTACAAAGAAGTTCAGGCTGTCCTATATTGTATTTATCGTACTTGTCGTACTGGTTGTATACTTAATAGCGATGGCTCAGTATCAGGTTCCTCAATTTATCGAGGTGGAGGATAAAATCTTCGGGCCGCTGACGCTCAAGCAGTTTATCTGGCTGGCCGGCGGGGGAGGCCTGTGCCTGCTGATGTTTACGCTCCTGCCGCTGTATCTAACGGTGCTCCTCGGCATCCCGGTCCTGGCCTTTTCGGCCGGACTCGCTTTTTTTGAGATAAACGGCCGCCCGCTCATACACGCGGTCGAGCACGCGACCGGCTACTTTTTCGGGAGCAAACTCTACTTGTGGAAAGTCCATAAAGAAGGGGTGCCCGCCGCAGGCAAGGCGGTACCGGCCGCAAAACCATCAAACCTGCCGGTGCCAAAGCTGTCCGAAAGCAAGCTCCGCGACCTGTCCTGGTCGCTCAACATAAAAGACCGTACACAAATGGGCGTCACTGCGGCCGAGCGCAGCGGATTCGAGATATAACAACGAGTACAATGAAAACAATAAATACAATAAAAAAATATCGTACTTGTTGTTCTGGTTGTATGTATTGTACTTGTTAATTTTATGCCCCAGCAAAAAATTAAATCTAAAGCGACGCAGGAGTTCGTGCCTATTAAAGAAGTGCGCGACGGCGTTATCATACTTAAAGACGGCTCGTTGCGCGTATTGCTAATGGCCTCGAGCATCAACTTGGCGCTGAAGTCCCAGGACGAACAGCAGGCCATCATCGGGCAGTTCCAAAACTTCCTTAACTCACTGGAGTTTACCGTGGAATTTTTTATCCAAAGCCGCGACCTCGACATCCGCCCCTACATCGCGCTCCTGCAGGACCGATACTCCAAGGAGCTCGACGAGTTGATGAAGATACAGATACGCGAGTACATGGCGTTTATTAAAGATTTTACCGAACGCGCCAATATCATGACAAAAAACTTTTTTATTGTCGTGCCGTACGACCCGGCGCTGGCTAACCGCAGCGGAGGAATGTTCGGCTCGCTGCTGCCCGGCAGTGGCAAGGGCGCCGGCGCTTTAAATGACGAGCAATTTGAGCAGTACCGTACTCAGCTCGAACAGCGCGTCAGTGTTATAGAGCAGGGGCTCGTGCGCACGGGGGTGCGCGTGGTCAAGCTCGGCACCGAAGAAGTGATAGAGCTGTTCTACAAATTGTTTAACCCCGGCGAGCTGGAGAAGCCGCTGCAGGTAGAACAACTAAGCTCCAAATAACAAACCTCAAATTACAAACAAAATGAAAAATCCTAAATTTCTAAAGTTTAAACATTGGAGCTTGTTTGAGATTTGGAGCTTGAGATTTGGAGCTTAAACTATATATATGGCACTCTTAGATTTTCTAAAACCAAAAAAAGAGACCTTAGCGCCGATGGCGTCTATACTCCCCGAACAAATATATAAAGAGGGGGTACTCGAGCTGCAGGACGTCATCGCCCCGTCGGCGCTTAAAATAACTCCCCGCGAGATAAACCTCGGCGACAAGATAGCGCGCACGTTTTTTGTGATGTCCTACCCGAGAGTCCTGACCGACTCGTGGTTCTCTCCCATCATCAACCTCGACCGCGTGCTCGATATTTCTATCTTTATCCACCCGATAGACTCCGCCGAGATACTTAAAAAGTTCCAAAAAAAGGTGGCCGAGGTGCAGAGCCAGATAATGTCCCGGGAGGAGAAGGGCCTCGTGCGCGACCCGATACTCGACACCGCCTACCAAGACCTGGAGTCATTGCGCGACCAGCTCCAGCAGGCGCAGGAAAAGCTTTTTGACGTCGGCGTCTACATTACTATCTACGGCGCCTCGGTCGAAGAGTTGGACAAAGCCGAGAGCGAAATAAAGTCCATGCTGGAGTCGCGCCTCGTATACGTCAAACCCGCGCTCTTCCAACAGGAGCAGGGCTTTAAGTCTGTGCTCCCGCTCGGCCACGACGAGTTGAAGGTTAACTCCAAACTCAACTCAAGCCCGCTTTCAAGCATCTTCCCGTTCGTGTCTTTTGACCTTACTTCAGACAAAGGCATACTCTACGGCGTCAACCGACACAACGCTTCTCTGGTGCTGTTTGACCGCTTCAGTCTCGAGAACTATAACTCCGTCATCTTTGCCAAGTCCGGTTCCGGCAAGTCATACGCCACCAAGCTGGAAATCTTGCGCACATTGATGTTTGATACCGAGGTTATCGTCATCGACCCGGAGCGCGAGTACGAGTTTTTGGCGCAAACGGTCGGCGGGCGATACTTCAACATTTCTCTCAACTCGGAAAATCATATCAACCCGTTTGACTTGGCTGTCCCGCGCGAAGACGAGTCGCCGGCCGATATTCTGCGCTCCAATATCGTGGCGCTGGTAGGAATGTTCCGCATTATGCTCGGGGGGCTCACACCCGAAGAAGATGCCATTATTGACCGCGCCATTACCGAAACATACGCGCTTAAAGACATTACCATCGACAGCAACTTTGCCGAGGTGGAGCCGCCGCTCCTTTCCGACTTCGAGCTGGTGCTCGCGGGCTTGCAGGGCTCGGAGTCCCTGGTGCAGCGCCTCAGCAAGTACACCAAGGGCACATGGTCGGGCTTTATCAACCAACCGACCAACGTCGATATAAACAAAAAATTTGTCGTCTTTTCCGTCCGCGACATGGAAGACGACCTGAAGCCGGTGGCAATGTACCTTATTACGCACTACATCTGGAACGCGGTGCGCAAAAATCTTAAAAAACGCCTACTCGTCATCGATGAGGCGTGGTGGATGATGAAGTCGGACGACACCGCGAGCTTCCTGTACTCGATGGCCAAGCGCGGCCGCAAATACTACTTAGGACTTGCCACCATCACGCAAGACGTAGATGACTTTTTGAAGTCACCGTACGGATTGCCGATGATTACCAACTCCAGTATCCAGATACTCCTTAAACAGTCGCCGACTACCATAGACAATCTGCAGAAAACTTTTAACTTATCGGACGAAGAGAAGTTTTTGCTCCTTGAGTCCGATGTGGGGGAGGGAATCTTCTTCGCAGGCCTTAAGCATGTTGCCATAAAAGTAATAGCCTCCTACACCGAAGACCAAATAATCACTTCCGACCCGTCCCAAGTCCTTGCCCTGCGCCAAAAAAAGGCGGAGGCGGCCCAATAATATGCGGTACTTCTACCTTATCCCCGCGGCCATACTCGACTTCATCCAGTTCTTTATCGGCATGGCTTTTATCGCGCTTCAATTTGCAACACCGGTAGGCGGAGGTCTTTCGGGAGCCGCGCTCGGCGCAACATATTGCTATAACGCTACGACCGGCACTATAGCCGCTCTTGTTGCCGGCGCAAAATGCGCGATTGGAGGAGCTTTGATAGGCGCCGGCATGAGCGCCTTTGCCATACCGCTGGGGGCCGCGGTTGATACGGCGCTCAGCATTACCATCGGCGCCGTCATTATTATGATGCTCGCCATGAACGGCATGTTCTACCCGCGCGTTATCATTCCAAGAATGCTCGGCGAGATAATGCCTTTCTTCGGCTTTCTCCCGATATGGACCAACATGGTATGGAAGTGCATCCGGGAAAAGCAAAAAGAGGAAAGTGCTCCGGCGGGGACGTTCGGCCAAGCGCTTTCGTTCGTAACCGCGCGCGGGAAAGGGCCGGGGGGGCTGAAACATATTGCCGGAGTCTCCGCACAGCGCCGCTTTGCCCCCGCCGTCGCGTTGGAAAAAGAAATCCAAACTAAAGAGCGTTCACGCGCGCCGCTCCTGGCCGGTCGCTTTAATGATATCCGCCCCGCGGCAAGAGGCGCCGCATTGGCGTTGTTGCTGATGTTCGGAATCCAGGCCTGCCTGCCGGCAAAGCAAGTACATGCGCAAACCGTCCCGGCGCCGGTGCAATATATCGTGGCGCCCGAGGCTCCGGGCGCGCGCGAAAACGTCGCGATCGAAATACAAGGGGTTGGTTCCTTCCTCGGCAGCGCCAACATTACCTGGAGCAAGGACGGCAAGGTGGTCAAAGAAGGCATTGGGGAGCGCTCTTACACTTTTGTCACCGGAGCATTGGGCGAAAAAACGACCGTGCGCGCGACAATAGACTCAAGCCAGGGAGTCTTTACCAGGACTTTTACCTTTAACCCTTCGCGCGTAAACCTTATTTGGGAAGCGGACACTACCGTCCCGCTGCTCTACCAAGGGAAAGCCCTTTACAGCGCGGGCTCTAACTACAAAGTAGTGGCGCTTCCCACGGTGTACTCAGGCTCAGCGCGTGTTGCCCACAGTGCGTTGTCTTATCAATGGATATATCGCGGCGATCCTGTCCCCGAGGTGTCGGGCCTTGGACGCAATATCTTTACCCGCACAGGCGATCAGTTGCAGCCCGGAGAAGATGTTGCCGTCGATGTTTATTATGGTGTCAATAAAGTCGGCCATGCCGAACTATTTCTCCCCGCGACGGCGCCCTTTATCCTGCTCTACCAGTACGATGCTCTGCGGGGCATTTTGTACGAGGCGGCTCTGCCCGCGGCTATATCGCTTGCCGCTAAAGAGATAACCATCAAAGCGGAAGCCTTTTATTTTTCGACGGCGACGGCAAAATCCGGGCTTATTCCGTTTGTGTGGACGCTCAGCGGCACTGAGACGACCGGCCCCGATAGCGCCCGGGGGATATTGACACTGCGGCAGACAGGATCGGGCAGCGGGAGCGCCGATATAGGGGTCTCGATGCAGAACAACAACCCCAACCAGCTCGTACAATCCGCGCAAACATCGCTCCAACTTGTATTCGGCGCAGAGCAAAGCAACTCATTGTTTAACTTCATCGGCCTATGAATCCCGTTAGAAACCAAAAATTGAAAATTTTTGCCAACCTGCGTGCAGGCTGGGTTTCTAACGGGATGAAAAAACTCCTCGTTTCACTATTATTTTCCGGACTCCTCTTGGTTCCAATAGTTGCGTTGGCAGATAATCAAACTGCCTGCACTGTTC
Source organism: uncultured Candidatus Saccharibacteria bacterium (assembly GCA_964355655.1). Taxonomy (GTDB): domain Bacteria; phylum Patescibacteriota; class Minisyncoccia; order Phycocordibacterales; family SBAW01; genus GWA1-54-10. Next base: position 23,121 of record CAYHDT010000001.1, on the reverse strand, counting down.
GAGGCGGAAATTGGAACGCATCTGGCTGGTTCACATGGGGTAGCTGCTCAGTTCCTGTTGGCTCTACTCCTGCTACCTACACTTGTCCCGGAACAACACTCGCTCCACTAACAGTTAATGATCCCTTGGGAGCCGACGGGCCTGCTGTGAGTCAATATCTCAGTAATTGCAGCACTGCTGGTTCTACAGGAAGTGGTCCCTCCGTACAACAACTTACGGCTCCGCCCGCCACCCCATCAACACCGACGCAACAAACGTCAAATCCTAACGCTTTTTGTAAACAAAATGGAAGGTGCGACTATGTTCCGCTCGAACCTCTGCCGTGCCAAGACCCGAGCGGCAATTGCGGCCAAACAGGGACCAACTTTCCGGCTTTTGTCTCCGCCATCTTCCGGGCGCTCATTACCATCGGCGGACTCTTTGCGGTTGTTATGATAGTGGTCGCGGGCATCGGATATATGATATCTGAGTCGGCGGTCGACATCGAAAAAGCGAAGCACCGCGCCCAAGCCGCGCTCTGGGGACTGCTGCTTTTGGCCGGAAGCTGGCTTATACTCAACACTATAAATCCGAAACTTTTGGAATTTAACCTTAACGCACTCGAGGAACTTCGTACTATGTTACCCGGAAATAATTCCGGCCCGGCCATTTACGCGGCGCCAACTCCGGTGGGCGCTACGGGTCCTAGTCTTACCATACCCGGCGGCTCAACTCCTGAAAAATTGCAGCAGATAGAAAATTTCTGGAAAAATTGCCAAGATAACTTATCGGGTTCTGTTAAGTCGGTCGATGCCGGCTCAGGCGCAACATCCTTCTTTTGCATAAAATAATGAACACAAACTGGAAAATAATAGCGGGAATAGTCGGCGGCGGGATAGTCGCGGCGGGGATTGTTATTTGGCTCGCCTATTTCAATACTCCCGATTTTGCGCCGGCGCAGGAACAGCCTCCGTTCGGGCAAAGCAATATACGCGCAACTACCGGGGTAACAGTGTTGCCGGATGCCAACGGTCCGGGGTCGGCAGCAAACGGCGTTCTCAGTTCCAAAAAGGTTTTTAAAATAGCTGACGGCCCCGTCGCCGGCGCTACATTCGTACAAATTTTCCGCCCGGCTACATCGACTATTGCCCGGTTTGTGATGGCAACAAACGGGCACGCGTTCGACCTTGTTTTGGACTCGCCGGGCGCGGTGCCTAAAGCAATCTCTAACACCACTATCCCCGGCATCGCGCGGGTACAGTGGAGCGAAAAAGGAAGAGGTGTCTTAATGCAATATATTGACGTCGGCGCGGTTAAAACGGTGCACTTTGCCCTGCCCGCCGCGGATGCCACGACCACTTCCCCGGTGCGTATCCGGTTTCTCCCCGCGGGCATTACAAGTTTTGCGATATCTCCTGACGGAGCAAACGCCGCATACTTGCTTAAAACGGCCTCCGGCGCAAACGGCTACACTGCCCGAGCGGACGGTGCGGACGCAAAAAATATTTTCAGCATGCCGCTGTCAGAACTGCTGCTTTCGTGGCCCACTGAGGGCACGCTGTTCGCGCAGACGGCTTCCGCGGCGGGGATACCCGGTGTCGTATTTTCCATCGATGCTAAAACGGGGGCCTACGCGCCGCTCCTGTACGCGCAAGGATTGACCTCGACGGCAAACCGGAGTTTGAGCCATATAATATACCAAACAATCAGCGACACCCGCTCCACCTACTCGCAAAATCTTAAAACAGGCCTTTCTACTCCGCTTTCGTTTGACCCTATCCCGGAGATGTGCAAGTGGAGCAACGCGACCTCGACCACTCTGTACTGCGCGACCCCCCTTGCCTATGTAGCGCTAAACTATCTCGACCTGCGGCATTTGGGAGCGGCGAGCGCTCCGAACTCTTTGTTGAGTTTTGACCTTTCAAAAGGGCGTTCAAACATAGTCGCTTCCCCGGGAGGCGCCGATGGAGGAGAGCAATCCGACATTGTGGAACTTGGTGTTTCCCCGGACGACCGATATTTGCTGTTTATCCGCAGCGGCGACCGCAGCCTCTGGGGAGTCAGGCTATAAACGCAGCCCCGACGCCTCCGAGTGGTCGGGGAGCCGGCCGAAGCGTCGGCTTAGTTAGCTTTATATTTCAGAACAATATGGCGGAATTTACCCTCGCCGGCCGATTCGGTTTTTATTTCAGAATCGTCGGCAAAGAGTTCGTGCACTACCAGCCTTTCATACGAACTCATAGGCTCCAGGTCCACATCGTGCTTGAAAAGCCGCACGCGCTGGGCGAGCATGCGCGCGACTTGGCGCACCTTTTCCATCGCTGTTTCATGATGTCCGTTTACATCTATAAGAAAATTAGAGGCTTCATCCCCCCACTGCGCCTCCACCAAGCGCCTTGCGAGCATATTAAGCGCGCGTAAATGGTCGCCATTGGGACCAATAAGCTTCGAAGGGTCCGGCGAGGTGACCGCCACAACGGTACGGTGGCCGGTTTTTAACTCAATAGTAGCCTCGCTGTCGAGCGGCGAGAGGAGTTTTGATACGAAGGAGGATAAGTCGAGAGGCATGGAGATACCATACCGCAGGAGCCTCTACTTCTGCAACTGCCGGCGGATAATCCATTCCTGTCCGACCGAAAAAAGGTTGCTGGCGACAAAATAAACACCCACGGCGGCGGCAAAGAAGTATGAGGTGCTTGCCATCACGAGAGGCATAAAGTAAAGCATCATGTTTTGCTGCATGCGGGCCACAGCCGCTTTGTCAGACTCGGGCGCGTGCGTAATAGGGGTCCGGCTGACGGTCAGCCGTATAGCGGCGTACTGCGTAACACCGACTAAGAGCGCCAAAAAAATATGATGAGGAGTAAGCAAATCTACTATTCCGAAGAAAGATGTTGATACGGCCGCGGGAGCAGACACAAACGAATAGAGGAGCGCGGTATCGATGACGGGAAAGTTTTTTTGAAACAACGCGTAGTACAGAGCAATAATGACGGCGAGTTGGATAAACAGCGCCCCAAAGCCGGCAAGGGGATTGACTTTATGTTTTTTAAACAGCGCTATCTGCTCGCGGGCAAGCGCTTCTTTGTCATCTTTGTGTTTTTCTTTAACAAGCTCGATGTCTCCCTGCATCGCCGCCATTCCCATTTGGGTGCGTATCGAGGCGGTAAACACCGGGTAAAGCACTAAGCGCATCAGGAGCGTGAGCGCAATAATAGCGAGCCCCGCGTCGCCATGAGGCATCACGCCGACGATTGCCACAAAGAGGTTGTAGATCGGCTGTACTAGGAAAGTTTCGAACATAACTGCGTTAATTCGGCATTATCAACTAATGGCTTGTGCAGAAAGAATACGGCGCGGACATTGCGGGGGAGCGCGGTGCGCAGCGTCCTGTATGCTGAGCGCCGCAAACGGTTGCGCAATACGGCTGTTTTAGCGACCTTTGAGTTTACTACCACAGCGGCTTTTGAACCTGCGGATGGAATATATTTAACCGACAGCGTCCCGGCGCGAGCGCAGCGGCCGGACTTCAGTATCTCACGAACCTCAGACGCGGTAAGTCTGGCTTTTTTAGCAAGCATAGGGTGTGGCAAAACCCGCTTAGCGCGAAAGTTTTGCCCGGCCTTTGCGGCGGCGGCGCAGGATTGTCTTTTTGCCGCCCGGGGTGGACGTGCGCTTTAAAAATCCGTGCGCGCGGGCGCGCTTCCTCTTTTTTGGCTGGTATGTTTGCGACATGTGTCAATCATAGCTTATCCACACATTCTCCACAATATATGAACAGAATCGGCTTTTTTGACTCTCTTGGTGCACTCGAGTATCCTTGTGTGACCACTGTAAGACTCTTGATATGACAACCATTAAAGAACTTTGGGAAAACGCGTTAGTAGAGCTCGAGCTCACTATCTCCAAGCCCAATTTTAATACGTGGTTCCGCGACACCCATATAGTCCGCGTCGAGGACGGCGCGGTAGCGCTCGGGGTGCCATCGCAATTTGCCCGGGATTGGCTTTCTACCAAGTTCCATAAGGATATTTTACGCTCCTTGCGCACACTTTCCGACTCTGTCCGGACCGTGGAATATGTGATTTCCCGCGGCCCAAAACGCGCCAACGACGAGGCTAAAATGGTACCGCCTCCGGTAAGCGAGCTCCCATTGGAGGATGTGCACCAAAAAAGCAACTTAAATCCACGCTTTACCTTCTCCTCCTTCGTGGTCGGACCCTTCAACGAGCTGGCGCACGCGGCGGCTCAGGCCGTAATCCGCAAACCGGGCATCGCTTATAATCCGCTCCTCGTATACGGCCCTACCGGGTTGGGCAAAACCCACCTCATACAAGCAATAGGTAACCACTTCCGGGTAAGCACTCCCGAGCGGAAGGTCTATTATGTGACCTCGGAGCGTTTTTCTATGGACTATGTCTCCTCGCTCCAGGCGGGGAAGGTACAGGGTTTTAAGGAAAAGTACCGCCAATATGACCTGCTTATCATGGATGATGTGCAGTTTTTGGCCGGCCGCGACAAAATCAAAGAGGAATTCTTCCATCTTTTTAACTATTTACACGACAACAACAAACAATTAGTGTTTTCCTCTGACCAGCATCCTAATGTCATCCAAAACCTTGAAGACCGTTTAAAGTCGCGTTTTAACGCCGGGATGATAGTGTCGGTAACTCCGCCCGATCATCAGTCGCGCCTTGCTATCATCCGCACTAAGGCGGCGGCGCATAACTTTATACTCGCCGACGAGGTTTTGGAGTATCTGGCAACCACTATCGAAGGCAACGTGCGAGAGCTTGAGGGCGCTTTAAACACGCTTATGATCCAGTTTGAGATGCGCGGGCAGCCTCTCACTATAAACGATGCTAAGACGCTCCTGCGGGGCGCAGGGGGCGCAACAAAAAAAGCGGTTTCCGTGCAGGAGGTGGTTAAAACAATAGCCGGGTTTTATGGAGTGGAAGAGGGGAGTATTTATGAGAAGACCCGCCGCAAAGAAGTGGTGCGTCCGCGCCAAGTAATAATGTTTTTGCTGCGGGAGGACTTCCGGATATCATTTCCCACCATCGGCGACAAACTTGGCGGACGCGACCACACCACCGTCATACACTCCTGCGACAAAATTAAAAATGATTTACGCCAGGACAGTGTTTTGAGCAACGAAATTCATCAGATTCGCCTTATGTTGAAATGAGGTGGATAACTGTTGATAAAAAACTATAAATGATTACTATCAACACCCCACTCCACAATAGTTCACACGAAGTGAGTTTAAAAAAATTCCAAAATCCGCTTACCTGTCAACATAAAATGGACTTATCCGAGCAATCCACAGGACTAATAATAGTAATAGGTTTTATAAAGATATTGGTATGAAATTTGAAACCTCACTCGACACCCTTCTTTCAGCCGCTTTAACCGCGATGCGGTTTGCGGAGAAGCGCGCGAACCTACCGGTGCTTGGTTGTGTACTCCTGACTGCCGAAGGGAACCGTATTACTTTGCGGGCAACCAATCTTGAGTGCGGCGTCGAAGCGGTTATTCCGGCAAAAGTTTCTACCGATGGCACAGTTGCGGTACCCGCCTCGGTACTGGCCGGATTTTTAGGGAACGCGCGCGGCAAAACAGTATCAATCCATTTGGTGGGGGAGGTGTTGAAGGTTGAAACCGAGCGCGCGAACGCTTCGATTAAAACATTGCCGCACGACGACTTTCCGGTCTTGCCGCGCGTGTCGGCAGAACATTCTTTCAAAATAAAAAGTGGCGACTTGGTGCGCGCTATCCGGAGCGTCGCGTACTGCGCGTCGCTCTCGGCCATTAAGCCCGAACTCCAGAGCGTACTACTGCGCGGCGAAGGCGGCAAACTAACCGCGGTGGCGACAGACTCGTTCCGCCTGGCGGAGAAGACGGTCCCGATGCGCGCGGGCGGCAGTGTGCCGGAGCTCCTTTTGCCAGCGCGCAATGCCGCGGAGCTTATACGCATACTCGATCATGTAAACGCCGAAGTCGAACTGTATTACAACGATAACCAACTTTCAGTGCAGACCGACGGTGTGTACTACACCAGCCGACTTTTAGACGGCGCATTCCCCAACTACCGCCAAATATTGCCGAAATCGTTTACCACAGAGGCGGTGGTTTTGCGCGAGGATATGGCCGGCGCTTTAAAATCACTTTCGATATTTGCCGACAAATTCGCCCAAGTGTCGTTGTCGCTCGATGCGCCTAAAAAGTCGATGTTTCTTTTATCGCGCAACCCCGACGTCGGCGAGCAAATTTCTACCATCAAAGCCGCGATAAGCGGGGAGTCGGTGTCAGTCTCCTTTAACGGCCGTTACTTGGCCGACAGCCTGCAATCCGTCTCGGGCGACAGTGTGCGCTTGCACTCCAACGGCCCGGGCAAAGCGATGCTCATAAAAGACGCCGGCGACGAGTCCTTCCTCTACCTCGCCATGCCGATGAACCGGTAGATTTGATTTCAAAAACTCGGCCAGTTTGGAATAGGTTCGGCTCCCGAGGAGCATGAAAAAATGAAGAACACCATAAATTTATTTAAATTCTTTTGGCTCCCCGTTGCCTTATTAATTGGGTGGGTGTTGTTTCTAAATAAATTAAACATCATTGAAGTACAAGCACAACAAATTGTCTTAGGAATTGTCCTTGGAACATCATTGGGATTTATTTCTGAAATTCTAAAAAAAGTTGGGACGATTTTCAAAAAAAGAATCAGATTAGAAAAGTTGCTAAGACTTTATTAGCACAAGATGCTCTGAGTATTTATCAAACAATGGAACTTTATAAGGGCTTCATGGCTGATAAAAATGTTCCCAAGGAGATAAATAAGGACAGTCTTTTACCTCCTGTGCCTGAAATGGAATACTGGAAACGATTATCGACAGACAAAGATTTTATTTTACTCGCTGGAGAGTTGCCATTTGATAAGTGGTATAAAGAAATGTTCAGCTTTGAAAAATTGTGCCGATTTGCAGAAGAGGCCCAAGTGCAAGCAAAAGATGAAACCATGAAAGAAAAACCTATGGTTGGAATTTATATAGTCGCATACCGAGATACTGTTTCAAAAGATTCACATAAACAATTTGCTCTTCAATTTCATAATGAAGATGTACTAAAAATACAACTCAAGACTAAATAGGATGCACGTTCCAAAGGATGTTGAAATGGTAAATTAAAAAGTGTCAGGAAAGCCTTGTGGAATAGAATCAGTAAATATAGCTTTAAAATTTATGGAAACTCCGATTTTATAATTTAGAGAGGTAGACCGGGCGCGGTTTGAGCAAGTGCGCGAGCGGTACGCGGCATACCCCGACTACGCCGAGCGTCTGCAAAAATACGGCATCTTAGGCTTCGAGCTTGCCTGATAGAGTTTCAACACCGTACCAAAATACATTCCTTTGGGTTTTGTAGACAAGAATAAAATACTGTGACATACTGTTTTTAGTCGCTCAATTCATTGATAGGGGCTGAAGCAATGGTTCACTTTATGGGTGTAATCGGCTGCGGCGCGCACGCCCAGCATCATGCCAAAAACTACGGAGACCATTTTCTGACTTACGGCGTCTGGGACCCGGATCCGAAAGCGATGGAAAGGATCAACGGCAAGAAGTACGCTTCGCTCGAAGCGCTTCTCGCTGAAAAGCAGATAGACGCCGTGATGATTTGTTCGCCTGACGAATATCATCTGACTCAAATTAAAGCGGCGCTCATGGCGGGCAAGCACGTTTTTTGCGAGAAGCCGCTTATGGTGCCGGGCGAGGATATAGAAGATCTTGAGTCTGTGTTCGACTTCGCGCGCGACCAAAAGCTCGTGCTGACCTCCTGCCATCCGCGCCGCTATGATCGTCCGATTTGGTGGTTGCGGGATCAAGTATATCCGGGGCGGGACAAGCCCGGCTTTCCTGCCCGGTTCGGCAGGGTAGTCAGCTTCGACTTTGACTTCTCGTACCACGAGCCGTCGAACGCATGGAAGCATACGCGCAGTCTGTTGCTCGATCATCTCAACCATGAGGTGGACCTTATGAACGCCCTGTTCGGCATTCAAGGGTTCGACGCCTGGAAGCTCCAGGACGGCCACGACCACTACGACGTGGTCGGCAAGCGCGATGACGGGATTACTTTCCGTTTTCGCGGGACACGTCGTCTTAAGGAGCACAACTACCCCGAGTGGTGTAGAGTGCGCTTCGAGCGAGGCGAGGTCGTCATGGATATGATGATGGGCCTGGCATATGTGCTCGACCATGAGAAGAAGACGACCGAAACGGTCCTCGATCTCGCGATCGACTACGAAGGTCGGCTGAAAAAGGTCATGGGTGACTTTGGCGAGGTCCAGATCACTTGGGACCAAAGCGGGTATTTGTCCCGGGCCGAGATGCTCATGAACACCGAGGCGGGCATCATTCTCCAGCGCGAGGGTGTGCAACGCATTAATGTACGCTCCTAACGAAACCATTCCGCCGCGCCCTGAAAAGCCGGCGGTTTTTATTTCTGTGAGGCTTCGAATTTTAAGCGCATAGGTAGATAGACTTTTTTGTAGTTATGTTGTAGAATACAGGTAGAGGCAACTTAAGGGGGTTATATGCAATCAGTGCAACCGGGTACGGACGTCAGGGCACGAATCGAAGAGGAAGCACGCGTCCGCAACGAAATTATCGCTATTTTTGCGGTCATAGCGTTTGCTGGGGTCGTAATTGCCGCCGGTCTGCTGTACGTGTATCCTATTTCTTGAAATGAGCGGCGCCCTAGGGCGCCGTTTTTCTTACCCTTAATAGTGGGGTACAACCGAGCCGCCATAAGGGTTTTGGTATTGTGGCTGCGGCTGGGGTGCTTGCGGAGTGGGGACTGCTTGCGCGGGAGTCGAATACACGCCGTAGCCGCCGTATTGCGCCCTTACAGGCGCGTCCCAACGCTCAAATTGCGAGTCACTCGCAGGGTTGCTTGGCGCCGGCCCCAGAGGGTCGCTTTTATTAACCCAGTAGAGTATTTCATGCACCAGACCGTCGCTGCCCGGCGTCTGCCAGACGCCGTTTAATACCGGCTTATTTGCCGGCACATACTCCGGCCGGACAAATGCCTCGGCGGGCTTTTTAGTAAGCGCGTAGCGCATAAACTCGCTCCATGCGGGGCCGACGATGAATCCCGACACCCTTTTTACCATCGAGGTATTGTCGTTGTTTCCCGCCCAGATACCCACCGCGATATTGGGTGTGTAGCCGACGGTCCACGCGTCGCGGTAGTCGTTGGTGGTACCGGTTTTAATAGCCACATCATGGCCGGGGAAATTAAATAAAGTATTTTCTCCGAGCGGGGCGCGCGCGACCGGGTCGGACAACACATCACTTATCTTTTGAGCGACTTCCGGAGACACCACCTGGCTGCCGTTGCGCTCCATATTATTTTCTACGACATTTCCCTGGGCATCTTCGATGCGCAAAACAGGTATGGTCTCAAAATGCAGCCCGTTGTTGGCAAAAGCTCCGTACGCGCTCGTCATCTCAAGCGGAGTTACTTCGCCGCCGCCGAGCACCAGTGTAAGCCCGTACTGGCCGGGATCGCCGAGAGTGTTAAGACCCATCGACTTGGCGAGCTTCAGCGTGTCGGTAAGGCCGGCGAGGTAAATAACTTTAACCGCGGGGACGTTGATTGACTGCGCCAGCGCTTCGCGCAGTGTCATGGGGCCGCGGAACTTGTCGTCATAATTTTGCGGCGAGTAGCACGGCGGCTCGCTGTTGGTGGTGTCGTACGCCCCGCACGCGGTCGAAAACTGCGTTCGCACGTCAAACACCACTGTATCCGGCGTATATCCTTCGGCAAACGCCTGCGCGTAAGCAAAAGGCTTAAAGGCCGAGCCAGGCTGGCGGCCGGGGCTCATGGTGGCGACATTGTAAGCACCGGGGATATCGGTATCAAAGTAGTTGCGCGAGCCGACCATTACCAAAATCTGGCCGGTCTTCGGGTCGACGGCGGTGAGCGCCATGTTGGTGGCGTTGTATTTTTCTACATTGGCCAAAGCGTTGCGGCTTACTATTTCCTCGGCCTTTGTCTGGAGGTCGGCGTCGAGTGTGGTAGTAACGCGCCACCCGCCGTTGTTGAGCGCCTCTTGGCCGTACTTATCCTCTAAGTACTGCCGCACATAAAAAACAAAATGCGGCGCCGCGATAGAAACGTCGCGGGGAGGAATAAAAGTAACCTTGGCGGCAAGCGCCTCATCGCGCTGGGCCTGCGTGATATAGCCGTGCTCCAGCATTTTGTCGAGCGCAAGTTTTTTGCGCACCTCGAGTTGGTCGAGATGCGAACCGTAGGGGGAAAGGCGTGTCGGCGCGGGAAGTACCGCCGCAAGATACGCCGCCTCGGGGAGCGATACGTCCGCGGCGTGCTTGCCAAAAAAGGTCATCGTCGCTTCCTCCACCCCGTAGAGTTGGCCGCCGAAAGGAACCTGGTTGAGATAAATTTCGAGTATCTGTTCTTTCGTGAGCACCCGCTCCATCTTGAGCGCCAGTATCCACTCCTTAAGCTTGCGGGTAATAGTTTTGTCTTTTGTAAGGACGGTCAACTTTACTACCTGCTGAGTAATGGTAGAGCCGCCCTGGCCGGAGAGCAGATCGCCCTGCGAAGCATTGGTAAGCACCGCGCGCACAATAGCGGTCGGCTTAACCCCCTTATGAGTGTAGAACTCCGGGTCCTCTATAGCCACTATTGCCTGCTTGATGTTAGGAGAGATGTTTTCAAGAGGGACCACGGTGCGTTGCATTTTGTCGTGGAGGTCGTACAGCAGAACCTCGCCGGTGCGGTCATAAATTTTGACCGACTGCTCGACCCTACGGGTCTCTAAGCTGGCCAGGTCGGGGAGCTCCAGCGTCGCGGCCCACAGCAGTATGCCGCCGCCGAGGAAGAGGCACCCGCTTACCCCCCACACCAAAAGGAGCCGCCAGTGGCGGCGGGAGTAACGCCATCCGTGCTTTAGGGTAAGAGGGAGATTTCTTAGGACAGGAGCAAAACGCCGCATTGGTGTAGTATATCAAGATATGGGGCTTTTTTCGCGAGCGCCAAAAATCAATACAAACGAAGCGGCGGTCAGCGCCGTGCTCAGCCGCGGCGTGGCCGAAGTGATAGTAAAGGAGGATTTAAAGAAAAAACTCCTCTCCGGCCGGCAGTTGCGTGTAAAGCTGGGGATAGACCCGACCTCTCCGGACCTCCACATCGGGCGCTCAATTCCGCTTTTAAAACTACGCGACTTCCAGGAGCTCGGACACAAAATAGTGCTTATTGTCGGTGACTTTACCGCGGTTATAGGCGACACTTCAGATAAAGATGCCGAGCGCCCGATGCTCGACGCCGCGACCATCGAAAAAAATAAAAAAACGTATTTTCAGCAAGCAGGCAGGCTGCTCGACTTGTCGCAAGTGGAAATGCGCTACAACAGCGAGTGGCTCAAGCCGCTGAACTACCGGCAGATAGGCGAGCATGCGGACCTCTTTTCTGTCGCGGATTTTATCGCGCGCGATGTCATTAAACGCCGCCTGGAGCAGGGCAAGCGCGTGTCCTTACGCGAACTTCTGTACCCTTTGATGCAGGGCTACGACAGCGTTGCAGTTGAGGCTGATGTCGAGCTGGGCGGCATGGACCAAAAATTCAACGTGCTTGCCGGCCGGCCGATGCAGCAGCATTTTAAGCAAGAGCCGCAAAACGTGATACTCAACCCGCTTATAGACGGGCTGGACGGCACTAAAATGAGTTCGAGCAAGGGTAATGTTATCAATCTTACGGCCGCCCCCGCCGACATGTACGGCAAGGTCATGAGCATGGCGGACGCCCAGGTTAAGACCTACTTCGAACTTTGCACACGCATCCCGATGCAAGAAGTGGAAGGCATCCTCGCCCAACATCCCAAAGAAGCCAAGATGCGGCTCGCGCGCGAGATTGTCGGAATGTATCACAGCAAAGAAGCTGCGACAAAAGCCGAGGCTGATTGGACAAACACATTCAGCGAGGGGGGTGTTCCGGCGGATGTGCCGGAAGTGCTTGTCGTACCGGGTACTAAACTTCGCGACATAGTTAAAGATATTTCCACCAGCGAGCTGCGCCGCCTGGTGGAGCAAGGCGCCGTGTCGATGGTCGGCGGAGAAAAGATTTCAACGGTCGACACGGAAGTTCAAAGCGGCACTATCCGCATCGGCAAGCACCGGTTTTTGAAGGTGATAATTAAATAAAAACTCCCGCTTAACCGCGGGAGTTTTTATTTAGAGCTCTTCATCTTCTTCGTCGACAGCCTCTTCCTCTTCGGCTTCAACTTCCGGCTCGTCTTCGGCTTCGTCCGGCTCGCTGCCGAGCAGGAAGTCCTCTGACAAAAAGTCCGGGGCAAACTCCTCGTGCATGGTCTTTATTCTTAACTTAATAATTGCTCGCAAAATGCTACTAAGTACCAAACACAGATTGTTATATCAACTTATCGCACCGATGCAAGGCAAGTAATCCCCACGGCAATGGCATCAAGCTCGTCGTCAAGCCTCTTGCGAGGGGAAAGCGCCAGTAATTTGGGCACCATAAGCAATATGTCGGCTTTGGTGGCGCGGCCGTAGCCGGTAACAGCTATCTTTACCTCGCCGGGCGTGTAGTGGTGCACCGCAAGGCCGCGCGAGGCTGCTATGTAGGCCAAAGCGCCGCGCACCTCGGCAATTTGCATGGCGGTTTTGGCGTTCTTTTCAAAAAAAACTTCTTCGAGCGCAACCATATCCGGCTTCCATTTTTTTATTAAGGCTTCAGTGGCAGCACCCAGCTCTGCGAGTCGCTCGGAAAAAGAGAATATTTTTTTGGTACGCACGCATTCGGAGTGTAGCAGCTGCTCTTTTTTACCCTTTTCTTTTTCTAGCACCGCAACACCCAAGCGCTCGTAGCCGGGGTCAAAAGCAAGGACTCTCATGCAGCATTTGTATAAATCTCATTGATGTCATCATGCTCCTCGAGCGCGTCGGAAAGCTCGGCCATTTTTTGCGCATCTTCGTCGCTCAGCTCCATCGGCATGCTTGCCTCAAGTTTTCCCTCGGCATTTTTTTGGAATGCCCAAATAGCCGCGCCGGGGTTGGCGAGCGTCCCGCCGTGCAAAGCAAGCAAATGTTTGAGCTCCTGCACGGTGCGGTTGCGATTGTCGGTATAGGTCTCTATCACTAGCGCACAGCCGCCCGGGCCGTACGCCTCGTAGGTTATCGCCTCTAGCTCCGCGCCCTCGCCGGAGGCTTTGCTCAAGGCGCGCTCGATGTTATCGAGCGGCATGTTGGCGGCCTTTGCTTTGTCCACCGCGGTGCGCACGCCGGGGGAGTTTTTGTCTCCCTTGGCCTTTTTAACCTCAATGGTAATAAACCGCACGAGCTTGCTGAAGAGTTTTGCCTTTTGGGCGTCCGTCTTGCCCTTGGTGTGTTTTAATTTTGCCCACTTAGAGTGTCCTGCCATAGATAAAGTGTATACTAACGCCAGATATCTTTCTCGGGCAAATGGAGGGTGCTATGGTAGCTTCGTTAGCGGGTATGTTTGCGTCGGTATGGCACTGCATTTGCGGGGCCACAAATGACCGTAATGCGCGAGTGTGTCATAACTGTCAGTGGCCAATTGAGAAAGCCGCCATCGGCATTGGATTACAGCCGGTCACGACCCCAAAACTTGATAACAAAGACTAAACTCTGCGTGGAGGAAACTCCGCGCTTTTTCTTTTTATAAGGTAGTTGTTGTCAACAGATAGCGCTTTTATATATGAAAGTATTGCGAGGTAGGCTTTACTTTTTGTAAAAGGTGGTGTATAGTAGCGCGCAGAAAGTTTCGTTGCAACCAAAAGAGCTCGGACATGAACACTGAAGACTCGGGGGTACTGGCGGCGGTAAATGCTGACCTTACTGCCCATGCAAGGCAGTTTGCTGAGTTGTCTCTCCTTACGAGCATGCGCTCGGTTGACGGGGAACTGCTCGAACAAAGAGTAAAGAAGGCTGTTTCCGGGATTTTGGGCGACCTGCGGCAATGGGCGGCAAGGGTGGAACTTGAACTCTCTCCCCTCTATGCCGAAGTTCGTGCAGGAGAGGCCGAGTTGAGGAGATTAAAAGAAGAGGTTCGGCCTGCACGCGGACTTGCAGGGTTGGCGGACCGCTTCTGGAATTGGTACCTCAGAACTCCGGAACGTATACGCCTCAACGAGGTAAGATGGCGCGAGTGCCGAGCGGAACTTGAACGCCACCATCAATATCAGCTTACAAGCGCGATTTCTTGTGCCGGCATACAGTTTTCTATCGCTGAACGGTACGCCAAACTCTTGCGCGAAGAAATGGCTTCGGTCTAAGCGGCAGACGCCAAGCGCGGATTAAACTCCGCGCTTTTCTTTTTAGAAAAGTTAGAGTACAGTAGCGCGCAGAAAGTTTCGTTGCAACCAAGGGAGGAAATATGGGCCAGCATGAAGACAGGGCGGCGAGGAGCGAGCAAGCCCGCGCCATGGTACGAAAGGCCGTTGCCTTGGGTCTCGGTGAAGAGGCCAAACGTGTGGCCGACAAATACCAGATTCCCAATATCGAGCGGATCGAACTTGGTGTTGAGGTTTCGAGTGATCCTCAGTTTAATAAAATCCCCAAAGCGGGCTGAACAGCAGGCGCGGATGAACAGCCGCGCTTTTTTATTTTTACAAAAGTCGCTCGTTTAAGTCGCTCGGGGGAGTTTTGTCTAGGTGTTTGTAGGCCGCTTTGGTGGCTACACGCCCGCGTTGGGTGCGTTCAATCAAACCTAATTGCAAAAGGAAAGGTTCATGGACCTCGCTGACCGTCGATGGTTCTTCCGCCAGCGCGGCGGCCAGTGCATTGACGCCCGCCGGCCCGCCGTTAAAACGGTCTATGAGTACAGTCAGGAGCTTGCGGTCCAGCGGGGTCAATCCCAGCTCGTCTACCTCGAGCATACCGAGTGACTCGTTGACCAGTTTTGCTGAAAGGGGCGCGCGCTTTAGCTGCGCGTAGTCGCGCGCGCGTTTAAGCAGGTAATTGGCGGTTCGCGGCGTGGCGCGGCTGCGCTTGGCAATTTCCCGCACGCCTTCTTTGTCGACCTCGACACCCAAAATTTTCGCCGAGCGTTTAATAATCTTCGCGATGTCATCCTCGGAGTAAAACTCCAGGCGGAAAGTCCCGCCGCTAAAGCGGCTGCGCAGGGGGGCGGAGAGATCGGCCACACGGGTAGTGGCGGCCACCAGAGTAAACGGCGGCAACGGCAACTCAATCGTGCGGGCGCTGGGGCCCTTGCCGATAATGATGTTGAGCATACCCGACTCCATGGCAGGGTAGAGCACCTCCTCTATCGCGTGGGAAAGCCGGTGGATTTCGTCGATAAAAAGGATATCGCCCGCGCCCATGTTGGTTAGCAGTGCCGCCAAGTCGCCGACGCGCTCTATGGCCGGGCCCGAGGTCGAGCGCAGAGCCCCGCCGAGCTCGCGGGCTATCAGGTGGGCGAGCGTGGTCTTGCCTAAGCCTGGGGGGCCGTAAAAAAGGATATGTTCGGGGGGCGAGGCGCGCTCTTTGGCGGCGGAAATGAGGATATTGAGATTGTTTTTTATCGTATCCTGGCCTACGTACTCGTCCCACGTGGCAGGCCGCAGGGTGGCATCCAAAACTTGGCCTATTGGCGACTCCCCGGAAGGGGAAATAACGGGTTCTTCCGCAGAGCTTGACATAAAAATAATACTATGCTAGGATACTCCTTAGTCGCCGTCCGCGCCAAAAGCGCGTTTTTCTTTGCCCTTCGAAGCCCTAGCGAAGTAGGGTGTTGGGAAAAGTATACCCTCAAGCAATACAAGCTTTACCGTTTGGAATCTTACCGAGGACGCTCCGGCACTTTTGTTTACTCAATAGTCCGCGGGGGCTATCCTTAGATATTTCTTCCGCTTCACCGACTTGTCGATGATGTGTATTGCTTGGCGGTATACTCTTCCTAAACCTATCTTACTCTACACCTCCGCACATTGCCCGCAATGTTGCGGTTTTTTTATTGTGTGTCCAAGTCGACTACGCGCTTCAGTTCGTCCATGCTCGTGACGCCGCGCAGGACTTTTATGATACCGTCTTCCTGCATGCTGGGTATCCCTTGCGGGCGGGCCGCCTGGTAGACCTCGCGCTCGCTCGGCTTGCTGCGCAAAATTGTTTCTATGGCCGAGTCCATAAACACCGCCTCAAAAATAGCGATGCGCCCCTTGTAGCCGCGGCCGTGGCAGGCTTCGCACCCACCCTCTTTAGCAAGCCAGAGTTTTTTAGTTTCCGCGGGCACTAGCGCGCGGTCGACTATCGTGCCGACAAATTTGTCTATAACCTTTTGTTCTTCGGCGGTGGGCACGCCCTCCACTTTGCACTTCTCGCACAGCTTGCGTACCAGGCGCTGGGCGAGCGCCGCGATAATGGCCGAACTTAAAACCTTTTCGTCCACGCCAAGGTCGATAAGGCGGGGGAAGGAGCCTGCCGCGTCGTTGGTGTGGAGCGTCGAAAAAACGAGGTGTCCGGTAAGCGCGGCATTGATGGCCGTCTCGGCCACCTCGCCGTCGCGGATCTCGCCGACCATGATGATGTCAGGGTCCTGCCGCAGCGCGCTACGCAGCCCGTTGGCGAAGGTGTAATTTTTTTTGTCGACCTGGGTCTGCACCAAACCTTGCAGGTGATATTCGATAGGGTCCTCAATCGTGATTATTTTAGTGCCGGAGGAGTTTACCTTGCGCAAAAACGCGTACAGCGTGGTGGTCTTGCCCGAGCCGGTGGGGCCCGTGGTCAGTATCATGCCATTAGGCTTGGTTATTTCCTTTTCGAGCTTCAGGCGCAGCTTTTCTTCCAGCCCCAGCTGCTCGAGTTCTACACCTATGGCTTTCGGGTTAAGAATACGCAACACCACCGTCTCGGCATAATTGCCGGGAAGTATGCTGGTGCGCAGCTCGATTTCGTCGCCTTTTATTTTTATGGAAAAGCGCCCGTCCTGCGCCTCGCCCTGGATGTTGAGCTTGAGTCCCGAAAGGAGTTTGAGCCGGCTGAGCGAGAGGCGGTACGTCTCGTGGTCTATCTCGAGCACGTCTACCAGTACGCCGTCGAGCCGATAGCGCAGGCGCATGGCTTTCTCCTCCGGCTCAAAGTGGACATCCGATGCTCCCAGCGCGAGCGCGCCGGCCAGTATGACTTCGAGCACGCGGGTAATGCGGTACGCGCGCTTTAGCTCGACCGCTTCTTGTATAAGCTTGCCGACGTCTTCGAGGCTAGTGACTTTGGAAAGCAGTTGCTCGAGCTCCTCGTTTGAAAGTTCGAACACGCCGGCCTTTGTTTCGGTAGCGTAGGAAAGGTCGGCGTAGCGCTGGTATGCGCGCTCGAGCGATGCCCGCGAGCACATATAAAGCGTGACGTCATAGCCGAGCTCGTGGAGCTTGTTGACCAGCGCTTTGACTTTTGGATTCTCCGGCGCGCGCACCGCGACGGAGAGTTTTTTGTTGACGCGGCCAAAGGCCGCCGCCTCAGCTTCTTTGGCCTCCTCTTCAGTAAGAACACGCAAGGCGTCAACATTAACCGCCACCAGCGAGAGGTCGACATATTGCACGCCGTATTTGCCGCTTAAAACTTGGGCAAGCTCCTCCTCCTCACGCTTGCGGAGGAACTCGAGCCGCTTTTGCTGTTCTTCGTCGGCAAAGACCACCATATGCGGTATATTGTACCTCGTGATACAGAAGGTCTTACTTTCAGGGTTGCCGCTGTTTGCCAAAGGGGTATTACAGTCCCTCGACTCCGCTCGGGATAAATCGCACACAACCATACTAGCGCTACAAGGCGATTTAGGGGCAGGAAAGACAACTTTTACCCAGGCGCTCGCGCGCGAGCTGGGAATTTCCGAAACAATACAAAGCCCGACCTACGTACTGATGAAAAAATATGAAGTTACACAAGGCGAAACCTTGTACAACAAGGTTTCGCCTTGGAAGACACTCGTACATATAGACGCTTATCGCTTAAATAATGCGGAAGAATTTGCCGCGCTTAAACCCGAGCAGTTTTTAAACGACCCTAAAGTATTGGTAGTCGTCGAGTGGCCCGAAAAGGTGGAAGGGGCGCTGCCGAAGGCCGCTTTGACCCTTAACTTTTCCTCACAAGACGCGGAAGGAGGAGAGCGGTATATTGAGGTAGTATGAGCGCTAAAAAACGGCTGGTAATACTCGACACGCACGCCATACTTCACCGCGCTTACCACGCCTTGCCGGACTTTAGCTCAAGCAAGGGTATGCCCACCGGGGCGCTGTACGGCCTGCTCTCGATGCTGGTCAAAATCATCAATGACCTGCGGCCCGACTATATTGCGGCGGCGGTCGACCTGCCCGGAGACACATTTCGCGATGTGGCGTACAAAGCGTACAAAGGCACGCGCGCCAAAACCGACGATGCTTTGGTGATGCAGATACAGCGCACGCCGGGCGTGCTGGAAGCGTTTGGTATCCCCGTGTACTCGTGCGAGGGGTTTGAAGCCGACGATGTCATAGGCACTATCGTCGAGCAGGTTAAAAAAAAGAAAGACCTGGAGGTAATAATTGCCTCGGGCGACAAAGACGCCCTGCAGCTGATAGAAGGCAGCCGGGTGACGGTCTTTACGCTCGGGAAGGGCCTTACTGACACCGTTTCGTATGATGAGGACCGGGTAAAAGAGCGCTACGGCTTTGGCCCCGAGACAATAGCCGACCTTAAAGGTATCGCGGGCGACCCGAGCGACAATATAAAGGGCGTGCCCGGTGTGGGCGAGGGGAGCGCGCTGAAGCTGCTGCAAAAATACGCCTCGATTAAAGGGGTGTTTGCCGCTATAAAAAAAGAGGGGGTAGAGGGCGTGGCGGCGGCAACCGGGGTGCAAAAACGTTTTGTGCAGTTGGTGGCTGACAACAAAAAAGAGGCCGAGTTCAGCAAGCTGCTCGCGACTATCCGCCGCGACGCGCCGGTAAAGTTTGAGCTACCGAAACAAACTTGGCGGGAGGGGGCAAAGCCCCGCGTGGCACTCGACATGCTCGCGGAGTTTGAGTTCAGGGGGTTGGTGCCGCGAGTAAAAAATATTTTGGGAGTGGTGGAGGACAGCGCGCCGGAGCCCGCCGCCGCGGGCGAGGGACTCTTTAAAAACAACGTCGCGCCGGAGGCGTTTTATAAAGCGCAAGTCGCGGTGTCGGTGCTCGATAGCGCGATTTCCGAGCCGTCGATGGACGATGTACTGCGCATGGGCAAGTCGGAGAACTTTGACGAGGCGCTCGGCAATCTGCAAAAACAAATTAAAGAAAAAGAACTCCAGTTTGTATACGAGCATATTGAATTGCCGCTGGGCCCCGTACTACGGCGCATGGAGAAGCGGGGAGTAACGGTAGACAAGGAATTTCTAAAAAAACTTTCTAAAGAGTACACGAAAGAGTTGATAGGTATATCCAAGCGCATTTATACGCATGCGGGCGGGGAGTTTAATGTCAGCTCTCCCAAACAGCTCGGCGAGGTGCTCTTTGACAAGCTTGGGCTGGAGACTAAAAAAAAGACCGCCGGGGGCCAGCGCTCAACCCGCGAGTCGGAGCTGCAAAAGCTCGCCGGCACCCACCCTATCATTGAGGATATTTTGGCGTACCGCGAGTTAAGCAAGCTGCTTGGCACCTATATCGACGCGCTCCCCGGCCTGTTAGACGCGCAAGACCGCGTGCACACCCGCTATGTGCAAATAGGTGCGGCAACCGGCCGCATGGCATCGCTCGACCCGAATCTGCAGAATATCCCTATTAAAAGCGACCTGGGCCGGCGCATACGCCACGCGTTTGTCGCGGCCGAGGGGATGAACTTGGTGTCGTTTGACTACAGCCAAATAGAGCTGCGGCTGGCGGCGGTGCTCTCGGGCGACAAGGGACTCGTAGAAATATTTAAAGAGGGCCGCGATGTCCATACCGAGGTGGCCGCGCGCGTGTTTGGAGTGAGCGCGCATAATGTGGACTATGAACAGCGCCGCAGGGCCAAGGTTATCAACTTCGGGCTCCTGTACGGCATGGGGGTCAACGCGCTGCAGGCTAGCCTTGGCACTAACCGCAAAGACGCACAGGAGTTTTATAATCAATACTTAGAGACATTTCCGCGCTTGGCGGAGTATCTCGACGAAATAAAGGGCGAGGCCGCGCGCAAGGGCTATACCAAAACGCTGTTCGGGCGCCGGCGCTACTTTGACGGCATCAAGTCGGCCATACCGTATGTGCGGGCGGGGGCCGAGCGCATGGCTATCAACGCGCCCTTGCAGGGCACGTCGGCCGATATAATAAAGCTTGCGATGATAGAGATAGACAAACGTTTGCCGGACATTTTGCTGCTGCAAGTGCACGACGAACTGGTTTTTGAAATCCCGCACGAAAAACTGGAGGAGTATGCCCCGGTTATAAAAGAAATAATGGAGAGTGTGGTGCCGGAGGAAAAATTGCGCGGCGTACCCGTTGTGGTAGAGGGCAAGGTGGGAAAAAATTGGGGAGAGATGGAAAAGCTATGATTATCGCGACCGTAGGAAAAAATATCGGGGGAGAAGAAATAAAATGGGAGTCCGTAAACTCCGAGGACTTGGTGTCGCTTGCGTCAACCCCGGCGCTCTTTGGTGGCCCGCAGACGTTTGTACTCAATGGCGCTTTAAACAGCGAGCGGGGAGAGGAGTTTTTGGATTTGCTCGAGGTGTTTGCCGAGTCGCCTCATACGTTTGTATTTAACGAGGAAAAGTTGCTGAAGGCCGAAACTGACGCTCTCAAAAAAGCGGGGGCGAAGATTGAAATTGAGAAGACGGTAAAGAAGGAGTACCGGTTCGATAACTTTGGCGTCGCCGAAGCGCTGGGCAAGAAAGATAAAAAAAGTTTGTGGCTGGCATTAATGGCCTCCTGGCGCGCGGGGGAGAAGCCGGAGGCGGTCGCCGGTTTAATGGCATGGAAAGCCCGCCAACTGAAGGATATAAAACTCTCCCGTGAGCTGGTCTGTCTGTACCACGACTCCCACCGCGGCGCAGGGGAGCTGGAGCTGCTGCTGGAGCGGTTTGCTTTAAAACTCTAAATAAAAAGCCCCGCCGACGGCAGGGCTTTTGGGATAATTAAACTTTCTTTTCAACTGTCTTCAGCACAGCGAGAAGGTTCTCATACGGAAATTCTTTTTCCGCATACAATGCCCCGGCATTTTCCACCAACCTACGCAGCCCCGGTTCGCTGCTGTGCATAATGATAGGCAGCTCCGCAAAACGCTTTTCTTTCCGGATGGCCTCAATGACCTCGAACCCGTCCATTCCAGGCATATTTTTGTCGGTAACGACTGCATCACAGTCGGGGTTGTTCTTAAGACGCTGGATGAGTTCCATCCCATAGTCGAAGATCTCGACTTCGTGACCCGCTTCTTCAAGTTCGCGCTTGATGCCTACGAGCAGTTTTCCGTTGTCGTCAACAACTAATATCCGCATAACATTCTCCCGCGTATTCTCTATATCTGGAGCCAAGTTATAATGGAGTTTCTTACTTGTCAATTTCTGCTATAATCCAAAAACTTGCGCCCATAGCTCAGTCGGTAGAGCGGCTCCCTTTTAAGGAGAAGGTCCTTGGTTCGAATCCAAGTGGGCGCACCAAAGACGCAACAACCTGCCCTGCGGCAGGTTTTGCGCTTGGTGCGAGGCGCAGCGACCTAATTTTCTTAGAGGTAATCCTCTTAGAAAATGGAAGTACTCTTTGTGGTGCGATGTTTTGCATTGGCAAAACCGCGAGCCGGGGTCGCGAAAACTTTTTGCGACGGCAAAAAATTATTTGTGACCACAAAGTGCGTCCAAAATAAAAACTCCTACGCATTGGCAGGAGTCGTCTTTTCGCGGTGCATCCGCAGTATCCGCCGGACGCTCGGGCTGTGGTTGCTCGGCAGTTTATCCGGTGTAAGCCAGGCCGCTTCGGCGATTTCGAAGTTGTCGACTTTAAAATAAGCGCTTTTGGCGCGGCAATGGAAAACTTGCACCGTATCTATTTTATATTGGTGCGTGTTCAGGTACTCGCCGAGAAACACCACCTCATCAACTACAAGCCCAACTTCTTCCAGCGCCTCGCGTTTAGCGGCTTGCTCAAAGGTTTCTTGTTTCTTTACGCCGCCGCCGGGGATACTCCAGCCATAGTGCGCGTAGTTGAGCCGGACGAAGAGAAACTTCCCTTCGTATTCGATAAGGCATTTGGCTCCGCGGGTCGTCGGCCTGCAGACAAACCAATAGGCATGCCGGAGCGGATTGGCCAGAAAAAAGAAGAGTCGTGTCGCGTATTGTCTGGATGTGTATCGCATGTGCTCCTCGATTCTATACAAGACTTTACCGAAGAAGAGTAAACAAAGCTATGCCGCGAATCATACTTGACAAAGCAATAAGGACGGTGCATTTTATACATTGGAATTCACACTTGGCTCTTTGGCATTTTGGGGAGCCTTCACTCGGAGGGTTAGAAATGAAAGCTTTGTTTCGTGTCGTCATGGCGACGCTTTTCAGTGTTTCCATGATCGTGGGCGTCGCACATGCCCAAACTATCAACGTCGATCTGGGCAAAATCGACTCGACTGTGGCCAAGCAGGTGCTTGACCAGTTGAAAAAAGTTGAGCCGCCCGCGCCTGTCGTGACGGTCGACGATGCCAAGAAATGGGCCTCCATTGGCGAGGATATGGGCAAGGCAATCGCCGCGACTGCCAAGGCGCTCGGCACCGAGGTCAACGAGTTCATCAAGACCCCGGTCGGCTGGTGGGTGTGGTTCTTCATCTTCTGGTATCTCTTCGGCAAGAAGTTGTTTGCTATCGTCGGCGGCATCGTCGCCTGGATTGCTCTCTTCAGCGTCATTTGGCACTCCTTCAGTATTTTCCATATCCCGAAGCAAACGCTGACGGACGAAGACAAGGAGGGGCAGAAGACTTACGAGATGAAGTCCTATGAATTTAAGTCTGACGATCGCAGGCTCGGCTCGGTCTGGGCCCACGGTCTTTCCGCCGCCGTTGTGAGCGTGGTAATGATGCTCATCATTTTCCTCTAACCTGACGCTTGAGTCATCCCGGCAAACGCCGGGATTTTTCATAACCAGGAAACCCCGCCCGAGAGCGTGCGTCCCCAACTCTAGCTAGC